>JBFXAJ010000001.1:0-217117 GCA_050184415.1 Bauldia sp.
TGCAGCCCGATCGGTGTGCCCGCGAACGGCTCGCCGGACGATGGATCGAAGATGGCGAGTCCGCCGGCGTCGAGACCGGCGCCGCATCGCGGACAGTCCGCCGGGTCGCCGGCGCCGAGGGCCAACCCGCAATGCGGGCAATATCTGCGCACCACTGCCCCGACGTCTCGCTGCCGCCCGCGCCCCGTGTTGTAGCGGGGGACCGCGGGCAACGCGAGACTGAGGTCCCCGCACGAGCGGGCGGCGAGCAGCGGGCCCGCTAGCGCGGTGCGTCCGCGGTTGCCTGGCGCTTCGCCTCCCGCGCCGTCGCCTTCGCGGCGGCCTCGTCGAGAAGCGGCCGCATGCCGGCGAAGGTCTCGGGGGACGGATTGACGACGCAGATCCACCACATCATCCCGTAGACCGGGTGCGGCATGAGCTTGTCCGAGGCCGTGAAGTCGAAGCCGGATTCGTTGGTGTCGCCGTCCGGAAGGACGATCTTCCGATCGCCGAACAGGCGCTGGAACGTCGCCTTCGCGACGCCGACACTGAGGCGGAACCGGTCGGGGGCATCCAGCCGCGAATAGGGATCGTGGCGGTCATCGGTAACGATGGTGGCGAACGGGAAGTGGGTTTCGTCGCCGATGAAGATGAAGGCGTCCGGGCCGACATGGTCGGTGCGGATGTTGTCGTAGGTGCCCTCGATGAACGCGATGATCATGGCAGGCGTCAGCTCGGCCGTCATGGGCGTCTCCTCGATTGTGCCGGGGGCGGCGCGTCTAGCGGATCTGGCTGGGCAATGCCAGCCTCCATGTCCACTATCTTCCCGGAACGTGGCCCGTGTGCGCCACGTTGTTGCGGCGGGCGTCGTTGCTGGAGGTCGTGATGAAATCAGCCGCTGTGTTGGTCGTCGCCGGGGCGGCCTTCGGTTCGCTCGCGAGCGGCGCAGCCGCGCAGGAGAACCAGAATGGCTGCCCCGAGGGCACCTACAGCCTTGCGCTGACGGAGGAGGGCGGGACGCTGACGATCCTGTTCAACAATTTCGTCGTCGAGCTCCCCGACGGCCAGGCGTTAGCGCGCATGACCTGCCGCGTCCATGCCCCGCTCAACCTCCCGCCCGACACCTCGATCGGCGTCTACCGCGTCGACTATCGCGGCTACGCGCATCTCGAGCGGCAGCAGAACATGGAGCTCGACGTCGTGTACGGCTTCAACGACGGCCGCGATCATGCCTTTGGCCGGCAGATCCGCGGCGCGGCCGACGAGGACTACACCTTCACCCAGAACATCGGCGCCGGCCTCATGCGCCGCGTCGGCTGCGGCGAGACGGCGGCCCTCGACGTCGAGGCCACCATCACGCTCAACGCCAACCGCCAGCCCGGCGTGGCACTCGCGACGCTCGACACCTATGACGGCGCGCCGCGCGGCGGCCTCGTCTACCATTTCGAGTTCAGCCGCTGCGCCGGTGGCGGTGGCGGTACGCCCCGATAGCGCGTCCCGCCGGCCTTCGTGCGCTAGCGAACCGGGGCTCCGTGAGCCTTCGAGGGACGGCCGGCAATCGGAACCCAACCCCCAACGTCCGGTTAACTCCTTGACACTTCGCATCAAGGAGGATCGGCCATGGCCATCGCCAGCGGCGGAAACGGCGCCGACATGCCTCGGCGCACCGGGAATGACGGTGCCGACTCGGAGCACGGCATAGGGGACGCGCTCCGCGACGTGCGCGACGAAGCGATGTCGGCCGGCGCAGAGATCGGCCGCACCGCCCGAGACGAGGCGCTCGCAGCCGTCGATCGCGGGCGCGAGTCGATCGCCGAACGCTTCGATCACGTCGTTGCGGCGATCGAGGCTTCGGCCCGCGAGCTCAAGGGATCGGAGTCGGCGCTTGCCGGCGCGGCGAACTCGGTGGCAAGCCGGCTAAAGACCGCCGCGACCCATCTCCACAACCAGGACACCCGGGCGCTTGCCGGCGAGATGGGCGACCTGGCGCGGTCCTATCCGCTGGCCTTCCTTCTCGGCTCGGTCGCCGTCGGCTTCGCCGCCGCGCGGATGGCCAAGGCCAGCGCGCCGCAGGAGGAGCAATCGTCATGACCGCCAGCAGCGACTATGAAGCAGGCTACGACGCCCGCGCCGATCGGAGCGACGGGTCGATCACCCACCTTCTGAAGTACCTGGTGCAACAGGTCGGGACGCTGTTCCGGCAGGAGATCGCCCTGGCGCGGGCCGAGGTTTCGGAGACCGCCGGTCACCTCACCTCGGCGATCGTCATGCTCGTCGTCGGTGCCATCCTCGGCCTGTCGGCCCTGATCGTCCTTCTCTTCGCGGCGGTCTATGGCATCGCCGAAGCCCTGCCGCTGTGGGCCTCGGCCCTCGTCGTCGGCGGCGTGGTCGCGATCGTCGCCCTCATCCTCGTGATGGTGGGCAAATCGCGCTTCTCCGCCCGCAACCTTCTGCCCCGCCGGACCGCGCGGACGCTGAAGGACGACGTCGACCTCGCGCGAGGGAGCATGCAATGAACCGCGAATCAGCAGCCGCGATCGAATCCGACATCCGCGCCACCCAGGCCCGGATCGACCACACCATCGACAGCCTGAAGACGAAGCTTTCGCCCGGCGATCTCCTGAACCAGGTGCTCGGCTTCGTGAAGGAAGAGGGCGGGGAGATCGGTCACAATGCCTACCGGCAGGTGAAGGAGAATCCGATCCCGCTCGCCGTCATGGCGGCCGCGATGGCGTGGATGATGATGCCGAAGCGCGCGCCGGACGGAGCGGCGGCCTCTCGCGAGGCCGGTAGCCACACCGACTGGAACATCGCGCCGGAGCACGCCCATCACCGCGAGGCGATCGGCCTGCACGACCGGGTACAGCGCGCGGTCAACGAGGTCACGCACACGGCCGGCGAGACCATGGAGGCGTTCAACGAGCGCCTCCACGACGCCCGCGCCAAGGCGATGGGCCTCGCCCGCGACATCGGCGAGGAAGCCGAGGCCTTCCGCGATCGCGTCACCGGCGCCTTCACCGATCTCTCGGACAAGGCAACTGCCGCGCGGTCGGCGATGACCGAGCACATGGCCAGGTTTGCCGATAGCGCCAGGACGGGCATCGGCAACGCCACGCACTACGTCGCCGACACGGCCCGGAAGGCTGAAGGACGTGCGGAGAAATTCTTCAACGAGCAGCCGCTCGTCGTCGGAGCGATCGGGATGGCGATCGGCGCCCTTGCCGGGGCGCTGATCCCCAATACCCGGCGCGAGAACGAACTGATGGCCGGCGCCGGCAAGGAGATCCGGCGCGAGGCCCGTGCGATGGCCGAGACCGCGATGGAGACCGTCGAGGACACGGCGAACCGGATCGCTTCGGACATCGCCGACGTCGCCGAGGAGGAGGGCGTGACGGCCGGCGCGGCCCGCGATGCGGCGGGGAATGTGATCGGGAAGGCCGAGCGCGTAGCCGAGCGGGCGCTCGATGCCGTCGAGAAGGACACCGTCGAGAGCCTGCGACGGATGCATTGATCCAGTGAGGGAGGGCCGGGCGGGAAACTCCGGCCCGGCCCTCCATACCTGAGGCTTTGGAGGTCCCATGAAGGGAGCCATCGCGTTCGGCAAGGCCCTCTTCAAGGAGATTTCCGGCGACCGCGTCGGCCTCGTGGCCGCCGGCTGCACGTTCTATCTCCTGCTGGCGCTGTTTCCGTTCCTGGCGGCCTTCGTCTCGCTGTACGGACTCCTGTCCGACCCCGCTGCCGTCACCGAGCACCTGAACCTCCTCGCCGGCTTCCTCCCCGAGGCCGGGCTCGAGATCATTCGCACGCAGCTCGATAGTCTCGTCTCGGCGAGCGCCGGCGCCCTGAGTTTCGCCGCGATCGGAAGCCTCCTCCTTGCGCTGTGGAGCGCCAATGGCGGGCTGAAGACACTGTTCGAAGCGATGAACGTCGCCTATGGCCGGACCGAAGAGCGGACGTTCATCGGACTGAACCTCCTGACGCTCGGCTTCACCGTCGGTGCGCTGATTCTCATCATTGTCATGATAGGGATCATCGGCGTCGTCCCCGCCGTCCTCCGCGGCGTCGGCCTCGGCAGCGCGACGGAGGCGCTGATCGCGATCGGGCGCTGGCCGGTGCTGCTCGCGATCCTCGTCGGCGGGCTCATGCTTCTCTACCGGTTCGGCCCGAGCGGCGAGCGGCCGACCTGGCGCGAGGTGCTGCCCGGGGCCGTCGCCGCAGCGGCCGCCTGGATCGTCGCGTCGCTAGCGTTCACCTGGTACCTCGCCAATTTCGCGAACTACAATGCCACCTATGGCTCGCTCGGCGCCGTCATCGGCCTCCTGATGTGGACGTGGATATCGGTGTTCATCCTCATCGCGGGCGCCGAGCTGAATGCGCTTCTCGAAGCGCGGCGCGAGGAGCGCGTCCCTGCCGGGCTGAAGGCGAAATTGCCGGCCGAAGCCGGCCCTGCCCGCGAGACCGGCTGGGTCCTCGCGGCGGCAGTGCTCGCACTTCTCGTGGCGGGCGATCGCCGCGGGGGCCGACGCTCCGGAGCGTAGCGGCGGCAACTCTTGCGGTGGCGCGCCGACGATTGCCCATATTCATGACCCCTGCGGACAGGCGCTCCGGCTGTGAGTCCCCGCCGCCGGCGGCACATTTCGCCTTTACGGCCGCCCTGTCTCCCGCTACGCGCGAGCGGACAGTATTTGGCGCAGCCGGATGCCGGCAGCCTCGTCGAAAGGGGACAGTCCGTTGCTGAGGGTTCGCACCAAGATTGCCCAGAGTCCGGTCCACGGAATGGGCCTCTACGCCGACGAGTTCATCCCGAAAGGGACGCTGATCTGGAACTACGATCCGTATTTCGACGTCGCCTTCACCGACTATCATATGAAGGATCTGTCGGAGCATGCGGTGAGGCTGCTCCAGCGCTACGCCTATCCCGACGAGGCGATCGGAACCTACATCCTCTGCGCCGACGACGCCCGCTTCATCAACCATTCGATCGACCCGAATACCGACGAGGTCCTTGGCGTCGGCACCGTCGCCCGCCGCGACATCCAGCCGGGCGAGGAGATCCTCAGCAACTACGTCGAACTCGGCATCAAGGATTTCTCGATGTTCGCCGAGGAAGACCGGCCGGAGCAGTACCGGACCGCGAAGTAGGGCCCCACGGGTCGGATGTCCGTCAGCCCACCTCGAGCGTCGTGACGCCGAAGATGCGGTCGAGGGGAAGGGCGGGGGCCGGGCCGCGGTACATCCGTGCCGTCTCGAACATCGGCTCCATGCCGTAGCGCGCCGTCAGCGCGCGGGCGGCCGCGTTCGGCACCGGGATGTCGAGATAGATCATGCCGCCGGGCCGCGCCGCACACAGCGCCCGGAACAGGGCGTCCGCATCGGCCTCGTTCGCCGCGAACAGCGGCCCGATCCGATAGCCGTCATCGGCATCGCGGATCACGCCATAGCCCGCGACCGCGCCATCCTCGACGAGCGCGATCGCCGTCCGGTCATCGCCAGTCAGCCAGACGTCGAGGAAGCCGTCGCGAGGCTCCGGCACGTGGGCGCGGTCGAACGCCTTGATGGCCGGGATCAGCGCGGCATCCACCGGCCGCAGCCGGGGATCGGACGGCGCATCAAGGGAGAGCTGCGCGGCGTGGCGCATGTTGCCATAGGCCGTGGCGAAGCCCGATCGCTGGTAGTTCGGGACTTGCGCCAACACGCCGTCGAGACCGATCACGCGGTCGCCCAGCATGTCCATCACCTTCCGGAACATCGTCAGCCCATAGCCGCGGCCACGGAATTCCGGGCGGCAGATATAGAGGCCGATGAAGCCATATCCCCGCCCGTAGCGGACGCCCGACACCGATGCGACGGGCTCGCCGTCGAGGCGGCCGATCAGGAAGCCGCCGGGATCGGCGGCGAGGAACGGCTCGGCATCGCCGTCGCCGGGCTTCCAGCCCTCTTCCTTCGCCCAGCCGAGGACGACGCGGAGATCGGCAATGTCCATGGGAAGGACGAGGAGATTCATGGCTGGGACTCTAGAGCGGGCGTCGCCGGCCGCAAGGCCTAGCCGTCTGTCACGGGCATCGGAGCGCTGGCCGCCGCGTCGCGGCGCTCGATGGCCCCCGCCGCCCGGGTGTCATAGTCGATCGACGGCATCGAGGGCGTCGGCCTCTTCTCGATGATGAACGTCTTGAGGAGCGACTCCACGACCGCCTCGGTAATCTTCTCCTTCGTCGCGGCGCACGCTGCGCGGCACCATGGTGAGCGCGAGCGAGACGGCGATGCGGAGCTGGGTGCGGAGGTCGATCATGAACAAAAAGAGAACACGATGCGGTCGGGCAGTCAAGCGCGCAACCTGGCAACCCGAACGGGTCAGGCAGGCAGCGAGTAACCCACGGCAACTTGTTGCCATCCCGCAACCACTTGCCAGCGCTCGGTTGTTACACTCGGGGTGGAAATGAATCGGGGGACTGGAATGACACGAAATATCGTTGCCGGCGTCGCTGCTGCGGCAGCCGCCGGGCTGGTCGCGTTGGGTGCCGGATCGGCCAGCGCTCAGACCGCCGCCTATGACTGGAACGGCTTCTATCTCGGCCTCACCACCGGCTGGGGCGTCGGCAAGGCCACCTATACCTTCAACACAAAGGACTTCTTCGGCGCCGCCGGCGAATCGTTCACGCAGCCTTTGTCCGGGATGCCGATCGGCGGCTACGCCGGCTACAATTTCGATGTTCCCGGCCCGCTCGTCGTCGGCATCGAGGCCTCCGTGCAGTCCGCCTTCGTGTGGCTCCACGGCGAGGGGCCGACAGGCCTTACCGACGACAGCACCGCCTTCTCAAGGGTCCACTACTGGGCAACGCTCGGTCCCCGCATCGGATGGGCCAATGGCCGGGCGCTCTTCTACCTCGAGGCCGGCCCCGCCCTCGGCCATGTGATCTCGGAGCTCGAGAATGACACCAAGGATCTGGTCGGCTTCGACCAGTCGGCTTTCCGCGTCGGGTATTTCGCCGGCCTCGGCGTCGATTTCGCCATCACCGACCGGGTGACCATCGGCGTCGGCATCCGCCGCATCAACCTTGGCGCCGCGCACATGGAAGGCGACGTCCGCATCATCCAGAATGGCGATCCGGTCGGCACTACCGACTACGAGTTCCGGACGCGGTTCACGTCGGTCCTCGTGCGCATCGGCTTCAATTTCTGATGCCTGAGGGGTCCGGGCGCCCCCACCCGCCGTCCGCCGCTGATCTCTACCGAGGCGGACCGCCCGGCGGCATGCCGCCGGGCCCCATCGCGCCGCCGGCCGAGGTCGCGTTGGGATCGACGCCCACGATGAGCGCGGCGACATAGGTCGCGGCCGTCTGGTCGACGGCCGCGATCGAGGCCGCCCCGGCCTGCTGGGCGATCCCGTCATTGTCGTTGAAGAGGGTGCGCGTGGTGCTCCGGGCATAGGCCGGGACGGACGCATAGACCGCCGCGTTGACCGCCTCGTCGAAGAAGATCTGGCCGGTCAGGACGTTGCTCTCGTCGAGGAAGACCTTGAAGTGGATGTGGGTGGTGCGGCCCACATACCAGCCGGGATAGATGGTCGAGAACTCGACGAGGCCGCGTGCGTCGGTGAAGAGGGTGCCGCGGAGGAACGTCTGCCCGGTGGTGTCGACGCCCGCGGTCTGGTTGGCGTAGCCCGAATAGACGCCGGCCGCGTCGCAGTGCCAGATGTCGACCCGCGCATTCTCGATCGGCGCGCAGGCGGCGTCGACCACCTGCATCCGGAGCGTCAGCGGCAGGCCGTCCTTGCCTTCAGTGATGTCGGCGCGGACGAGGGTCGGATCGAAATAATAGGGTCCCTCGGTCACCTCGGGAACGAGCGTGCAGACGTCTATGCCCGGCAGCAGCAGCGAGCTCGCCTGGGCGAGCAGGGTTCGCGGCAGCACGATCGATCCGCCGACGGTGACGGCGAGCATGGTGAGGGCGCGCCGCCGCGTCAGAGCAGTATTCAGACCGGTGTTCATCAAGGCCTCCTTCCCGAAGGGGAGGGCGCCCGGAATGGGCGCGCCTCGTCGCCCCACTGCCGCAACGCTTCGGCGGCAGGATCGTGGCGGGAAGGAGATGGAATTGTATCAGGGGATGTCGGCCGGCCCGCTTCCGGTGCCGGCCGACGCCTTCTGCTACAGGAAGTCGATGAACTCTTCGATCAGGTCGGCGAAGAGGTTGATCGAGCGGATGAAGTGGTCGCCGGTCACGCCGTCGACCAGGAAGTCGAAGGTGAGGCGGACGCCGCCGTCATCGGTGATCGACCACGCCTTGGCGTAGCGGTACTCGCGGTTCCAGGCGTCGATGGTCTCGAGGTCGATTACGTCCGAAAGGGGCAGCAGGAACTGCACCGATTCGCACCGCGCGGGCGGCCCCTTCGCCGCTTCCTCGCGGTCGCAGACATAGGTGTAGATGTAGACGTTCAGCCCGGACATCTCGGTGATGACCATGGGCGACTTGTCTTCCTCGGCGATGTCGCGCTCGGCGGAGAAGCCGGCCTCGACCACGAGCGCGGCGATCTCGGCGCCGGTCATGCCGCGATAGACGGTTGCCGTCTCGGTCTGAGCCAGCGCGGGCGCCGCAGCGAGGACGCCGGCCGCCAGCGCGGCGGCCGTTCGGAAAAGCGAAATCATGTGAACAACCCTCTTCGATAAAGCCCGGATGCGAGGCTACGGCCGGTCACAGGCTCCCGCAACGGCCCCGGCACGTGCCGATACATTTTCGTCTCCCCCGGGGAACCGGGCGGCACGGGGCCGCCCGGCATGGCGATCCCTGTTGCTAGTGCGCCGCGAGGAAGTCGGCGACGTCGAGAAGGATGAACTCGTTGGCGTCGTAGGTCTCGACGGTGCGGCCGACCGAGCCCGGATAATTGTTGTCGTTGGCGACGATGATGTGGGTGGCGTCGACCATGTCGACGTCCTCGATGGTGACGAACGGGAACTGGAACGTGCCGTCGGCCTCGGCGCCGACGCGGGCGACCGCGTTCGGGTCCTGGATGTTGAGGAGGTCGATGTAGCCGATCTTGCGGACCACGCCACCATCCTCCACGCCCTCGAACGAGATGAGATAGACGCGCTTGAAGAGGGCCGGCGCGGGGAAGCAGCCGGCTGTCTGGCCGGTGGCGCAAGCTAGGGCGGCGTCGCCCTGGCCGTTGTCGCGCTCGATCACGAGGGCACGGTTCTCGTCGATGAAGTTGAAGTCGCCGATCGCGTTGCCGTTGGCCTCGAACGGATAGAGGAAGGTCCGGCCGGTCGTTTCGAGCGTGACCGCATCGAACTCGATGATGCGGCTCGCCTCGACACCCTCGACCGTCTCATAGGCCGCGGTCTCGGCGTTCCACAGCGGTCCTTCGAGAAGGCCGTAGAGCAGGGTGCCGTCGATCGATGCGGCAAAGCCTTCGAAACCTTTCGAGCGGTTGAGGTTGTAGGCCGGCAGGGTGCCGTTCGGGTTCGGGAGCTGCAGCGTGTAGTGGTCGGGCGACTTCACGAGGGTCTCGCCGACGAAGGTTTCCGCAAACGCCTCGACGATTCCGGTCTCGCGATTCACCGCGATGAGGTATGGGCCGAACTCGTCGCCGAACACGACGCGGTCGTCGCCGATCGGCTGGAAGCCCTCGATGTCGAGATCCCAGCCAGTGAGGTAGCGCGTCTCGGTCGCTTCGTTGGCGATGAAGAACGGCACCACGCGATTCGGGTCGGAGAGGAAGGTGGTCTCGATCACCTCGACCGCGCCGGTCGCGAAGTCCGGGCGGACGTGGTGGAACATCAGCATGGCGTCGGGCGAGTTCGCCTTGTTGCCGAAGCCGTTGTCGGTGAGGACGAGGAAGGTTCCGTCGCCGAGCGACTTGATGCCGGACAGGCCCTGGATGACCTGGCCGTCGAGCGGCATTTCGGGGCCGGGCGTCGGCTCGCCGAGGTTGCGGACTGGGCCGCCCTGGAAGCGGCCGGTGGCCTGGAGATAGGCCGGGGCATCGGCGGGCGCCGGGGTCAGGGTGTCGGCGGGAAGGATGGCGTGGCCGGCGAGAACGGCCGGGAACTCCGTCTGCTCCTGGGCGATGGCCGGAACGGCTGCGACGCCGGCGAGAAGGAGAGCCGTGAGCTTGATGCGCATGTTGGTGACCCCTGTCTGGTTGGGTTGGCAGGGGCGGTCTAGGCGCGATGCGCGACACGCCGTTTGCGGGCGTGTGACCAAGCGGCGAAGCTGGGGTGACAGCGCGGCTCAAGCGACGCCCGAATCGAGCGGCCTTGGGGCGAGACTCTCGCCTGACCCGCGAATCAGCGGCTGACAGGCCCGGGCAGCGTTAACGGCTCATTAACTTCGCCGGCGCAGCATCGATCCTGTCCCCCTTGGGGTTTCCTCCCAACTCAGGCCGCCAGCCTTCCGGGCGGCCTCTCTTTGTGTCGCGGGGGAAGGATTCTCGCGCCGCGAAGGCGGTGGCGCGGTATCGGACTCGATGCCATATCTCGCGACATGAAAGTGACGGTTCGTTGCGAGAAGTGCGGCGCGGTCTATGAGCGCGAAGAGCATCTGGTCGTGATGCGGCAGCGCGATCCGTTCAACTGTACCGTGTGTGGTCACGAAATCGAGAATTGGAGCCGTTCCAGACGCGCGACCTTCAAGCTGCTTCGCCGCCCGCCTCAGCACAACGATCCGTAAACCATCTCGTACGATAGCGTACTGTAGTTTACTTCGGAGATCTCGACGTCGCAAACTTCAATCTTATTGACGCTTAGTACTCCTAATCAGCGCGCCGGTGTTGCCTTTTTGACATAGCGGACTCCATCGCCAGCCTCTAGATATCGGCCACGCTCAAAGTGGAGGCTGTTTTATGAAGCGTTTTGTTCTTGCCGCGGCAACGGCAGGGCTGATGTCCAGCACGGCGCTCGCCGCCGACGTCATCGTCGTTCCGCCCGCGCCCCCGGCACCCCCGGTCGTGATCGTCGAGGAGCCGGACCACAACTTCTACATGTCGATCTTCGGCGGCCTCCTGTACATCCAGGACGTCGGCGTCACGGCTGTTTTTGATCCGACGACCTTCACTGTCGGTTCGGACCGTGGCTACCGCTTCGGCGGTGCGCTGGGCTTTAGCATCAACGACACGTTTGGTGCCGAGGTTGAGTTCACGACCGGTCGTGTCGGCCTCGACACCCTGAATATCGAGGGTGAGGAGCCGTTCGACCTGACGCCGGCAGATGCAACCGCCCGTCTCACGACCATCATGGGCAACCTCCGCGTTGGATTCGGCGCAGGTGCTCTCCAGCCTTATGTGGCGGTCGGCGCAGGTGCGGCGAGCGTGGCTTTGTCTGTCCCGGCCGGAGCGATCGGTGTGGATGGGGTCGATGACAAGGACTGGACCTGGGGGGTCCAGGCAATGGCTGGCGTTGACTTCGCGCTCACCGACAACCTCACGATCGGCGCGCGCTACCGGTTCCAGCACATTGGCCCGACGAGCTTCCTCGACACCAACGAACCGGTTGGTGATCCGGTGGATCTCGACGGCTTCAACACCCACGGTATCGAAGCGGTCTTCACGATCCACTTCTAGAGCTGCGATCCACCTTCCAAGCACAGAGGCCCCGGGCAGTTTCCGGGGCCTTTTTTCTTGGGCGGTCGCCGACGTGCATCGGGTGCTACCCATCGCGCCACTACGGCGCTACGCTGCAGTCTCCCTTCCGGCGGGGGCAGGCAGATGCAGCGGCTGGCGCGGCTGGCGATCGCAGCGGTTCTTTCCGGGCTGACGATGACGGGCGCGGCGCGCGCCGATCCGCCGCCCAATTATGTCCGGCTGTTCGGCGGCGTCCTCGTGCTCCCGCCCGTGCCCGCCAATTCCCCTTTCGAGAGCCAGGGCGGCTACATCGACTACGAGCTCATCGCCGGCCTCGGCTATCGGCTCGGCGCCGCGATCGGCCGCGATATGGGGCCGCTGGTCTCGGTCGAGACCGAACTCTCGTTCGCCCGAGCGCCCTTCGTGGCTGCGATCATTCCCGAGGAGGGCACGCTCGACCTCACCAATGTCGATCGCAGCATCGGCATCCTCTCGCTGACGGGAAACCTCGTCGTCGGACCGACGCTTGGCCCGCTCCGGCCGTATGTCGCGTTCGGCGCCGGTGCTGCCCGCGTGCATCTCGATCTCGGCCTCGACGTCGTCGACGACCACGATGTGGCGTGGACGGTGCAGGCCATGGCCGGCATCGACGTTGCTCTCTCCGAAGCCCTGTCGATCGGCGGCCGCTACCGGTTCCAGGTCGTCGGCCCGACGACCTACGCCTCGGCCTTCTCCGGCGATCCGTTCTACCTCCGGACGTTCACGGCGCATTCGTTCGAAGCCTCGGTGCTGTTCCGGTTCTGACGAGCCGGATGCAGCGTCGGCCCTAGGCGTTGTCGAGCAGGGCCAGAGCCCGGTCGAGGACGACGAAATCGAGCTCGGGCTCGATGCCGTCTCCAAGCCACCAGGCCGCCGACAGCCCGGCCCACGCCGCGACCCAGCGCAGGAGCCGCTGCGGCTCGAGCGCGGCGGCCTCGGCCACCACCGTGAGCTGCCGCTCGAGCCGTCCGGGACGGCCGGCGATCGCGAGGTCCGGGTTGGTGAAGATGTTGGCGAAGTCGAAGGCCCGGTCGCCACAAAGGCGCTTCGGATCGATCGCGAGCCACCCGCGTTCAGGTCCGAAATCGAGGACATTGTCGTGGTGGATGTCGCCGTGGAGCGTGACCGGCTCCTGTTGCTCGGCGAGGAGCGCGCGGGCGATGCGCGCGGCTTCCGCGAGCCGGCCGCCATCGCGGGCCGCCATCGGCCACAACTCCCGGAACCAGTCCGCGAGCGCGACGAGGTCCGGACGAGGCGCGGGCCGCAGCGCATGCAGCCGCGACGCAGCCATGAAGAGGATCCGGCTCGCCTCGTCGTCACGTCCCGCGCGCGCCATCGCGGCGAGGGAACGGGTGCCGGTCGCCCGTTCGAGGAGGATCGCAGCATCGTCCCGGTCGTAGACTTCCGCCGCGCCGTCGCCGGCCCAATATTCCATGAGGACGCCGCCGTCCCGCTCCTCGGGATGGAACGGCAGCTTCAGCATCGCGGGCAAGCCGCCGAAGATGACGGGGTGGAGCGAGCTCGAATGCGTGACCAGCGCCGCGCCGTCGGGTTTTAGGCGCCAGCGCCGGAAATAACGCGCGGCCTCCGCCGCGATCGCGGCGGCATCAGGCGGGGTTGCCGCCATCAGGCGCCGGGTGGCGTCAGCGGCTCCCAGAGCTCGATCGGATTGCCTTCCGGATCGTGCAGCCGGGCGAAGCGGCCATAGGGATAGTCGGTGATCGCCGAGACCTCGACGCCGTTTTCCCTGAGCTGGCTAACCATCGCCTCGATGCTGGCGACCCGGAAATTCAGCATGAAGGCGCGGTCGACGCCGAAATAGTCGTTCGTCAGCGAAAAGGGCTCGAAGACGGTATAGCCCGCCGCCTGCTCCCACGGTGTCTGTTCGAGCGACTCGGGCGACGGCCCGATGCCGAGCATGGTGCGGTACCAGGCGGAAAGCGCGGCAGGGTCCCTGGCCCGGAAGAACAGCCCGCCAATGCCGAGAACGCGTTGCATGGGTTTGGGTGCGCGATGGTGGTGAGCAGTGGGTGGTGAATAGTGAATGGTGAGTAGTGAGTAGCGAATGGCGGCGAGAGCGGGAAGGGGGGACGAAACCCACCTCGCCGGCCTCTGCCTGGCGGGCTCTCGCATCGGCCGGCCGCTCGCCATTCTCTATTCCGATACTCACCACTCACCACTCACCACTCACTACTCACTAATTCCCGCGCCGGATCGCCTGCGGCAGCACGAACGGCGTCCCCTTCGCCGGGGTCGCGGATACCTCGACATCGACGTCGAAGACGGCGCGGATCATGCCGTCGGTGATCACCTCGGCCGGCGCGCCGAGGGCGGCGATCCGGCCGGCACAGACGACGGCAATCCTGTCGGCGTAGCTGGCGGCGAGGTTCAGGTCGTGGAGGACCGCCAGCACGCCGCCGCCCGCGGCGGCGAAGCCGCGGGCGATGTCGAGGATCAGCATCTGATGCTTGAGGTCGAGCCCGCTGGTCGGCTCGTCGAGGAACAGGTAGCGCGGCGCCTCGCCGGGGCTCGGGTCGGGGACCTGGCACAGGACGCGGGCGAGATGGACGCGCTGGCGTTCGCCTCCGGAAAGCTCGTGATAATGGCGGCCGCCGAACGCGCCGAGATCGACCCGGTCGAGGGCGGCTGCGACCAGCTCCGACGCCCGGCGGTCGTGGCGCAGGCCGGCAAGCCCGAGACGGACCACCTCGTGCACCGTAAAGGGGAAGCCGAGCGTCGACGATTGCGGGAGGACGCCGCGGCGGGCCGCGAGCTCCGCCGGCCGCAGCGTCCGGATGTCCGTGGTCCCGATCCGCACGACGCCTGCCGCGGCGCGGAGATCGCCGGCCAAGGTGCGCAGAAGGGTCGATTTCCCCGCCCCGTTCGGCCCGACCAGCGCGATCAGCTCGCCCGGCGCAAGGCTGAGCGAGACGTCATCGAGGACCGGCCGGTCGCCATAGCGGACGAAGATTCGTTCGGCTTCGTAGCGCGCCAATTTCAGACGTCCAGGATCGCCCGGCGGCGAAGGAGGAGCCAGAGGAAGAACGGTCCGCCGAGGAGCGCCATCACGATGCCGATCGGCAGCTCGGCAGGGGCCACCACCATCCGGCTCACGAGGTCGGCGAGGAGGATGAGGATGGCGCCGGCGAGACCGGCGGCGGGGAGGAGGAAGCGGTGGTCCGGACCGATCGCGAGGCGGAGGAGATGCGGGACGATGAGCCCGACGAAGCCGATCGTTCCGGAGAAGGCGACCGCGGCGCCGACGGCCGCGGCGACCGCGACGATGGCGAGCCGCTTGAGGCGCTGCACCGGGATGCCGAGATGCCCGGCCTCGGCCTCGCCCAGCATGATGGCGTTGAGGCCGTTCGCGATCAGCGCGGCGATGATCGTGACGAGGAGGGCAAGCGGCGCCAGCGCGCCGATCTTCTGCCATGTCGCCCCGGACAGCGACCCCAGCGACCAGAAGGTGATGTCGCGAAGCTGCCGGTCGTCCGACATGTAGATGAGGATGCCCATCAGCGCGGCGGCGATGGCCGCAAGCGCGATGCCCGCGAGCAGCATCGTTGGCACCGAGGTCCGGCCGCCGCGGGTCGAGACGGCGTAGAGGATCAGAGTCACGACCAGGCTGCCGGCAAAGGCGAGGGCCGGGAGCTGGTAGACGCCGAACGGCGACAGCATGCTGGCAAGGACGCCGCCGCCAAGGACGATCGAGAGGACGGCGCCGAGCGACGCGCCCGACGAGATGCCGATGAGGCCGGGATCGGCGAGCGGGTTGCGGAAGAGGCCCTGGAGGATCGTGCCGGCGACCGCGAGCAGCATGCCGACGAGGACGCCCATCGCCATGCGCGGGAGGCGGATGTCGATGAGGATCGTGCGGGTGGCCGGGGCGGGCTCGACGCCCGCCCCGGCGAGCCAGTAACGGACCGCTCCGAGGAGATCGCCGAGGGCGATCGCCGAGGGGCCGACCGAGAGGGATGCCACGACCGCGGAGAGGAGGCCGGCCGCAAGGAGGAGGATGGCCAGCCGGGCGGCGGAGCGTCGGTCGCCGGAGCGTGTCGCGATACCGGCTGCTATCGTCACGGTGCTGGTCAGTCGACGGCCGGGATCGTGAGGTCGGGATAGAGCGCGAGGGCCAGCTCGCGGATCGCGGCCGCGGTGCGGGGACCGAAGGCGAGGAGGAACTGGCCGTCGATGGCGAGGAACGCGTTGTTCGCCGCCGCGGGCGTGCCGACCAGCGCGGGAAGCACGAACAGCGCCTCGCCGGTCACCGGATCCGGGCCGGCATTGGCCATCGCGAGCACGGTCTCGGGGGCCGCGGCGGTGACGGCTTCGTCGGTGACGGGTGTGTAGCCGTCGAAGCCGGTCAGCGCGTTGACGCCGCCGGCGAGGCCGATGATCGCGTGGGCGGCCGTTCCGGCGCCGGCGGCCATCAGCCGGCCCTGGGCATAGGACAGCACGAACATCACCCTGCGTGGCTCGGCGATCGCCGCCACCGCCGCCTCGACGGTGGCGATGTCCTCGGCGATCGATGCCGCCAGCGCCTCGCCTTCCGCCTCGACGCCGAACACCTCCGCAATGACGCGAATCTTTTCGCCGATCGCCTCGGTGGTGTAGCCCTCGGGCACGGTGACCACGGGGACGGAGGCGTTGCGGAGGACGTCGAGCACCTCCGGCGGTCCCGAGCCTTCGAGCGCCAGGATCAGGTCGGGACCGAGCGCGAGGACGCCCTCCGCGGAGAGGGCGCGCATGTAGCCGACATTGGGATGCTCGGCCATGGCCTCAGCGGGATAGACCGACGTGGTGTCGACCGCGACGATGCGGTCCTGAAGGTTCAGCGCGTAGAGGATCTCGGTCACGACGCCGCCGATCGAGACGACGCGCTGCGGGCCCTCCTGCGCCCGCGCGGCGGTGCTCGCCGCGATCGTGAGGGCGACCGCCGCGATCGCGGCGGCGCCACGGCGCCAGAGGCGACGGGAGAAGAGGAGCATCATCGGACGGATCCTTTCAGGGTGCGGGGAATGGGGTCCGCCCGTCTCCACGCCAGGCGGGAGAGCTGCCGCGGGTTGGGCATCCCCGTGGCAAGCCACCGGACGGGAGACGGGCGGGGTGTTGCGGCGTCCGCATCGGCCGGCTGCCAGGGAAGCGACGCAGGCGGGTGCAGTCTCGCAGCAACATCATGAATTGAAGTTGTTATAATTCCAGACAGTCGGCAGCCTATTACTTTGGACGAGATCGAAACAAGGCTAAGACCATCGTATCTGGAACAAGTCAAATGTAATACTCGGATTGACCGAAGCGGATAAGCTCAATACTGATAGTTTATCGTTGGCGCAAGCGGCGAGTTGATCGCGTGTTGCTGATGTGGGATCACTGCGTCCGGGTCCGGGCAGCCCGGTCCGGCAATCTGAGAAAGGCCAATGCGCAATGTTCATCGCCATGAACCGCTTCAAGGTGGCGCGCGGATCGGAGGCGGAGTTCGAGGCGGTGTGGCGGGCGCGCGAAAGGCGGCTCGACGAGCTGCCGGGATTTCGCGACTTCCACCTCCTCCGCGGTCCGCAGCACGAGGACCACACGCTCTACGCCTCGCACACGATGTGGGAATCGGAGGACGCGTTCGTGAACTGGACGAAGTCCGAGCAGTTCCGCGCGGTGCATCGCGACGCCGGCGCCAACAAGGTGCTCTATATCGGTCACCCGCAATTCGAAGGGTTCACCGCGCTGGAGGGAGTCTGATGCTCGGCCTCACGGCGCTCCGCGCCCGCCTGGCGGACGATCCGGGGGCGGTGATCGAGACGGTCGCGAGGGAGGCCGGCGTCACGCCGCGCGAGGCGCTTGAGGCCCTGCCGGAGGCGATGCGCCAGTTCGCCGGCGGCGAGTTCTTCGTGAAGGTGATGGAGGACATCGCCCGCTGGGGCGACGTGACGACCATCGTCCACACCGAGGACGGCATCTTCGAGTTCACCGGGCCGATGCCATCGGGCAAGGAAGGGCGCGGCTACTACAATCTCGGCGCCCGCTCGGGCCTTCACGGCCATCTCCGGCCGGAGCGCTGCCACGGCATCGCCTTCGTGGAGCGGCCCTTCATGGGGCGGCCGTCGGCTTTCGTCGCCTTCCTCAACCCGGAGGGCGGGATCATGTTCAAGGTGTTCGTCGGTCGGACCGCGAAGGGCGATCTTCGCCCCGAGCAGCTCAACGCGTTCCGCGCGCTTGCCGAGACCGTGGTGCCGGTGACGGCCTGAGCGCCGGCTCGCGGCCTTACCCGGCCTGTTCCTCCCGCTCGCCGGGAACCGCCCCGAGACCGGCAGTCACGGCATCGTGCCGCACGGGTCCGGCCCGACGCTTCGGCCGGCCCGGAGACAGCACGCGGTCGGCCGCGGCCGCAAAGTCGTCGATGTCGATTTCAACGGGGGGATGGGCCTTCCGTTCGATGGGCGGAATCCGATCCTCGATCAACGCGCTCATGACAAAGCTCCTCTTCGAGCCATGTCAGAGAATGCGGCAAGGGCGCCGAAGGCTCCTGCGGCTATTTCGTGCCCCGTGGCTTTCCCGGGGCCGTCAGCGGCGTCTTCTCGGGATTGCCGCCCGAACGCTGCTTCGGCACCACGATCGGGGCGGGCCTTGCGGCAACGGACGGCTTGGCGGGGCTGCCCTTGCCGGCAGGCTTCTTGAGGGGCGGCTTGGACGGGCTCTTGGCCATGCCCTCGTCCTCAGTAGGTGAGGGTGACGCCCGCGGTCAGGCCGTGGACGACCAGCGGGCCGAAAGTGGCGGTCAGCTCGGCATCGTTCGGGAAGAACTCCGGAACCGTGCCCAGGATCTGGGCAAAGCCCGTCGCGACGTTGTTGAACGACATGATCTGGTAGCCGAGCGTGAGGACCAGCGCATTGCTGAGGCGAAATCCGGTGTTCACGCCGGCCGCCAGCATCAACGTGCGGGTCTTCGCGTCATCAGTGTCCTCGACATCGATGCCGCCGTCGGCGGGACCCGACACGAAGGACGCGAATACCGAATTGAAGAGATAGGCGGCGCGGACATCGAAGCCGAAAGTGGCGCGCTGCGCCTCATGCGCAAAGCGGAGACCGACCTGCGGGCCGATCATCCGGTTGTCGGCCGTCCAGGTGAAGCGCTCGTTCTCGTCCTCGAAGTCCCGCAGGACCTCGATCGCGAGTTCATCACGAAGCCGGATGTAAGTGGCGCCGCCATAGACGGTGAAGCCGTGGTCGAGAGTCGCCACGGCATTGGCTTCGAAGCCATGGAGGCCCGTCCTGTCGTAGCCGAGAGCGCCATCGAGGGGCCCAAGACCGATCTCCGCGAAGTCCGGATCGGTCGAGAGGGAATAGGCCGCACCGCCGCCGAACATGTCGACGGTCGCCACCAGCGGCCGGATCCAGAACGCACCGGCTTCGAGCGCGAGTCCGTTCTTCACGAAGACGCCAGCCCGGCCCTGCAGTCCGAAGCTCCAGCCGAAATGGAAATCGGCCGCATCCATGCCGAACGCGACCTCGTTGGTGCTCAACACGGTGATGCCGCCAAACCTCAAGATCGTCTGAGGATCGGCCTGGCCGCGGCTCATCAGGAGCACGTTCAGGTTCGCGTAGAACCGCGGCATGTGCTCGGGCACGACCACGATCGGCGAGGCGACGACCGGGGGAAGGATGTCGGCGGCCATCGCACCGGACGCAACCGACCCGCCAAGGATCGCAACCCCTGCTGCCAGAAGCGCGACGCGACGCGCTACACCGTTCCGGCCGCCCATGACGTCGCCCCCGTCAGCCCGTGGATTCTGCCACCCTTTGAGGTTTCGCACCGTTGTCCGGTCCGGTCAAACGGATGTGCGCCTCTTTTGCATGCAAGACCCGAAGTGTGTCCTTGGGAAAACACCGCGGGGCGCCGCTGGGGCGCCCCGCGATGCGTAGCAATCGTTGCGGGTCCGGTTAGAACCGGGCCGTCAGCCCCAGCGCGAAGCCGTGCACGAGCAGCGGGCTCGTGGTGTCGAGATCGAGCGCCGGCGTGAGCGGATCGGTCGCCGGCACCTGCGCGGGCGCCATGGCGAGCGCCTTGAACCACATCGCCTGGTAGCCGGCCGTCAGGGTGACGTTCTCGTTGATGTTGAAGCCGACATTGACCCCGCCCGCCAGCATCAGCGTGCGGGACTTCTCGTCGTCGTCCACTGTGATGTCGATGACGCCGTCGTCGATGTCCGCAGTACCCGCCGCGTGGTTGAACAAGTAGGCGGCCCGGAACTCGAAGCCGAAGGAGAGGGCATTCTGTCCGAACTGCCCGCGGACGCCGACCTGCGGGCCGATGAGCCGGTTGTTCGTCGTCCAGTCGGCTTCGACGACGTCCCCCGCGGTCGGGAAGATGTCGAGCAGGAGCTCGTCCTGGACGCGGACGAAGGCGGCGCCGGCAAAGAGTGTGAAGTCCTCATTGGGCGAGAACGTCACGTTGGCATCGAAGCCGTAAATGCGGGTGGCTGCGTACGCCTCGGCCGCCTGCTCTTCAGGGTTGGTGATGTAAAAGAGGGTGGGGTCGGTCCACAGGATGTAGTTGCCCAGGCTCTCCTCGGTGAAGACGTTCACGATCGCTTCCATCGGCTTCAGCCAGAAGCCGCCGAAGTCGAAGCCGACCGGTTCACCGATCAGGCCTGCCCGACCGGCGAGGCCGAAGGCCCAGCCATAGTCGATCTGGTTCGCATTAAGGCCATCGTTCACGTCCGTCTCCTGCAGAGCCCCGGCCGTAATCAGTTCCGGCGTGAGGATCGGCGTCTCGGGAGGGTTGGTCCGCGTCATGTAGAGCGCCTGGAGGCTCAGATAGAAGCGCGGGACATCCTCCGGCTCGATGATGATCGGCGGGGGCGGCGGCGGGACGATGGGCGGGATGTCCGCCGCAAACGCCGCCCCGGACGCCGCGAAGAACGCGGCCGTGCCGCAGAGGAGAAGCGCTGCCTTGCGCGAATGCTGTCTTAAGCCGTGGACTGCTCGCATTTCCAACCTCCCCGAACGATGCAGGATGCTCAATCCTCACACCGGGAAGGTAGATCGTCAAATAGTCGCGACGTGGAGACTGGGCCGATGCCAAGTTTGGCGAGGTCAGCGACTTTCGTGACACAAGTGGAACTACGGGCTTTGCTTTGACAGAACGCCCTGGGCTCGCGCTTAAGTTGCGATCGAGCCTCGCCCGGCCTGTTCACGCGAGAATGGAAGCCGGCCGACCATCAAGCAGCCCGGCCGCGATCGTCGCCCGCGGCGCGTCCGTCCAACCCGCCGGGGGACCAGGAAGACGTCGTTCGCTCCGCGAGCGTGCGGGGCCGGGCTGTAAGGCCACCGGGTCAAGCCCGGTGGTGACGGAGATTGGGGCGGGTCGGATAAGTCCCCCGCCTTCGCTGAGACGGAGATTGGCGTAGCGCATCGGGTTGAGGCGTGGATCGGTTGTCGGTCCGGCTGGGGTTGCACCGCAATCCGCGCGGAAATGCAAAGGGCCGGCGCGATCGGCGCCGGCCCTTCTGAGCGTTCGGCGGGCCTGGCCTTAGAAAGCGAGGTTCAGGCCAAGCGTCAGGCCATGGGCGAGGAACTTGCCGGTCGCCGTTTCGAGCGGGATACCCGGCTGGTCGAGGTTCCCGGTTACGCCGACCTGGTCGGTAGCCAGTCCGACGTTGCGCAGCAGGGTAGCCTGATACCCCAGCGTGACGCCGAAGTTTTCGTTGAAGTTATAGCCGGCGGTGACGCCGCCGCCGAGCATCAGGCCGCGCACCTTCTCGATGTTGTCCCCTTCGCCGGCCGGAGACTCGACGGTGCTGGTGATCTGGTTGAACATCAGGCCGGCACGCACCGTGGCGTCCACGAACAGCCCCTGACCGCCGCCCATGACCGAGATATTCGCGCCGACCTGCGGACCAATCAGGCGGTTGTGGACGTCCCATACGTACTCGTTGATGCCGCCTTGTTCGACACCGACCGTGAGTTCCAACGTGTCGTGCAGGCTCATGAGTGCGACACCACCAAAGACGCTGATCCCGTCGGTAACGGCGTAGGTGAGATTGGCGTCCAGGCCTCGGAATGTCGTCGTGCCAAAGGCATCGACGGTCCCCAAGCCGGCCAAGATTGTCTCAGGATTCGTTTGGATCAACGCATCGACAGGCTCCAACGTCGTCACGACCTCTGCCGTCATCGGGGCGAGCCAAAAGCCACCGATCTCGAAGCCGAGATTGCCGCCGCCGAAGCCCGCGCCGGCGCGGACCTGGATACCCGGCCGCCAGTTGTAGTTGAGGTCGCTGGCGTCGAGAAGGACGGCGCCGGTATCCTCGCCGTCGTCCTGAATGATCAGTGCGGTTTCCGCCGGGTTCTTCCGCGTCATATAGAGGGCGCTGACGTTGAGGTAGAACGAAGGCACCGCGGCCGGCGTCACCGGGATCGGGGCGGCGGTGGGCGGGGGCGGCGTGTATTGGATGATGTCCGCGGCGTTCGCGACGCCGGAGGCCGTGACAATGGCCGCGGCGGCTGCCGAGGCCAGGATGACCGCGCGACGCTTGCGGTCGGTTACTCGGAACAAAGTCGCCATTTCAGTGCACTCCAGGAATTCTTGGGCCAAGGCCCCCCAAGACGCCTTCCTAACCGCATCGGCCGGACGCGTCTGTAGCCCCAACGTCACCGGCGCAAGAAAAGGTCAAGGTTAAAGCGTTGGATTTGAATCGAAGTTAACCAGACGTTATTTAACTATTCATTAACCTTTGCCTTCCGGACCGGATATGCCAGTTGCGACAGCGACTTGTACGGTAGGCGCGCTGGCGTACGGAGTAAGGAACATGAATGCGCCGGTAACATCGGCGGCCAAAATCGGGCACGCCCATTAAGGATCGTGAGGATCACGAGCGGGCGATCCGAGAGATGCCCGTGGTCCGCCGGCGGTGAGAACGGACAGGGAGGCGAACAGGCAGGACCAGGTCGCGAAAATCCGGAGCGAAATGCCGGCAGCGCTGGTCAGGCGCGCTCCGCGTCCGAAGGCTCCGGGGTGGTCATCCGCTGGATGGCGCCCACCCAGTCCGTGCTGCGGAGGAGCTCCGCGAGGTTGGCCTCGTCGAGCTCGTCGGCCAGCGCCTCGGGGCGGACCCAGCGCCGCTGCCGGTGGGGCCGCTCGGGCCAGTCCTCGAGCTCCTGCTCGACGGCGAGAAGATGCACGTCGACCTCGCATTCCACGGCCGCCCCGTCGGTGCGGATCTTGTCGTAGCGGTAGATGCCGAGGGACTCCGAGGACACGGTGCCGACGAGGCCCGCCTCTTCGAGCGCCTCGCGGGCGACGGTCAGATGGGCTTCGGCAGGGCGCGGCCACCCCTTCGGAATGATCCAGCGACCGCGCTCGCGGGACGTCACCAGCGCGACTTCGATGCGGCCGTCGGCGCCGCGGCGAAACGCCAGCGCCCCATATTGCCTGGTGCGTGCGGTCACGATGAGGGTTGCTCCACGCCAAGGACGGTGAGCTGGCGATCTTCGCCACTCAATGTCTGCCATGACATGGATTGACCTTTCGTTAACCCTATCAGCGCGGTCCCGATCGGGGTCAGGATCGAGACGCGGCCGGCCGCGATATCGGCCTCGGCGGGGTAGACGAGCCGAACGCTCTGGACTTTCGCCGTCGCCTCGTCGCGGAAGGTGACGACCGAGCCCATGCGCACCACGTCCGACGGCAGCTGCGGCTCCGGCACCACGCGCGAGCGTTCGATCTCGGAAAGGAGCGTGGCGGCAAGACGTGGCGTCCGGGCGCTCGCGGCGTCGGCAAGCGCGGCAAGGCGATCATGATCACTATGGCCGATGACGAGGGGAGGAGGCTTTGGACGGGGAGGCATGGCGAACCCAAATCGGAAAGGCCCGCCCGGCGCCGATGGCGCCGTGCGAGCCGCGTGAACGGAGAAACGGAAAGCCCGGGATCGGGCGGACGTGGACATCCCGCCGATCGGGCGCCTAGGCGCCTTTGATCAGTCGACCTCCGCGGCAAAGGCCGCGTTCAAATCGGGCGTTGGTCCACATGTCCGAGACAATGGGTACCCCGACCAGAGATGTCAACGAGGGGCCGGGGCCAGCGTTGCTTTGCCGCCGCGTGCCAGCGAGGGGCAATCGATTGCAGCCTCGCGGGAAGTAGAGGCTCCCCCTCCGAGCGGAGGGGGAGCGGTCATCGCTATTCCGCGACCTCGAGGATGACGAGGCGGGCGCCGCCGGTGTCGGCGTTGGTGGTCATCGCGATCCGGGTGCCGTCGGCGGAGAGCACGGCGGTGAAGAACTGCGAGCCGACGACCGGGTGGCCGAGGACGATGATGCCGTCGCCGTCGACGCTGGTGTCGAGCTGGCCGTCGGCCGTGAGGACGAACGCCGCCGCGTTGCCGCCATAGCGGCCGACATGGACCGTGCGGTCGTCAGCGAGGACGACCATCGCCCGGCCGCGGTCCTCATTGGTCGGCTGGACCTTGCCTTCGGACTGGACGGCCTGGGTGCCGTTGTTGCCCCAAGTCGTCGAGACCTCGGTGCCGTTGACCTGGAACGCCACGAGGTCGGGCTGCAGCGACGTCAGATAGCCGAGGGTCGACTCCCGGCCGCTGCCGGTGGCGAGCCCATAGCCGGTGGTGACGTAGCTGCCGTCCGAGAGCCGGCCGACCGCGTAGCACTCGGCCATGCCGCCATCGACCAGGAACGGGTTGAAGATGGCAACGCCCGGCTGCGCGGCGAGGCCGACCGCCGTGCCGGTGGACTCGGGGTTGATGAAGTTGCCGAAGGACTGGTCGAGGGTGCCGTCCGGAAGGAGGCGGAAGAGGACGATGTGGTTGCCGAGGCCGTCGCCGAGATTCGAGTAACCTGCGGCGACGATGGCGCCGTCGGCTTCGATCAGGCCGCGGCGGGCATTGTCGCCAAAAGTGCCGCCGACATGGAAGGAGAAGGCGGCCCCGCCGTTGAAGCCCGGGTCGACCGCGCCGGTGGCGGCGTCGAGGCGGACGACGTACCGGTCCCCGTCCGTGCGGCCGCTGCCATTCGGGGCGGAACCGAAGCCGAACACGACCAGACGCTCGGCGTCGCCGGTGCGGTCGATAAGGAGATCCCACGCGGTGTCTTCCGGCGGGGCGGTGCCGGTGTAGCCGGCATTGTCGGCGTTGGCCCAGCCGAACACGACTTCGACCCGGCCATCCTCGCCCCACTCGGTGACCTGCTCGCCGGCCGCGTTGAAGCGGAGGAGGTAGACCGACTGGCCGCCGTCCTCGTCCTGCGCGTTGACGGCGACGACGACGTCGCCATTGTCGAGCTCCACGACGCCGAGCGAGCTCTCGATGCGGCCGGCCGCAACGTCGATGTCGGCGACGCCGTCGCCGGCGAAGTTGACGTCGAGCGTGCCGTCGGCGTTGAAGCGGACGACGACGGTGCTGGCGGTCTCATTGGCCCCGATATGGCCCGAGGCGTAGACCTTGCCGTCGGCAGCGAAGGTCAGGCCGCGGAGGTCGTGGGCAAGCTCCGTGAAGGTGTTCACGACCGGCCGGATGTCGGCGAAGGCGGGCGCCGCGGCGATCGAAACGATCGCCGTGGTGGCCAGAAGTCGGGTCAGGCGCATGGGGTTTCCTCTTGGGTTTGCGGAGGGTTGGCCGCTTGAGCTGCGGCACAGGCTTTGGCGGGCGCCGCTAGCGGAGCCCGGGAACGAGAACGAAGACACCGAGGCGGTTGCCGGCGTCGCGAAGCGCGCGGCCGAGGTCCTTGAGGGCTTCGACGGCCGTCGAAGCCTCGGCGCGGAGCGGGCTGTCGGGCGGGGAGGCGAGGATGGCGTCGAACGGTTCGTCGAGCGCCGCGATCGCGGCCTCGGCCGCGTCGAGCGTGACGATGATTCGCGCATTGGCCTCGGGATTGATCCCGGCGAGGAGGACGTCGAAGCCGGCACCGGTCGAGCCGCCGAAATAGATGCTGCGGATGCCTTCGAGATTGGCCGCGAAATCGGCGATCGTGGCGTCGCTGAAGCGGGAATGCTCGCGGCTGTCGTCGCGGGTCTCGAGGGCTTCGGCGAGGCGGATCACGGCCATCTCGGAGCCGGCGAGGATGGCCATGCCGTTGAAGATGCGGCCGACGACGTTGCGCGGCTCCATCAGCCCGAGCGTGGTGCGGTAGTTGTTGCTGTCCGGGGCCCACGCCGCCGTGACGTTGGCGAGGTCGTTGACGAGGAGTTGGGTGGCGTTGGCGAGATAGTCGCGGCGCCGGTCGTTGTCCGCTTCACCGGCTGCGAAATCGGTCGTGGGGCGGGCGCCGGAGCTGCCGATTCCCGTGTCCTGGCCCCACAGCAGGAACTCGATGACGTGCCAGCCCGCGGTGATGTCGTTCGGGTTCTCGGCGCGGTTCATGGCCGCGATCGATTGCCGGGTAAGGGGGATGGCGGGATCGTTCACGATCCCCGCCGCCGCATCGCCGGCCACGTAGTCGATCAGGTCGACCCGCACCGGCGCGCCATTGAGGCGTCCCTCCGGTCCGCCGCCGCCGTCGATCGGGCCGCCATAGAACCGGAACGCCTCGGTGGCCATGTAGGCCGGCCGGGCCGCGAGCCAGGCGTCGTGGGCGGCGGCGAGCGTGGCATCGCCGGGGGCGTCGAGGAGGGCGGTGACGGCGTCGCGGAGCGCCACCGCGGCGGCGTGCGCTGCGCCATAGGATTCATGGGCGACCGCGCCATAGGCGGCGATCTGAGCGGCCGCGTCATACTGGTAGTCATTGGGATTGGTGCTGAGGAGCCGGTAGTCCGCCATCGGGCGGACTTCGCCGCCGGGCACTGCCACCGCGCCCTCACCGCCTTCTCCGCCTTCTCCGGCCGGCGCCCCTTCTTCCTGCGCGAGGCGGATGCCGATCGCGGCGTCCATGGCCTGCGGCGGCGCCGCGCGGGGCGCCGTCTCGGTGGCGGCGAGCGCGCCGGACCCGGTGACCGATCCGCCGCCGACGAGGACGGCCGCGGAGAGCCCGAGCCAAATTCGTGTCTTGCGTTCCATTTCCCTCAGCTTCCTCCTCGCACTCCGATCGGCATCGGAGTTGCCCCATTCAGGGGGCGCGTGTTAGTAGCGAGGTAGACTTGGCAAAGTCAAGTTTATCTGGCTCGTCCGAGCGTCAATTTTCCTGCAAGATAGAGGAATGAAGTTTAGAATTGTTCCCGTCTAAAGAAACAACCTTAGAGTCCTTCTGAAACATGATCCTCTGTATTGGAAACGTTCTAGACAATGCGGGCGTGGAAGCCGTCCGGGCGGCCGTTGCCGGAGGGACGTACGTGGACGGCGTAGCGACCGCCGGCTGGGCGTCGCGCATCGTCAAGAAGAACGAGCAGTTGAAGCCGGGCCTGGAATCGCAGTCGGCGCAGCGGCTGGTGCTGGATGCCCTCAGGGCCAACCAGGTGTTCCAGGCCGCCGCCTTCCCGCAGCGGATCGGGCCGCCGCTCTTCAGCCGTTACACTCCCGGCATGGCGTTCGGCACGCATATGGACAACGCCATCATGGGCGAGGACAACCTTCGCACCGACATTTCGGTGACGGTGTTCCTGTGCAATCCCGAGGACTATGACGGCGGCGAGCTGGTGATGGACCTGACCGGCGGCGAGCAGGCCTACAAGCTCGAGGCGGGCTCGGCGATCGTCTATCCCTCGACGATGCTCCACCGCGTCAACGAGGTGACGCGCGGGGTCCGCGAGGTATCGGTGATGTGGGTGCAGAGCCTGATCCGCAGCGCCGAGAAGCGCGAGCTGCTGTTCGATCTCGACCGCGCGCGGCGCGCGCTGTTCGAGCGCGAGGGCAAGACGCCGGAGTTTGACCTCCTCAGCAAGACGGCGTCGAATCTCCGGCGCATGTGGGTCGAGCCCTAGCGACCGCACGGACAATTTGGATTGGACCCATGGCGATCAAACGGATGGACAATGTCGGTATCGTCGTCGACGACCTCGGCGAGACGGTCGACTTTTTTCGCGAGCTCGGCCTCGAACTCGAAGGGCAGGGGATAATCGAAGGCGAATGGGCGGGACGGGTCACGGGACTGGGTGACCAGCGCGTCGAGGTCGCCATGATGCGCACGCCTGACGGCCAAAGCCGGCTCGAGCTCTCCCGCTTCCTCGCGCCACCTGTCGCCGCGGATCACCGCAATGCCCCGGTCAACGCGTTGGGCTATCTCCGCGTCATGTTTGCCGTCGACGACATCGACGGCACCGTGGCACGGCTCCGCGGTCGCGGCGCGCAGCTCGTCGGGGAAGTCGTCAACTACGAAGGCGTGTACCGGCTTTGCTACATTCGGGGGCCGGGCGGGCTTCTGATCGGACTCGCCGAAGAACTCGCCTGACCAAGGACGATGAGAGGGCGAGAGGCTGTCGCTGTCGACAGCACGTCTCGCCCAACTTCCGAGGCTAGCTTCTCAGCTTCGCCAATCCCGGGACCGAGCCGATGATGCCGTCGACGACGGGGGCCGGCGCGACGGTCCGCGCGTGGTCGAGGAACATCGTCGTCATGGTGCCGATCTGGCCTGCGCTCAGGCCGGACGCGGCGAGGCCGGCGAGGCCCACGCCGTTGACCGTGCCAGTGCGCGCCGCAAGCGTCGCGTAGAGCGTGTCCTTCGGATCGAGCCCGGCCTCAGCGGTCTCGTGGTCGGCATCCGAGGCGAGCGTGCGCGCGTGCGGCAGCGCCGCGAAGAGCGCGGCGACCGACGGCTTGTCGGCGTTCCGCTCGATGAGGCTGAGGAGGGAGCCGACGGCAGTCGTTGCGGTGGCGGTGGAGACGCCGAGACGGCCGGCGACGGCATTGATGAAAGTCTGCATTCCTGGTGTTTCGTGGTCCTGGTCCGCGCCGGCGGACGCGTGTCCGCCGCTGAGCGCGGCCTGCATTGCATGTGGTAAATACCGGCCGGCGTTAAATGCCCCGACCGAAAAAAAGCCCGGGACGACGCGCACGCGCCGCAACGCTGCGCTTGACCGCGCGACCGCCGCGCGCATGGTCTCGCCGCAACGTCCAGCAAGGGGCAACAGCATGCAGGCAATCGACCCGGGCGCGATGCTCTCCGCCGAGGAGCGGGCGCGGCTGATCGCGATCATCTCCGAGCGTTCGTTCCGCCGCGGAAGCTTCAAGCTGGCGTCCGGCCGCGAGAGCTCGCTCTACTTCAACCTCAAGCCGACGCTCATGCAGCCCGAAGGGTCGTATCTCGCCGCCCGCGCCCTCTATGCGCTGTCGGCCGACACCGGCGCCGACTATGCCGGCGGCCTGGAGATGGGCGCCGTGCCGATCCTCGGCGCGATCGCCGCGATCAGCCACATGGCGGGCCGGCCGCTCGCGACCTTCTTCGTCCGCAAGGCCGCGAAGGACCATGGCACGAAGTCGCTCGTCGAAGGGCTCAAGGACGGTGAGACGCTTGCCGGCAAGCGGGTGCTGATGATCGACGACGTGACCACCACCGGCGGCTCGACCGCGAAGGCGATCGAGGCGGCGCGGACCGAAGGGGCGGTCGTCGACTTTGCCGTGAGCCTTCTCGACCGCGAGGAAGGCGCGACCGAGAACATGGCGAAGATCGGAGTGACGCTGCGGTCGGTGCTGCGGGCGAGCGACTTCGTGTGAGGCTGCCGATCAGTCAGAGGATGGACGCCGGCTAAGGAACGCGGGCATCCGGTCCGGATCGCGCGTCCGCCGGCTTTGCCAGCCCCTATTCCTCTGATTCGCCGCGCATCGCGCGGAAATCCTCCTCGATGCGGCGTATCCAGCGGTCGTAGATGCCGAAGAGGGCGCGGCGCTCGTCGTCGCTGAGGTCGTCCATCAGGAAGCGCTTGGCGCGCCAATAGGGCACGGCGTTCGCCTCGGCGACGGCGTCGCCCGCGGCGGTGAGCTCGATCAGCGTCGCACGCCGGTCCGAGCTGTGGGGCGTCCGGCGGGCAAGGCCTTCCTTCTCGAGACCGTCGACCAGCGTCGTCAGGGTTCGCGCGGCAACGCCCGCCTGCTTGGCCAGCGCGCTCATCTTCTGGGCGCCTTCGGCCTGGAGGAGGAAGAGGAGCTTGAGCCGGGCTTCGGTGACGCCGCCAGTGGAGCTGCCGAGGCGGATGCGCATCCAGCGGTCATAGACAAGGGTCAGGCGGTCGATCGTCGCCACGAGCGTTTCGATGCTCGGGGCTTCGTCGACAGCGACCATTGCTTCAGCGCGCCGTGGCATCTTCTCTCCTCTCCGCAGTCAATCGACCTATCATACTGGAAAGTCAGGACTCGGGACGCCACCCGCAATCGGGCAGCCGGGTCATTCGGACGCAGTACGGAGCAAACATCATGCCTTCCGGAGGATCCGCCTGTGCGGCCCGTGGATATTGAGCCAGCTCAGGAAGAGAACGAAATTGGGTCGGACTGAAGGTCCTGCAAGCCCTCCCGCCTCGCGCGCGCTCCGGCGCCCCCGCCCTTCATCCTAGTCGCCGCCGAGCAGTTCGACGTCGGTCGCAATCATCGATGTCCACCGATTGTATATTTCGACCATCACGTTCCGTTTCTTCGGCGGAGAGCGCGCCGAACAGGAAGTTCTTGCCGCCCAATAGGAGCCGGATCTCTCAGGGGCCCCCTTCAGGCCGGGCAGCCGTGAGCCTGACCCACGATCGCGCGGCGGTCGCTCTCGTGAGCGCGCCAGCACGATCATCGTAGTCTGGTGAAGCCGCGGCCGTATCGATGAGCGAGCCGAGGGCGGAGTGGGGTGCTCCTCCCGTGGCTGGCGCCTGCGTCTTCGCTGCCACCGATCCCTTCCTATTGACATAGTGAGCCTACTCACAGTACCGGTGCTCATAAGCGGCTGAGAGAAAAAAATCATCCGCGGATAGCCCCGGGAGGGGAGGCACGCAAGCGAGTCCGCGGCCGCGGCACCGGCATTGGACCCCGGGTCAAGCCCGGGGAGGAGGTCGTGGATGGGGCCGTCCGCAACCGATCCGCTCTCGCAGACCTTTACCCAGCAGTCCCCGCAAGGGGGAGGTTGGGGCGGAGCTTAGAGAGCCGACCTCCTACTGCTTCGGCTGCAGGATGCCGAGCTCCGCGACTTCGGCCTGGAGGGCCTCGAAATCCGCTGCCTTGACGGCGAAGGCGAGGGGGAAGGCGCCGGTGTGTACCGCGAGATACGCCTCTCCCTGCTGCCGGCCCGGGATCACCCCGAGCGCCACCGCATCGACCGCCGTCGCGTTCATGCGTTCGCCGAGCGCCGGCCGCCGGAGCCGGCCGGCAAGCTGGGCCCCGCGCTGCGTGAGCTGGACGAGCTGCGCGATCAGCGCCGGGATATCGCTCTGCTTGAACCCGAACAGGTGCTTGCCGCCATCGAGGGTCTCGAAGGTGAGCGAGACGGTCTCCCTGTTGTACGCGCCGTCGCTGAAGGCGACGACGGCTTCGGCTGCTGTGAGCTTGCGGCCCTCTTCGGACATCGAATTCCCCTTGCCGTTTCGAACTTTGGGCGCCTCAATGCCCCGGCTTCGGCACCGCCGCAAGGGCCCGCAGGGAATCATCGGCACTGGAACCGGCCTCATCGCGTGATCCCGGCCCGCGGTTTCGTCCGGTCCCGACGGAACCCGGCGTGCGGCGAAGACGAGGGCGCGCTCCGGACACTCGAAGGCGCGGGGAACGGGCGGGCCCGTCGCGCCGTTCCGATCGGAGCAAGCTCCGCCCCGAGGAAAGGCCTCGCCGCCATGAGACTGCATGCCATTGCCGTCGCTCTGGTACTCGCCTTTCCGGCGGTCGCCGCGGCGCAGGCGCCGTCGCCGACCTGGACCAACATCGGGGCGCTCTTCGCCGAACGCTGCGTGATGTGTCACAGCGGCGAGGCTGCGCCGCTGGGCGTCCGTCTCGATACGCTGGACAACGCGCTTGCCGGCGGGGTGAACGGGCCGGTGCTGGTGGCCGGCGATCCCGGCGCCAGCGAACTCGTGCGGCGCATCCGCGGCGAAAGCCAGCCGGCGATGCCGCTGGCCGGCGAGCCGCTCGCCGCCGGGCAGATTGCGCTCGTGGAGGCGTGGGTGATGGCCGGCATGCCGGCCGGAGATGCGGCCGCCGCGGCGCCGATCCCGGCCGCCCCTCCGATGCCGGGTTCGGGCGAACCGGTCACGTTCGCCCATGTCGAGGCGATCTTCCTCAGGAACTGCGTCGTCTGTCACAGCGATGGCGGGCAGATGGGGGCGCCGCCCGAAGGGCTCCGGCTCGACACGCTGGAGGGCATCCTCGGCGGCGGCGACCGCATCGTGGTCATTCCGGGCCGGGCCGACGCCTCCGAAATCGTCCGGCGCATCACGGGTGTCGGCGATCCCCCCATGCCGCTCGGCGGCCCGCCGATCCCCGAAGCCGAAATCGATCTCATCCGGCGCTGGATCGACGCCGGCGCGCCGGATGCCAATGGCATGGCCGCTGCCATGCCGGTCGGCGGCGAGGTCAGGATCGAGGGCCGCCTGACCGGACCCAACGAGATCGACGGCATCCGGTTCGCCGTCACCGCCGCAACCGACAGCAGCGACCTGCCGGCCGTCGGCGGCGAAGCCGAGATGCGCGGGGTGGTCGAGGCCGACGGGACGATCCGGGCAACGCGATTCGGCGACGATTGACCGGGCCACGGCCGAGAAAGTTTCAAGCCTACCCCAAACGGGGAGGGCGGAAGCCGCCATCCCTCGTTCAGAGCATCTGCGGCATGCGTTGGCATTGACCGTCGCGCGGCCATGTGCCACGGCCCAGGCGCTCCTCGATCAAGCAGAGGTGTCTGGAAACAGATGCGGACCTGTGAGAGGAGCATCGTGCTGCATGACCGGTTCGAGGCGGGTTGCGCCGGGGCGGCGAACCTCATGATGATGGCATCAGGCCATCCCAGACTTAGGGAGACTCAGTTGAAGCGGATTGCTCTTTTCACCATCGCCGCGATGGGCGCTCTTGCTGCGGCCGGCGCCGCGCAGGCCCAGGACATGGAAACCCAGATGACCGAGGGCGCAGAGCTCTACGCGGACAATTGCGTGGTGTGCCACGGCGCCAATGGTGAGGGCGGCATCGGCTTCCGCCTCGACGGCAACCCGGTCCTGCAGTCGGCCGGCGGCGTCGCCGGCATGATCATCACCGGCTATCTCGAGCACGGCATGCCCCCGTTCGGCGACGAACTGACGAACGAAGAGATCGCGGCGATCACCACCTTCGTCCGCAACTCCTGGAGCAACGCCTATGGCGGGCCGACCGACCCGGCGATGGTCGAAAGCCTGCGCGCCACCGTGGGCGGCGAATAAGCGTCTGACGTCTCGCGCACAACTGCGCGAAAAAGGCCCGGCGGGATTCCGCCGGGCCTTTTTCTTTTTTGCGGTACCGGTCGGCTCAGCGCGGCGCGAGCGCCTCGGCAATGGCCGCTGCATTCCACTCCATCATCGCGACGTAGGTCGCGGCGGGTCCGTCGGCCGCCGAAAGCGCGTCCGAGTAGAGCGTGCCGCCCACTGCGACGCCGGTCTCGGCGCTGATCTGCTGGATGATCCGCGGGTCGGTGATGTTCTCGACGAAGAGTGCCGTCACGTTGTCGGCCCGGATCTGGCGGATGATGGCCGCGACGTCCGTCGCGGTCGGCTCCGCCTCGGTCGCGACCCCCTCGGGCGCCAGGAAGGTGACGCCATAGGCCTCGCCGAAATAGCCGAAGGCGTCGTGGGAGGTGACGACGATCCGCCGTTCCGGCGGAATGTCCGCGAATAGCTGCCTGATCCGCGTGTCGAGGGCAGCCAATTCGGCCTCATAGGCCGCGCCCCGCGCCGCATAATCGGCCGCGTTTCCGGGGTCCGCCGCCGCGAGACCGCCGGCGATGGTGGCGGCATAGGTGACCGCGTTCGACACGTCCTGCCAGAGGTGCGGATCGAGCGCCTCGCCTGCGGACTCGGCCCCCCCGTGATCGTGCCCGGCTTCCCCGATGGCGTGCGGCTCCAAGCCCTCGGACGCAATGACGATGCGGCCGTCGAAACCCGACGCGGACACCAGGGCCGCCAGCCACGGCTCGAAATCGACCCCGTTGGTCACAAGCACGTCGGCAGCGGCGAGCGCCCGTACGTCGGACGGCGTCGGCTCATAGGCATGCGCATCGCCGTCCGGACCGACGAGGTTCGTGACGGCGACGTCGTCGCCGCCGATCGCGGCGGTCAGGTCGCCCAGAATGGAGAAGGTCGCGACGACGGCGACTGGTTGGGCCGGTTGTGCCGCCAGCGGCGAGGACCCGGCAAGGAGGAGAGCCGCGAGGGCGAGACTGCGTTTCATGAAGAGCACTCCGATCTGCTGCTCATGGCGTATGTTATAATATACGATTGGTCAATGAGCTTGTGGAGCGCACGTGCGTGGTTCGGCCCTACGGTCGAGGCAAAGCCGGTCAGCAAGCTCCTCCCCGGGCTTGACCCGGCGCCTATTGGCCTCGCCGCCAGTCGGAGTGCCGAGGGATTCCGCGTTGGTGGAGCCGCCAATGGACCCCGGGTCAAGCCCGGGGAGGAGGCTGCTGATGGGTCTATCCGCAACTGACCCGTTTCCGCGCAAGATCCCGCAAGGGAGAACAGCGGAGGACAACCCTCGACCGTGAACTGTGCGACGCCGCCACAGCGATCGGGACCGCGCAAATTGCCCCGGAAAACGGGAAGGCTCCGGTGCTTTCGCTCCGGAGCCTTCCTTTATCTCGTTTGAAGCAGCGATCGAGGATCGCACATCAGTCAATCGAGACATGGAGACAACGCCGACCCTGCGCGCGGGTTCCCGGGGCGATTTTCGCCTATCGGCGGAAAAATCGACGACGCTGTCGAAATAGTTGCCCGTGGCCCGACATCGTAGCATCCGCGGACATGAGGTCCCGGGCACCACGACGGAGAATCCGATGCGCTACACGCTTTTCATCCACCACGACGAGACCATCACCGACGCCCCGCCCTCGATGTACGCCGAATATGCGGCTTTCAACGAGGCGCTGGCCAAGGCCGGCGGGAGGCCGGGCGCCCGGCTCCAGGGCAGCGAGGCGGCGACGACGGTGCGGGTGCGGGACGGCAAGAACATGGTCGTCGACGGACCCTATGCCGACACCAAGGAGCAGCTCGCCGGCTTCTTCACGATCGACGTGCCGACCCTCGACGAGGCGATCGCCTGGGCCGCGCGGTGCCCGAGCGCGCAGTTCGGCAGCATCGAAATCCGGCCGATGTGGGCCGACAAGGACGCCTAGTCGAAGTCGGATGTTTCCGACTTCGGCCAGTGGAGTCACTCTAGTGGCGGGGGAGGGGCGGGACGCCCGGCAGGCGGCGGAGCATGCGGCGCGGGAGAGCTATGGCAGGCTCGTCGCTTTCCTCGCCGCCCGCAGCCGCGACGTCGCCGGCGCCGAGGACGCGCTGTCCGAGGCGTTCGCGTCCGCGCTTCGGCTCTGGCCCGCCGACGGCGTTCCCGACAATCCCGACGCCTGGCTCCTCACCGTCGCCCGCCGCCGCCTCGTGGATGCGGCGCGGCGCCGGGGAACGGAGGCGGCGGGCGAGGCGCACATCATCCTGATGGCCGACGAGATCGAAGAGGCGGCGGAGGCACAGGGACCGATCGCGGAACGCCGTCTCGCGCTGATGTTCGCATGCGCGCATCCGGCGATCGACCCCGTGGTGCGCGCGCCGCTCATCCTCCAGACCGTCCTCGGTCTCAACGCGATCGACATCGGCGCGGCCTTCCTGGTGCCGCCGGCGACGATGGGGCAGCGGCTCTCGCGCGCCAAGGCGCGGATCCGCGACGCCGGCATCCCGTTCCGGATCCCGGAGCCTGAAGAGCTGCCCGAGCGGCTCGACGCGGTGCTCGACGCGATCTATGCCGCCTACGCCAAGGGCTGGGGCGATCTCGGCGAGGGTACGCGTGCCCCGCTGGCGGAGGAGGCGATCTGGCTCGGCCAACTGGTCGTTGCGCTCCTCCCCGGCGATGCCGAGGCGAAGGGCGCGCTTTCGCTGATGCTGTTCGCCGAGGCACGCCGGGCGGCACGCCGCGATGCCGCCGGCCGCTTCGTGCCGCTCGAGGAGCAGGATACCGGGCTTTGGGACCAGCGATTGCTGGCCGCGGCGGAAGCGATGCTGCGCGCTGCCAATGCGGTGGTGGGGCCAACCGGTCGCTACCAGATCGAAGCTGCGATCCAGTCGGCCCACGTCGCCAGGCGCCTCTCGGGTGTCGGCACCTGGCCGACGATCCTTGCGCTCTACGACCATCTTCTCGCGCTGTCCGGCTCGCCGGTGGTGGCCGTCAACCGTGCCGCTGCGCTGGCGGAAGTCGAGGGTCCGGAAGTCGCGCTGGTCGCGCTCGGCGCGCTGGCGGAAGACCGCCGTCTTCGCGACTACCAGCCCTACTGGGCGGCCCGCGGCGTCATCGCGCTCCGCGCCGGCCGGCGGGCCGAAGCCCGCGAAAGCCTGACGCTCGCGGTCGGCCTTGCCGACGACCAGGCGGTGCGGACCTGGCTGCGCCGGCGGCTCGAGGCGATCCACCGCGATTAGCCGATGCGGCCGTCGCGGTAGAAGCGGACGGCACCGTCCGGCGCGAGCTCGGCCAGTCCGTCGGACTCCGCGAGCGGCAGCAGCCGGCCGGAGCCCGACGGCAGCAGGCGGAGGATCGGCCTGCCATCGGCGTCGCAAGCGGTGACGACGCAGGGCACGAACGCGGCAATACGCGGGCGGTCGCGCCGCGGCTCGGCCAGCGACGCCGGCTGGCCGGCGGGCGAATGGTGACGGCGACCTCCGGCGAGCGCCACGATAGCAGGACCCGCAAAAAGCTGCGCGGTGACGAACGCGGCGAGCGGGTTCCCGGGCAGGCCGAGCAGCACCGCGCGTCCGATCCGGCCGAGGAGGATCGGGCGGCCGGGCCGGAGAGCCAATCGGCAGGCACGCGCGGTTCCGCCCGCGCGAGCGATCGCGTCCGGCAGGACGTCGGCGGGGCTGCCGGCGGTACCTCCGGTGCAGACGATCAGGTCGGCCCGGCTCGTGAGATCCCTCAGCCGGTCGGCCTGCGCGGCGGCGTCGTCGCCGACGATCCCGCCGTCGATCATCTCGACGCCGGGACCGGCCAGAAGGGCGAGCAACATCGGGCGGTTGGAGTCGTGGACCGGCGGCTGCGCGCCGTCGCGGCCGACAAGCTCGTTGCCGGTCGACAGGACCGCGACGCGCACGCGCCGGCGCACCGTGACCTCAGCGATGCCGCACGCGGCGAGAAGGGCGGTGAGGCGCGCGTCGATCGCGGCTCCGGCCCGGGCGATGGTCGTGCCCTCGCGGAAATCCTCGCCGCGGCGCCGGATGTCGGCACCGGGCAGGATCGATTCCCGGAGCCTTGCCATCTCGCCCTGCACGGCCGCCCGTTCACGGCGTACCACCGCGACGACGCCGCGAGGGATGGCGCCGCCGGTGTGAAGGCGCACCGCCGTCCCTTCCGAGAGCGATTCCGAGGACGTGGCGATCCGGAGCAGCTTGCCCTCGCACAGGTCGCCGGCACCGACTCCGAAGCCGTCCATCGCCGCGCGGTCGAACCCGGGCAGCGCGATCGGAGACCGGATGTCGGCCGCGATGATCCGGCCGATGCCGTCGGCGAGTGCCAGCACCTCGGTGCCCGTCGTCGGAGCGATCATCGACAGGAGCGCGGCGCGAAAAACATCGACTGGCGTGTCGGCGCTTTCCTCATCGCAGCCGCGGTCATCGATCCGCGGAAAGGTCGCGACGGCCATGTCAGCGCGCCTCCGCGGGCACGGGGGGCCCAGCCTGCGCGGCGATGATCCGCGCGATCTCCGGCCGGCAGGACCCGCAATTGGTGCCGGCCCGCAGCGCGCTCCCGATCGCTTCGACCGTGCGGCAGCCGCGGTCCGCGATCGCGGCCGCGATCTGGTTGATGCCGACCTCGAAGCAGCTGCAGACGATCGGACCGGGGTCGGGCCGATCGGCGCCCGGGCGGCCGGCGAGGAGCCCGAGGCGCTGGCTCGCCGTCGCGTAGCGCTCGGCGAGCCCGGTCGTAGCGAAGCTGCGGCTGATCGCGAGCGGCCGGCGATCGACATAGACCGCGCCCGCGAGCCGTTCGCCGTCGAACAGGGCGAAGCGATGCCGTCCGTGCACGGCGTCATGATAGGCGAGGAGACCGGCGGAAGCGGGGGCGCCGAGGAGCGTCGCCGCCCAATCGCTCCAGTTTGCCGGCTCGGCATCTCCGGCAAGCTCGATGCGGAAGCCGCCGCGCGCCTTGGCCATGGCCCAATAGGACGCATCGATGTGTGGTGGCCGTTCGTCGAGGACGGCGAAGCCGTACCAGGCGGCCCGGAAGGGCGCGACGCGCACGCGGTCTTCCTTCAGGCCGGGCTGGCCGGAATGGGGATCGGTGCGGTCCTCGACCAGCGCGTCGACCCGCCCGTGGCTCGCCATGCGGTCGGTCCAGTGGATCGGCATGAAGACCGATCCCCTGGCTTGCCCCTCGGCAAGAAGGGCCCGGCCGATCGCCCGGCCGCGCTCGTTCGCGATCTCGACCAGCGCGTCCGGCACGATCCCGGCGGCAGCCGCGTCGTACGGGTGGAGCTCCACGAATGGCTCGACAATGTGGGTCGACAGCCGGGGCGACAGGCCGGTCCGGGTCATCGTGTGCCAGTGGTCGCGGACCCGGCCGGTGTTGAGCGTCAGCATCCCGCTGGCGATGGAGGGTGCCGTGGGCGTGGCCGCAACGGTCGGGACGAAGCGAGCCTTGCGGTCCGGTGTAAAGAATCCGCCCTTGGCGAAGAACCTGCCGCCTTCGTGCGCCGAGCCCTTCGGCGCGGGCCATTGGAACGGCGCGAGCGTGTCGTAGCCGGCATCGCCGAGCGCCTCGTGGGCGCCGATGTCGAAGTCGCGCGTACCGCCGTTCCCGGCGGCGGATAGCGCGGCGTGCTCGCGGAACACGGCGGCTGGCCCGTCGAATTGGAAAGCCGGCGAAAAGCCCATGCGGCGGGCGACTTCGGCAACGATCCACCAGTCGGGCCGCGACTCGCCGGCCGGCGCGCGGAACGGCCGCTGGCGCGAGATGCGGCGCTCCGAATTGGTGACCGTGCCGTCCTTCTCGCCCCACGCCGCGGCGGGCAGCAGCACATCCGCCCATTCCGTCGTGTCGGTGTGGCGGATCACGTCGGAGACCACGACGAAGGGGCAGACGGCGAGGGCAGCGCGCACGGCATCGGCATCGGGCATCGAGTCGACCGGATTGGTCGCCATGACCCACAGCGCCTTGATCCGGCCGTCGCCGACGGCACGGAAAAGATCGACCGCCTTGAGCCCGGCATGGTCGGCGATCCGCGGCGCCTTCCAGAAGTCCGCGACGATGCTCCGGTGCGTGGCATCCTCGATCGTCATATGCGCCGCGAGCTGGTTCGCGAGGCCGCCGACCTCGCGGCCGCCCATCGCGTTGGGCTGGCCCGTGACCGAGAAAGGCCCGGCGCCGGGCCTGCCGATCCGGCCGGTCAGGAGATGGCAGTTGATGATCGCGTTGACCTTGTCGGTGCCGACGACCGACTGGTTCACGCCCTGCGAGTAGACGGTCACGACCCGCGGCGTCGCCGCGAAGAGCTCGTAGAATCGCCGCAGCAGATCTGCGCCTAGGCCGGTGAGCCTCGCAAGGCCTGCATCGACCGAGGCGGCGGCAGCCTCCAGCGCCGCATGCAGTCCCGTGGTGTGGTCGCGGACGTAGTCGTCGTCCGTGGCGCCGCTGCGCCAGAGATGGTCGAGGAGGCCGTTGAAGAGGGCGACGTCGCCGCCGGGGCGGATCGGGAGGTGCAGGTCGATGCCCTCGGCGGTCGCGGTGCGCCGCGGATCGACCACCACGATCCTCGTGCCGCGCTTCTCCCGCGCCGCCATCAGGCGCTGGAAGAGCACCGGATGGCACCAGGCGAGGTTCGAGCCCACGAGGACGACGAGGTCCGCCTCCTCGAGATCCTCGTACGTGCCGGGAACGGTGTCGGCTCCGAAAGCACGGCGGTGGCCGGCGACCGACGACGCCATGCAGAGCCGCGAATTGGTGTCGATGTTGCCCGAGCCGATGAAGCCCTTCATCAGCTTGTTGGCGACGTAGTAATCCTCGGTGAGGAGCTGGCCCGAGACGTAGAAGGCGACCGCGTCCGGCCCATGCTCGACGATCGTCTCCGCGAAGCGGTTCGCGACCAGCGTGAGCGCCTGGTCCCAGGTGGCGCGCCGCCCCTCGATCTCCGGATGGAGCAGCCGCCCTTCGAGTCCCACCGTCTCGCCGAGCGCCGATCCCTTCGAGCACAGGCGGCCGAAATTGGACGGATGCTCCGGATCGCCGGCAATGGCGACGCTGCCGTCAGGGCCCGGCGTCGCAAGCACGCCGCAACCGACGCCGCAATAGGGGCAGGTGGTGCGGATGGTGGTCATGCCTGTTCTGCGTGTGCGGTGGGGGATTGCCGTCTGTCGGTTCCAGCTCCCCACCCGAACCGGCGTTGCCGGTTCGACCTCCCCACCAGGGGGAGGTTCAGCGGAGTGTGCTGCGAGGGCGTGCGCCGTCTGGTTCCGCGGTTGCGGCGGGCTCCGCTTGAGCGTCCCACTCGCGGGGAGGCGGAAGGTTGCGACTGTAAGGAGCAAGCTTCGGTGGGGGGACGGCGGTTGCGCGGGTCTGCGGGGGTCCGGCCCCCCACGCGAACGGGCTCCGCCCGCTGGGAAGGTGGGACGACTGCTGAGGTCTCGGCCTTCGAGCGGCCGCCGACGGTTCCGGCGCGACCTGACGCCCAACGGCCGAAGTGCCGGCGCGCTGGGCCAATGGGTCCCGGCTCAAGGCCGGGAAGAGGGGTGTGGATAGTCCTTCCCACGATCGGATCGGCCTCAGGCAGCCGCGAGGTCCGACGCAGCCGCGGAGTTCGTCATCACGCGAGCCTCGAGCGTGGACTGCAACCCGGCCGCAGGCGCTGACGCTGCCTGCACCTCCGCATAGGCCGGCCCGAAGATCAGCGCCTCGCGCAGATCTGCGATCGGCGATCGCTTCTGCACGAGGTCGAGGAAGAACGCCCCATCGCCGGTCTCGCCATAGAGCACGGCGCCGCAGAGGCTGCCGTCCCGGATCACCAGGCGGCGGTAGAGCGATCGCGAATGGTCGCGGATGACGATCTCCTCGCGGTCCTCGCCGGCCGCGAAGTCGCCGGCGGAGAACACGTTGATGCCGGTGACCTTCAGCTTGGTCGAGATCGTCGAGCCGGCATAGCTCGCTGTGCCGTCGCCCGCGATCCGGGCGGCCACGATCTTTGCCATCTCGTAGAGCGGTGCGACCAGACCGTAGCACGTACCGCGATGCTCGACGCATTCGCCGACCGCGAGGATCGAGGGGTCGCTGGTCGCCATCCCGTCGTCGACGACGACGCCGCGATTGACCGCCAGGCCGGCGGCCTTCGCCAGCGCCGTGCTTGGCCGGATGCCGACGGCCATCACGACGAGCCTCGCCGGGATGACGGTGCCGTCGTCGAGGAGGACGCCGGTCACGTCCGCTTCGCCGTGGATCGCATTGGTGTTGGCGCCGGTACGCACGACGATCCCGCGCCGGCCGAGCTCGTCCTCGAGGAGCCGGCCGGCCTCCGGGTCGAGCTGCCGCTCCATCAGGGTCGGGGCGAGGTGAATGACGGTGACGTCCATCCCGCGCGACGTAAGTCCCGCGGCGGCCTCGAGGCCGAGGAGGCCGCCGCCGATCACGACGGCGGAGCCGCCGCCCGCAGCCGCCCCCAGCATCGCGTCCACGTCGTCCATGTCGCGATAGACGCGGACGCTCGGGAGGTCGCGGCCGGGGACGGGAATGACGATGGGGTCCGACCCGGTGGCAAGGAGGAGCCGGTCGTAGGCGGTGACGCTGCCGTCGGCCGCGGTCACCGTCCTGCGGTCGCGGTCGATCGCGGTGACACGGCTGCCGGCACGAAGGTCGATGCCGTGGCGCTCGTACCAGGCCGGATCGTGGATGACGATGTCGCGCCAGCTCTTCTCGCCGGCAAGGACCGGCGAGAGCATGATGCGGTCGTAGTTCACCCGCGGCTCGGCGCCGAAGATCGTCACGTCGTAGCCGTCGGGCGCGGCGGCGAGGAGGTGCTCGAGCGTCCGACCCGCCGCCATGCCGTTGCCCACCACCACGAGCCGCTCGCGGTGACGACCGCTGCGGTTGGCCGACGGAGGGGCGACCGCGTCGCGCACGATCAGGCGGCCTCCACCAGCCGGTGACGTTCGTAGAGGAACTTCAGCACCGCGGCGCGGCAGCGGAGGTAGGTTGGGTCGGAAACGAGGGCGAGGCGGCGCCGCGGCCGGGCGATCGGGACCTCGAGGATCTCGCCGATATGGGCGGCGGGGCCGTTGGTCATCATGATGATCCGGTCGGACAGGAGCACCGCCTCGTCGAGGTCGTGCGTGATCATCAGGACCGTGTTGCCGAGCTCGGCATGGATCTGCATCACCTGGTCCTGGAGATGCGCTCTTGTCAGCGCGTCGAGGGCGCCGAACGGCTCGTCGAGGAGCAGCACCTTCGGCTGCATCGAGAGCGCGCGGGCGATGCCGACGCGCTGCTTCATGCCGCCGGAGATCTCGGCCGGCCGCTTGCCCGCAGCCTGTGCCATCTGGACGAGCTCGAGGTTGCGCATCGTCCAGTCGTGGCGCTCGGCGCGGCTCTTGCCGCCCATCACCTTGTCCACCGCGAGGCGGACGTTCTGGTAGACAGTGAGCCAGGGCAGCAGGGAGTGGTTCTGGAACACCACGGCGCGATCGGGTCCGGGGGCATCGACCACCTGGTTGTCGAGGAGGACGACGCCGCTGGTGGCCTCCGTCAGGCCGGCGACGATGTTGAGGAGGGTCGACTTCCCGCAGCCGGAATGGCCGATGATCGAGACGAACTCGCCGCGGTCGACCACGAAGGAGACCTGACGGAGGACCTCCGTCGAGGTGGTGCCGCGGTCGAAGCGCTTGTCGACCAGCTCGACCGAGAGATACTTCGTGTTGGTCATCGTTCTCTCCTTAGGTCGAGGCGGTGCCGCGCGTGACGAGCCGCGCCACGAGCGCCACGAGGCGGTCGAGGAGGAAGCCGATCAGGCCGACATAGACGAGGGCGAGGATGATGTCGGAGATCCGGGAGGAGTTCCACGCGTCCCAGATGAAGAAGCCGATCCCGACGCCGCCGATGAGCATCTCCGCGGCGACGATCGCGAGCCACGACAGGCCGACGGCGATGCGAAGGCCGGTGAAGATGTAGGGTGCTGCCGCCGGCACCATGATCTTGGCGAAATATTCCATCGGCGACAGGCGGAGCACCCGGGCGACGTTGCGATAGTCTTCCGGGATGTTGCGGATGCCGACTGCGGTGTTGATGATGATCGGCCACACCGCCGTGATGAAGATCACGAACACCGCCGAGGTGTTGCCGTCTCTTAGCGCTGCGAGCGACAGCGGCAGCCACGCCAGGGGCGGCACCGTCCGCAACACCTGGAACAGCGGATCGAGGCCGCGCATCGCCCAGCGAGAATTGCCGACCAGCGCGCCGAGGCCGATACCGACGACCACCGAGATGGCGAAGCCGATCGCGACGCGCTGGAGGCTCGCCATGACCTGCCAGAACATGCCCTGATCAATGCCGCGGCCGCGGTAGAACGGGTCGGTGATCAGCGCCCAGGTGTCGGAGATGACCTGACTCGGCGGCGGCAGACCGGCGCCGGGCTGGCTGCACAGGATCTCCCACAGCGCGACCAGCGCCGCGAGCGTGATCAGCGGGGGCGCGACGCGCCCGGTGAGGACGCGCTGCAGCGCGAGGAGCCGCGACGGCCGCGTCCTTGTTTGGGGCGCCGGCGTCGGCAGCACGACGATCTGGGTGCCGGATTGGGGGCGCTCGATCGGCAGCGTGGTCGAGGTGGCGGGCATGGCAGTCTCCTGAAGGCTCAGACGCGCTTGATCGCAAGACTTGCGAGGTAGGCGCCGGGATCGGCCGGATCGAATGTTTTGCCGTCGAAGAAAGTCTCGACCCCCCTCGAGGTGGAGGCCGGGATGTCTTCCGCAGCGGCGCCGATCTCGGCGGCGGTAGCCCGCCAGATGTCCTCGCGGTTGACGGCCGCGATCATCGCGTCGGTGTCGGTCTCGGGCGGGAAGTAGCCCCAGCGGATGTCTTCGGTCAGGAACCACTTCTCGTGGCTCTGGAACGGATAGGAGGCGTGGTCACGCCAGAATTTCATGAGGTGCGGGCTGTCGGTGACGACGCGGCCGTCGCCATAGTCGTAGTCCCCGCGGAGACGGTCGACGATGTCGGCGGCGGGGACGTTGAACCACGCGCGGCCGCTGACGATGTCGGCCAGTTCCTCCTTGTTCGCCATGTCGTCGCACCACATCTGGGCGCGCTGGACGGCGCGGAGGAGGGCGCGGGTAGCGTTCGGGTTGGCGTCGACCCAGTCCGCCCGCATGGCGAACGATTTTTCCGGATGCCGATTCCAGAGCTCGGCGGTGTTGGCGGCGGTAAAGCCGATGCCCTCGGTGGCGAGCTGTTCATTCCACGGCTCGCCGACGCAGAACGCGTCCATGGTGCCGACGCGCATGTTCGCCACCATCTGGGGCGGCGGCACCACGATCGTCGAGACATCGTTGTCGGGGTCGATGCCGGCCGCGGCGAGCCAGTAGCGGATCCAGAGATCGTGCGTGCCGCCGGGGAAGGTCATCGCAACGGTCGGGGACCCGCCGGCGGCCTTCATCTCGGCGAAGCGCGCGCGGAGCGGCGTGGCGTCGATTGTGACGCCGAGATCGCGGTAGGCGGACGCGACCGAAAGGCCCTGGGCGTCGAGGTTGAGCCGGGCGAGGATGTACATCGGCAGCGGTACGTTGTTCTGCGTCACCGCGCCCGACGAGATCAGGTAGGGCAGGGGCGTCAGGATATGGGCGCCGTCGATGCCGGCGCCTGCCGAGCCGAGCACGATGTTGTCGCGCGTCGTGCCCCAGGACGCCTGCTTCACGACCTCGACGTCGGGCATTCCTTCCTCGGCGAAGTATCCGTTCTCGAGGGCGACGATCAGCGGCGAGGCATCGGTCAGCGCGATGAAGCCGAGGACGGCGCGGGTCGTCTCGGGGCCTGCGCCCTGGGCGAACGCGCCGCTCGGGAAGGTCGTCTTGATGGCCGAAAGGAGGGCGGCCGTGCCGCTCGCCTTGAGGAGGGTACGCCGGCTCAGTCCGGACCGGGACTTCGCCGGTGCGCCGGTCGTCACATCCTTATCAGAGGGGCCTTTGGCGCCATCAAACGGATCGGCAGTCATCGAGTTCGGTTCTCCTTCGGCCGCGGCCGGACGTGAATGAGCCTCTCGCCGAGTGCGGCCGCGTTGCGGTCTGGTCCTCGGAGAGCGGCGGTGCTCGTCACCCGTCTTCGGGTGCGGCCTTGCGGCCATGAGTCGGGAATGCTGGTGCCGATCGGAGGGCCGGCGTTGGCCCTGGCGGCTGATGCCCCGGCCATCGTCGGCCCGGGCTTTGGACCGGTGCGAACCGGTCGAACTTCACCTGAAGGCTATTTTCTGCGCAGATGGGCGGCAAGCCCAATGTCTATGCAGCCGGACGCGATAATTTAGGCGTTCCGCCAGTTTGCGCGGCTGCTATGGGCGCCGGGAACGCAGCCGCGCGCGGCGAATGGGGTTAGCGTAGCGATGCAGGTGCTTGGGATCGCCGGGTACAAGAACAGCGGCAAGACCACGCTCCTGACGCGCCTTGTCCGCGAGCTCCGGGCGCGCGGTCTGCGGGTCTCCACCGTCAAGCACGTCCATCACGCCATCGATCTCGACCGGCCCGGCAAGGACACGTTCGCGCATCGCGAGGCCGGGGCGGTCGAGGTCGTGATGCTGTCCGACGCGCGTTGGGCGATCCTTCACGAGCGCCCCGGCGACACCGACATGCTGGCCGAGCTCCGTGACATCGTGAGCCGGCTTTCCCCGGTCGATCTCGTCCTCGTCGAAGGCCTCAAGACGCTCCCGATGCAGCGGATCGAGATCCGCGCGCCGGAAGCGTCGGATCCGCTGCCGGACGACGGGGACACGATTGCGCTGGCCAGCGATGGCCCGGCGCATCCCCGCCTGCCGACGTTCCGCCGCGACGATGTCTCGGCGCTGGCCGATTTCGTCGGGACGCTCGTCAGTGAGGGCCGCCTGCAATGGTCCTGACCCCCTTCGGACCCATCGCCGGGCTGGTGCTTGCGGGCGGCGCTGCGCGGCGCCTCGGGGGTGACAAGGCGCTCCGTCCGCTGCTTGGCAAGCCGCTCGTCCGCCACGTCATCGAACGGGTCGAGCCACAGGTGGAACGGCTCTGGATCAGCGTACGCGGGGAGGCGGGCGGACTCCGCACGCTCGGCTATCGTTGCATTGACGACGCGTCCGGCGACGGCGAGGGCAATGGTCCGCTCGCCGGCATCGTCGCCGGGCTCGCGGCAGCGGCCGCGGAGGGGGTGGCGGCCCTTGCCGTCGTTCCCTGCGATACGCCCTTCCTTCCGCTCGATCTTGTCGCGCGGCTCAGCGAGGCCCTGTCCGCATCGCAGGCTCCGGCCGCCATCGTCCGCTCCGGCGGCCGGCTGCAGCCGACCGTGGGGCTGTGGCGGTCGTCGTCCCGTCAACGGCTGGCGGAGCACCTTGCGGCCGGCCGTAGGAAGCTCGAGCGGGTTTGCGCGGATCTCGGCGCGGCGGTTGTGGATGCTGCAGCCGCCGGTTGGACGTCGAGGGCATTTGCCAATCTCAACACCCCGGCTGACTTCGCCGACGCCGAGAAGATGGCGGTCTGACGGCCCGAAACCCCGGGCAAAGGCGAGGTTCGCGGCGTCGCGACAGCGGCCGAACCGCCGTCTATAGTCGATCCCGCTGCAAGGCAGCAGCAAGCACACAACAATGACAAAGCCAGAAGGAGGAAGCCAGTGAAGGGAATCCTACTCACAGGTGCCGCGGTCCTCATCGTCGGGATCGGCGCCAGCGCCGTGCTGGCGCAAGCGCCCGCACCCGCGCCGGCCCCGGCTCCCGCGCAGCAGCCGCCCCCGCCGCCTCGTCCGTACTATGTCGGCAATCCCGTCGGCCAGCCGATCGCCCCGCCGCGGCCGGACGCCGAGAACCCGCCGGCCTTCGTGCCGATGGACGACCATGTCCGCATGTATGGCGCGCTCTACTCGGTGGAGAGCTGCTCCTACGATCCGGTCATGGACCTCATCGTCGCCCCGAACCGCGGCGTCGGCCAGGCGGTGCAGACCAACAACGCCTGGATCGCCCTCATCAACCATGACGGCACCGTGCACACGCCGCGCTGGATCGGCATCCAGAACCCCGGCGAGCAGCGCGACACCCAGATGACGACGCCGCTGATCCTCAACGAGCCCCTCGGCTCGGACATCATGAACGGCATCCTCTATCTCGCCGATCGCGACGGCGGCACGCCCGACCCGGCCAATCCGGGCCAGAACCTGCCGCAGACCGCGGTGATCGCCATGTTCGACATGGCCACCGGCGAGCCGGTCGATCGTTGGGCCTTCGACGCCCCCGCCTTCAACGACATCGAGGTCGCCGAGGACGGCACGATCTACGCCACCGTGTCGGGCGCCATGGGCCGGATCTACAAGATCACGCCCGACGGCGAGCTCTCCGAGTTCGTGCCGACCCCGGCCGAGCAGGGCCAGCCGCCGAACGGACCGAACGGCATCGCCATCAACCCGGACGGCACGATCGTCACCGTCGGCGGCGGCGACACGGTCTTCACCTGGAGCACCACGGGCGAGCTCCTCCTGACCGAGAACGCCTCGATGGCGGGCAATGACGGCCTCGTCATCATGCCCGACGGGACCAAATTCATCAGCTCCGTCCAGAATGGCGGCGTGTCGATGATCCGGCCCGGCGAGGCGTCGGTGCTGATCGCCCAGGGCATCCCGAGCGCGGCGTCCATGTGCTACGACGCGGGCGCCCACCAGCTCGTGATCCCGATGAACGCCAACAACGGCCTCGCCTTCCTGCCCCTCGAGGGCATCTACGAGGCGCCGTAGGCGCGACTTTCGCAACGACCGTCGGCGCCCTCGCAAGGGCGCCGGCGGAACTGCTACCCCAGCGACCGGAACACGGCCGCGTTCGGGAAACAGGTGACCGGCAGTCCCGCGCTCCGCTGATAGGCGCCGATCGCGACCCGGGTGCGGAAGCCGACCAGCCCGTCGGCGCCGCCGACGTCATATCCGAGAGCCTCGAGCTGGCGTTGCATGCGCTGGATCTCGCCGTGATCAAGGGCCTCGATCGCCGCCCAGCCGGTTGCGAACGACCCCTCCGCGCCGGCGATCCGGTCGGCGAGATGGAGGACGTAGAGCGCGTAGAGGTCGGAGAAATTGTACTCCTTCACGACATAGAAATTCTGGCTCACGAGGAAGGCAGGACCGAGCGTTCCGGCAGGCGCGAGCAGGAAGCGCGTCGCCCGATCGGGACCGAGCGCGCCTGGGACGGCGAAGCCCAGGCTCCGCCATTCCGCATTCGTCGCGCCGCGCGTCGGCCCTTCCATCGCGCAGAACTCCGGCGCGGGGAGGCTGGTCTCCACGCCCCACGGCTCCGAGGCCTGCCAGCCGCTTTGCGCCAGCACATTGGCGATCGTCGCGAGGATGTCGGGCACCGACCCCCAGACATCGCGATCGCCGTCGCGGTCGAAATCGACCGCGAAGCGAAGGTAGCTCGACGGCAGGAGCTGCGGCTGGCCGAGAGCACCCGCCCATGAACTGCGGATCGCGCTGCGATCGATGTCGCCGCGTTCGATCATCACGAGCGCCGCGATCAGCTCCGGCCGAAAATGGTCGGGGCGGCGGCCGGTGAAGGCGTGCGTGGCGAGGGCGCGGATGCCGTCCTCGGGCAGGTCGACCGCGCCGTAGGCCGTCTCGCGGCTCCACACCGCGAGGACGACCGGGCCCGGCACGCCGAACTGGCGTTCGACGGCCGCGAGCGTGTCCCGCCACTCGCCAAGGAGGCCGCGGCCGGCCCGCACGGCGGTCGCGAGATAGTCCTCCCGGAAATAGGCGGCGGGGCTTCGGAACTCGGCCTGGTCGATCGCCGGGCCATCTGGGGCCGCTCCCGGAAGGAGCAGCTCCGGCAGGCCGAGGTCGAGGGTCACGCCGGCGAAGGCTGCGTCGAAGGTCCGGCGCGAGATGCCGTTCCGCTCCGCATCCGGCCACAGCGTCGCTTGCAGCCAGGCCTGGAACGCGGCCTCGAGCGCCACCGGATCGACGCGCTGCGCGGGCGCCGCGACTGATGCGGCAAGGAGGATGAGGAGGGCGAGGAGCGTGCGCATCGGCCGGGACCTCGGAGCGACTCACACCGCATTGCCCGGCAGGATATCCGATCCGAAGCGCTTCGAGGCGGCCGGCTGCGGGCCCTCCGGCGCCGTGATAGTCTCCTCCGCCCGAACCGCCCGGTTCACAACGTTTCCGGCGCCCGCATGGACATCACGCGTTGGCTCGACGGCCTTGCGCTCGGAAAATATGCCGACGCCTTCCGGCAGCATGGCGTCGATGGCGAAGTGCTGCCCAGGCTGACCGCGGATGACCTCCGCGAGATCGGCGTCGTCGCGATCGGCGACCGCCGGAAGCTGCTCGACGCGATCGCCGGGCTGGCGCCGTCTCCCGCAACAATCGCACCGCTGCCCGAGGGCGAGAAACGCCAGGTCAGCATCCTGTTCGCCGATCTCGTCGGCTCCACCGCGCTCGCGAACGAGCTCGGCTCGGAAGGAATGCACGGGCTGCTCCAGAGCTATTTCGATGCGCTGGACTCGATCGTCGATTCCTATGGCGGCCATGTCGACAAGCACATCGGCGATGCGGTCATGGGCGTCTTCGGCGCGCCGGTCGCGCATGGCAACGACATCGAGCGGGCGACGCGCGCGGCGCTCGCGATCCGCGAGGCGATGACGACGCTGACCGCGAAGGTCGGGCGGCTGCTCCGGGTCCATGTCGCGGTCGCCGCCGGCGACGTGGTGGCGAGCAGCACCGGGAGCGCGAAGCACAGCGAGTACACCGTCATCGGCGACGCCGTGAACCTCGCCGCGCGACTCCTTGAACGGGCGCCGGCGGACGAAGTCTTCATCTCGGATGCGGTCCGCCGAGGCCTCGGCGCGCGCGCCGCGGTCGACGACGTCGGCATCCTGCCCATCAAGGGCCTGCCGAAGCCCGAGCAGGTCTGGCGCCTCCTCGCGCTGTCCGAGGCGATCGAACGGCCGCCGATCACCGGACGGCGGGTCGAACTCGGGATGGTCGAGGCGGCGATGACCGCCTGCCGCGACCTCGGCCGCGGTCAGGTCGTCTACATCCGCGGCGAGGCCGGGATCGGCAAGACGCGCGTGGTCGAGGCGATCGAGGCGAGCGCGGGGCACGCCGGCTTTGCCGTCCATCACGTCCAGGTCCGCGACTTCGGCACCAGCGCCGACCGGGACCCGATCAGCGCCCTGACCCGGAGCCTGCTGATGCTCGGCGCCGCCGACGGACCCGACGCGGTGACGGCAGCCGCCGGGCGGACCGTCGAGACCGGGCTCGCGGACCGCGAGGACGCGGTCTTTCTCCAGGACCTCCTCGGCATCGTGCCGACCGGCGAGCAGGCAGAGGTCTTCGGCGCGATGGAGCCAGTGACCCGCGAGACCCGGAAACGCGAGACGCTAGGCGAGCTGGTACGCCGGCTCAGCATGCAGACGCCGGCGCTCATCGCCGTGGAGGACCTTCACCTCGCCGATGCCGTCTCGCTGTCGCGGATCGGCGACCTCGCCGGAATCGTTACGGCATGCCCCGCGCTCCTCGTGGCGACATCGCGCATCGAAGGCGACCCTCTCGATGGAAGCTTCCGCAGCGAGCTGCGGCAGGCCACGCTGACCATCGTCGAGCTCGGTCCGCTGTCGCTCACGGAGGCCACGTCGCTCGCGAGGGCGGAGGGTATCGAGGCGGAAGGGGAGGCGGCGGCGCTGGTGGCGCGGGCCGGCGGCAACCCGCTGTTCCTGGAGCAACTGGTCCGCGGCGTTCGCGAGACCGGCTTGACCGAGCTGCCGCCGACGGCGAAGAGCGTCATCCTCGCCCGGCTCGACATGCTCGATCCGACCGACAAGAAAGCGATCCAGGCCGCGTCGGTCCTCGGCCAGCGCTTCACCATCGACGCGCTCCGGCACCTCATCGGGGCACCGGACTATGATTGCGGGCGCCTCCTCCGGCACCATCTCGTCCAGCCGGACGGCGGCGAGCTGGTGTTCGCGCACGCCCTCGTCCGCGAGGGGATCAACGGCTCGCTCCTCGGCAAGCGGAAGCAGGAGCTCCACCGCCAGGCGGCGGAGTGGTTCGCGGACCGCGATCCGCTGACCTTCGCCGACCACTTGGCCGGCGCCGGGGACCCGCGCGCCGCTGCCGCCTACCTCGCGGCGGCGCGCGGCGAGGCGGCTGCCTATCGTGACCAGCGCGCGCTGCAGCTCGCCGAACGCGGCGCGGCGCTGGCGCAGAGTCGGGCCGATATCTACGGGCTGACGATCCTCCGCGGCGAGCTCCTTTACGCGCTGTGGCGGATTCCGGAAGCGAAGGCGGCTCATGAACTCGCGGTGTCGGCGGCCGACGGCAAGGCGGACCGGGCCCGTGCGGTCCTCGGCATCGCCGAGTGCCTCCGCATCGAGGACCATCTCGACCGCGCCCTCACGGTGCTGGCAGAGGCCGAGGGGCTGGCTCTCGAGGAGCGCCGCGACGACCTCCTGTCGCGGATCAGCTACCTCCGCGGCAACCTCTATTTCGCCCTCGGCGAGATCGAGCTCTGCCTGAAATCGCATGAGGCGGCGCTCGACCATGCGCGGAAGGCGCAGTCGCCCGAACTCGAGGCCCAGGCGGCGGGCGGGCTCGGGGATGCCGAGTACGCCCGCGGCCGGTTCCTCACCGCCAACCGCTACTTCCGGCAGAGCGTCGAGCTGGCGCGCGCCCATGGCCTCCGGCGCGTCGAGGCCGCGAATTACGCGATGGTCGCGTACACCGACTTCATCGACAAGAGCATGCGGATCGTGCTCGACGAGGCTCGCGCCGCCCTGGAGCTGACGGCGCGCGTCGGCCACCAGCGCGCCTTGCTGATTGCCCGCGGCGGGCTCTTCCTCGGGCTGTTCGAGACCGGCGACCTGATGGCGGCGAAGGCGGCGGCCGAGCAGCTTCTGGAGGACGGGCGGAAGCTCGGGACCATCCGGTTCGAAGGGCAGGGCCTGACGCTGCTCGGCCAGGTCTATCTGGCGACGAATGAGCTCACGAAGGCTCGCGAGATCTTCCAGCGAGCACTCGACGCGACACGGCAGATCGGCTTCCGCGCCTTCGGACCCCCGATCCTCGCCGGCCTTGCAGCGACGACCTCCGATGCAAGCGAGAGGCAGCGGCTGATGGACGACGGCGAGGCCGCCCTCGACACGTCGCTGAGCCATAATGTCGGCTTCTTCTATCGCAGCGCGATCGACGAGGCCCTGTCGCGCGGTGACTGGGCCGACGTCGACCGCTTCGCCGCCTCCTATGAGCGGCGCGAACGGCCCGAGCCGTTTCCCTGGATGGACTTCATCATCGCCCGCGGTCGCGTGCTGGCGCGCTACGGCCGCGGCGAGCGGAGCCCGGGGCTGCTGCGGGACCTGCGGTTCGTTGCGGAAACCGCCGACCAGCTATGCGCACGGCTCGCGGGCGGGGCCGTCCACGCGGCGATCGCCGACCTCGAACAGGCAATCGCGCCGGCCGGACAGGCCGAACGGATACTGGTTCGGAATCCAATCGAGCGTTAGACGCGTTCTCTACAGCCGAAGTCGTTTTTGCCAGCGCCGCTCTCCAATCCGCCAAGCTAAGACCCCCGTGAAGCTGGCGGTAAGACTCACCTTCACCTTCCCGGGGCGGGGACTGTTGCGCGAAGTAGCGCGGCGCCGGATGAGTTGCGGCCAGACCTATCAACGACCACCTCCCCGGGCTTGACCCGGGGCCCATTGGCGGTTCCACCGATGCGGAATCACCTGGATTCTCAACACTTCGGATTGGTGGAGGGGCCAATAGGCCCCGGGTCAAGCCCGGGGAGGAGTGAACTGATGGGCGGTGCTCAGACGACCGACCGAACCACGCAACAGCCTCCCGCCGGGGAGAGGTGGGAGAGTTCCGCGGCGTCCATTGCCCAACGGTCTCGCGAAAGTTGGGCAAGTGGCCAAAAGGGGCGGCGCACCACCGCCGGGGTGCCTCCATCGCGACGAGCCAAGCATTGCTCACGGCCGCGCAACCGCCGGCACGTAGTCGGTGAGATCCTCCTGCTCGGCGTAGACCGTGCGCCCTTCCTCGGCCGATTTGTACAGCGCCATCAGGATCTCGATCACTGCCACGCCGTCGGCGAACGTCTCGATCGGCGGCCGGCCGGTGCGGAAGCATTCCACCATGTGGCGGTTCTCGTCGGTGTAGCCGTAGAGGCCGGCCTCGTCGTCCGGCACGGGCATCAGTCCCATCTCGGCGTTCTGCTTCTCCAGCATGTCCTCGCCCTGGGCGCCGCTGACCTGCCGCGACATGAACACCTTGAGGCCGGTCGAGAGGGTCGAGAACTCCATCGCGTATTCGGGGCCGAGCAGCTCGAGCTGGATGCGGAGGCCGGGGCCGACATAGGCCCAGGAGGTCGTGCCCTCGACGACGACCTCGCGCCCGGACTCGTCCTCGAAGGTCAGCATCGCGCGGGCAAAGTCCTCAGACGGACGGCGGCCATAGTCGATACCGGCGCCCATCCGCGCCTTGAGCTCCTCGATGTAGCGGGTCTGCGACCATTTCAGGGAGGCGACCGCGCCGGTCGCGCTCTTGAATCTCAGCGAGTCCCGCGGTGCGCCGGGCGCGGTCAGGAGGAAGCGGCCGACCTCGACCGAATGGCACATCATGTCGAGGAGGACGCCGCCGCCCTGCTCGGTGCCCTGCCAGAACCACGGTTCGTGCGGGCCGGAATGCTCCTCGGCGGCGCGGGCGAGATAGGGCCGGCCGGTGACGGGAACGGCGCGCCGCCAGATGATGTCCTTGCCGCGGAGGACCGCGGTCGAGAACATCTGGTTCTCGAGATAGCCATGGTTGAGCCCAGCGCCCTCGACCAGCGCCAGCATCTCCTTCGCCTCCTTGAGGGTGCGCCCCAGCGGCTTCTCGCAGGCGACCGCGAACACCTTGCTCCGGCCTGAGGTCACCGCATCGGCGATCGCCCGCATCACGGTCAGCCGCGACGGATTCGGCGACAGGATCCAGATCGCGTCGATGTCCTCGGCGGTCAGGAGCGCATCGAGGGACGCGTAGGCCGTGCAGCTCCCGAGGCCGAGCTCCGCCACGGCCGCGGCCAGCTTCTCGCGCCGTGCCGGCGTCGGGGAGTAGACGCCCGTGACCTCGACATTGCGGACACCCACCAGCGAACGGAGGTGGAAGTGGGCGATGAAGCCGGCGCCGACGAAGCCGACGCGAAGAATCTGCCGCGGGGTGAAGCTGCTCATGGGGTCGTCTGCCTTGCGTGATTGGCGCGCGCCGTGCTCGCGCGCTCGATGAGTTCGACGGCGGCTTCGATCTGCCGCGGCATGCCCTCGCCGGAGAGGAGGGCGATCATCATCCGCATCGACTCGCTGCCGATCGCCCGGCGCGGCTGGCGGATGGTGGTGAGCGGCGGGTCGCAGGACTCGGCGTAGACGACGTCGTCGAAGCCGACGACGGAGACGTCCTCGGGCACGCGGAGGCCGAGCGCCCGCAATTCGTTGACCGCGCCGAGCGCCATCTCGTCATTGGCGGCGAACAGGGCCGTGAAATCCTCGCCGCGCCGCGTCAGCGAGCGGACGGCGTCGCGCCCGGAGCTGTAGTGGAAATTGCCGTGCTCGATGAGAGCCGCCTCGCGGCCGATGCCGGCGGCGGCTAGTGCCGAGAAGTAGCCCTCCTCGCGCTCGCGCGACATCACCAGCCCCATCGGTCCGGTGATGTGGGCGATGCGGCGATGGCCGAGCCCGATCAGATGGTTGGTCGCAAGGCGCCCGGCCTTCCGGTTGTCGATGGCGATGGTGGGCAGATCAAGGTCGGGGAGCTGCTCGAGCGCGACCACCATCGGCGGCAGCTTGCCCTCGGCGACCGCGGCCGGGAGCCATCCCGTCATCAGGATCAGCCCGTCGGCCTGCCGGTTCCGCACCATCTCGACATAGCGGCCGACGCGGGCGTCGTCGTCGGCGGCGTCGCCCATCAGCACGCGGTAGCCGTTGGCGAAAGCATGCTCTTCGACACCGCCATAGATGTCGAGATAGAACGGGTTCGAGATGTCGCGGACGAGGAGGACGACGTTGCCGGTCGCCTGGCGGCGGAAATCGACCGCCTGCCGGTTCGGCACGAAGCCGCTCTTCCGCACCGCCTCGAGCACCTTGGCCCGGGTCGATTCCGCGACGCGCTCGGGCTGGGTCAGCGCGCGCGACACCGTCGCGGTGGACACCCCCGCAAGCTCGGCGACCTGACGGATGTTGGCCCCCCGCATCCGCTACACCCGCTGTCGCCCGGCGCGGCCGTAGAGCAGCATCAGGAGCACGAGGACGGCGCCGAAGATGAGCTGGCGGCCCCAATACTCGAGCTGCAGGGTGGTCAGCACGCTCGTCAGCAGCGTGAGGGCGATCGCGCCGAGCATCGCGCCGAAATAGGTGCCGGTGCCGCCGGCGAGCGACACGCCGCCGATCACCACCGCGATGATCGAGGGCAGCACATACTGGTCGCCGACCGAGACGAAACTGTTACCGGTGTAGCCGATGACGATGACGCCGGTGATCCCGGCGAAGAGGCCCGACAGCCCGTAGAGGAGGACGCGGATGAGGCGCACCGGAAGGCCGACGAGGATCGCGGCGCGTTCGTTCGAGCCCATCGCATAGATCGCGTAACCGAGCTCGGTCCGGCGGAGCAGGAACCACATCAGGAGCCCGATCAGCGCCCACACGAACAGGATGCCGGGGAGGCCGAGCAGCAGCGGATCGTTGACGAAGGCCATCAGTCCGGGCGCGGCGTTGCCTGACGGGATGCCGCGGGTGATGACGGTGAGCGCGCCCTGGACCACGCCCATCATGCCGAGCGTCATCACGAGCGGCGGGATGCGGAGGAAGGTGATGCCGAGGCCGCTGACGATGCCGATCAGGAACGTCGCGCTGCCGGCGACGAGGAAGGCCGGGAGGATGGCGCCATTCGACCCGGACATCACGTTGCCGGCAAGGACCGCGCCGAGCGAGATCAGGGCGCCGACCGAGAGGTCGATGCCCTCGCGGCCGCCGATCACCACGAGGCACTGGCCCGCGGCGACGATGCCGAGGATCGCCGACACCGTGAGCAGCTTCGTGACCTGGTCGCCTTGCGCGAAGCCAGGCGACACCCACTCGCCGATCCCGAGGATCACCAGCACCGAGAGGAAGGCGAGGACGAGCGGGTGGGTCAGGCGCGCGGCCGGCGTCATGGCGTGCCCCTCCGCCGCCGGCTTTCGCCGCGGGCGATGAGGACGCCGCCGGCGAGCGCGGCGAGGGTAATGAGGCCCTGGATCAGGGTCTGGTACTCGAAGGGCGGGCTCGCGAAGAAAACGACATTGGCGATCATGCCGACCACGATCGCGCCGAGGACCGAGCCGAAGGCGCTGCCCCGTCCTCCCGCAAGCGCCGTGCCGCCGACCACCACGGCAAGGACCGACGAGAGCGCGATGGTCCGGCCGAGCAGCGGATCGCCGCTTGCGGTCTCGCCCGTGAGGCAGAGGGCGCCGAAAGCGGAGAAGAGGCCGCAGAGGAGATAGGCGCTGGTGCGGACGCGCACGGTGCTGAGCCCGGTCTGGAACGCCGCCGTGCGGCTGCCGCCGACCGCGGCGACGTGCTTGATGAAGGGCCGCGCGGCGATGAAGGCGATGACCAGGAACGACGCCGCGTAGATCAGGTAGACGACCGGAATGCCGAGGAAGTCGCCGCCATAGGTGCGCCAGTAGCCGGCGGGCACCGAGCCGCCCGCGGTCGGCATCACGAGGAGGGCGAGCGCGCCGAAGATGATGCCGGTCGCGAAGGTGCTGACGATGGCCTGGAGGCGGAGGACCGCGACGAGGAGCGCGTTGAGAAGACCACAGGCGAGTCCGACCGCGATGCCGATGGCGATGCCGCCGAGGATGGCACCCGTGCCGCCGCCGAAGGACCCGATCAGCGTAACTGTCACCACGTTGACGAGCGAGACGATCGAGCCGACCGAGAGGTCGATGTCGCCGGCGAGGATGACGTAGGTCTGGCCGATGGCGACGAGCGCGATCGGCAGGAACACCGTCAGGTTCGATTCGAGGACGCGCGGCGTCATCAGGTTCGGCTGGAGGATCCAGTTCACCGTCACGAGGACGACCAGCGCGCCGAGCGTGACCAGCCAGACCCGGGTCTGAAGGAAGCGCAACACCGGGCTCATGCCGCTTCTCCATAAGCGGCCTTGGTGAGATGGAAGCTCGTCAGCGTGGGTCCGGCGAGCTCCGCGGTGACGCGCCCGCTGTTGAAGACGAGGATGCGATCGCAGATCGAGAGGAGCTCGGCGTCGTCCGAGGCGTAGAGGATGATGCCGGCGCCTTCCGAGGCGAGCCCGCGGGCGAGGGCGAAGAAATCGGCCTTCGCGGCGAGGTCGACGCCCTTCGCGGGGTCGTCGAGGAGCAGCACCTTCGCCCCCGTCGCCAGCCAGCGGGCGATGAACACTTTTTGCTGGTTGCCGCCCGACAGCGACCCGATCGGCGCGTTGAGCGAGGCGTAGCGCGTGTCGAGCGCCTTCAGCGCGTCCTCGAAGCGCGGTTTCAGCTGCCGCGGCCAAAAGAAGAAGCGCTTCTCGCGGACGAGGACGGCCGCGGCAATGTTCTCGAAGATCGAGCGGTCATGGAGCGCCGCGTCGCGGCCTCGATCGCCCGAGACATAGGCGACGCCGTGGCGCACGGCCCTCGCCGGCGACCGGACTGTCACCGGCTCGCCGTCGATGGCAATCGCCCCGCGGGCGAAGGGGAGGGCGCCGAAGAGGCCCTGCAGCAATGACGACTGCCCCTGGCCCTGCAGGCCGCCGAGCCCGAGGATCTCGCCCGGCTGCAGCGTCAGCGACACGCCGTGGAGGCGGCGGCTCTCGCCATTCTCGAGCGTCAACCGCGGCGTTGCGGAGGCCGTCGGCCGCTTGTGCTCGATCCGCTCGCGGAGCGGGAGGTCGCCGACCATCGCATGGATGACGGTGTTCTGATCGGTCTCCGACGTCGCGTAGGTCGCGACCGTCGCGCCGTTCCGCATCACCGTGATGCGATCGGACACGGCAAAGATCTCGTCCATGCGGTGCGAGATGAAGATCGACGAGACGCCCTCCGCGCGGAGCTCGCGGAGGATGTCGAAGAAGATCGCAACCTGCCGGGCATCGAGCGCCGCGGTCGCCTCGTCGAAGATGACGACCCGCGGCCTTCGCGACAGCACCTTGAGGATCTCCACCATCTGGCGCTGGTCGGCGGCGAGCCGCGCCACGGGCGTGCCGGCCGCGAAACCGGGGCCGAGGACAGGCGCGAACCGCGCCGTCAGCCTCGCGAACTCGGCACGCTTCCGGCGTCCGCTCAGAAAGCCCGCGGCGCCGCGATGCTCGCGGCCGAGGAAGACATTGTCGGCGACGCTGAGCTGCGGGACGAGCGAAAGTTCCTGGTAGAAGAGGCCGATGCCATGGCGCTCGGCGTCCCGGGGATGGCCGAGGGCGATGTCCGCGCCGTCGAGGCGGAGCGAGCCGGCATCGCGGGCGACGGCGCCGGCGATGATCTTGCAGAGCGTCGACTTCCCGCTGCCATTGGCGCCGAGGAGGGCGTGGATCTCGCCGCGCTCGACGCGGAGGGCGCCGTCGGAGAGCGCCGTCACGGCCCCGAAACGCTTGGCTACTCCTGCAATTTCGAGAAGCGCGGCCATGCCTTCAGCAGTCACTCAGCCACAAACAAGCGCGGCGCCACCGTCGGCGCAAGTTGCTAGCCGGCCGGCCGCGAGCGGCCGGGTCCGCAGAAAAAAATGGACCGGGCGATCCGCGATCGCCCGGTCCAGTCCAGGGAGGACTTACGGCTTGAAGAACATTGCCTCTGCGTCATCGATCGACAGCGTCGAGGTGACGGACCAGTAGCCCGGCTGGCCTTCGGCCGCCGCGACGGCATCGGCAAGGTTGGTGTTGTCGATGAACGGGATGTCGAGGAAGAGCGCGTTCCCGTAGACGCCGCCGAAGATGCCGTCCTGGAACTCTTCGCCGAGGAGGCGGAGGACGGCGACGTTTAGCGCGGAGGCCATGACGCCGGGCGGGTTCACCGATGCGCCGGAGTTGTAGCCGCCGGCCGCCCACAGATCGAGGAAGTCCTTCCGGATCTCGCCGGTCGCGACGATGTCGGCGGTCTTGCCGGCAGAGACGATGGCGCGCCAGGCACCGGCGGCCATGCCGTCCTGCACGTAGACGCCGTCGATCTGCGGGTAGGTCGCAAGGAGGGTCTGCATCGTCTGCTGGCCCTGAGCCTGGTCCCAGTTCGCGTTGGTCTCGGCGAGGACCGTGATCCCCGGCGCCGCCGCGAGCGCCTCGCGGCACCCGGCGACGCGCATCTCGTTGGCCGGGTGGCCGGCGAGGCCGTGGATGGCGACGACATTGCCCTGTCCGCCGAGTGTCTCGGCGAGCCAGGCGCAGCCCTTCCGGCCGTAGTCAGTCTGGTCGATGCCGACATAGATCGCGTCCGGCGACGATACTTCGGCGTCGGTCGCGATGACGAGGATGCCGGCTTCCGCCGCCGTGGCGAAGATCGGGTCGAACGCGGTCGGGCTGTTCGGGTTGATGATGATCGCGTTGACCTCATCATTGATCATGTTGCGCACCGCGCCGATCTGGCCCTGGACGTCGACGTCCGAGCTCTGGATCACGAGCGTGATGTTGACGCCGCGCTCGGCCCACGCCGCCGCGGCGGCCTGGGCTTCCTGGATCATCTGGGTCCGCCATTCTGACCCGACCCAGCCATTCGACAGGCCGATGGTGAAGTTCTGTGCGGCCGCTGCCGTCGAGACAACGGACAGCGCAGCCGCTGCAAGAGCGACTAGTCTCATGGACGTCCTCCCCTCAGTGCCAGACCAGACATCCGGCATCTTTTCTCTCCGCACGCGGCGGATCGCTATTTGTGTAACCGGTTACATCTTTGAGTCAAGAATGCCGAGATCGCGCGGCTGATCACGATTTACGTTCACAAGCCGGCTCGGGATCGCGGAATCATCCGTCTCGTCTTTGGCTTGGCCGGAGCTGCTGCAGCCGATCTGGAACGGCGACGCGATTACCTGACGAAGGCTCTTCGGATGGAACGCGGCTCGGCGTTGCCCAGCAGACACAGGCTTGCGTCGGGGTTCCGCCACGAAAGCGGGGGGGTGCGGCGGCTCGCAGGCGGGCGGGGGGCTCTGCCAGCTAGCCGCCGTCGCCGTCCAGCGCGTTGAAGCCAAGGTCGATCCCGAGCGCGGCCGTGAGGTTGATCCCGGCGATCGCTTCGAGATTGTCGGCGATGAGCTTGACGACGACGAGGTGCTGCCGGCTTGCGGCATCCGCGGCGATGGTTTCCACTCCGCCTTCGAGCGGGATCTCTGCGAGGTGCGCCACGGCGTTCGCCGCCTCGCCGCGGAGCTGCGATGGAATCCACGACTGGCCCGCAGGAAGCGCCGCGGCGATGTCGGACCGTTCGAACAACTCCGCCGGCATCGCCAGCAACGCGCCCAGGAAGGGCAGCGTGAGGTTGCTCCGCCACAGCGGCGCGCTCCGCGGCTGGGCCTCGGCGGGCGTCCCGCCGACCAGCGGGGTCAGGATCTGGTCGTCGGCGAGTTCCGTCGCGGTGACGGCGGACATAACGATGTCGATCGTGGCTTCGTTGGCGTTGCGGTACAGCGGATTCTCCGCCCCGGGTACCGCGACGAGGGCGCGGAACGCGCTGTCCGCGGCGGTATCCGCGACCAGCGCGGTCGCAATCGCTGAGAGGTTCGCGGCAATCGCCTCCGCATAGGCGCAGCGGAAGGCGCCGTCCTCGCCGGGCTGCCCCAGCGTCTCGGCGCCGGTGCCGAAAAGGAGATATTCGAGGGCGCCGAGGCCCTGCAGGGCCGCGCTTTTCCCTGCCAGCGCTGCCGGGTCGGTCGCGGTCGGGTCGCGCTCGGCGATCAGCGGCTGGATCTGGCGCAGCGTGATCCCGCGCGGATCGGGCCAGAAGAAGAAGCGCTCGCGCCGCGCGTCGGTCCGCAGCGGCTCGATCTGGAGCGCCACGATCCGCGCCCAGGCGAGGGCGACGTCGGCGAAGGCGTCGTCGACGGTCTCGCGCGATGGCTCGGCCGGCGCGGAGCAGAACGCGGCGAGGGCGGTCTCGAGGGTGGCGGTCGTCCCGGCCAGCGCGACCATGTCGGGGGCGATCGCGTTGTCGAGGGCACGCAGGGCAAACGCCGTGTAGGCCGCGTCCTCCAGCGGCGCCACGACGTTCTCCTGCGCTGCGGCCCCGAGTGGCGCCGTTGCGACGACCAAGGCCACCAGAAGCGACATCAAGCCCATCGGTGCTCGCCCAGCTCCACGGCGATCTCTCTGAACCTCCCCTCGTGGGGAGGTCGAACCGGCAAGGCCGGTTCGGGTGGGGGGCTGTGAGCCAGCAGTTCGCCGCTGCCGCCGTCCCTCCGCCGAAGCTTGCTCCTTGCAGTCGCAACCTTCCGCCTCCCCACCAAGGGGAGGCTCAAGCGGAGTTTGCGTCTGGGATCTGAGGGTACGGGTCGGGCGCTGCGCCGGCCTCCCCGAACCTCCCCCTCGTGGGGAGGTCGAACCGGCAAAGCCGGTTCGGGTGGGGGGCTGTGGCTCAAGGGGAGTTTGGGGCCTATCACAGCGACTCCAGGAACCGGACCAGCGCCGCCCGCTCCTCAGGCGTCATGGCAACCACCGCATCGCGCGCCGCCTCCGCTTCGCCGCCGTGCCACAGTATCGCCTCCAGCACCGTGCGTGCACGGCCATCATGGAGGAAGCCTGCCGCGTCGCCGTTGACCACGCCGGTCAGGCCGATGCCCCATAGCGGCGGCGTCCGCCATTCGGTACCGGTGGCGTCGCCCTGGGGGCGGTTGTCGGCAAGGCCTTCGCCCATGTCGTGGAGGAGGAGGTCGGTGTAGGGCCAGATCAGCTGGCGGCGCAGCTCCGTGGGCACGTCGTCGGCATTGGAGGTAACGTATTTCGGGGTGTGGCAGCCGGTGCAGCCCGACTCGTAGAACAGCGCCTTGCCGGCGAGCACGGTCGGGTCGTCATAGTCGCGGCGCGCGGGCACGGCGAGATGGCCGGCGTAGAACACGACGAGGTCGAACAGCTCGTCCGCAACCTCGACTTCGCCGCCGGCCTCGTCGGCGCCGATGGGCGCCGCCAGGCATTCCCTCTGCAGCGCGGTGCACTCCCCCGCGCCGTGCGGGATCAGCGTCGTCGACAGTCCCATGTCGTTGAAGAAGGCGACCGCGCTCTGGTCGGCGATCGTCGGCTGCGACGCCTTCCAGCCGAACCGGCCGATGGCGGGCATTCCCGTGGCGAGGTCCGTCACCCAGTGGACGCGGCCCGAAATGCCGTCGCCGTTCGCATCGTCCGGGTCGGCGCCGGCAAGGATGTCGTCGGGATGGATCGCCTCCAGAAGCCCGAGGCCGATCATCTGTGGCGCGATCCGCGGCGAGAGCAGCGTGCCGCCCGGCAACGCGGGCGTGACGGTGTAGGTCGGGTCGCGGAGGGCGACGGTCTCACCGCCCGCAAGGACCAGCGGCACGTCGGCATAGGTGACGGCGACCGTCCCTTCAGCCGGGACGCCGGGGACCGCGAAATCCTGGAGCTGGCCGCCGAAGGCAAACGGCGCCTCTCCGGAAGGCCCCGACAGCCCGAGGACGAAGGAGACGGCATCGGACGCGCCCGGGAGCGGCGGGTGTCCGCGGCCGTCCTTGATGTGGCACTCCTGGCAGCCGCGGGCATTGAAGAGCGGGCCGAGCCCGTCCGAGGCCGTGGTGGAGGAAGGCGCCGAGACCCAGAGCTTCCGGAACACGCCGTTGCCGACGGAAAAATCCGCCCGGCGCGCGAAGTCCAGATTCTCGGCCGGCTGGGAGAACGCGTCGCGGTCGAAGCGCCGCGTCGTGGTCGCGCCCCCGGGATTGGCCTCGAAATTCTCTGCGGCGGCAAAGTCGGTGGTCGGCGCACTGATGCCGTAGATCCGCTCGCGATCGGCCGGGTCGAGGTCCGCGCGCTCGGGAGCGGGGCCTGCGGCTGCGGCGAGAGCGATGGCTGCGACGCCGAGCGCGACGGACAGGAGCCCGATGCCGTGCCGCGCGAGGAGGCTCATCGCCGGACCTCGCGTCCCCTACCTCCCCCTTGAGAGACCTTTTCACAACGGCCTGAGCCGCCCCCCTTCACCTCTCCCCGGCGGGGAGAGGTCGGATCGAGCCGCGAAGCGGATCGATCCGGGTGAGGGGGAACAGACCTCGAGGCCGGAACTCCCTTGCTACTTGATCTCGCCGTCATTGGCTAAGCTCCGACTGCGGTGGCGGGCCGGAGACCGCAAGAGGGGGAGTGTTGTGTGGTTCGGCCTCTCGTCGGAGCGCGGCCCATCAGTTCACTCCTCCCCGGGCTTGACCCGGGGCCCATCCACCAATCCGAAGTGTTGAGAATCCGAACGATCCCGCGTCGGTGGAACCGCCATTAGGCCCCGGGTCAAGCCCGGGGAGGGAGGTCTTTGATGGGGCTATCCGCAACTGATCCGCCGCGGCGCCACTCCACGCAATAGTCCCGTAAGGGGGGAGGAGGAGGGCTGGTGTCGGGTGGCATCTCATCGCCCGTTCCATCACGGCCGCAGCACGCTGGCGTCCCTCGCGCGGGGCGAGGGACACCGGGTCGCGTTTGGCGCAGGGCGAACCCGCGACGGCCATCGGACGGCGGCCTCGGCCTATTCGAACACCGCCTCGGGGTTGTCGAGCGCCTGCGACCGCTCGAGCTGCAGCGGGCCGAGGTCGAGCGCCTCGATGGCCCGTTCGATGCTCGCGGTCTGCGCCACAAGGCCGTCCACCGTCGCCTGCACGATCGCGTTGCCCTCGGCATTCCCTTCGGCGATCATCTGGTCGTAGGCCTCGACCGTCTCGCCGCGCTCCTTCATCGCGGTCATCGCCGCCATCGTCGCGTCGAGCGCCATTACCAGCTCGTCATTCACCGACACGCTCGCCGCGGCCACGAGATCGGCCGGGCTCGGCCCCTCGACCACCGTGCCGTCGATGCGGACATAGCGGCCGAGATAGACGTTCCGGATTCCCAGCGCGTCGTAATAGTGCGAGTTGAAGGTGTTGTCGGAGAAGCAGTCATGCTCCTCCTCGGGGTCGTGGACCAGGAGCCCGAGCTTGATGCGCTCGCCGGCGAGCTCGCCATAGGACAGCGAGCCGAGGCCCATGAAGATGGCGCGGAGACCCTCGGTCGGGTCGGCGATCGCCGCGCGGGCGGCGCCGCCGTCCTGCCAGTTGCCGACCATCTCCTCGAGGTCGGCGACGAGGAGATCGGTCGCGGCCTGGAGATAGGCGGCCCTCCGGTCGCAATTGCCGCCGGTGCAGTTGGCGACGTCGTAGTCGGTGAAGGGGCGCTCGCCGGCGCCGGCCTCAGTGCCGTGGAGATCCTGGCCCCAGAGCAGGAACTCGATGGCGTGATAGCCGGTGGCGACATTGGCTTCGACCCCGCCGAGCTCCTGCAGCGTGTCCTCCAGCAACTCCGCCGTGATCGTCGTGGCGTCGATGGTCTCGCCGCCGACGCTGATGGTCGGGTTGGCGATGATGTTGAGGGTGTAGAACTGGTTGAGGTCGTTCTCGGTGCCGTAGGCGGCGGCAACGTAGTCGATCAGGCCCTCGTCGAGCGGCCAGGCGTTCACCCGGCCCTCCCATTCGTCCACGATGACGTTGCCGAAGCGGTAGACCTCGGTCTGCATGTAGGGCACCCGGGCCGCGAGCCAGGCTTCCTTCGCGGCGTCGAGCGTCGCCTCGGACGGCGCCGCGATCAGCGCCGCGACGGCCACCTGCAGGGCCTCGGCGGTGGTGAGAGCATCGGTGTAGGCGGCCTCGGCGATCGCGGCATAGGTCGCGACGACATCGGCCGGCGTCGGGCCTTCCTGCGCAGACGCGACGGCGGGGAGCAAGGCGGTGGCGGCCAGCAGCGTGCCCGCCTTGAGAAGAGCATGGGTCATGTCGGAGAGTCCTCAAATCGGCGAGGGGCAAGGCCTCGCGGTTCAAGCGTCCGCAGCGCGGCGCGCCTGTCCTGACGACAGCGAACCCGGCCGTCAACTATTTATTCGGGTGATTTCAATAGCTTAGACCATGTCTAAGGTATCGCCGTGCTTCCGGCCGGCATCCCGAAGGACCAATCGGCGGGGCAGCGCGGCGATCCATTGTCGCGCCCGGCGCAACCGGCCCCCGTGAAAATCCCGGTTCGTCCGGCCGCCCGGCCGGCGTTTGAATTTCCCGGTTCGATCCGACAATCGCAATCGCGTTCGAAGGGGCGGAGAACGCGCGGACCTACTATCCGCCCACCTTCGGGAGCCTCTGCGGCTTCCGTACGTTTCACGCAAACGGAGCTTTCCCTGGCCACGCATTCCCGATCCCAAGGCATATTCCGAAGCCGGCCGAAGGGAGGCCGCGCCGTCGTCGCGCTCCTTCTCGCGACGGGCGCCGCGACCGTCGCCCTCGCGCAGGATGCCGCCTTCGACCCCGACGCCGAGATCGTCATCGGCTCGCTCTACGAGCCGCAGAACCTCGACAACACGGCGGGTGCGGGGCAGGGCATCAACGAGGCCTTCAACGGCAACGTCTATGAAGGCCTCTTCCGGCTGACCGATGCCGGCGCGGTGGAGCCGCTCCTCGCGGCCAACACGGCCGTCAGCGAGGACGGGCTCACCTACACCTTCACGCTCCAGCCCGGCGTGACGTTCCATTCGGGCGACCCGCTGACCGCGGCGGACGTGAAGTACAGCATCGAGCGCGTGACCGCGGAAACGTCCCAGAGCTCGCGCCGCAGCAGCCTTGCCGGCATCACCGACATCCGGGTGATCGACGACCTCACGGTCGAGGTCGACCTCGCCCAGCGTTCCATCGCGCTGCCCTACAATCTCAGCTACGTCTGGATCGTCAACGACGCCGCCGGGGACATCACCGCGGCCGAGGACGGCACCGGGCCCTATCAGCTCGCAGAATGGCGCCGCGGCTCAGCCCTCGCGCTCGACCGCTTCGACGGCTATTGGGGCGAAGCGCCGACCAACGGCTCGGTGGTCTTCACCTATTTCACCGACGCCTCGGCCCTGAACAACGCGCTCCTCACCGGCGCCATCGACATCATCCCTTCGGTGCAGAGCCCGGACTCGCTGGCGCTGTTCGCCGGCAATCCCGACTTCACGGTGACGGAAGGGCAGTCCACCACCAAGCTGGTGCTCGCCTACAACGACCGCGTCGCGCCCTTCGACAATGCCGACGTCCGGCGTGCCATCGCCCGCGCGATCGATAACGCCGCGCTCCTCCGCGCGGTGTGGGGCGACTATGGGACGCTGATCGGCTCGTTCGTGCCGCCGACGGACCCCTGGTATGTCGACCTCACGGACGTGAACGCCTACGACCCGGCCAGCGCCCGCGAGCTCCTCGCCGCTGCCGGCTACCCCGACGGCTTCACCTTCACGCTCGACACGCCGAATTACGACCCGCACCCGCTCGCGGCGCAGTTCATCCAGGCGGCGCTCGCCGAGATCGGCGTGACGGCCGAGATCAACATCATCACCGCCAATGAATGGTACACCCGCATCTACCAGCAGCAGGATTTCGAGGCGACGTTGCAGGAGCACGTGAACCACCGCGACATCGTCTTCTACGGCAACCCCAATTTCTATTGGGGCTACGACAATCCCGAGGTGACGCGCCTCCTCCAGGAAGGCGACGCAGCGGCGACGGAAGCGGAGCGCGACGAGCTGTTCCGGCAGGCCAACGTCATCATCGCCGAGGACGCCGCCAGCGACTGGCTCTACCTCTATCCGCAGATCGTGGTATCCAGCTCCTCGGTCAGCGGGTTCCCGATCAACGGGCTGAATTCGCAGTTCTACGCCTACGGCATAGAGAAGGCAGACTGATCGCGCGGCGAGCCGACGAAAGGACAGCGCCATCGTTCGCTACATCCTTCGCCGGCTCGCCATCCTCCTCCTGTCGCTGGTCGTCGCCGCCCTCGTCCTCTTCATCCTGCTGCGGCTCCTGCCCGGCGATCCGTCGGGGTCGCTGATCGCGGTCGGCGCCGACGCGGAGCAGATCGCAGCCGCCCGCCAGCAGGTCGGCTCCGACCTGCCGCTCGCCGAACGCTTCGTGCAGTTCGTCGGCCAGCTCGTCCGCTTCGACCTCGGCGTGTCCTTCATCAGCCGGCAGCCGGTGGCGCCCGACATCGGCGACCGCCTCGCCGTGACCCTACCGCTGACCTTCCTCGGCTTCGTCCTCGCCCTCCTGATCGCGATCCCGCTCGGCATCATCGCCGGCGTCCGCGGCGACCGCTGGTATGGCGCGCTGATCTCGACCGTGTCGCAGCTCGGCGTCGCGGTCCCGGTATTCTGGATCGGCATCCTCCTCGTCGCCTGGCTCGCCGTCGACCTCCGGTTCTTCCCGTCCGGCGGCTTTCCCCGGCGCGGCTGGGAGAATATCGGTGCCGCGCTCTATTCCCTGGCGCTGCCGGCGATCACGATCGGCATGGTCATGGCGGCGTCGCTCCTTCGCTACGTCCGCTCGGCGGTGCAGGACGTCGTCGGCAGCGACTATCTCCGCAACGCCCGCGCCCTCGGCGAAAGCTTCTCCGGCGCGCTGCTCCGCCATGGCCTTCGCAATGCGGCCGCGCCCGTGGTGTCGATCATGGGGATCGAGCTCGCGACCGCCTTCCTCGGCGCGGTGGTGGTCGAGCGCGTGTTCTCGCTGCCCGGGCTCGGCTCGATGCTGCTCCTCGGCATCGACCAGCGCGACTTCCCGAGCATCCAGGGCGTGCTCATCGTCTCGACGCTGCTGGTGCTCGTCGTCGGGTTCGTCGCGGACCTCCTGCAGCGGCTGATCGATCCGAGGGTCCGCGACCGCGCCGCCGGGCGCCCCGCGTGACCACGGGCGATCTCGCGACCCGGCCGCGGCCGCGGCGCGGCTGGTGGCGGACGGTGCTGTTCGGCATCGGCTGCGCGATCGTCGGGCTGCACGTCCTCGTCGCCATCGTCACCCTGTTCTGGACGCCGTTCGATCCGCTGGTCAGCGTCGGCGGCCGCCTCGATCCGCCGTCCTTCCCGCATTGGGCCGGCACCGACCGGCTCGGCCGCGACCTCGGCACCCAGATCCTCATCGGGTCGCGGGTGGCGCTGATCGTGGGGCTCGGGTCGGTCGCGATCGGCGCGGTCATCGGCGTGACGCTCGGCGTCCTGTCGGGCTTCGCGACCCGCTGGCGCGACGATGCGCTCGCCGTCACCTTCGACATCCTGATCGCGTTCCCGACGCTCCTCCTCGCGATGCTGATCGTCGCCGTGCGCGACGAGGCCGATCTCTTCGCGTCGATCCTCGCTATCGGCATCGCGATGTCGGCGATCATCGCGCGGCTGACGAGGATCCTCGTCCGGCGCGTCCTGCGTCAGGATTTCGTCATCGCGGCGCGGACCTCGGGGGGCGGCTGGCTCGGCATCGTCTTCCGGCATGTGCTGCCGAACATCTGGCCGACGCTCGCGGTGAATTTTGCGCTGCAGTTCGGCATCGCCGTGATCACCGAGGCCTCGCTCGCCTATCTCGGCCTCGGGACGCCGCCGCCCAACGCCTCGTGGGGGAGCCTCCTGCAGGAGGCGCAGCAGACCATCTACACCGCGCCGATCGGGGCGATCGCGCCCGGCGTTGCCCTCGTCTCTCTCATCGTCGGTATCAACCTCGTCGCCGACGGCCTCCGCGACCTTCTCGACCCGACGCGGCGGGGGTTCCGATGACCGCGCTGCTCGAAGTCGCCGGGCTCGGCATTCGCGCCGACGACGGCCGCCCGCTCGTCGCGCAGCTTTCCTTCGCGATCGGGGAGGGCGAGCGGATCGGGCTCGTCGGCGAGTCCGGGTCCGGCAAGTCGCTGACCGCGCTTGCCGTCACCGGCCTGCTGCCGCCTGGCCTCGACGTCAGCGGATCGGTCCGGCTCGACGGGGAAGAGGTCATCGGTGCGCCAGAGCGCAGGCTGCGCCGGCTGCGCGGGGCGAGCGTCGCGACGGTGTTCCAGGAACCGCTGACCGCGCTCGACCCGCTGATGCGGCTCGGGCACCAGGTGCTGCTGCCGCTGCGCCGCCGGCTCCGGCGGGAGGGACGGCGTGTCACGCGCCGCGCGCTGCGGGAGGCAACGCTCGCGCTCCTCGACGAGGTCGCGTTGCCCGACCCGCTCCGGATCGCGCGGGCCTTCCCGCATGAGGTCTCTGGTGGCCAGCGCCAGCGGGTTGCGATCGCCATGGCGCTCGCCTGCCGTGCGAAACTGCTGATCGCGGACGAGCCCACCACCGCGCTCGACGTCACCACGCAGGCGGAGATTCTCGCGCTCATCGACCGGCTCGCCCGCGAGCACCGGATGGCGCTCCTCTTCGTCAGCCACGACCTCGCGGTGGTGAGCCGCATCGCGGAGCGGGTGATCGTTCTCCGTGAGGGGCGTGCGGTCGCCGAGGGGCCGGTCGCCAAGGTATTCGCGTCGCCCGCTGACGACTACACGCGCACGCTCATCGAAGCTGCGCGCCGCTTCGATCGCGTGCTCGACGGGGCCGGCTGACGATGTTCGACCTCGCCGGAATCAGCTTCAGCTATGGCCGCGGCCGCCCCGTCCTGACCGACGTCTCGTTCGCGGTCGGGGCAGGCGACAGCCTCGGCATCGTCGGCGAGTCCGGCTCCGGCAAGACGACGCTGCTGCGCATGATGCTCGCGCTCGTCCGGCCCCAGGCCGGCACCGTCGCGTTCGACGGAACACCGCTCGCCGCCTTCGACCGCCGCTCGCTCCGCGCCTTCCGACGCCGCGTGCAGCCGGTGTTCCAGGATCCCTATTCCTCGCTCGACCCGCGCCAGACCGTCGGCGCCATCGTCGCCGAGCCGCTCCGCGCGCTCCGGATCCCCGGCGACGCCCGCGAAGCATCGGCACGGGCGCTCGCCGCCGTGGGGCTCGGGCCGGAGATGCTCCGCCGCTACCCCCACGCCTTCTCCGGCGGCCAGCGCCAGCGCATCGCGATCGCCCGCGCGATCGTACCAGCGCCGGATTTCCTCCTCGCCGACGAGCCGGTGTCGGCGCTCGACCTGTCGACGCGGGGGCGGATCGTCGATCTCCTCGCCGAGTTGTCGGCGCGCATGACCCTCGTCCTCGTCTCGCACGACATCGCGGTCGTCGCGTCGCTCTGCCGGCGGATCGTTGTGCTCGAGCGCGGGCGGATCGTCGAAGCGGGGCCGACGCGCGACGTCCTGCGAGCGCCGCGGCATCCCTACACGCAGCGGCTCCTCGCAAGCATCCCGCGGCTGACCTTCTAGTGCGCGCCGGCGCGGGTGAGTTCACCGGCCGTGACCCGGAACGGCAGCACGTTCTCCGGTAGCGGCAGCGGGCAGACGGCGTGGACGGTGAACACGCAGGGCGGATTGAAGGCCCGGTTGAAGTCGAGGACGATCGTGTCCGCCGTCAGGTCCTCGCCATAAAGGAAGCGGGCCGCGCCGTAGGTCTCGACGCCGCTGGTGCCGTCGCGGAAGACGAATTGCGGCCTCTCCGGCGTCCCGTGCGTCGGCACCAGCTCGTAGCGCCTGCCGCCGACGGTGAAGACCGCCTTCCGCCGGATGGTGACCGTGGTCGGGATGCCGACCATCGTGTCGACCACCTCCTCGCGCGGCGGCACCAGCTCGATCCAGTCGGCGACGATCCGCCAGGCGGGATCGGGCGGGAAGTAGGAGAGGCCGGCGAAAGCAGCGCGTTCCGGCGCGTCGCGATCGCGGATGCGCAAGGCCAGGCGGCCGTCGAGCGCGGTCGCCTCGAGGAGGAAGCGGCCCCATTGTGTCATCGGCTGCCCCGGCTGGAGGGCGATCGGCTCGCCAGCCTCCGGGACGAAGCGGACCTCGCCGCCGTCTGCCGTGGCGGTGGCGGATGGCGCGCCGGCCGGCAGCACGAGGTCGGCGTCCGGCGCCGGGCCGATGGTGATCGGCCCGTCGACCCAGGCACGTCCGGCGACCGTCAGCCAGCCGTTGTCGGCCGTGAGGCTCCGGAGCCGGCGCGCGCGCCAGGCCTCGTTCTGCGCCAGGAAGGTGGCGTCGGCGGGGTTGGGACTGTCGGGCATGCTGGCGGTCGATCCGGGACGGGAGGCAACGCCGCCGATATAGGTGGTCGCGCCGATCACGCCTCTGCGTCAAACGCAACGCTGACGCCCGAGGGCAGGGCGATTGCATACGGATCGCGTTGTCGGCCGTGGCGGCTTCGGCATCGCGCGCACGATCGAGCATGACCTAAAGCTCGGAAATCCGATGTCCGCCTGCCGAGGGGTTGCGCCAAACGCCGTCGGACGCAGCGGTGGCGCCGGCTCACAGCCGCTCGATCGGGCTCGCGCGGATGACGAGTTCCTTCTGCCGCAGCCGATCCTCGAGCTGCCGCCGATAGGCGGCCCACCAATCGCGATCGAGGGATATGGTCATCACCTCCACCACGACGATGTCGTCCTCCTCGGAGGCGGCGCCCGGGCCGCGCCAGAGTCCCTCGGCCGGTCCGCGGGTGTAGGCGGTGACGCCCCCGAAACGCGCGGTGAGCTCCTGCTTGATCCGTTCGAGGGACGCCCTGCCGGTCGACGCGTAGGGCCGTGGCAGCGGGACGAGGATCTGGACCAGGAACGCATCCGTCATGCCGGCCTCCTTTCAGGGCGCGGCTCGGCCGAAGCCCGCATCCGCGCCACCCGCTATCGCCATGCCGCAAGAACCTCAGCCACCGTCGCAACGCCGATCTGTTCGGAGAACCGCGTCCGGAACTGGGCCATCAGGGCGTCGTGGCCGGCGTCGGACGAGCTGCAGATCCCGTCGGAGACGACGATGACCCGGAACCCGAGATCGACGGCGTCGAGCACGGAAGCGAGGACGCAGACGTCGGTCTCGACTCCGGTGACGATCAGCGTCTCCGTCCCGCGCCCCCGCAGATGATCATCAAGGCCCTTCGCGCCGAAGGCTGAATAGACCGCCTTGTCGAAGATCGTCGCCGGCGGCGTCAGACGGGCGAGCGGCTGCAGGAGCTCGAGCATCGCGGGATCCAGCCGGCGGAGGGTCACCTCGTCCCAGCGGCGGTAGTAGCGGCGCCAGGCACCGGGGAGGTCATCGGCATCGGTGGGCGGGATGAAGCGCGTGAAGACCGTGCGCTCCGGCCGCGCCGCGGCGAGGAGCGCGATCTGGGGCAGCGTCCGCTTCAGCCACGGCGTCGGCCATGGGCCGCCGTCCGCGAAGAGGTTCTGCATGTCGATCGAGAGGTGGATCGCGCCCCTGGCGAGGTCGTCACTGAGGCTCCTGGTCATGCGCGCTCTGGGTTGGGAGCCGGCGGGACTCCGCGGCCTGCCCAACAACGACGCCTCGTCCCCCGCGTTCCGCCGTGGGGAAGAACCTTTGCCGGCGCGGAACGTTGTTGGTCTGAACCCGGGAGGTCGAATGTCAAGGGCTTCCACTCGAACATCCATGTCCACCCGAACGTCCAAAGGAACGCGCGCGCGGCGGCGCGACGCCCGGCTCGAAGGCCGGACCCGGCCGCACCCGTCGATCTGGCGGCGCTACAGTTTTGCCTGGATCACCGGCGGCTTCTTCCTCGTGTCGCTCGTCGGCCACTGGGTGTTCGGCTGGTTCGCCTATGTCGACGACCAATCCGCGCTCGGCGAGCCCGTCGCGGTGGCCGGCTATCTGATCGAGATGACGCGCGACACCCTCGAGAACTGGCAGTCGGAGTTCCTCCAGCTCCTGTGGCAGGTCGGCGGCCTCGCGCTCCTTCTCTATGTCGGCTCGCCGCAATCGAAGGAGGGCGACGACCGGATGGAGGCGAAGGTCGACGAAATCCTCCGCCGGGTCGCGCCGGCCGATGCGGAGAAGATCCTCCTCGAGATCGACGAGGACTATGCCGGCCGACACACCGACGCGCAGCATCTGGCGCGGCAGGAGCCCAGACGCTAGGCGGAGGCTTCGATCGCCGGGTGCTGCGGTGTCGGTGACCGGAGCGGACGACGGTCCGCGCAGTACGACACCGGACACAGCGATGCGCCCGCGGAACTCCGGCGACCCGGCGCACATTCCGGTCTTGACGAAAAACGGCCGCATTCCTGCCGCCGTAGCAGCCGGAGTCTCCGATGGGTCTTTTCTCCAAGGACATCAAGTCCATGGACGATCTCTTCGTCCACACGCTTCGCGACATCTACTGTGCCGAGCAGCAGATCCTGAAGGCGCTGCCGAAGATGATCGAGAAGGCGACCGACGCCACGCTGAAGAGCGGCCTCGAATCCCACCGCGTCGAGACCGAGAACCACGTGACGCGGCTCGAGCAGGTGTTCGCCCTCCATGGCACCGAGCCGAAGGCGGTCGACTGCCCGGCGATCGACGGCATCCTCAAGGAGGCGAACGAGATCACCGGCAACGTCGCCGACGACCGCGTCCTCGACGCCGCGATCGTGGCCGCCTGCCAGGCGGTGGAGCACTACGAGATCACCCGCTACGGCACGCTGGTCGCCTGGGCCCAGGAGCTCGGCCGCAGCGATTGCGCCGACATCCTCGCCGAGACACTCGACGAGGAGAAGGCTGCGGACGAAGCGCTCACCGCGGTGGCGGAGGACCGCGTGAACCGCCTCGCAGCATAGCCGGCAAAGCAGCGGCCCGTGCTCCCGTCCGCGAGGTCCGATGAGAGCGCTCACCTGGCACGGCCGGGAAGACATCCGCTGCCAGACTGTTCCCGATCCGAGGATCGAGGACGCGCGCGACGTCGTCATCAAGGTGACGTCCTGCGCCATCTGCGGCTCGGACCTCCATCTGATGGGCGGTTTCGTCAGTGGCATGAAGGCGGGCGACGTCCTCGGCCACGAGACGATGGGTGAGGTTGTGGAGGTCGGCAGCGGCGTCGGCAATCTCAAGGTCGGCGACCGGGTTGTGGTCCCGTTCGTCATGAGCTGCGGCGAACGCCGGATGTGCCGCTGGCGGCTGTTCTCGCTGTGCGAGCGCTCCAACCCGAACGGCGCCGAGCAGGCCAAGATCCAGGGCTACGCCACCGCCGCCGGCTTCGGCTATTCCCACATGCTCGGCGGCTTCGCCGGCGGCTAGGCGGAGTATCTCCGCGTTCCCTATGCCGACGTCGGCCCGATCAAAGTGCCGGAAGGCCTCTCCGACGAGCAGGTCCTCTTCCTCTCCGACATCTTCCCCACCGGCTACCAGGCCGCCGAGCAGTGCGACATCCAGCCGGGGCAGACGATCCTCGTCTTCGGCTGCGGCCCGGTCGGCCTCTTCGCCATCAAGTCCGCCTTCCTCCTCGGCGCCGGCCGCGTCATCGCGGTCGACACCGTTCCGGAGCGGCTTGCGCTCGCCCGCACGTCGGGCGCGGAGACGCTCGACTACACCGACCCGGACCTGCAGCAGCAGATCCTCGCGATGACGAACGGGGAGGGGCCGGACGCGGTGATCGAGGCGGTCGGCGCGGAGAGCCACGGCGCCGGCGGCGTCATCGAGACCCTCCAGACCAGGCCTACGGCGACCGAGCGGCCCTACGCCCTGCAGCAGGCGATCATGGCCTGCCGGCCCGGCGGGATCCTCTCTTTGCCCGGCGTGTTCTTCGGCATCGTCCCGGTGGCGATGGGCGCGTTCTTCGGCAAGGCCCTGGTGCTCCGTTGCGGCCAGACCCACGTCCAACGCTACCTCGCACCGCTCCTCCAGACGATCATCGACGGCGACATCGACCCCTCCTTCCTGATCACCCATCGCGTCGGCCTCGAGGACGGTCCGGAGATGTACAAGACCTTCCGCGACAAGAAGGACGGCTGCGTGAAGGTCGTGGGGCCTGAACAAGCCGGGATGCCCTCCTCCTCTGTTGTTGCGACGTCTGCGGTTGGAACCGATGCTGGAGCATGACGAACGCCATCTTCACGGTCGGACACTCGACCCTCGAGGTCGATGCTTTCATCGGGCTGCTCCGGCAGGCCGGCGCGGATTTCGTCGTCGACGTGCGGCGGTTTCCGCGGTCGCGCCGGCATCCCCAGTTCAATGACGACGCGCTCGCGGCCCGCCTTGCGGAGGACGGCATCGGCTACGAACACATCGCCGCCCTCGGCGGGCGCCGCGCCGGGACGGGTGCCGGCAGCATCAACGCCTACTGGCGCGAGGCGGGTTTCCGGAACTACGCCGGCTACGCGCTGACGGCCGATTTCCGCCACGGCCTCGAACGCCTCCTCGACATCGCCGACACGCGCCGGCCGGCGATCATGTGCGCGGAGGCCGTGTGGTGGCGATGCCACCGCCGCATCATCACGGACTATCTCCTGGCGGCGGGCGTGACCGTCCTCCACATCATGCAGCCCTTCCGGCTCGAGCCGGCGGAGCTGACGGCGGCGGCGGTGCGGGTACCCGAAGGGCTGGTGTATCCGCCCGCCGACCCGGAGCTTGGCCTTTGAGGCTTGGACCGCGTGCCTCGGGACCCGTTCGTTCTGCGTTACGGGGCGCCGGTCGTCGAATGAGGCAGGCCAACCGCGATGCCTCCTTGCCGTCCGTCACCATGCGCACCATAAGGGGTCGCGCCGAAAGCGACCCGGGCCCGTAGCTCAATGGTTAGAGCCGACCGCTCATAACGGTCTGGTTGCAGGTTCGAGTCCTGCCGGGCCCACCAATGTTTTCAATAGGTTGAGGTAGTTGGCTTCATGGTCCGCCGCCCCTCCAATGAGGTATGGTTGGGTGTCCAACGGCGCTGCATCGGGCTTGGTGCGTGTCGGTGCGGCCTGGGGACGGTAGCCGATCGCCTCGCCGGGCACCGTCTCGCCCTGGCCGCTGGAGCGGCAGCGCCTCGCCGGTCAGGAGGGATTCGTCACGCTCGACAGCGCTCGTCCCGACCAGAACCCCAACAGCGAGAGCGGCCGCCGCTTCCCGCTGGAAGCCGCGGCGCTGCGACTTCGGGATGGTTCGTGGCCCGCGGCGTAAATCAGTGCTCCGGGCGCTTCGGCTCAGTGGTCGTCATCGTCCGCCCTCATCAACCTTGTCCGGCGGCCAGCGCCTGCTCGATCCCGTGGACTGGAAGCTGGGGTTGCAATCGCGGTCCGTGGCGGAAGGCACCGGGGGCTACGTTCCGGTGGTTGGCGGACCGGCGGCCCCCTCGCGTGCCGGCTCGAGGATGCCGAAGACATTTCCTTCGGTGTCCTTGAAGACGACCATTGTGCCGACACCCGGCATGTCGGTCGGCGGCGCAACGAGAATGCCGCCAGCCTCACGGATTCGCTCCGCATATTCCCCGGCGGACGGGACTTCGATGGTTGGCATGACGGTCTGCTGCGGCAGCTCGCGCTTGGCGATGCCGCCGCCGACCCCCACGGCTCCGTCGCCCTGGGGCAGAAGCAGCCAATAGGGGACGGGGCCAGGCAACTCCTGGATCCGCCAGCCGAAGGCCTGCTCAAAGAACCGGGCCGCGCGAGCGGGATCGTCAGCGGAGATGTCCACATGGACAAACCCCTTCGCCGCCGAACGCGAGCCTTCGGGTGCCGTGTCGGTGCGGTCGGTCGCTGTCGGCTGATTGCCGCCATTGGGCTGGGTAGGGCCACGGCCGGTGGTCTCGTTCATGGAGCGATGATCCTGCTGATTCACGGCGATCTCCGTGGTTCACGACCGGGTGGTGAGGAGCGCACAGGCCGACCGCCGTCGGATTCACGTCGATCGACATGGGCTCCGTCGAGGCGGGCGAAATTCGACTACCAGTCGCGCCGTTGTCGCCGTCGATCCTTGATCCTGCTCAATCCCCGCCTAAGGACACCCCCGGAGTTTCGCCTGCCGGCACGGCGCGGTAGCGATCGCGGTCCCTCGTCAGCCCTTTCCTTCGCATCGCCGTGTCCTTCGACCTTCTCCTCCGCCTCGGCATCGCGCTCGCGATCGGCATGATCGTCGGCCTCGAGCGCGGCTGGCGCCTGCGCGAGGAGCCCGCGACGTGCGTCAGGCGTCCCCTTGGCGCCGGCACCACCGCGTCCGTCGCCGCCGGCGCGCTGGCCGCGGCCCTTACCGCCCCCTAGAGTCTGGAGGACAGCCATGCGGATCGTCATCGCCCTCGGCGGCAACGCACTCCTTCGGCGCGGCGAACCCATGTCGGCCGCAGCCCAGGAGGCGAATGTGAGGTCGGCCGTGGCGGCCCTCGCGCCGATCATTGCCGTCGGGCACCATGTTGCGATCACCCACGGAAACGGACCCCAGGTCGGCCTGCTTGCGCTCCAGAATCCCGGTGGCGACGGGTCCTTCCCCCTCGACGTCCTCGGGGCGGAGACCGAGGGTATGATCGGGTATCTCGTCGAACGGGAGCTCGCAGCGCGGCTGCCGTCGGAGGACCTCATCGCGACCCTCCTGACGCAGGTCCGAGTAGCGGCCGATGATCCGGCCTTCGCCAGGCCCTCGAAGCCGATCGGGCCGAGCTACGACGAGGAGACGGCCCGCCGGCTGGCTGCGCAGCATGGGTGGAGCGTCGGTCTGGATGGCAAGGGCTGGCGACGGCTCGTCCCGTCGCCGCGTCCGCAGGAGATTCTCGCCGCGAAAGTCATCGAGATGCTGTTCGATCTCAACGTCACGGTGATCTGCGCGGGCGGCGGTGGCATCCCTATCGTCGAAGACGATGGCGGGATGCTCCGCGGAGTGGAGGCCGTCGTGGACAAGGATTTCGCGTCATCACTCCTGGCCCGCCGTCTCGGCGCCGACCTCCTGATGCTGCTGACCGACGTGGACGCCGTGTATAGCGGCTGGGGGACCGAGCAGGCGATGCCGCTCGCCAGCGTGTGCTCGCGGGACCTGGATCCGGGAATGTTCCCTCCCGGCTCGATGCGGCCGAAAGTCGAGGCGGCGATGGAGTTCGCCGTCCTGACCGGCCGGCCGGCCGCGATCGGCGCGCTTGCCGACGCGGAAGCCATCCTCCGCGGCGAGCGGGGGACACGCATCCTTCCGTGACCTCCAACCGGGACCGGCGGCGATGCTGACCCTGACGCACAGGCTACCCGACGGCCGTGACCTGGCCGTCCTCGACTGCGGGCCGACCGACGGCCGCGTCGTCCTGTTCTTCCACGGGCTCGGAACGTCGCGCCTCTGCATTCCGCCGAGCGAGGAGATTTGCCGGGAACTCGGTGTCCGGCTGCTGGCGCTCGATCGGCCAGGCACGGGCGGCTCCAGCCCCGGCGAGTACGCGCGCATGATCGACTGGACGAAGGATGTCTACCACCTCGCCTCCACGTGGTCCCTCCATCGGTTCGCCGTCCTTGGCTGGTCGACGGGGGGTGCATACGCCCTGGCGATGGGCGCGCAGCCCGATCCGCGGTTGGCCGGGATCGGCATCGTCAGCAGCACCGCGCCGAGCGTCGGTCCCGACCGGCATCCGTTCCGGCGCTGGTTCCTGCGCGCCGGTTTCGAGATCGTCCGGCGGCTGCCGGTCGCCGCGACCCCGGCGGCGGGCATCGTTGCCACCGCTGTCAAGCGCAGGCCTGGCGACGTGCTCGCATGGGCGCTGGCCCCGATGGGGGAGGCGGACCAGCGGAAGCTGGACGTTCCGGAATTTCGCCACGCGCTCGAAAAGGCGCTCGCCGAGGGCTTTCGGCAGGGCGGGAAAGGGCTCGAGAACGACGTACGGATGCTTGCCCGGCCGTGGGGCTTTGCGCTCGCCGACATCCACGTGCCGGTCCTCGCCTTCCAGGGCATGGACGACAAGGTGATCGACCCGGCGACCGCCCGTTTCCTCGCCGGCAGACTGCGTGACTGCCGCCTCGCTGAATATCCCGGCGAAGGCCATCTCCTCTACCTGTCGAAATGGTCCGAGATCCTCTCGCGCGTTGCGGACCTGGTGGAGGTGCGGCAGCGGCGCGGAGTGAGCGCCGGCGGCTAGCCGCCATTGGGGCTTCGAAGAGCCGCTGGACCGCGCGCGACTGGCCATTGTCTAGCTCCTGGCGTGCTGCTTCGACCCCCGATAGCCTCCGCGTTCCCCGCGGCTACGGTGCGGGTCGGACACTAGCTGCCCAGCGTCGCGACCAGCACCGCCTTGATGCTGTGCATCCGATTTTCCGCCTGATCGAAGACGATGGACTGCCGCGACTCGAACACCTCGTTCGTGACCTCCATGCAATCGATCCCGAACCGCTCCCCGATCCTGGCGCCGAGCTCCGTTTCGAGATCGTGCATCGCCGGCAGGCAGTGCATGAACTTCACGTGCGGCTTGCCCGTGGCATCCATCATCGTCTTCGTGACGCGGTACGGCGTCAGCAGCCTGATCCGCTCGGCCCAGATGTCCTCGGGCTCGCCCATCGACACCCACACGTCGGTGTAGATGAAGTCGGTCCCGCTGACGGCCTCGCGGGCGTCCTCAGTGATGGTCAGCGTCCCTCCGGTGGTGGCGCCGATGGCCTGGAGGCGCTCCTCGAATTCCGGCTCCGGCCAAAGCTTCTTCGGACCGCCAAGCCGCACGTCGACCCCGAGGAGAACGCCGGCGGCGGCGAGCGAGCGCGCGACGTTGTTCCTGACGTCGCCAAGGAAGGTGACCGAAAGGTCCGACAAGTGCCGGTGGGTGAACTCCCGCATCGTCATGTAGTCGGCGAGCGCCTGGGTGGGGTGAGCGCTGTCGGTGAGGCCGTTATAGACCGGCACGCCGGCGTGGGCGGCGAGGGTCTCGACATCGCTCTGCGCGAAGCCGCGGAACTCGATCGCGTCGTAGAGCCGGCCGAGGACGCGTGCGGTGTCCTTGATCGATTCCTTCTTGCCGATCTGGCTGCCTGACGGGCCGATATAGGTGACATGTGCACCCTGATCGTAGGCGGCGATCTCGAAGCCGGAGCGGGTGCGCGTCGAATCCTTCTCGAAGATGAGCGCGATGTTCTTGCCGCGAAGCTGCTGCTGCTCGGTCCCTGCGCGCCGGGCGCTCTTGAGGTCCGCGGCGAGCTGGATGAGATGGCGGAGCTCCGCGGGCGTGTAGTCGTCGAGCGTCAGCATGTGACGCCCCCTCAGATTCACGGACATCGGCTTTCCCCAGGAGTCAGGCGGCTTCGCGCTCGAGCGGGCAGGTCATGCAGTGGCCGCCGCCGCGGCCGCGCCCGAGCTCCGAGCCCGACACGGTGATGACCTCCACGCCGGCGCGGCGGAGGAGGGTGTTGGTATGGACGTTGCGGTCGTATGCGACGACGACTCCCGGCGCCACGGCAAGGACGTTGTTGCCGTCGTCCCACTGCTCCCGTTCCGCCTCCCAGGCGTCACCCCCGGTGGCGACGATGCGGAGCTGCGGCAGGCCGAGCTGCTCCTTCACCACGTCGACGAAAGGACGCTGCTCCTCGACGACCGAGAGACCCGAGAGGTTGTTGCCCTCGCGGATGGTGAAGGTGCGGAGATTGTCCACCACGGGCGGGTAGCAGGTGACGAGGTCGCGGTCGCAGAAGCCGAACACCGTGTCGAGATGCATGGCGGACCGGTCGCGGGGCATAAGGGCGGCGACGATGGTGTGCGCGTGGCCGGTAGCGAAAAGGGCGTTCGCCAGTTCGCCGACCGCCTGCGGGGTCGTCCGTTCCCCCATCCCGACGAGAACGACGCCCTTGCCGACGGGCATGACGTCGCCGCCCTCGATGAAGCCGTGGATGCCCGTGCCGTCGAGAAGGGGCTTCGACAGGCTTTGGAAGCGCGGATGGAAGCGGTGGATGGCTTCCACGTGCAGCACCTCCGACCGACGCACCGGCCAGTACATCGAGGAGCGGACGAGCGCGCCATAGACGACGAAAGACGAGTCGCGCGTGAACATCTGGTTCGGCAGCGGCGGCAGGACGAAGTCCTGCGGGGCGAGCGTCCGGCCGAGGAGGCCGGCCGGCTCGAACGGCAGCTCGGCGCGCGCGATGCCTCCGAGGAGCCGCTCGGCGAGCTCCGCCGGCGGGACCTCCTCGAGCCAGGCGCGGAGCTCGGCCAGCATGCCGAGGCCGACCATCCCGACGTCGAGGCGGCGATCGAGAAGCCAGTCCTTCGCGCCGTCGTCGGCCACGACTTCGGCCAGCAGCGTCTCGAGCTCCAGCACTTCGACGCCCTGCTCGCGGAGCGCATCGACGAAGGCGTCGTGTTCCTGACGCGCGCGCTTCACCCAGAGGACGTCGTCGAACAGGAAGCTCCGGCAGTTTGACGGCGTCAGCCGGCGAAGCGCGAGGTCGGGACGGTGGACCAGAACCGTCTTCAGCCGGCCAACCTCGGAGTTCACACCCATTGCGGTCATCACTACGCTCCTACAGCGGGCTGATGGTGCCGTTGATCATCAGCCACGCGGCCACCATTGCGGCCGCGACGAGGCCGAGCATGATGAGCGTCTCGATGCCGGTGAAGGCCCGTTCCCGGTGCTCCCGCCGCGCCCACAGATAGATGAGGACGCCGGGCGCATAGAGGAGGGCGCACATCAGGAGGTACGGGAGGCCGGCGGCGTAGACGAGCCAGGCGCCGTAGATCGTGGCGAGCCCGCCGACGAGGATTGCAGGGACGCGGGATTCGCCCGACTTGTAGGTCTCGCCGGTCACCGCGAGCTTCACCGCGTAGGCGCCGGAGAAGACGTAGGGAACGAGGATCGCGGTCGAGGCGATGTAGAAGAGCGCCGTGTAGGTGCTCTCGGCAAAATACGCCACGACGAGGAAGGCCTGGACGAGGAGGTTCGTCACCCACAGCGACGTGGTCGGCGCGCGGTTGGCGTTCTCGCGGCCGAACGCCTTCGGCATCGTGCCGTCCTTGGCGGCCGCGAACGGGATCTCGGCAGCGAAGATCGTCCATGCCAGGAAGGCGCCGAGCACCGACACCACCAGGGCGAGGTTGATAACGATCGCACCCCAGGATCCGACCGCCGCCTCCATGACGCCGGCCATCGACGGGTTGGTGAGCGCCGCCAGCTCGGCCTGGCTCAGCGAGCCATAGGCGAGGAGCGAGACCAGAGCGTAGAGGACCAGGCAGAGAAGGAAGCCGATCATCGTCGCGCGGCCGATGTCCGTCCGGTTCCGGGCTCGGCCCGACACGACGCTTGCGCCCTCGATGCCGATGAACACCCAGAGCGTCACCAGCATGGTCGACTTGACCTGGTCGAAGAGCGGACCCTCGCCGCTCCAGTTGATGCTGAAGCTGTCGATGCTGAAGGCGACCGCGACGACGCCGATGAAGAGGACGATCGGCGCGACCTTGGCGATGGTGGTCAGGAGGTTGACGAAGGCCGCCTGGCGGACACCGGCAAGCACGAGCCCGTGGACCGCCCAGAGGACGACCGATGCGCCGATGACTGCGGGCAGCGTGTTTCCTTCGCCGAAGAAGTCGAAGAAGTATCCCAGCGCGCCGAACAGCACGACCGCGTAAGAGACATTGCCGATCCACGCCGACAGCCAGTAGCCCCAGGCGGAGTTGAAGCCGACGAAGGGACCGAACCCGGCCTTGGCGTAGGCGTAGGGGCCGGCATCGAGCGTCGGCTGGCGCTTGGCGAGGCCGAGATAGACGAAGGCGAGGGCCGCCATGCCGATGCCGGTGATCGCCCAGCCGATGACGACGCCAAGTCCGCCCGCGCCCGCCGCCATGTTCTGCGGCAGGCTGAACACGCCGGCGCCGATCATCGAGCCGACGACGAGGGCCGACAGGGCCGGGAGGCTCAGGCGCCGTTCCCTGGTGGTGGTCGTGCTTTGAACCGGCGTGATGCCGCTCCGTGGCGAGACGTCGATCGAGGCCATGACGGTGCTCCTTCGGGCAACAGGTGCCGCCACAGTGCTTGGCCCGGACCGATCAGGCGTTGATCGTGCTCAAACCCGGCCTCCGTAGAGTCCCGGCATGCCGGACTCGTCGGAGGCGTCGCGGCTGAGACCGACCTCAGGAGCGCCACAGCGCACTGTGCGTGCTCCGGGCCGACGCAAGGCCGGCCGCCGACAGTCGCCGTGATTGGCGGCTGTCCTGGAGCCGGCTCCAACCCGCTCCATGCGAGCGCCCGGCGCGACGGGCCCCCTGTCGCCGCCGGATCGGCATGCCATCGGGTTGTTCCGGAGGTGCGGCGGGATCGCAGCCGAGTTACGCTCCCACGATGCCGATCGTGCACCGCGAGACCCATCTCATCAGCCGGATCGGCTGGCTGCGCGCCGCCGTCCTCGGCGCCAATGACGGCATAATCTCCACCGCGAGCCTCGTTCTCGGCGTGGCCTCCGCGGCCGTCCCGCGGGGCGACGTGATCCTCACGGGCATAGCCGGGCTCGTCGCCGGAGCGATGTCGATGGCGGCGGGGGAATATGTCTCGGTCTCCTCCCAGTCCGACACGGAACGTGCGGATCTGGGCCGGGAGCGGCGGGAACTCGCCGAGGAGCCAGACGCGGAACTGGAAGAGCTCGCGGGCATATACCAGGAACGCGGTCTCGACCGCGCCCTTGCCTTGGAGGTGGCGAGGCAACTGATGGCGAAGGACGCGCTTGGCGCGCACGCACGCGATGAGCTCGGCATCTCGGAGATCACGACCGCGCGGCCGGTCCAGGCCGCTCTTGCCTCCGCTGCCACCTTTTCGGTCGGCGCGGCCGCTCCGCTCCTCATCATCCTAATTGCCCCTGGCGCGATCCTGATCCCGGCCGTAGCCGCAGGATCGCTCGGCTTCCTGGCCCTTCTCGGCTATGTCGGTGCCCGCGCCGGAGGCGCCGACAGGTGGCGCGCAACCATCCGCGTGACGTTCTGGGGTGCTCTCGCCATGGGCCTGACCGCCGGTATCGGCGCGGTCGTCGGCGGCATCGCCGCTTAGCTGCGACGCCCGGCGGGGGTCTGCTCGCCGACAGGATGGACCGAAACCGGCCAGCGTCGATCCCCTTGCGACGACAGCGGGACGCTGCGGTGAAGCCTGAGGCTGACGTCAGTGAGCGATCGCAACGCCCCGTCTCGATGACGGTGCTTGACGCGGATCAAGGCCCGGGCCGCGCGCGAGGATGAAGGTCGGCATCTCCCGAAGGGACTTGCCCATGCGCATCATTGGCGATCTGACTGCCCGCAACAAGGCTGGAACCGCTGCGCTCACCTCCGACACCCCAACCGATGGACCGCCGCCTGTCGTTTCGATCCGGCTGCCGCCTGCGGGCGACATCGCGCGGGCGATCCTCATCGTCCTGTCCTTCGTCGCGCTGGGGATTCTTGTCTGGCAGTTGTCGTCGGTTGTCCTCCTCGCCTTCGCCGCCGTTCTGGTGGCCGTGGGTCTGAGGTCGTTTGCTTCGCTCATCACCCGCGTGATGCCATTTAGCACGCCGGTCGCCGTCGGCGTCGCCGTCGTGCTCGTGACGGTCGTGTTCACCGGCTTCGGCATCTTCCTCGGCAACGAGCTCGTCACCCAGGCCCGGTTCATCCTGACCGACCTTCCGGGCGTCCTCGATTCCCTCGGGCAGCGGTTCGGCATCGAGAACCTCGGACCGTCGGCAATGGCCCAAATCGAGAGCTGGTTCCAGCGCGACGGCGTCGTCGAGAACCTGCTCGGCGTCACGGCCGGAATCATCAGCGCGGGCGCGAATCTTCTCGTTGCCCTCACCGTCGGCATCTATTTCGCGTTCCGGCCCGAGTCTTATGAGGGCGGCCTCTTGAGCCTCGTGCCCACCGGCGCGCGGGAGCGACTGCGCGAAGCCTTCGAGGCGGCCGGCAACGCTCTCCACCACTGGCTGGGCGGGCAACTCATCTCGATGCTCCTCGTCGGGATCCTGACCTCGGTGGCCCTGCTTCTCCTCGGCGTGCCGTCCTGGCTCGCGCTCGGTGTCCTCGCGGGGTTCTTTGAGTTCATCCCCTATGTCGGGCCGTTCCTCGCCGCGGCGCCAGCGATCCTGATCGCCCTCGGCGAGGGTGGCTCGACAGTCTTCTGGGTCGCCGGCGCGTTCATCCTCGTACAGCAACTTGAGGGAAGCGTGATCACGCCGCTTCTTCAGCAGCGCGTCGCCCAGCTTCCGCCCGTGGTCGCCATCCTTGCCCTGACCGCCATGGGCATAGCGTTCGGACCGCTCGGGGTGCTTCTCGCGATCCCGGCCGCGATCGTGGCGCTGGTGCTCGTCAGGAAGCTCTACCTCCGCGAGCCTGCATGAGCCTGGACGGCGGCCATCCTCGCGCGGTTCATGGATCGGCTTCGTCACCCGGTCGGCGGGCCGTGCTTTCATCGCGTTCGAAGACATCGTTGTGTGGCTGAGGAGACTCGACGGCCTCGAGCGGGTGACGGGGCTGTAGGTCTCACTCTGATCTGATACGCCCCTGCGGCTCGAGGTCCTGTGAGAAGAAGGACCCCGGACGATGAGGCGGGAAGTGGGAGGTCCGGTGTTTCGCGGGTCCGCGTGGGGCTATGCGCTCTCGGTCGCCAGCGTTGGCGCAGCCTTGGCGCTGATCCTTGTGATCGGCGACCTCTATGGCGGCCAGGTTCGCATCGTCCTCCTCGCCGCTGCGGTCGTCGCCGCCATTGCGCTCGCCGGTGTGGGTCCCGGCCTTGTCGCAACGGTGCTTGCGGCGGCCGCGGCCCTGTTGCTCGCGTTCCGCTTCGACCTCCACCCTGTCGATGCGGCCGTCGGGGTCATATCGGTCGCAGTGCTCGGGCTGGGCGGCGTCCTGCTGTGGCGGCGCACGCTGAGTACGCAACGGGAGGTGGAGCGCGGGGCGCGGACATCCGCCGATGAGCGCGCCTTCCTCCAGGGCGTCCTCGATACGGTTCCCGATGCCATCATGGTCATCGACGAGAAGGGCCTTCTGCGTTCCTTCAGCCCCGCCTCCGAGCGCCTGTTCGGCTACACCGCGAAAGAGGTTCTCGGCCAGAACGTCAAGATGTTGATGCCGTCGCCTCACTACGAGAACCACGATAGCTACCTGACTCGCTACCGCGAGACGGGGGAGCGGCACATCATCGGGATCGGTCGGGTGGTTGCTGGCAAGCGCCGCGACGGCAGCACCTTCCCGCTCGAGCTGGCGGTCGGCGAAGTGAACGCTCCAACGGGCCGCTATTTCACCGGCTTCATCCGCGACCTGACGGAGCGGCAGGCCACCGAAGCCCGCCTGCAGGAGCTTCAGTCCGAGCTCACCCACATCTCGCGACTTTCGGCGATGGGCGAGATGGCCTCGACGCTGGCGCACGAGCTCAACCAGCCGCTTTCGGCGATAGCCAACTATCTGCGCGGCGCGCGGCGGCTCATCGAAAGACCCGAAACCGACTCTTCCGCCGTCTCCATGGCGCTGGACAAGGCCGCCGACCAGGCCCTGCGAGCCGGCGACATCATCCGTCGCCTCCGCGATTTCGTGGGCCGCGGCGAGGAGCAGCGTTCGGTCGAGCCCGTGACCAAGCTGATTGAAGAGGCGAGTGCGCTGGCGCTGGTCGGCGCCAAGGAACTCGGCGTCCAGGTGTCGTTTCGCCTCGACCCGGCGGTTCCCATCGTCCTGGTCGACCGCGTGCAGATCCAGCAGGTGCTGGTGAATCTCATCCGCAACGCAGTCGATGCCATGGCCGGCTCCCAGCGCCGCGAGCTGGTGGTTTCGACGCGGCCGGCCGACGACGATATGGTGGAGGTCGCCGTCTCCGACACCGGTCCCGGAATCGATCCCGCGATTGCCCCAACGCTGTTTCAGCCCTTCCAGACCACCAAGGCGCACGGCATGGGTGTAGGCCTCTCCATCTCCCGAACGATCATCGAAGCGCATGGCGGACGAATCGCAGTCGACGCCCATGCCGGGGCGGGTGCAGTGTTTCGGTTCACGGTCCCGTCGGCATCGGTTGCGGGGGAGGAGAGGGCATGAGCATCGGGGTGACGTACATCGTCGACGACGACGAACCGACACGGGATTCGCTCCACTTCCTGCTGACCTCCGCCGGACTTCCGGCCCGCGTCCAAGAATCGGCCTCGGCCTTCGCTGCGGCGCTGCCGGTGACGGGCGCGGCGTGCCTCGTCACCGACATCCGCATGCCGGACATGTCGGGCATCGACCTCCTGAAGATCGTGCAGGCCAAGCAGCCGGACCTGCCGGTGGTCGTCATCACCGGGCATGGCGACATCGCGCTCGCGGTCGAAGCGATGAAGCTCGGCGCCGTCGACTTCCTCGAAAAGCCCTATTCGGAAGAGGCGATGCTATCGGCGGTGGAGGCGGCGGTCAGAAGGTCCAGCGTCGACGCATCGGGCAGCAGCGAGAAGGACGAAATCCTTGAGCGTGTCACGACACTCTCCGTCCGCGAGCGGCAGGTGCTCGACGGCGTGGTTGCCGGAAAGCCCAACAAGGTGATCGCCTACGACCTCGACATCAGCCCGCGTACGGTCGAGGTCTACCGTGCCAATCTAATGACGAAGATGCGCGCGTCGAGCTTGTCCCACCTCGTCCGCCTGGCGCTGGTCGCCGGCATCGGCAACGCGCCGGGCGGTTGATCGTTATCAACGACGCTTCATCGTCCCGGTCTTAGAAGCCGGCTATGGGATTTCTAACATGAAACAATGGTCCGACAGCCGGGCCGCCGCGGTGCGCCGGGTCGTCCTGGTGGACGACGATGCCGCCGTCCGTTCGGCGCTGACATTCGCTCTCGAAGCGGAGGGCTACGTCGTGCTGTCGTTTGCCGACGCCGAAACGGTCCTGATGCAGGAGCCGGCTGCGGACTGCTACGTGATCGACGACCGCCTGCCCGGAGGGATGAGTGGCCTTGACCTCGTGCGTGAGCTGCGGACCAACGCCGTCACCGTGCCGGCCGTCATCATCACGACGCATCCGACAATGGCTGTCATCCACCGCGCCAAGGCGTTGGGTGTCCCGATCGTTGAGAAGCCCCTCATCGGGCCGGCTCTCGCCTTGACGCTCGAAGGCTTGATCGGCCCGCCGCGCCCGTGAGCGCGCCGGCACCCCCGGGGGCATGTCGACGCGCAGGCGGTGTCGAGGCTTCAGACCCGCGACGCGGTCCGCGCGAGGGAACGTCCCCAATCGGCTGCGCGCTCGAGCTCGCCCGACTTCAGCACAGTGGACTCCCGGTCGGCGGTGATGAGGAACTGCTCCGGACCGGCGATGAGCCGATAGCCGCGACGCTGCAGCTGTTTGGCTTCTCCCTTGGCAGCCGACCCGCCGGACAGGATACCGAACGATCCCGAGCCGGTGTCGAAAGCGGCGGCCTTGATCCCCTGGCCGCCCGGCAACCCGTCGATCCATTCCCGGACGCCGATGCCCTGGGACGGCGGCTGCACGCCCTGCTTGGCCGCCTGGTCGCGCGCCGCTTTCCGCGTGCTCGGGCGGCTCATCGACCAGGCGTAGGTGGGACCGCCGACGACGAGGAGGTCGAGCCCGGCAGCGTCGCTCGCTGCCGCCCCGACTTCCACCGTCTCGGTTTCGAACAGTTCCGAGAGTCCGGAGGCGATGGCCTCGGCAACGGCCTTGGTATTCCCAAGGACCGACTCATAGACGACACGTGCTTTCATGGAGGGTCTCCTTTCCGGTCCAGGAGATGCCCCATCGGCCGTATCGTGGAATTGACGTGCGTCAAGATCCGGGATGTGCCGTCCCGGTGGTGTACTTGATCCACATCAAGGAACACTTCGTCGGACCGGATAGAAGTCGTCTTCATCGGATCAACCCGGAGAGACGGCAATGGCAAATGTTCGATGGCAGATGTGGCTCAGTGCGCTCGCTGGCCTGATGGTGTTCGTGGCGCCCTGGGTTCTCGGCAATGACGCGACGACTGTGGCCGCCTCGGTCAGCGACCTCGCAAACTGGAACCTCTGGATCGCCGGCGGCGCCGTCGTGGTGCTCGCGCTTGCGGCGATCCTTTCCTACCGCCCTTGGGAGGAATGGGTCTCGGTTCTGATCGGGGCCTGGCTCGTCGCGTCGCCGTGGGTGTTCGGCTTCACCGCCGCAACGGTGCTGGCGTGGACCGTTTGGGTCGCCGGCGGCGTCCTCGTGGTCCTCGGCCTCTGGGCGCTCGGCGCCAATATTGACACCCGTCGTTACGCATAGACGATCCCACCGCCCGGGCCCGGTCACCTCCGTGTGGCCGGGCTCGCTTTTCGTGACGGTGCGGGACAGAGGGCGGACGAGACCGCCGCCGCGGTCGTTCCTGCGCGGGATAGGGGGTCGATGTAGCGCCGCCCCTGCGGCACCGGCGACCTGAGCCGCGACCGCCGCAATCCCGACCAAAAGCGCTGTCAGGACATGCGCCGTCCCGGCGAGGCGCGCGCCGATTTCACGTACCGATTGCCACGGAGCAAAACGCACATGAAACGCCTGTTCGCCGCCCTGTCCGTGGCGGTGCTCATCGCCGCGCCCGCCTTTGCCCAGGTCCCCGAGGCGCCGCAGACGGCGACGCTGACGGTCGATGGCGAGGGGCAGGGTTTTAAGGCGCCCGACATCGTCATCATCGACATCGGCGTCACCACCCGCGCCGACACGCCCGCGGCCGCGCTCGCCGACAATTCCACGCAGATGGACGCCGTCATTGCGGTGGTCCGCGGCGCCGGGGTCGAGGAGCGCGACGTGTCGACGTCGAACTTCACGATCAACCCGGTCTATGCCGAGCAGCGGCCGGAGGCGTACAACCAGCCGCTTGAGGTCATCGGCTATGAGGTGACCAACCAGGTCACGGTCCGGATCCGCGACATCGCCGTTTCCGGGCCAGTCCTCGACCAGGTCGTGGCCGCCGGGGCGAACCGCATCAACGGTATCCGCTTCACCATCGACGAGCCGCAGCCGATCCGCGACGAGGCCATGCAGGCCGCGATCGCCGACGCGCAGCGGAAGGCCGAGGTGATGGCCGAGGCCGCGGGCGTGCGGCTGGTGCGGATCCTTTCGCTCAGCACCTACGCCAACGTCCAGCCGGTCGCCGCGCAGCGGATGGATTTCGCCGCTGCGCAGGCCGCCCCGCCGCCGCCGATCCTGGGCGGCGAGCAGGCGATCACCGCGACCGCGACGATCGTCTACGAGATCGCGCCGCTCGGCGAATGAGTGTCATGCGTGGCCGATAGCCGGTAGCGCGCGGGGAGGGAACGGTCCGGCGTCGGCCGGGTGCCCTCCCTCCCTGCGGCCGGTGCGGGTTGCTGTCTCGCGACTGTCACCGGGGCCCCCTAGCGTCGGCCTGCCCCAACCCCAAGGAGCATGCAAAATGGCGCAGTTTCTCTTCCTTTATCGCGGTCCGGCACAGGACATGAGCACCGTCACGCCTGAGCAGTTCGCTGCAGAGATGGCCGAGTGGAACACCTGGATGGACGCGGTTGGCGACAGCCTCACCGATGGCGGCAATCCGGTCGTCGCCCATGCGAACGTCACCTCGAATGGCGGCGGCACGACCACCGACGTCAATGGCTACTCGATCGTCGAAGCGGAGGACCTCGCGGGGGCGCGTGAGTTCCTCAAGGACCACCCGCATCTCAAGAATCCGGGCAACTCGGTCGACGTTCTCGAGGTGATGCCGCCGCAGATGGATTAGCCGCACAAGGGGCGGTGGGCGGCGGCCGGGACGGAGAAAGTCTTCCCAGCCGGTGCTGCGACGGGGCGGCGCGGGCGGCGCTATGCCGGTGCCGCGACCGCCCGGAGTGCCCGGTGCCGTGAACCGCTCCCTGCAACCGTCCCGAGTCTCTACGAGGGCGGCTTGTCGCAGGGGGCGAACAATCCTATCTTCCGCCGCGTTCGAGATTTGGCTCTGCCTTGCTGCCCGCCCGAAAGGGCCGCTTCCAAGACACCGCTGGACTTCGAGAGCTGCCGTGACGCGCACGGCGTATGTTGCCCCGCAGCGGGTATGTCTAAAGGAGGGCCGGCAATGGCCAGTGGCACCGTCAAGTTCTTCAACACTCAGAAGGGTTATGGGTTCATCCAGCCGGCCGACGGCGGACCGGACGTTTTCGTCCACGTCACCGCGGTCGAGAAGGCCGGGATGCGCTCCCTCGTCGAGGGCCAGAAGGTCAATTTCGAGGTGGTGATGGAGCGCGGCAAGAAGGCCGCGGGGAACCTCTCCCCAGGCTAGTTGTCCGCTTCACACGAAGCGAAGAACCGAAAGCCCCGTTCCGCAAGGAGCGGGGCTTTTTCTTTGCCGGGCTCAACCAGCTATGCGCCGGAATCCTTCACCTTGGTCTCGGGGCGGTCGGCGCCGGAGGCGACTTCCTCGTGCCAGCGGCCCTGGGAGTCTTCGTAGTCGATGAGCTCGGTCTCGCCGGCGACGCGCTGCTCGGCGGCGGCGCGTTTCGCGGCCGCCTTCGCTTCGTCGTGGGTGGCGAACGTCTCGGAGAAGGTCCCGCCGACCTTGTAAGCCCAGCCGCCATCATGCTGGACGATCTCGTAGGTGACTTCGGGCATCGGTCTGGTCTCCGCTTCAGCGTGGGCAACGGGGCGCGGCGGTCAGGGTTCCCGTGGGGCCGGGGACCGCGCCGTCGTCAAGGACCGGTCCATGACCGCAGCGGCCGCGCGATGGCGGAGATGATGCCGGGACCGGCGTGGTTTGGATAGACCCTCCGCGCGACCCGGCCGCCGGGCGCGGAGCGTGCCCCGCCATCGTCACGGGGCCGACGCGGATGCCCGGTTAGGGTTACCATCGCACTGCGCCGGCAGCCGGAGGTTGCGGGCGTGCACGCACATGGAGCGAAGGAAACATGACCCAACACAATGAGGACGATCGGGATGAGGATGATTGGAGGGATTGCCGCAGCGCTCCTGGCGTCGGCCGGCGCCGCGTTCGCCCAGGCCGGGCCGACGCAGGATGAGCTCAACGCCGCTGCCACGAACACCCGCGACTGGCTCTACGCCACGCATGATTATTCCGGACAGCGCCATGTCCGGACCGACCTGATCAACACCGAGAATGCCGCCGAGCTGCGGCCGGTCTGCATGCTGCAGCTCGCGGTCGTCGATACGTTCCAGACCAACCCGATCGTCTATGACGGGATGATGTATGTCTCGACGCCGAACCTCGTGGTCGCGCTCGACGCGGTGACTTGTGCCGAGGAATGGCGGCAGGAATGGGAGGGCGAGCGCGGCGGGATCGCCTCGCAGCGCGGCCTCGCGCTGAAGGACGGCATCCTTGTCCGCGGCACGCCTGACGGGCACCTCCTCGCGCTCGACGCCGCGGACGGCGATCTCCTCTGGGAGGTCGACGCGGTCGACCCCGACAGCACGGACAGCGTCAACGTCGCGCCCGTCATCTTCGAGGACATGGTGATCGTCGGGCCGGCCGGCACGGTGAACGGCTGGGTCGGCGCGTTCTCGCTCACCGACGGCAGCCCGATCTGGCGCTTCAACACCATGCCGCAGCCGGGCGAGTTCGGCCGCGACACCTGGGGCGATCATGAGGGGCTGACCACCGGCGCCATCGGCGGCGGCTCGGTGTGGACGATCATGTCGCTCGACCACGAGGCAGGCGTGCTCTACGTGCCGGTCGGCAACGCCAACCCGGCCTTCTATGGCGGCGACCGGCCGGGCGACAACCTCTACACCAACTCGCTGCTCGCCATCGACGTCCGCACCGGCGAGCTCCTCTGGTACTACCAGATGGTCCCGCATGACGTGCACAATTGGGACACCAGCCAGGCCGGGCCGCTGTTCACCGCCATGATCGGCGGCGTCGAGCGCAACCTCGTCGCCGCCACCGGCAAGAGCGGCATCCTCCACATCGTCGACCGGGGCACCCAGGAGGTGCTGTCGCGGACGCCGGTGACGACGCAGGAGAACGCCGGCCTGCCGCTGACCCGCGAGGGCATCCACATGTGCCCGGGCTATCTCGGCGGCGTGCAGTGGAACGGCCCGTCATGGAACCCCGACACCGGGCTCCTCTACGTGCCCTCGATCGACTGGTGCTCGGTGTTCTTCGAGGACCCGGCGGTCGGGCGCGGCGGCGGCTACGAGATGGACGAGGACTGGCGCGGCTGGGTGACGGCGGTCGACCCGACCGACGGCTCGGTGCGCTGGGCCTATGAGGCGGCGGCGCCGATGGTGGCGTCGGTGACGACGACCTCCGGCGGCCTCGTCCTCGCCGGTGCGCTGGACGGCAATTTCCTGGTTCTCGATGCCGCGGACGGCGCAGAACTCTACCGCTTCCAGACCGGCGGCGCGCTCGCCGGCGGCATCGTCACCTACGAGATCGACGGCCGCCAGTACATCGCGGTGATGTCCGGCAGCGAGTCCGGCCTCTGGGGCTCGCACGGCTCGCCGACGGTGATCGTGTTCAGCGTGCCGTAGGGGGAGTGATCGGCCCGCGCCGTTCGATACGGCGCGGGTTGGTGGGGAGGGGAGGTGTTTCACGTGAAACGTATCGTGAACAAAGCAACCCCCGTTGTCCTCTTGATTCGACGGCGGCCGGCCTTGACGCCGGGCCTTGCTCGCCGGTGGGAAGTGCATTCAACCGAGAGGTCCCCGCTCGACTGTTCTCCCCCCTTGCGGGGGAGACCGCAAAGCTTAGGCCGAAGGCCTTAGCGGCGCGCGTAGGGGGTAAGGCGGCTCGAAGGCTTTACTCCAGGCCCAGACCCCCCACGCGGTTCGCTAAAGGCCTGCTGCGCAGGCCAAGCTCCCCGGTCTCCCCCGCAAGGGGGGAGAAGGGACCGAGCGACCGTGCGCTCAAGCGTCGAGGGCGCCACCGCGCACAAAGCATCCGCCCCATGTGCGATTGCCCGGCCTGCAGGGGAGGCGGTGAGAACTCGGCGGGTGCCGCGATCTCCCAGCCGCCCCCTTGCGGGGAGGCGGAAGGTTGCGACTGGAAGGAGCAAGCTTCGGAGGGGGTCGCGGGCTCACTGTGGCGTCCGGAGCTGGGGAAGACCCCACTGGTTCCGCTTCGCGGAAGCCGGCTCCCCCGCACCGAAGTCGGATGTTTCCGACTTCGGCAATCCCAAGGGGGAACTCGGCAACAGCCGAGTTCACTGGGGGAGCTGAAGGAAGGCGGGCGCGCCGGCGCCGCCGGGAAAAGTGTCGCCGCCTGTCGCGCCGCGGCGGGGTGGCACCCTTCGATACACACCGATGGTCGCACCCGGGCGGGGGCGTCCCACCTTGAGGGTGGGGCCAGTCGAGGCCGGATGGTCCGGCCCGCCTGGCCTCGAAAGGTCGAAGCCGGAGGTTCCGGCCTCGCCAAACCCGAACCGGATGGAGACCTCCGATGCCGAAACACCTGAAATTCCACCTCGCCACCTCGGCGCTGTCATTCCTCCTATATGCCGGTGCCATCGTCGCGGTCCTTGCGAGCTTTGCCGTTGCCTATGCGTGACGAAGACAAACGCCGCCTGCGCCGTTCGATACGGCGCGGGCGGCGGTCTGGCCGATGCCCTTGACCGTCCGAGCCGCCGGTCACCGCCAAGAGTAAAGGAGCCGCCCCAGCGCCCTATTTCGACACTCGCAATAACAGACAGTCCGGGCCTACATCAGAAAAGATCACCGCATCCGTTGTCGGAAGCGCAGAAGGGTGGGCACTCCGGTCTCAACGAGAACTCATCTCCGAATCCCGGCGCCAAGTCGTAGGGCGCTCCCTCGAGGCCGAAGCGGTCTATGACGCGGCCCGCGACACGTCCAAGACGACAACCTCGATTGCGCCTCTTTTCGAATGGGGGATTGTGTCCTTCAGCATTTTCTCAAAATCTAAAGCAGTCGACGGTCTTGGTCTACGATCGGGGTGCCTTCTCAAGTTATGCTTGGACGTATCGCCGAACCAAAGAACGAGATATATTCCGCGGCCATCCGCGCGCCAATCTCTTGTATATCGATCTGCAAGCTGAAGCTCAGCGGCGTTCCAAACGTTAGGATGCCATTGCCCCTTGATCTCTATTGGTACACCCCAACGGTTGAATACAGCCATGATATCGGATCTCTTAGTATCAGGCATTGTCGTTTCTGGGAGCAGCGATATTGAAGCTGGTAACCGCGGCCGCAGAATATCGAGCAATCTGTCCCTACAAACATTCTCCGACTTCGGCCCCGAGGTGTTCCAGAAAGCCTCCCATGCCCGAGTGTCGCTATCACGAAGGTATCTTCGGATGGAATCTATCTGATCAGTCAGAACAGCTTTAAGATCGTCGATGCTTGCGGGCAGTCCGCCGGCCAGAGCTGTCTTGACCTCTGTGATGCCCGGTAGAATCAATGTAGATTCACGATAGTTCCTGCGAAATTCCGCTCGTGCATGAAGAAGAAACCGACGGTAATTTGCGGTTTTTGGAGAGTCGACAAGCTCTTCGATAAGGTTGCCAGCGTCATTTGTCGGGAAGGAAGCAATGGAATTTATGCACTGCAGAATAAATTCGGTTGCATTCCAAGGATTCTCCGATCCCATGGACGATCCCGGCATCGGGCAGAACGGCCATCGTTCCGAGAAATGTTCAATAATAAAGGCGGACTGGCGAAGCGTGCCGAACGTCGCTGGAATACTGGCGCGGCGCCCCGGCGCAAATACTCGCTGCAGTGCCCAGATAGCGCCGGCATCGCTCTGGACAAAATCTATCAACGGGACCAGCGCAGCCTCGAGATCAACGACAAAAAGCGTCGAAAGCCAGACGCGGTAATGGTCAGTGTCCTTGTCGAGTTGACCAACCATTCGCGCCGACAGACTAGCCAGTCGTGATCGATCGGGAAGCTGCAGAGCGGCAGTAAGCAGCGCAAGAAGAATTTGGGGTATGAACTGCAGAGACTCATCGGAGAGCCATTCTACTGAGAGTTCTGCGGCGATCGGCCCTAGAGGATCGCTATATAGCAGATTATCTAGCGCGAATGAGTGACCGGGGCGTGATAATTCTGGTTCGATTATCGCTTTGATAATATATACTGTTTGCTCGCGGGACGTAAAAAGTATCTCCTCCAATGCCGGTCGAAGTGCCTTCCCGATTACGGGCTCGGAGTGTCGATTGTCATACCAAAGTGCAGCAAGGACAGCCTTCGCTGTGGAGTGGTCCAGAGCCTGTAGGTTGCCATCTGACGCGAAGAGCTCGGCGGCCCCGCTGATAAGAACTAGTTCGGCCTTCCACTCCTGACTGTCTCGGCGGGCTCCAATGATCTGTTCAAATGAAGGCAATTGCCCAGAGAATAGCGATGAACGCAAACCCTCAAGGGCGATCTGGGACGCATCTTCACCTAGCCATTCAACGAGACGTTCCCTCGGTGTAGCTGTCTCGGATAAGTCACTATACCGTGCAAGATAGGCGCAGGCTATGGAAATGAGGGCTCCAACGTGGTGCCCCGACTTGATACGCTCGGAGTCCTCAAGCAACTGTCGCTGATGGTCGCCGAACCGCCTTTGTCGTTCCCGTTCTTCCTCCGCTTGCTTGCGCCGACGTTCAATTTCCCACTTTTGCACCGTATGCCGAGCGGCCCGTCCATTTCGTTCACGACGCAGCGCCGGATGTGATCGTGAGGCTTTGCTCAAAAGACGAGCCACGACCGCCGCAGACTTCTCATCGCCGGTGAGGTATCGGACCAAGCAGTGCCACACCTCGACATCCGCGGGGGTAACTGAGGCCTTCGATAAAATTTCATCCAGGAGGGATAGTGCGTCATCTGTTTCAGGCATTAGGTCGAAGCCCGACGCGGGAATGGTGTAAGCGAGCGTCTCCCACGTTTCGCCGGGCGCGCCGTCGTACAACGCGATTTTCAGGAACTCCCGCCTAAACTCCACGGTCGTCTCAAACGCCGTACCACTGGGATCGACGCGCCCGCGCCAACGAACCCCCGCCTTTACCCATGCCCAGAGGCGTTGTGCATCGGGAACAACTGTCCGGAATGCGGCTGCTGCCAAGCGCTTGTAAGTATACTCCTCGCCAGATTGTAGATCGAAGTAACGCATCTTATGGCCCTGCTGCGATTTCAGTATAGCTAAACTATCGAGAATCGACGCGCAAAGCTCCGATGACAGTTTATCTATGGTGCCTATCGATACGCCGACAACATAAGGCGCGTCGTCCTCGTGGACGACGGCACGCTCATAATCCAAGATAAGTTCTGCTATACGAGTCGGACTAATGCTGCTGCCGGCGACAAAACCAACTATCTCTATCAATAGACGGAGATGATCGCGTGAATTGCTTGGCCTATATACAAAATCAACCAAAAAGCCACGAAGGTCGGCAGCGGCGAGTGCTTCTGCTGCGGCAGAACGCTCATAATAATCATAGGAAGAGCTACCTACGATTGCGATAAGGTATTCGGATAATAGAGGGGTGAGTTCGGATCCCTTCAGCGATTCCAGTACGAAACTTCTCAACTGCGGGTTCGTCGAGTTCTCCTCAAGGAGCGCAACGATTTCCCCTCGGAGGTCGGTGCGCACCAGGCTATCCATTCCCGTCGCGCTCCAATCCTCGCTCCGGAAGAATGGATCATCTGCGGACAGGCGCGAGAGCTCACTCAGCGTTGCCCGGGCAGCGGCAAGGGACATCTGGGCAGGGTCACCGTAGCGCAGAATTCCGAATGGATCGTTGGCAATATACCTTTCCGTATCCCGCTTGGTTAGTGTCGCCAGCCAAGCATGAACTCCGCGAAGTGCAGCCGGAATGCCTTCTGAATATACAAGAAGCGAAGCTATTCGGCGGGTCGAAAGGTCGTCTCGAGTTCCCAGCCACCGGCCAGCTAAGAATTCTGCAAGGACTCGATGAAATGGGACGAAAAGCTCGTCGACATCCTGCTTGAATAATCGTGTACCAATTAGCGCAGCCGCCGGCATCTCTGAGATGTGATCTAGCTGAGAAATATGCACAATGGAACCGGAAGCAGTACCAAGATTTGTAGTTGATATAGCGCCTATACCAGAGAGCAATAGATGGCAAAACAGAGAGCCGGCCGAGTACATAATGCGCGAGACAGCAGTCAACGATATATTGGATCTGTTATGCGCAGGATTGTATTCGCCGATAAGAATATTAGCTGCTCTATCGAACAAGTCAGTTCTGTTTGTTGGCAGAGATTGTCCGGCAGCTAGTAGTTCCCCCACTAGTCGTAATGTTAGTGGGTTTGTTGTAAAACTGCCTAGGCCATGCTGAAAGAGGTGTCGAATTTCCTTTGCGGCATCTCGCTCTAGATAGCTAGACAAGAAGAGAGTCGCGTCTTCTTCGTTGAGAGGCTCCAAACGAACAATTATTGGCGCTATTCCATAATCTTCAAGAATCTTCTGCGCGCCGATAGAACCTTCCCAATCGGCCGATCGACAAGCCATTACAAAGGACGGATAGTCGAGCCGTGACAATTGCCTGAGAACTTCGTCGACCGGCGATGCCCCCGCGGGGACTGACACCTCGTCCACTGCGTCGATAATCAAAGCACCGTGCCTGAGGTCGAGAGTGGCCTCGGGGTTTGCAAGGCGCACTAATCGAGCCGCTGAGATCCTCGCAATCCCGAGACGCGCGGCCATAGAGTTGAGAAGTTCGGTCTTTCCGGCCCCCGGTTCGCCAAGGACTAGCAGGGGCTGGTCTGCGGATAGAGAGTCTTCCGTGATAACAGAGCGAGTACCGTCTGGGTTAAGGGAGGCCAAGCGGCGATTGATATAGGACGGCATATCTCGATCCCCGACGCGCCCTACCAAGTGTCATCACCATTATAGAGACGCAATCCGCGCCAGCTTCCACCATGCCTCGTGAACACGAACGTGGTGCGCTTCTACGGCCATCGGGTGCTTCTGCTGAGGCTCGGCGCGCAAGTCACTACTAAGGTGCCTCCGGTGAGCCGTTCCAAGCGCTCCCATCCCGATAGCATCTGGAGAGCTGCGTCCCCGAGCCAAGGCGCGGGACGCCTAATTATCCAAGAAGCTCCGCAGCTTCCGGCTCCTGCTCGGATGCTTCAACTTCCGCAGCGCCTTCGCCTCGATCTGCCTGATGCGTTCGCGGGTGACCGAGAACTGCTGGCCGACCTCCTCCAGCGTGTGGTCGGTGTTCATGCCGATGCCGAAGCGCATGCGAAGCACGCGTTCCTCGCGAGGCGTCAACGACGCCAGCACCCGGGTGGTGGTCTCGCGGAGGTTCGACTGGATCGCGGCGTCGATTGGCAGCACCGCGTTCTTGTCCTCGATGAAATCGCCGAGATGCGAATCCTCCTCGTCGCCGATCGGGGTCTCGAGGCTGATCGGCTCCTTGGCGATCTTCAGCACCTTCCGCACCTTCTCGAGCGGCATGGCGAGCTTCTCGGCCAGCTCCTCCGGCGTCGGCTCGCGGCCGATCTCGTGCAGCATCTGGCGCGAGGTGCGGACGATCTTGTTGATCGTCTCGATCATGTGGACCGGGATGCGGATGGTGCGCGCCTGGTCGGCGATCGAGCGGGTGATCGCCTGGCGGATCCACCACGTCGCGTAGGTCGAGAACTTGTAGCCGCGCCGGTACTCGAACTTGTCGACGGCCTTCATGAGGCCGATGTTGCCTTCCTGGATGAGGTCCAGGAACTGCAGGCCGCGGTTGGTGTACTTCTTGGCGATCGAGATCACGAGGCGAAGGTTCGCCTCGACCATCTCCTTCTTGGCCTGCCGGGCCTCGCGCTCGCCCTTCTGCACCATGTGGACGATGCGGCGGAATTCCGTGACCTCAAGGCCGGTCTCGGTCGCGAGCGACTGGATCTCGCCGCGCAGCTCCTTGATGCGCTCGCCGTCATTCTTGACGAAGTCGCGCCAGCCCTTGGTCGTGAGGTTCACGACGCGGCGCAGCCAGTGCGGATCGAGCTCCGCGCCCTGGTAGTGCGAAAGAAAATCGTCGCGCTTGATGCGGTAGCTCTCGGCGAGACGGAGCAAGCGGCCTTCGAAGCCGACGAGGCGCTTGTTGATGTCGTAGAGCTGCTCGACCAGCGCATCGATGCGGTTCTGGTTGAGCGAGAGGCTCTTGACGTCGGCGATGACGTCTTCCTTGAGCTTCTTGTAGCGGCGCTCCTGGGCCGGGGAGAGGCGCTCGTTCTTGAGGCGGTTCTCGACGAGCTGGTCCTGGAGTCTCCGGAGCTTCTTGTAGTTCGCGGCGACGTTGTCGAAGGTTTCCACCACCTTCGGCTTCAGCTCGGCCTCCATCGCGGCGAGCGAGATCGAGTTCTCGATATCGTCCTCGTCGTCGTCCATCTCCGGCGGACGCGGCGGCTCGACCTCGTCCTCATCGTCCTCGCTGCGGCGCTGCGAGGGGATGATCGCGGCGGCGTTCGCCTCGCGCTGGGCGGCGATCTCCTCGGGCGTCGGGGTCGGCGCGTTCTTAGCGTCGGGGCCGGCATAGGTGGCCTCGAGGTCGATGATGTCGCGCAGCAGGATCTTGGCCTCGGCGAGCTCGTCGCGCCAGATGATGATGGCCTGGAAGGTGAGGGGGCTCTCGCAGAGGCCCGCGATCATGGTCTCGCGGCCGGCCTCGATGCGCTTGGCGATCGCGATCTCGCCCTCGCGCGACAGGAGTTCCACGGAGCCCATCTCGCGGAGGTACATCCGCACCGGATCATCGGTGCGATCCGTGGGCTCCTTTGCCGTGGTGGTCTTGGCGACGGCGGTGCCGGTCGCCTCGACGAGGTCGCCGCCTTCCTCGGGCTCCTCGGCGGCCTCTTCGGCGTCGTCGGCCTCCTCGGCCTCGACGACGTTGATGCCCATCTCCGAGAGCATCGCGAGGATGTCCTCGATCTGCTCGGAGTTCACCTCCTCGGAGGGAAGGACGGCGTTCAGCTCGTCATTGGTGACATAGCCGCGCTTCTTGGCGAGCTTGATCATCCGCTTGACGGCGGCATCCGACAGGTCGAGCAGCGGCCCGTCCGGCGCTTCCGCGGGAGCCTCTTGGACCTCGTCGGACTCTTGTTCCTTGGTCGCCATGTCGTCGTCTCAACCTTCTGGGTAGAAGCCGGACGCATCCGGCTTCGACTGTTCCGAGTGGTCGAAGTCGGTAACATCCGACTTTGACTGCCGCGCTTGGCGGCGTTGAACTGCGTATGGGCCGCGCTGCTCCTGCCCCGCGGCCAATGCTCCCTTCCGGAGCGTTCAGAATTCCCGGTGCTTCAGGCCCCTCGAACGCCCGAAGCCGTCGATCTGAGCTTCGATGTTCTCGGCGGCGGTGAGCTGGTTCTTGATCTCCTTGAGCCGGGCCAGATTCTCGTCGGTGGTCTCGCGAGCTAAGGCCGCTTCGGCGTCTTGGAGCTCCTTATGTAACGCGCGGGCTCGCCGGTGCAAGGTTACGGCCTGCAACCAGCCCTGCTCGGCGTCCTCGTCCTTCGCGCCGTGAAGCGCCTGCCAGGCGCCGGCGCCGCCGACGGCCCGCTCGAGGCGGTCGAGCAGCGGGCCGAAGCCGCCGTCTCTGAGGGCGCGGTCGAGCAAGGGCGCTTCCATGTCCGAATCTGCGGCATGCTCTAGGAGCACGCGGCGAAGCGAGTCAAGCTCGGCATGGGCGAACTCGACATGGGCGAAGTCGTCGAAATGACGTGTCAGGAGCGCCGGATGGTGGACGATCGTCAGCACCATCGTCGCCTCGCTGAGGTTCGGCGCGGTCGCGGCCTTGCGGACGCTTTTGCGGAGCGAGGTCGAGGCAGGAAGGGGCGCGGCGGCCTGGTGGCGCGGGACGGTCGGCCCGCGGCTCTGGGCAGTGCGCCAGTCGATGGTGAAGCGGCTGCCGTTCCGCGGCGAGGCGCGGCGTGCCGGCGTGCCGGCGGGATCGGCGCCGGACGCGGGCGGCACGAACAGATCGCGGAGGCGCCGTTGCAGCGTCTCGCCATAGTGGCGGCGGATGGCGGGATCGCCGATCGTGCCGACGAGGGCGCCGACCTTCTTCTCGAGCCCGGCCTTCCGCTCGGGCGTGTCGAACCGGGCGTCGGCAGTCTCGCGCTCCCACAGCATGTCGACGAGCGGCGTCGCGGCGTCGAGCACGGCGGCCATCGCATCCCGGCCGGCAAGGTTGATGAGGTCGTCGGGGTCGCGGCCGTCCGGCAGCAGGGCGAAGCGGAGCGACCGGCCGGGCTTGAGGTGGGGCAAGGCGAGGTCGACGGCGCGGGATGCGGCTCGAAGGCCCGCGGCGTCGCCGTCGAAGCAGAGGATCGGCTCCTCGGCCATCCGCCACAGGAGCTGGAGCTGCGTCTCGGTCAGCGCCGTGCCGAGCGGCGCGACCGTGTGGACGAAGCCGGCATTGGCCATGGCGATGACGTCGACATAGCCCTCGACGGCGATGACCGTCCCGGCCGAGCGCGCCGCCTCGCGGGCCTCTCTGCCGTGATAGAGCAGGGAGCCCTTCTGGAAGAGCGGCGTGTCGGGCGAGTTGAGGTATTTCGCCTGGGCATCGGCCGCCATCGCACGGCCGCCGAAGGCGACGATCCGGCCTCTGAGGTCGGTGATAGGGAAGATGATGCGGTCGCGGAAGCGGTCGAACGGCACCGGCACGTCGTCGCCGGTGATCACTAGCCCGGCCTCGGCCATCAACCCGGGCGACACGCCTTCCGCGCCGAGATGCTGCTTCAGGGCGCTCCGCGAGTTCGGGGCGAAGCCGAGGCGGAAGGCGCGCTGGGCGGCGTGCGGGATCTTGCGCCGGTCGAGATAGCTGCGCGCGGCGAGGCCGCCCTTGCCGGCGAGCTCGGCCTCGAAGAAGCGGGCGGCCATCTCCATGACATCGACAAGGCCCGCGCGGCGTTTTTCGCGAGCTTCGGTTTCCTTGTCCGGCGCGGGGAGGATGACGCCGGCTTCAGAGGCAAGCCGCTCGACGGCTTCGGGAAAGGAGAGGCCTTCGGTCTTCTCGACGAAGGTGAACATGTCGCCGGTCTCGCCGCAGCCGAAGCAGTGATAGATGCCCTTGCGGTCGTCGGCGTGGAACGACGGCGTGTTCTCGCCATGGAAGGGGCAGCACGCCCAGTAGTCGCCCTTCGCGGCCTGCGTCTTCCGCCGGTCCCACTGCACGCGGCGGCCGACCACCGCCGACAGCGGCAGGCGGGTCCTGATCTCGTCGAGGAGGGAGGGGGGATAACGCAACGGGCTTTCCGGTCGATCCGGCGGTGAAGCGAATCACTACACCGTCGAGTGATTCGCTCCGAATCGAGACCGGGCGGGCCGACGAATTCACAGCGGCGAACCCGTGCGGCACGCCGGTAGCTTCGGCTTGCCGGCGGCGGCCCGCAGGAGGTCCTGGGCCGCCGCCGGACCGAGCCGTCCTATGGCATCTGGTGATGCTCGCACGTCACCGTCGGGTTCCACATTTCGAGCGGCCCGGCCGGGTTGTCGCGGAACAGCCAGACGTGGAGGTCATAGTGCGGCACGAAGCCGTGGGCCTCGTCGATATCGGCAGTGGCGGGATCGTCGGCCATCGTGTCCCAGGGCACGATTCCGGCGAAGACGGGCGGTGCCTGGTTGCCTTCCGCGCGCCAGGGATCGCGGAATACGAGGAGCTCGACACCGAGGAATTCCATCGTCCCGTCGGCCTGCGGCTCATAGAGGAGGACGGCGGGCGTCATGGGGTCGGTGTTGGTGGTGAGGCCCGTGACCCGATCACCCTCGGTCAATTGCAGCCGTTCGGGGTGGAGGTAGTGGAGGCCCATCGTGCCCGTCTCGAGCGGAAGGCCGAAGTCCACTGCGGTCGCGCAGTGACCCGTCGGGTCAGGAATGAACCCTTCGGCAAGGGCGACATTCACGTCCTGATATTTCGCAAAGGCCTCGCGCATCTGGTCCATGATGGCGGCGGCCTCCGGCCGCACCGACTGGGCGGTGGCGGCGGAGGCGAAGGAAAGGCACGCCGCGGCGGCGATCGCCGCGACCGCTGCGCTCCCCGATTTGGCGCTTGTCCGATTCCGTTGGCCGGCAAAGGCGCCGGCAGCTCCCACTAGGCGGTTCATGGTTCAAGCTCCCGAACGAGAGCCCCGAAGCCCAATCCCGCCCCAACGCCCCCTCGGATGAGACGTTCCGATCCTGCCAACGCTTCGGGGTGCGGCCGTGGGTAGGGGACGGCCAGTCGGATGCCGACCGGGTGGAAGCATTGCCGATGTCGGGCGGCGGCCCGCCTCGGGTGGCGGGCGCGTTGCCCGATTGCTAATCCTGTCCGCGAGGTGGACGGACCATGAATGCAGTCGAGATCGAGCAGGCCGTGTCGGCCCTGGCGGAGCAGCCGTTCGATGCGGCGGAGTTTCCGTTCGCCTTCCTCGAGGCGTTCGGCAACAAGGCGACCACGATCAGGAAGCTCCGGAGCGGGGCCTCGAACCGATCCGATGTCGGCGGCGTCCTCCAGACCAACAACATCCACATCGCAGTCGCGCCGCCCGGGGCCGTGACGGAGACGCTCCGCGCACTGCGCGGCAGCCCGGCGACGGCGCGGGCGAAGGCCAAATTCATCCTCGCGACGGACGGGGAGACGCTCGAGGCCGAGGATCTCGTCTCGGGCGACGTCCTTGCCTGCCGATATCCCGATTTTCCCGACAAATTCGGCTTCTTCCTGCCGCTCGCCGGCATCAGCACGGTGCGCGAGATCAAGGAGAGCGCGTTCGACATCCGGGCGACCGGCCGCCTCAATCGGCTCTACCGGACGCTCCTCCAGGAAAACCCGGACTGGGATGCCGCCGCGCGCCGGCCGGACATGAACCATTTCATGGCGCGGCTCATCTTCTGCTTCTTCGCCGAGGATACCGACATCCTTCACGCGCCGCGGCTGTTCACGGCGACCGTCGAGCAGATGAGCGATGCGTCGAACACCGACTTCGTGATCGGCGAGATCTTCCGAGCGATGAACACGAGGCTGGAGGATCGCGCTGCCGCCGGCATTCGGACCTGGGCCGATGTCTTTCCCTATGTGAATGGCGGACTCTTCTCGGGCAGCCTCGACGTGCCGCGCTTCAGCAGGATCGCGCGCGCCTACCTCCTTTCGATCGGCGCCCTCGACTGGAAGAAGATCAACCCCGACATCTTCGGCTCGATGATTCAGGCGGTGACGGAGGACGAGGAGCGCGGCGCGCTCGGGATGCACTACACCAGCGTCCCGAACATCCTGAAGGTCCTCAATCCGCTGTTCCTCGACGACCTCCGGGCGCGCCTCGCGGAGGCCGGCGACAACGCGCGGATGCTCCTCAACCTCCGCCGCCGGATGGCGCGGATCAGGGTGTTCGACCCCGCCTGCGGCTCCGGCAATTTTCTGGTGATCGCCTATCGCGAGATGCGGGAGATCGAGGCCGCAATCAACCGCCGGCGGGGCGAGCCCGACCTTCGCTCCGAGATACCGCTCACCAATTTCCGCGGCATCGAAATCCGCGACTTCCCGGCCGAAATCGCGCGGCTCGCGCTGATCATCGCCGAGTATCAGGCGGACGTCCTCTACCGCGGGCCGAAGCTGGCGCTGGCCGAGTTCCTGCCGCTGGAGAAGGAGAACTGGATCACCTGCGGCAATGCGCTTCGGCTGGATTGGCTGAGTGTGTGCCCGCCGACGGGCACTGGCGTGAAGCTGTGGGCCGATGATCTCCTCGGCTCCTCGCTGGAACAGACACAGATCGACTTCCAGAACGAGGGTGGGGAGACGTATATCTGTGGTAACCCGCCATATCTCGGCTTTACGTGGCAATCAGCTGATCAGAAGGCCGAGTTGGGGGCGATCTTCGATCATCGCACCAAGGGCTGGAAGGCACTGGACTATGTCTCTGGCTGGTTCATGAAGGCCGCAGACTACGGCGTGCAGACCAATGCGAGTGCGGCCTTCGTCGCGACCAATTCTATCTGCCAAGGCCAGCAGGTGCCGATTCTTTGGCCGCTAATCTTCGCTACCGGGCACGAAATCGCGTTCGCCCATGCAAGCTTTAAATGGGCGAACCTGGCTAGTCACAAGGCAGGGGTGACGGTCTCCATCGTCGGCATTTCGAACCACGCCGGCAAGATCCGGAGACTGTTTTCTGGTGGCGAAGACGGCGGCGTGACTCTCCAGGAGACCAACTACATCAATGCGTACTTGGTGAGTGGTCCGAATGTCATCGTCGAAAAGTCGTCTAAACCCAGAAACGACCTTCCACGAATGGACTTCGGTAATAAGCCCGTAGATGGAGGTAATTTGCTGCTTTCGCCGGACGATCTAAGACGGCTCAATCTGACCCTAGAGCAATACGACCGGTTCATAAGGAAGAACTACGGCGGAGCTGAATTCATTCAGGGTGAAGAGCGATATTGTCTTTGGATTAATGATGATTATTTGAAAGATGCTTTAGAGGTGCCAGGTATAAGGGCTCGAATTGGTGCAGTTCGACGGATGCGGTTGGCAAGTCCAGATGCCGGCGCCAATGGCATGGCCACGCGATCTCACCAGATGCGAGAAATGAAAATTGGGCGCCACCATACTATTGTTGTTGCGGCAATCTCGTCCGAGAACCGACCCTATTTGCCGTGTGGCGTCATCGACGACAGAACAACGGTCAACAACAAGAATTACGCCCTCTATGATGCTCCCCTCTGGAACATGGCGCTGATTGCGTCGCGCCTCCACTGGGTCTGGATTGCCACAGTGTGTGTGCGAATGCGAACGGACTTTTCGTACTCCAACACCCTCGGCTGGAACACCTTCCCGGTGCCGACCCTCACCGACAAGAACAAGGCGGACCTGACCCGCTGCGCCGAGGACATCCTCCTCGCTCGCGAAGCGCATTTCCCCGCGACGATCGCGGACCTCTACGACCCCGACGCGATGCCGGCCGACCTCCGCGACGGCCATGACCGCAACGACGAGACGCTGGAGCGCATCTATATCGGCCGCCGCTTCCGCAACGACACCGAGCGGCTGGAGAAGCTGTTCGACATGTACACGAAGATGACGGTGAGGGAGGATTCGACGAACAAGGATTCCCGGATCAGCGGCCAACGGTCAGGAAGAGCAAGAGGCCGACGCGCTGCCAGGGGAGCGCCGGATGCGGTTCCATCTTGACCCCCCGATCCGGGGCCTCGATATATGTATCTCAATTGAGAGACAGAGGCCCGATGAACGCCCGCAGTTCTATGCTCCATGTCCGGATCGACGACGAGGTGAAGGCACGCGCGACCGCTGCGCTTTCCGAAATGGGCCTGTCTGCCTCGGATGCCGTGCGTCTCCTGTTCCACCGCATCGCCGCCGATCAGGCCTTCCCGCTGGAGCTCAAGGTGCCTAATGCCGAGACCCGGGCGGCCATGGCCGAATCCGAAGCATTGATGGCGTCGGCGAAGCAACGCTTCGGGGCGCCGGACGAGCTGTTCGCCGCCCTTGAAGAGCCCGACGGCCTCTAAGCGCGCGCGGCCGCCGCGCCGGGCCGACTTCGCGAAGTCCTTCTTCAAGGACTGGGAACGGCTCAACCGTTCCGGACGCTACGACATGAACCGCCTGAAGGAGGTCATGCTGCTCATCATCGCCAACGATGCGCCGCTCGGCCCGGAATGGAAGGACCATTCGCTTAAAGGCGAATGGGCCAAGCACCGCGAGTGCCATGTCGGCGGCGACTTCCTTCTGATCTACCAAGTGGACGACACCGTCGGCGCGAGCGGCGCCGTCAACTTCGTCCGCGCCGGAACCCATAGCGAGCTGTTCCAGGAATGACTCCCGCTGCCATCCCCTCCGTTTCGGTCACCTATGCCCGCAACGGCAGCTCGACCAGGGCGAACGCCCTCGGTATGCGGCCAATGCAGGAACGAGCCTATGAGAAGCGCGGCGAGCAGTACCTCCTGATCAAGTCGCCGCCCGCGTCCGGCAAGAGCCGGGCGCTCATGTTCATCGCCCTCGACAAACTCGCCAATCAGGGCCGCCGCCAGGCAATCATCGTGGTCCCTGAGCAGGCAATCGGCGCGAGCTTCAACGACGAGCCGCTGTCGAAATACGGATTCTTCGCCGACTGGACGGTCACGCCGAAATGGAACCTCTGCAACGCGCCGGGAGAGGATGGCGGCAAGGTCGGCTCCGTCGGCGCGTTCCTCGATAGCGCCGACCAAGAGGCGGGGAGCGGCGAAGGCGGGACCGGGATCGCGAACAGAGTGCTCGTCTGCACCCACGCCACGTTCCGCTTCGCAGTCGAACGCTACGGCGTCGAAGCCTTCGACGACCGGCTGATCGCGATCGATGAGTTCCACCACGTCTCGGCCAATCCCGACAACCGGCTCGGCGCGCAGCTCGCGGCCTTCATCGCGCGCGACAGGGTGCACATCGTGGCGATGACCGGCTCGTATTTTCGCGGCGACGCGGTGCCGGTGCTCACGCCGCAGGACGAAGAGAGATTCGAAACCGTCACCTACACCTACTATGAGCAGCTCAACGGATACGAGCACCTGAAACAGCTCGACATGGGCTACTATTTCTATTCCGGCGCGCCTATGCCGACGACATCCTGAAAGTGCTCAACCCCGCCGAGAAGACCATCATTCACATCCCGAGCGTGAACTCGCGCGAGAGCACCAAGGACAAGATCCGCGAGGTCGACCACATCATCGAGGCGCTCGGCGAGTGGGAGGGAACGGACCCTTCGACCGGCTTCCAGCTCGTGCGGACATCGGCCGGGCAGACGCTCCGGATCGCCGACCTCGTTGACGACGATCCCGCGAAGCGTGAGCGGGTTGCGGCTGCGCTGAAGGACCCGGCGCACAAGAGCGACCGCGACCATGTCGACATCATCATTGCCCTCGGCATGGCCAAGGAGGGCTTCGACTGGATCTGGTGCGAGCATGCGCTGACGGTCGGCTACCGTTCGAGCCTGACCGAGATCGTCCAGATCATCGGCCGCGCCACCCGCGACGCGCCCGGCAAGACCCGCGCGCGCTTTACCAATCTCATCGCTGCCGTCGATGCGTCGGACGAGGCGGTGACGGAAGCGGTCAACGACACGCTGAAGGCGATCGCGGCGAGCCTCCTCATGGAGCAGGTCCTTGCGCCGCGCTTCGAGTTCAAGCCCAAGAACGCCGGGTCCGGCCCTGCGCCAGGGTTCGACTATGGCGAAGGCGGCTATGACCCGAAGAAGGAAAATGTCGGCTTCAACGAGGCGACCGGCCAGTTCCAGATTGAGATCAGGGGCCTCGTCGAGCCGAAGAGTCCCGAGGCGCAGCGGATCTGCCTCAACGACATCAACGAGGTCATTGCGACCTTCGTGCAGGATCGGGGCAACCTCGAGCGCGGCCTGTCGGACCCCGAGGACCTTGTTCCCGAAGAGCTGACCCAGGTCCGTCTCGGCAAGATCATCAAGGACCGCTATCCCGGCCTCGACGACGTCGACCAGGAAGCGGTGCGGCAGCACGCGATCGCGGCGCTCACGCTGACCCAGAAGGCGAAGGAAACGGCGCTCCGCCGACTGGATGACGGCGGCGGGCAGCAGGTCGCGAACACGGCGTTCGTCGACGGCGTGCGCCGGTTCGTCACCGACGTCCGCGAGCTCGACATCGATCTCATCGACCGGATCAATCCGTTCGGCGAGGCCTATTCGATCCTTGCCAAGAGCCTCGGCGAGGAAAGGCTTCGGGAAATCCAGGCGGTGATCAACGCCCGCAAGGTCAATCTGACGATCGACGAGGCGCGCGAGCTCGCGCGGCGCGCCTTCCGCTTCAAGCAGGAACGCGGTCGCCTCCCGTCGATCACCTCGCCCGACGCCTGGGAGAAGCGAATGGCCGAAGGCGTCGCCTTCCTCGCGCGGAAGACGGCCGAGGCGGCGGCGGAATGAGCGACCTGTCGGACAGGGAACTGCTGGACGCGCTCGGCGTCGAGGTCGAAAGCGAGAAGCCGTCGGCGCATTCGGCGCGTGAGGAGCGGGTCATCGCAGGCTTCGAGGAAATCCAGCGCTTCGTCGACAAGAACGGCCGGCCTCCGCAACACGGCGAGGATCGCGACATCTTCGAGCGGCTCTATGCCGTCCGCCTCGACCGGCTGCGCGCGCTCGACGATTGTCGGGCGCTTCTGCTGCCGCTCGACCGCCAAGGACTGCTCGCACCCCCGGCCGGGCGGCCGACTGGCTTAGCCGAACCGGGCGACGATTTCGCTCTTCTCGCGGAACTTGGCGTCGACGAAGTGCAGAGCCCGTTGAGCGAGCTCCGCCATGTCCGGTCGACCGCCGAGAGAAGCGCGCCGCCGAGGAGATCGCGAACCGTGAGCGCTGCGAGGATTTCGAGCGTTTCAAGCCGCTGTTCGAGGAGGTGCAGAGGGAACTCGCCAGCGGCCTTCGCCAGACGCGGCGGTTCGAGCGCAAGGCCGAGATCGAGCCCGGCCGTTTCTATATCGTCGGCGGGCAGATGGCCTATGTGGCGTCGAAGGGCGAGTCGTTCACCAACGAGAATGGCAATGTCGACGCCCGTCTTCGCGTGATCTTCGACAACGGCACCGAGAGCAACCTCCTCCTTCGCTCGCTGCAGAAGGCGCTGCAGCAGGACCCGGCCGGTCGGCGCGTCGTCGAGCCGTCAGCCGGTCCTCTCTTCGCGGAGCGCAACGAGGACGGAGACGAGGCGAGCGGCACGGTCTATGTGCTGCGAAGCAGGTCCGATCAGCCATACGTCGCCGCTCATCGCAGCGTGCTGCACAAGATCGGCGTCACAGGCGGCAGCGTCGAGCAGCGGATCGCGAACGCACGGCTCGACCCGACGTTCCTGATGGCGGACGTCGAAGTCGTTGCGACCTACCACCTCTACAACATCAATCGGACGCGACTCGAGAACCTCATCCACCGCGTCTTCGGCTGTGCCAATGTCGACGTCGAGATCAAGGACCGCTTCGGTCTGGCCGTGGTGCCGCGGGAATGGTTCCTGGTGCCGCTCTTCGTGATCGACGAAGCGATCGACCGCATCCGCGACGGGTCGATCACGGGCTACATCTACGACCCGAACGCGGCGCGGCTGGTGCTGACCGCGGCGTGACCGTCGGGACTGCGCGATCGCGCGATTCCGGCTGCCGCCTTGAACAACCGATGCGATGGTGTGCTCGCGGCCGGCGCTATTGCAGCCGGGCCTTCACGATCTGGATGGCCTTGCCGATGTCGAGCTGGCCGGCATAGCGCTCCTTGAGCGTCTGCATGCACTTGCCCATGTCGCGGAGGCTGCGCGAGCCGGTTTCGCGGATCGCCTGCTGGCAGACGTCCATCATCTCCTCTTCGCCGAGCTGGCGGGGCAGGAGCTCCTCGATGATGGCGATTTCCGCATTCTCTTCGGCGGCGAGGTCCGCCTGGCCGTTCTCGGCGTAGAGTTTCGCCGCTTCCTTCCGCTGCTTGATCATCTTGCCGAGGATACAGACGACATCCTCGTCCGATACCCCTTCGCGGCCGGCTTCGCGCGAGGCGATGTCGCGATCCTTGATCGTCGTCTTGATGAGGCGAAGGGTGTTGAGGCGACGTCGATCCTGGGCGGACGTGGCCGCCTGGAAGGCAACGTCGATGGCGTTACGCATTTAGGTCTCCGAGGGTGGCGGCCGGCCAAAGGGAGGCTGCGACGAACGCGCGCCGTCGAGGGGCCATGCCGCTAAAGTCCTGATCCTTCAATGGTTTGGGTCTGAGCCGATGGTTGACGTTGCGCGTGCCGCAACATACCTCTACGAGCGTCATCATCCAACCTTCCGGCAGTCGGCGCCACGGTCTCCAATTGAGGCGAACGGGCGGCGCGGCTGCGATCAGGGCGAGGCATATGGTCCAGGACACGGTCAGAATCAAGCCCGGCGATGACGCATGGTCCGAGAGTAAACCCACTGCGCTCCTGGTACTAGCCGATGGAACGGTGATCGAAGGCATCGGCATCGGGGCAACCGGCTCGGCGGTCGGCGAGGTTTGCTTCAATACAGCGATGACCGGATACCAGGAGATCCTGACCGATCCATCGTATGCCGGGCAGATCATCACCTTCACGTTCCCGCATATCGGGAATGTCGGCACGAACGACGAGGACATCGAGACCGTCAACATGGCCGGCGCCTCGGGCGTCCGCGGCTGCATTCTGCGCGCCGACATCACCGATCCGTCGAACTACCGCGCCGCCCGCAATCTCGATTCGTGGCTGAAAGCGCGCGGCATCATTGGCATTGCCGGCATCGACACCCGCGCTTTGACCGGCCTCATCCGCATGACTGGTATGCCGAATGCGGTGATCTCGAACGACCCGTCGGGTGCCTTCGATGTCGCGACGCTCCGGACCGAGGCTGCGGCCTGGCCGGGACTCGTCGGGATGGACCTAGCGAAGGAGGTCACGCAGTCGCAGACCTACAGCTGGGACGAGACGAGCTGGAAGTGGGGCGAGGGCTTCGGGCGCCAGACCGAGCCGGAGTACCATGTCGTTGCCGTCGACTACGGCACCAAGCGCAACATCCTGCGGCTCCTGGCCGAGGCCGGCTGCCGGCTGACGGTGCTGCCGGCGACCGCGACCGCCGAGGACGTCCTCGCCCGGAAGCCCGACGGCGTGTTCCTCACCAACGGTCCGGGGGACCCCGCGGCCACCGGCGAGTATGCCGTGCCGATGATCCGGGAGGTGCTGGACCGGAAGGTGCCGCTGTTCGGCATCTGCCTCGGCCACCAGATGCTCGGCATCGCGCTCGGCGGCCGCACCATCAAGATGAAGCAGGGCCATCACGGCGCGAATCATCCGGTGAAGGACCTCGTCACCGGCAAGGTCGAGATCACCTCGATGAACCACGGCTTTGCCGTCGACCAGGCGAGCCTCCCGGAGTCGGTCGAGACCACGCATGTGTCGCTGTTCGACGGGTCCAATTGCGGCCTCCGCGTCAAGGATGGCTCGGCGTTTTCGGTGCAGTACCATCCCGAGGCGTCGCCGGGTCCGCGCGACAGCCACTACCTTTTCGGGCGCTTCGTCGACATGATGCGCGCCCGCAAGGAGGAGGCGGCGTAGGGCGCGAGCCGGACCCCTCCGGCCGAGGTCTGGAGGAGGGGTTCATGGTTCGGTTCGCGACGCGCGCCTGCGCGGCCATCGCATTGGCCGCAGCGGCGTTCACCGCCGCTTCGGCGCAGCCGCTCACGCCGGCGGCTGCCATCGAGCGGCTGTTCACGGAGCCTCTGGACCCGGCCTGGTTCACCCCGGCCTTCCTGGCCCAGGTCCCGCCCGACCAGATTCTCGGCCTCCTCGAGGACATGCAGGCCCAGTTCGGGGCGTTCACCGAGGTGGAGGGCGAGAGCGGCGATCTCGTGGTCCGGCTCGAAGAGGTCGAGATGGATGCGGAGGTCGTGCTCGACGGCGAGGGCCGGTTCGCGGGCCTTCTCTTCGGCGTGCCCGTTCCGATTGGCGGCACCGTCGAGGATTTCGTCGCCGACGTCGCGGCGCTGCCGGGCGCGACGTCGGTCATCGTCCTCACCAATGGCGAGCTTGCGGCCGGGCACGAGCCGGAGCGGGTACTTGCGGTCGGCTCGGCGTTCAAGCTCGTGCTCCTCGCGGCGCTCGACGATGCGGTCGCGGCCGGGCGGATCGCCTTCGACGACATCATCCTCCTCGACCCGGCGCTTCGCTCGATCGGCGGCGGGACGCTCGAGGACTGGCCGGACAACACGCCGCTCACGGTGGCGACGGTCGCGAATCTCATGATCTCGGTGAGCGACAACACCGCCACCGACCTTCTCCTCCATCTCCTCGGGCGCGACGCCGCGGAGGCGATCAGCGAGCGCAACACGCCGTTCCTCGCGACCGCGGAGCTGTTCAAGCTGAAGGCGGCCGGCAACGAGGCCTTGCGCACGGCGTGGCTCGACGGGGACGAGGCCGCGCGCCATCGCGTGCTGGACGAGCTCGCCGCGCAGCCGCTGCCGGACATCGAGGCCTATCCGATCGAGCCGATGGTCGAGCCGGAGTGGTATTTCAACGGCTTCGAGATCTGCGCGTTGCTCGACCGCACGGCGCACATGGAGGCGTTCGACATCAATCCGGGCATCGCGCGAGAAGAGGACTGGGCGCGGATCGCCTTCAAGGGCGGCTCGGAGCCGGGCGTGCTGAACCTGTCGACCCTCGTCACCGCCGCGGACGGGACGACGCACTGCGTGGCCGTGACCTGGAACAGCGACGAGGTCGTGGATGAGGAGGCGCTGATCGTGCCCTATGCCGGGATCCTCCGCGCGCTCGCCAACCCGTAGCCGCGGCGTGCGTGCGGTTGCCCTGGAGGGCGCCACGATCGTCCTGACCGGCGCGAGCAGCGGGATCGGGCGGGCGACGGCGCGTCTCCTGGCGCCGCTCGCGGGGCATCTGATCCTGCACGGGCTGGAGCCAGCCAAGGATGTCGATGATCTCCTTGCGGAGATCCGCAGCGCCCGGAGGCCGGGATCGGAGGTCGACTATCTTCGCGCCGATTTCGGCAGCCTCGCCGACGTCGCGCGCCTGGCGCAGGACATCCGCGCCGCGACCCCACGGATCGACGTCCTCGTCAACAACGCGGCCCGGCCGGGCCCGACGCGACGGACGGTCACCGGGGACGGGAATGAGGCCACGCTGCAGACCAACTACCTTGCGCCGGTGCTCCTGACCGAGAGCCTCCTCGACATCATCGGCGGCGACGTGCGCGGCCGCATCGTCAACGTCGCATCCGCGACCCATCTCTCGGCAAGGCTTTTCCTCGATGACCTCGACCTTGCGCGGCACGGCTACTCCGACGCCACCGCCTACGCGCACTCGAAGCTCGCGCTGGTGACGTGGTCGTGCTGGCTCGCGGCGCATCGGCCGCGGCCGTCCCTCGATGTGGTCAGCATGCATCCCGGCATCATCGCGACGACCCTCCTCCACGCGATGTTCTCGATCGGCGGCGACAGGCCGGAGCATGCGGCGCGGAATGTGCTCGCCGTGGCGGGGCAGCACGGGGACAACGGTGCGTATTACGACGAGCGCGAGCGGGCGGAGCCGAACGCGGAGGCGCTTGATCCGGCAATGCAGGATCGTCTTCGCGACCTGACGATGACCCGCCTTGCGGCATGGCTGCCGGGCAAGCGGGTCGCCGGCCGATAGTGGGAGCTGTTGCGTGGTTCGGCTCTCATCGAACACGGCCCATCAGTCCACTCCTCCCCGGGCCTGACCCGGGGTCCATTGGCACCTCAGCCAATCCGAAGTCTCGAGAATCCGGGCGATTTCCGCGGTGGAGGAACGGCCATTGGGCCCCGGGGCAAGCCCGGGGAGGAGGTTGTTGATAGGTCTAGCCGCATCTGGTTCGCCGCCGCACCGCAACCCAGTGCACCTTTGCCTTCGCGTGACCTGACAGCAAGGGGGTCAAGCCCGGTTGTGACGGAGTTTGGGTTGGGGCCAGCCACGCAATGCTCCCAGAAATGAAGGCCGGGGTACCAGACGGGCAACCGCAACGCGTTTGACAAAACGGGGGCCGCGGACGACGCTTCCGGTTCCTCGTTCATGGGGGCTCGATCGTGGTGAAACGCGCGGCCTTGCTCCTTCTGGCGATCCTGGCCGCGGCCCCGGCCGTCGGTCAGGAGAATCCCGTCGCGCGGTGCGACGCCCTGGCAGGCGAAGCCGTCCCCCTCGATGTGGTCGAGGCACAGCCGGCGATGGATGCCTGCGCGGCGGCCGTCGCCGCCCAGCCGGCCAACCCGCAGCTCATCCACCAATATGCCCGCGCCCTCGAAGCCGCGGGACGGCTCGACGATGCGCGGCGGCTCTATCAATGGGCGGCGGACGACGCGTTCGCGCCGGCGGTGGCGGCACTCCGGCGGCTCGACGGCATCGGCGCCGGCGGGCCGGACTGGGCGGCCGGGGAACGCGAGCGCCTTGCCGACGGCTTGGCGGCGCTCTCGGGCGCACTGCGCCGCTACCTCAACGGCCTGCCGCCGGATCCGTCCGACCCGCTGACCATCCTCGCGGAGGTCGGTGGAGACACGGATGCGCTGGTCGCGTGGGTGAGGGAGAACACCCGGCTCGTACCCTATCTCGGCAACCTGCGCGGTCCGCGCGGGGTCCTGTCCGACCGCGCCGGCAACAGCCTCGACCGCGCGCTGCTTCTCGCCGAGCTGCTGGCCGATGCCGGGGAGGAGGTGCGGCTGGCGCGGACGACGCTCGACCCGGCTGCCGCGGAGGCGCTTCTTGCCACGACGGAACGGCCGGCGGCGGTGCCGTCGCTGGCGACGCCGTCGCGCGAGGAGCTGCTGGCGCTGTTCGCCGACCCGCGGATGCCGGAGGCCGAGGTCGAGGCGGCGGTGGACCAGATGCTGGCGGCGCGCACCCGGATCGAAACCACGGTGCCCGAGCAGACCGGGACGCTGGTCCCGATCCTCGTCGCCGCGGTCGGCGGTGCCATCGATGGCGCCGCGGCCGAGGTCCGCGCCGCGGCGCTCGGCGCTCTCGCCGATCATTTCTGGGTCCAGTTGCGCCGCGGCGGGAGGTGGATCGATCTCGACCCGGACGCATCCATCGTCGGGCCGCAGGTCGCGGCCGAAACGCTCGCGCCCGATGCGCTGCCCGATGAGCTCCGTCATCAGGTAACGGTGCGCCTCGTCCTCGAGCTCCAGGACGCCGCCGGGCGGCGCGAGGAACAGCTGCTCGACTACGGCTGGTTCACGGCGGACCGCCCGGCAGAGGCGCTGGTCCTGAGCCACGCCTTCAGCGGCCTCGAGGCGATCGACCAGCTCCTCGGCGCGGCCGATGTCGGCGATCGCGTGCTCGGTCTCCTCGATGCCGAGACGGCGTGGACGCCGATGCTGCGCACCGCCGACACGCTGGTCGCGGACCGGCTGTTCACCGCCGATGGCATGGTCCGCGAGGCCAATCTTGCGGTGTTCGCCGGAACGGGCGCCGCGATCGGCGGGCTGTTCGCCGATGTCGGCGACCTCCTCGGTGGCGGGGAGCCCGTTGCGGCCGAACCGGCGATCCCGACCGCGGAATGGATCGAGATCGAGATTCGCGCGCCGGGTGCGGAGCCGCGGACCGAGCGGCGCGCGATCTTCGATCTGGTCGGGCCTGCGGCCCGTGCCGCGGGAACGATGGTCGAGATCGGACCCGATCAGCTCCGCCAGCGTGCGCTTCGCCTTGCGGGGCCGACCGACATCTTCGTCTTCGCGGCAGGAGCGTCCGACGTCGAACTGGAGCGGGCGTCGGTCAGTGCCGTGGCTACCTTGGCGGACAATGTCCGCAGCGTTGCGGCGACGGAGGCCTTTCCTCCGGTCGACGAGGTCCCCTATCAGCCGCGGATTCCGCTTGCGCTGCTGCAGTACGCGAACGAGCGGCTTGCCCACGGCGGCGGGGCGCCGATCAGCGCGGCGAACGTTGTCCTGATGCACGAGCGGTTCGACTGGGACGGCGCCGCCGCGACCCGGCGGCTCGAGTTCGACATCGTCTTCAACGACGTCGCCGGCGATCCGGAGGCCGGCCTTGCGCAGGGCGTTGCCGACACGGTGCTGGAGGACGCGCTTGCCGGAGACGAGAGCGGCGCCAATGCGGCGGCGATCCATCTCGCAGACATCGCGGCAGGGCTGGAATGGCGGCTGGTCACTGCCGCCGACATTGGCGGGGAAGGGGACTTCGTTGCCCGGCTCCGGGCGGACGTCGACGCCGGCTTCCTCGTCGTCGCGCCGCCCGACTTCTCCGATCCGGCGCGGCTGGCTTGGTGGCGGATCGATCCGCGGACCGGAAACGCGCTCGGGCTGATGCCGTCGGGCGGCGGAGCGACGTTTGCGGAAGCCGCGTTCCTGTTCGCCGAAGGCGCCGCGACGGCGGGATGTTTTGTCGGCATCGCGATGGCGATGTCTCGGATGCTCGGGGTTCAGGCCAGCATGCGCAAGGCCGTCGGCCTCTGCCTCCTGGCCGGCGGCGTCGGCGCGCTCGGGCTGGGCATCGGTGCCGGCGTCGGCGGCATGGGCGTCATCTTCCTTCTTTCGATGGCGGGGGCGGAGGCGGCGACGGCGCCGTAGGAAAATGCGACGGCTCAACCCTGGGCGTCTCGTCCGGGTCGCGATCGCCGCGGCGGGGCTGGCGCTCGTCCCCTCGGTCGCCTCGGCGCAATGCGTCCAGCAGACGGGGCTCGAGATCACGGTCGACCCGGCGGGCGCGGCCGGGGGCTGGTGCGTCGCGGGTGCGCTGACCGCCGGCGACGAGCACAATGTCCACGCGACCGTCGACTCGCCGGGCCTGTGGCAGGTCGCGCTCGAGGCATTGCCGGGGCAGATCGGCGTCGTGGTCCTTGCCGCCGACGATACCGGCCTGTGGGAGGGGCTCCTCGCCGGCGACGGCCTTGCGATCTCGCCGCCGCTGCTGCTGGCCGCCGGCGACTACCGCATCGCGCTCGCGACCGCGGAAGGGATGATGATCTACCGCGTGCGGCTCACGCCGGCCGAGGCTCTGCCGGCGGCAATGCCGGCCGCGGTGGCCGACGATTTCGCGGGCATGCTCGGAGCGACGGGCGCGGAGGTCGCGATCCCGTGGACGGTGCGGCCCGTGGAGGAGGGCGGCCTCTGGACGGTGTCGGCGCAGACGCTGGTCGGCGGCTATCTCAACGTCACGCTACGGGATGCCGCCGGGACGACCGTGACCTGGTCCAACCTCGCGAACGAGGCCGGCGTCCTCGTGCTGCCCGACATCGCGCTCCCGCCTGGCGACTACGAGCTCCTCGTCTCCGGGCCGCCGGAGGGGGCGCCGATCCTCCTTGCCGCGGCGATGGATGTCCGTCCGCCAGGCTTTGCGGCAGAGCCTGACGAACTGCCCGAGATCGCGCATCCGCTGATGGTGGGGTCGCCCGCAACCGGGCGGCTCGCGACCGGTGGCGCCGGCAACGACAACGACTTCTTCGTGGTCGAGATTGCGGAGGGGACGCCGTCGCGGCTCTACGATTTCACCGCGACCGCTCCTTCCGACGCCGAGCTGCGGCTCGCGCTGACCGACGACCAGCGCACGGTGCTGTTCGAGCGGAGCGGCAACCGGCAGGTCGACCTTCGCGGCCTCGCGCTTGGCCCGGGCCGCCATTTCTTCCGCGTGACCGGGTCGCTCCCGTCGGACGTGACCTACACCTTCCTCGTCGAGGAGGCGGGCGAGGCCGTCGCGGGCGCCGAGATCGAGCCCAACGACATCGCGGAACGCGCGACGCTGCTGCCCGCGTCGGGGCCGGTCGCGGGCACATTCGCCGGGACCGATCGCGATTACCTCCTCCTCGGCGTTGCGGGCGAGATGCAGCTCTGGGATATCGAGGCGACCGGTACCGGCCTCGCGTCCATCACGCTCTATGACGGCGCCGACCAGGTCATCGCGACGACGAACGTCAATCCGAGGGGCCGGGTCGCGCGGCTGTCGCGCATCCTGCTGCCGCCCGGGCGCAACATAGTCCGTGTCGACGGCACGGATGGAAGCTGGCTGCTGCGCGCGACGCCGCGCGGGCCGCCTGTTCCAGGCGAAGAGATCGAACCGAATGACGAGCAATCGCGTGCGCTCGCGCTCCGGCTCGGATCGGCGCAGACCGGCTGGCTCGACCGGCCCAATGACGGCGACATGTACGCCTTCAACCTCGCCGCGCCCCACCATGTCCGGCTCACGCTCGAAGGGCCGGCCGACTTCCCGTTGCGCGCGGAGATCGCCTGGGGCGACGCGACGAACCGCATCGCGGCGGTGAACTCGTACGGCGCGCTTGGCGAGCCGCAGCGCGTGGTGTGGGACGGCCTGCTGCCGCCCGGCGATTTCATCCTCGAGGTCTGGGCCTATGACGGCGTTGCGCGAGAGCCCTATGCGCTGACGCTGGAGCCGTTGCCGTTCCACGATCGGCCGGCCGATTTCGAGCCCAACAATGTCGCGTGGCAGGCGTCGCCGCTGCGGGCCGGGCAGGTCGCGGAGGCGTTCTCGAAGGCGACCTCGACTGGTTCGCGCTCGATCCCGCGCTCGGCCCCGGCGCCTTGGAGATCCGCGCCGAGGCGCTGACCGACTGGATCCGCGTGTTCGTGGGGCGGGGCGATCCGGCCGCGCCGGAGACGGTTGCGGAGACCTACCTCTCCGCGGCCGGCGAGGCGCTGACCGTGGAGCTCGAGGCGGGCGCCGACATCTTCGTGCGGGTCGATGGCACGGCCGGACCTTACGCCGTCGCGGTTGGGCCCGTGGCGTCGCCCCAATCCGCGCCGGTGACGGCGACGCTTGCCTTGGACACGGCGGCGGTCGCCGCGTTCGAGGCCGTGGCGCAGCGCTTCACCGGCACGGTCACGATCCGGAGCCACGGCAACGAGCCGCTCACGCTCCATCCGGCGGCGTGGATCGGCGACGAGCGGTGGCGCCTGGTCGATCTGCCGGCGGAGATCGTCGTCCCGCCGGGTGGCCAGGCCGACATTCCGGTCGCGGTCGAGATCCCCGCCGATGCCCGCGACGCGGAAGCGATCGGCATCGAGATCGCCCTGGCCGAACCGGGCGGCGTCCCCGCGATAGCGACGGCATCGGTCGCCGTCGTGGTCGGCGCTCCGCCGGTCGGGCCGCATGCTTATCAGCCATTGCCGGCGGGGATGATCGGCGGGCTGAACGTCGCCTGGTCGGCCCTTGGCGGCGCCATCGACGACCCCGCCCAGGCCGGGCTGATCGACGATGTCGTCGACGTCGCCGGCGTCACGCTCGACGCCGAAGCCGTCGTCCGGATCGCCGGCGGCTTGCCGGTCCCGGTGGTCGCTGTCGTCCTGGAGCTGCCGCCGGGCGGCGTGCCATCCGACCGGCTCGCCGGCTTCGCGGTCGAGTTGTCCGTCGACGGGACCGGCTTCGAGCGGGTCCTCGAAGGGCGCCTCTCGCCCGGCGCCGGCGAGCAGGCGTTCGTCTTTGACGCGCCGCATGAGGCGGTTGCGGTGCGGCTCGTGCCGCTGTCGGTGCAGAGCGGCGCGCCGGATCGATCGCCCGTCCTTGCCGAGTTCCGGGTGATCGCCGCTCCGGACTTCGTGCTCGATTCCGCCGGCTTCGACATCGCCTTGCCGGCGCTGGGGGGCCACATCGTGCGGCAGGTCAACGTGCCCGGCCTGATCCTCACCGGCGAGGCGGCGATGTGGCCCTCGACCTCTGCCGTCATGGTGCCGGCCGATCGGCCCGGCCCTCCGGGATGGGTGTTCGGATTCCTTAACGGCCGGGCCGCGAACGTCGCCGCCATCGTCTGGCACCCGCGGACCGATGTGGCGGCGGACGGGCAGATCCAGGCGGTGGAGGTGCTGGCCAGCCTCACCGGTCCGCTGGGGCCGTTCGAGCCGATCGGTGTCTTTGCCGTCGATCCGGCAACACCGCGGACGCTTGCGCTCGAGGCCCCGATCTGGGCGCGGGCCATCCTGTTCCGCGCGGTCGAGCCGGCGACCGGACGGGTCTACCTGCCGGACCGGATCGAGATCCGCGAGGCGCCGGGACCGTCGATCCTCGGCGCCTGGGGCGATCTTGCGCGTGACGGGCCATACGAGGCCCAGCTTGCGCCGGTGCCGATGGCGGTTGCTGATCTGCCGCCCGTCAGCACCGACCGCGCCGCCCCGACGGCGCTGCCGCTCGAAACGCTGGCCGAGGGGCAGGTCCGCCGCGGCGAGGTCGAGCACTGGTACGCGATCGACCTGCCGGACGGGACGCTCGGCCTTCGCGCCGACTTCATGGCGGCGCTGACGCCCGAAGTCGCGCTCACGCTGTTCGGCGTGGACGGCCGCGAGATCGAGCTTCCGCCCAATCCGGAGCGGCCCGGCGTCATGACCGCCGGGGCGACACCCGGCCGCTGGCTCCTGCGCGTCGTGCAGCCGGCTGCGTCGGTGGTGGTCGCCTGGGACACCAGCTTCAGCGTCGCCGGCTTCTATCCGCAGATCGCCCGCATGGTCCGCCAGCTCGGCAACGACCTCGATCCGACGCGCGAGGCGATCAACCTGCTTCCGTTCAGGGGCGACGAGAGCCGCTTCCTGATGGACGAATGGTCGGGCGACCCCGGCGCGATCTACGCCGCGCTGCACGCCTATCCGCTCCGCGACTCGTCGAGCGACGCCGAGACGGCGCTCCTCTTCGCGGCCCAGCAGCTCGCGGGCCGGGTCGGCACGCGGGCGGTCGTCATCGCGACCGACGCTTCCTATTCCGGCGTCTACAAGAACGAGGCGCTCTGGCAGGCGCTCGCACAGGGCGGAGTGAAGGTATTCGCCCTCCATTTGCCGGTGGACTACGACCCCGTGCGGGTCCGGGCGCAGACCAACCTCATGGCCGACTGGGCCGGTGCCGCCGGCGGCCAAGTCTCCCGCTTCGCGTCGCAGGGCGACAGCGAAGCGGCGTTCCGGCGCGTCGCCGCCTGGCTCGCGCGGCCTGCCGCCTATGCCTTCGCGCTGACGGCCGACACCACGCCGCCCGAGCCGGGGACGCTGATCGTGGAGCTGGCGGCCGCCGGCCCCGATGGCGCGCCAGCGCCGGACGCAGCGGCGGCGCCGGTCGCGATGGCGATCATCCTCGACGCGTCGGGGAGCATGCTCCAGCGCCTCGGCGACCGGCGGCGGATCGACATCGCGAAGGACGTTCTCAGCACGCTCGGTGCCGAAATCCTGCCCGACGGCCTTCCCGTCGCGCTCCGCGTGTTTGGTCACGACCGGCCGGAATCCTGCGAGCAGGAGCTGTTCCTGCCGCTGGCTCCGCTCGACCGGGCGGCCTTCGCCGCGGCGGTGGAGCGGGTGCAATCGGTCAACCTGGCGCGGACGCCGATCGCGGCCAGCCTCCGCGCCGCGGCCGGCGACCTTGCGGATGCGGCCGGCTCCCGGATCATCGTCCTCATCACCGATGGCGAGGAAACCTGCGGTGGCGACCCGCTCGCCGAGATCGCCGCCCTTCGTGCCGAAGGGGTCGAGGTCCGGCTCAACATCGTCGGCTTCGCCATCGGCGATCCCGCGACCCGCGCCCTGTTCGAGACCTGGGCCGAGGCCGGCGCCGGCGCCTATTTCGACGCCGGCGACCAGGCCGCCCTCGGCGCCGCGATCGAGCAGGCGACCGCTCTGCCCTTCGTCGTTCTCGATGCTGCGGGCGTCGAGATGGCGGCGGGCGTCGTGGGCGGCGATCCGGTGCCGCTGCCTCCCGGCAGCTACCGCCTCCGCGTCGGCGACGGCCCGGAGCAGGTGGTCGTCATCCGCGAGGGCGAGGAGCAGAGGACCGTCGCGGGCGTTCCGTGATCCACGACTACTGCGTGGCGCTCGGTCGCGTGCGCCTTCGCCAATGTGAACGCCGACCGGCCTTGCCGCGCTGGGCGACGGGACGATCGCGGTGAGCCAGGAATTCCTCGGCATCGTCGCCGACGTCGCGGCGGCGACCACGATCGCCGCGTCGCGGCCTCCGGGCTAGCCCTTCGCAGGCCATCGCGCCGGCGGCGATGCCGTCGGCGCGATCGCGTCACTCGATGATCTGCGTCGCCGTGACGATCAGGTCCTGCGGGATGACGATGCCGAGAGCCGCCGCGGTGTGGAGGTTGATGGCGAGCTCGAACCGCGTGTCCTGGACGATCGGCATGCCGGCCGGGTCCTCGCCGCCAACGACGCGCACCACATACATCCCGGCCTGACGATAGGCGTCGATGAGCCGGGCGCTGTAGCTGATGAGGCCGCCCAGATGCACGTACTCGGCCTGGGTATAGACCGTGGGGACGGCGGCCGAAGCGTTCCTGTGCCGCTGACTATTCCACGAACTCGGTCGCCGCGACCATCACCTCCGGCGCGATGTCGAGGCCGAGCGCGCGGGCGGCGTCGAGATTGACCACGAACTCGAAATCGGTCGCCTGCATCACGGGCAGGTCCGCGACCGCCTCGCCATCGAGAATGCGGCCGAGATAGGCGCCTGCGTTCCGGTAGGCGCTGGCGATGCTCGTCCCGTAGCTGATGAGCCCGCCGGCGAGCACATATTCGCGCTGGGTGTAGAAGGCCGGAATCCGGGCGCGGTTGGCGAGGCGGACGATCTGCTGGCGCCGACTGAAATAGAAGCTGTCGCCGGCAACCAGGAGCGCCTCGGTGCCGTCGGCCGCCATCACGGCGAAGGCGGCATCGATGTCCGCCTCGGAGCCGGCCACGAGAAGCCGGAGACTGACGCCGAGCCGTGCCGCGGCCGCCTCGAGCTGCCGCGAGATCAGCGGATAGGTCGGGCCCGGGTCGAGCAGCACGCTGATCGTCCGCACGCCCGGCAATAGCGTGTGGAGGAGCTCGAGCCGCTTCTGCTCGAGGCTCACGGCAAAGAGGCTGATGCCGGTCAGATTGCCGTCGGGCTGGCTCAGGCTGTCGACGAAACCCGCGGCCACCGGGTCGCTGCCGGTCACGAACACGATCGGCACCCTTGCGGTCGCCTCCTGCGCGACCTCGATCGCCACGTCGCCGCCGGCAACGAAAAGCACGTTCGGCCCGTCGTTGAGGAGATCGCGGGCGAGGGCGACGAGATCGTTGCTGCCGAGCTCCGCCCAGCGGTAGCTGATGGCGAGGTTGACGCCCTCGAAATAGCCGCGGCTGCCGAGCCCGATGCGGAGGGCTCCGACGAGATGGGCGACGCTGGCCGATGGCTGTCCGTTCAGGAAACCGATGACCGGGCGCTGCGGGACCTGCGCCCGGAGCACGGTGGGAGCGACGGCGGCAGCGGCGAGGCTGCCAAGGAGGGTTCGGCGACGGATCATGGCGGGCGGGCTCTGTCGCGACGCTAGTGGGGGCCTTCCGCCCGACCTTGTGACGGCCGTCACAAGGTGCCGTCATGGCGGCTGCTCTACTTTGCCGCGACCGGCCCTTTGACGCTGCCGCAATTGCGGGAGAAACTGGGGCGAAGGGGAGGAACCATGGCCATGACGGGTTCCGCGATCGCTCAGGCCGACGGCGCGACGCCGCTCGCGCAATGCATGGTCTTTGCGGCGCTGTCGGCCGAGGACCGGCGTGCGCTGGCGGGACGCGCGCACCACCAGCGCTTCGTGAGCGGCGAGACGATCTTCATCATCGGCGACCCAGGCCTCTCGATGATGGCGATCATCGAGGGCATCGTCCGGGTCAGCTTTCCCGCTGCCGACGGACGCGAGATCGTGCTCGCGGACCTCGCGCCGGGCGAGGTCCTCGGCGAGGTGGCGCTGCTCGACGGCCGGCCGCGCTCGGCCAGCGCGGTCGCCTACTCGGACTGCGATCTCCTCGTCCTCGACCGCCGCGACGTCCTCGGTCTCCTCGAACAGCGCCCGGCGGCGTGCCTTCGCCTCCTGTCGCTGCTGTGCGAGCGCCTCAGGCGCTCCGATGAGCGGATGGCCGACATCGCCTTTCGCGATCTTCCGGCCCGCCTCGCCAAGACGCTGCTTGCCATCACGTCCGCCGCCGGCGCGCCGGCGCGGACGCGGCTGTCGCAGGGCGAGCTGGCGCGGATGGTCGGCAGCGCACGGGAGAACGTGAACCGGCATCTTCGCGACTGGCACCGGCGCGGCATCATCGAGATCAGCCAGCGGGGCATCGCCATCCAGCGCCGGGACGCCCTGAGCCGACTTGCCGGGATCGGGTAGGGCGATGGCGGGCCCGGACGGCGCTGCGCTGGACGGCCGGACGAGCCGGGCCCTGCCGCGGCGCCGGATCCTCCGCCGCTACATCACGCTGTTTGCCGTCGTCATCACGACCGCGCTCCTCGTGAGCGGGATATCGGAGATCTGGTTCGGCTACCGCGACGAGGTGGCATCGCTCGAGCGGATCCAGCGCGGCCAGGCGCAAGCCGCCGCCGACCGCATCGAGGAGTTCGTGACCGAGATCGAGCGGCAGACGGGCTGGACCACCCATCTGCCATGGACGGAGGCCGAGATCGCCGGCGCGCCGGCTGCGGCCGAGGATCCGCTGGCGCCGCGCCGGCTCGATGCCTTGCGCCTGCAGCGCCAGGTCCCGGCGATCGCCGAGATCAGCCTCGTCGATCCCGACGGGCAGGAGCAGCTCCGGGTGTCGCGGATCGCGATGGACGTGGTCCGGAGCGGGATCGACCTTTCGCAATCGCCGGCGTTCGTTGGCGCGGTCGAGAACGGCGCCTATTTCGGGCCGGTGTATTTCCGCCGCGAGTCCGAGCCGTACATGACGATCGCCGTGGCGGGGTCGCGGCGCGCGAATGGCGTCAGCATTGTCGAGGTCAATCTGAAGCTCATTCTCGACCTCATCTCCGCGATCGAGGTCGGCGAGGGCGGCCATGCCTATGTGATCGACGCCTCCGGCCGCCTCGTGTCGCACCCCGACATCAGCCTCGTCCTCCGCAATACCGACATGACGGTGCTGCCGCAGGTCCGCGGGGCCCTCGGCCTCGAGGGCGAGGATGGCGGCGCGCGGGCGCTCGACGGCATGGGCGTGGTCACCGCCCATGCCTCGATCCCCGACCTCGGCTGGACGGTCTTCGTCGAGCTGCCGATGCGCGAGGCGCTCGGCCCGATCTACGCGTCAGTCGCCCGCACCGGCGGCCTCCTTCTCCTCGGTCTCGGGCTCGCCTTCGCCGCCGCGATCCTCTTCGCCCGCCGCATGGTGGTGCCGATCAAGGAGCTGCAGCAGGGCGCATCGCGGATCGGGCAGGGCGCGTTCGACGGGCGGATCAGGGTCAGCACCGGCGACGAGCTCGAGGCGCTTGCGGAGGCCTTCAACGACATGGCCGTCGGCCTCCGCCGCTCGCAGGCCGAGCTCGAGCGCCGCGTCGAGGAGCGCACCCAGGAGCTCGGCGAGAAGAGCCGCCAGCTCGCCCTCGTCAGCCAGCATAAGTCGCAGTTCCTGGCGAATATGAGCCACGAGCTGCGGACGCCGCTCAACGCCGTCCTCGGCTACACCGAGCTGATGCTCGACAACATCTATGGCGAGCTGTCGCCGCGGGCCCGCGAGGTGCTGGAGCGGGTGCAGGTCAATGGCAAGCACCTCCTCCAGATGATCAACGACGTCCTCGACCTGTCGCGGATCGAATCGGGCGAGCTGTCGCTGACGATCGACGCCTATCGCCTCGACGGCATCGTGACGACGGTCGCCTCGGGCATGGAGTCGATCGCGCGGGCGAAGGGCATCGAGATCAGGACGCTGATCCCGGCCGGCCTGCCGTCCGGGCGCGGCGACGAGCGGCGGATCACGCAGGTGCTCCTCAACCTCGTCGGCAACGCGCTGAAATTCACCGACGAAGGGTACGTCGAGATCACGCTCGCCGTGTCGGACAATGTCTTCGACATCGTCGTGCGGGACACCGGTCCCGGCATCGCGCCGGAGGACCAGGAACGGATCTTCCGCGAGTTCCAGCAGGTCGATAGCTCCACGAGCCGCAGCAAGGGCGGCTCCGGCCTCGGCCTTGCGATCACCCGGCGGCTGGTGGCGAGCCATCGCGGGTCGATCAGCGTCGAGTCGGCCCTCGGAAAAGGGGCGGTCTTCCGCGTGCGCCTGCCGGTCGCGATCGACGATGTGAGAGTTGCCGCATGAGCCAGCGCATCCTCGTGGTCGAGGACACCGACGACAACCGTCGCATCCTCCGCGACCTCCTCGTCAGCGCCGGTTTCGACCTCGCCGAGGCCACGGACGGTATCGCAGGACTGGAACTGGCGCAGGCGTTCCGGCCCGACCTCATCGTCATGGACATCCAGTTGCCGCGCCTCGACGGCTACGAGCTCGCGCGTGCGCTTCGGGCCGATCCCGCGCTCCGGGACGTGCCGCTGGTCGCCGTGACCTCCTATGCGCTGCGCGGCGATGCGGAGAAGGCGAGGGAGGCGGGGTGCAATGCGTATGTGACAAAGCCGTTCAGCCCGCGGCAGCTCCTCGCCACCATCCGCGGTCTCCTCGGTGCGCCGGGCCATGCGTAGCCCGCCGCTGATCCTCGTGGTCGACGACGTCGCCGACAACCGGGCGGTGTTGCGGGCGCGGCTCGAGAGCCAGGGCTATCGCATCGCGGAGGCGGATGGCGGCGAGACCGCGCTCGCGGCGACCGCGCGGGATCCGCCCGACCTCGTCCTCCTCGACGTGATGATGCCGGGGATGGACGGGATCGAGACCGTCCGCGCCCTCCGGGCGCGACCGTCGCCCTTCATTCCGGTCATCCTGCTGACCGCGCGGTCCGACAATGCGAGCGTGATCGCGGGGCTCGACGCCGGCGCCGACGAGTATCTCATCAAGCCGGTCGATCACGCCGCGCTCGTCGCGCGGGTGCGCGCCGCGCTCCGCCTCAAGGCGCTGCAGGACGCGGTGGCGGACCAGGCGGACCGGCTGAGCAAGCAGGCGGCGGAACTCGCGGCATGGAACGGAGCGCTCGAGGAGCGGGTGGCGGACCAATTGCGCGAGATCGAACGGATGCGGCGGCTGCGGTCGTTCCTCGCCCCACAGGTGGTCGACGCGATCCTCGCCTCGCCCGACGGCGAATCGGCGCTGGCATCGCATCGCCGCGAGGTCGCGGTCCTGTTCTGTGACCTCCGGGGCTTCACGGCGTTCGCCGCGACCGCGGAGCCGGAGGATCTCATCGGCCTCCTCCGCGACTATCACGCGGTGGTCGGCGAGCTCGTCTTCCGCCATGCCGGCACGCTCGAGCGTTTCACCGGGGACGCGGTGATGGTGCTCTTCAACGACCCGCTGCCGGCGCCCGATTTCTGCCGCAGCGCGGTCCGGCTGGCCACGGACATCCGTGACGGCCTCCAGCCGCTGATCCGGCGCTGGCGGGTGCGGGGCGCGGAGGTCGATGTCGGCATCGGCATCGCCGCAGGCTTTGCGACGCTGGGCAAGGTCGGCTTCCGCGACCGCTACGACTACGCGGCCATCGGTCCGGTGACCAACCTCGCCTCGCGGCTCAGCGGGTATGCGGCCCCGGGGCAGATCCTGGTGACGGCGCGGGTCGCGGAGGAGCTGTCGGATGAGAACGCCGTGGAGCCGCTCGGCCTCGTCGACCTGAAGGGGATGCCGAAGCCCGTGCCGGTCTTCGCTCTCCGCAGCGCGGCGCTCGCCGTGGCCGGATCCTAGGCGGCCGCGGGCCTGACCCGCCGGCGGCGCACCGCGCGGAAGCGCGGCTTCAGGACCGCGTTGAGATAGGTCCCGGCGGACGGCGCGTGCAGCAAACCCTCATAGATCGAGGGCGGCACCGCGAAGAAATCGTACATCCGCCCGGTGTCGGCGAAGGTGATGGTCAGCACGTTCGTCGCCGCGTCGTAGTTGGCGTTCGAGATGAGCCGGGATCTGAGGGCGGGCATCGCGTGATTCGCCTTGTCTGACGGGCAAGCGTGGTCGCGGCTGTCGGAACCGTCAACCCGCCCGGCGGTTGCCGCATTCAGCGCGCGTCCTGTCCCACTCGCCCATGGAGGTATCCCCGTGAACCCTGCAAAATCCGTTCTCGCATTTGCCGCCTTGATCGTTCCCGCCGTGGCCGTGGCCCAGCCCGTGCCGAAGCCCAAGCCGACCCCGCCTCCCGCGGCGGCCGCGCCGGCGCCTGCGGAAGCCGCTGCGGCCGAGCAGGGAACGGTGACCGTCGGCGGCATCACGCTCCGCTACCCGTCGCTGTTCGTGCTCGCGGAAAGCGCCGAAGAGGTCGCGACCCAAGGGGTCATTCCGCCCTGCGATCCCGATTTCGGCGCCTGCCTCTACTACGCGGCCGAAACCTATGCCGACACCAACTTCGAGAGCGCAGGCCTCCGCATCCAGGAGCGGACGGACCTTGCGACCGAGGAGGCATGCGTCTCGGAACAGCCGGAGGGCTACACCGGGCTGACGCCCACGATACGGCGCGAACCGGGCTACGTCGTCGCCACCTTCACCGATCTCGGCGACGCCGGTGCGGGGCACTTCACGCAGGACACGCTGTACCGGGTCGTCGGCGAGGGGGCGTGCTATGAGTTCACGACCCGGATCGGGCAGACCCAGCTCGGCAACTACACGCCGGGCACGATCAAGCCGTTCACCGATGGGGATGCCGCGACGGTGCAGGGGCTGTTCGCGTCGATCCTCAATTCGGCAACGCTCGCGAACGGTACGGCTGTGACAATCGCGGCGGAGTGACCTCCCCTCGACGCCGAACTGTCTATAATACCGGGAGACGGTTTCGGAATGGGGACTAGCCGATGTTGCTCAACGCATTGATGCCGGACGAACGTCTGTCGCTGAAGCGACTCGCGCGGAGCTCGGGCGCCATCGAACTGTCGCTCGATCACGAGGCCCTGTTCCTCGAGATGGGCTTCCTCGAGCGCACGCCCGGCGGCGGTCTGCGGCTGACCGAGGCCGGAAAACAGGCCGCGCGGCGCGTGTCGATTTCCCACGGCGAGCCGCAGGCGGCGCCCGCGCCAAGGCCGGCCGCGCCGCCCAAGGGGCTGCGGGGCCGGCTTCGCAAGGCGCTCGGCTAGAGCATGATCCGAAAAAGTGGATGCCGGTCTTTCGAAGAGATCATGCTCCACCAATGACTAGCGCCAGAGCGCTATTCGACCTTATCGAATCGCGCTCTAGCGCGCCCGGACGACCGGCGTCGCCCAGCCGGTGAGGATGTTCTTCTCGTGGGTCTGGCTGATCTGCCCGCGGTGCGGGTAGCAGAAATTCGCCGGGAACATCAGCACCTTACCCTTCTTGGCCTCGCAGATATAATCGTGGCCCATGAACTCGGTGCCGCCGCCGGGGACGTCGTTGAGGTAGAGCAGGAACACGAGGTGCCGGTTGACGGTGTCGCCGGTCGCGTCGCAGTGCCAGGCCTTGAAGCCGCCGCCCGGCTTGTAGTGCTGGAAGTGCGGCAGGTACTTGAACTCGAGCTCCTGCTGCCACGCCGCGTCGACGTCCTTGTAGTAACGCGGGATGAAGTCGATGAACTGCTTCATCACCTCGTTGTAGCCCGAAGCCTCCGGACCGGGGACCTCAGGATGACCCGGCGGCAGTGACTCGACAGCAAAGTCCTCGCTGTCCTTGATGTCCTTGTTGATCTGGTAGTTGCCGGTGCGACCGGGGCTCGCGAAGCCAAGACGTCGCGCAGTGTTGAACAGCTCCAAGAGCCGGTCGCAGACGCTGATGTCCTGGACGTAATACTCGCGAATGAAGTGCAGGTGCATGTCCTTGATGATCGGATTGCCCTGGACGTTGACGGCTGGACTGTTCATCTGATCCTCCCAGATCTCCGGCTGATGGATACTCCATCGGGAAGGGCCGTTCAACAGCGCCGGCCCGCTCCGCCGCGGCGGGCGAGCATTTCACTTCGCAAACCCCGGCGACGATGCTAGAGCTTGCCGCCGCGGGAGAGGGAGACGGACGAGTGGCGCAAGCGACGACGCAGCCGAGGTTTCGCGTGGTGGACGATCCCACCATCCACGAGATCTACGCCAACCAGTTCATCTCGGCGTCCTATGACGGGCGCTCCGTGACCCTGACCTTCGGCACCTCGCGCCCGATCCCCGACCGCATGGGCGAGGGCAACAAGGACGAGGTGCCACTCCAGGTCTACGTCTTCGAAATGACCCCGGCCTCCGCGACCGACATGGTCACCAGCATCGAGAACATGCTGAAGAACAGCGGCGTCCTCCGTGACGAGCCGCAGCCCGGCGGCGGCTGGTTCGGCGGTGGCGCCGGTGGTGGCGGCGACACCTGGGGTGGTGGTGGTGGCGGCGGCGGGGATACCTGGGGCCGCTAGTCCGGGAAGTTGACGTCGGCGCGTTTGCGCCGGCGGAACGCGTATCGCCGCTTGATGACGCTGTTGACGAACACGCCTTTTGCCCGCGCGAGCAACAGCTCGCGGTGGGTCTCCGGCTCCACGCCGATGTAGTCGTATGTTCCGCCGCCGACATAGCTGATCGTCAGGATGCGGCGGACGGCGTCGTACGCGATGTCGGCGATGGCGGTCGAGGGCATCGAACGATCCGTTACGGTCGTCCAACGCCCGCCGATGCGAGGTTGTTCAGGTCGCGTTGCCATTGATGCGCCGCTTCGACTAGAAGACGCCCACGATCCTTCCCATCTGAACCGGCAAATTCAGACTGGCGGTCCTGGCGACAGGGCTTCGCGGAGCAGGCAATGGCGCGGCAGTTCATCTATCACATGCATGGCCTCTCGAAGGCCTATTCGGGCGGCAAGAAGGTCCTCGACGGGATCAACCTCCAATTCTATCCGGACGCCAAGATCGGCGTGCTCGGCCCCAACGGCTCGGGCAAGTCGACGCTGCTGCGCATCATGGCCGGCATGGACAAGGAGTACACTGGCGAGGCCTGGCTCGCGGACGGCGCGACCGTCGGCTACCTCGCGCAGGAGCCGCAGCTCGACCCGACCAAGGACGTGATGGGCAACGTCATGGAGGGCGTCGCCAAGAAGAAGGCGATCCTCGACCGCTACAACGAGCTGATGATGAACTACTCCGACGAGACCGCGGAGGAGGGCGCCAGGCTCCAGGACCTCATCGACAGCCAGAACCTCTGGGACCTCGAAGCGCAGGTCGAGCAGGCGATGGATTCGCTCGGCTGTCCGCCGGGTGATGCCGACGTGACCCGCCTCTCAGGCGGCGAGAAGCGCCGCGTCGCGCTGTGCCGGCTCCTTCTTGCCCAGCCCGACCTCCTGCTCCTCGACGAGCCGACGAACCACCTCGACGCCGAGACGGTGCACTGGCTCGAGAATCACCTCCGGAATTATCCGGGCTCGATCCTCATCGTCACCCACGACCGCTATTTCCTCGACAATGTCACCGGCTGGATCCTCGAGCTCGATCGCGGCCGCGGCATTCCTTACGAGGGCAACTACTCGGTCTATCTCGACAAGAAGGCCAAGCGCCTCGCGCAGGAAGGCCGCGAGGAAGCGGCGCGGCAGCGCGCGCTCACCGCCGAGCGCGAATGGATCCAAGCCTCGCCGCGCGCCCGCCAGGCGAAGTCAAAGGCGCGCATCAAGGCCTATGACGAGCTCGTCAAGCGCGCCGACGACCGCAAGCCCGGCGAGGTCCAGATCCTCATCCCGGCCGGCGAGCGGCTCGGGCAGAACGTCATCGACGTCGAGAACCTGTCGAAAGGCTATGGCGACCGGCTCCTGATCGACGGCCTCTCCTTCAAGCTGCCGCCGGGCGGCATCGTCGGCATCATCGGCCCGAACGGCGCGGGCAAGACCACGCTGTTCCGGATGATCATCGGCGAGGAGAAGCCCGACGCCGGCTCGATCACGCTCGGCGACACCGTCCATCTCGGCTATGTCGACCAGAACCGCTCGCTCGACCCGAACAAGACCGTCTGGGAGGAGATCTCGGACGGCCAGGAGATCATCAAGCTCGGCAAGCGCGAGGTGAACTCGCGGGCCTATGTCGGCGCCTTCAACTTCAAGGGCGGCGACCAGCAGCAGCGGGTCGGCAACCTCTCGGGCGGCCAGCGCAACCGCGTCCACCTCGCGAAGCTCCTCAAGACCGGCTCCAACGTCCTCCTCCTCGACGAGCCGACCAACGACCTCGACACCGAGACGCTCGCCGCGCTCGAGGACGCCCTCGAGGACTACGCCGGCTGCGCGGTCATCATCAGCCACGACCGCATGTTCCTCGACCGCATGGCGACCCACATCCTCGCCTTCGAGGGCGACAGCCATGTCGAGTGGTTCGAGGGCAATTTCGCCGACTATGAGGAAGACAAGAAGCGGCGGCTCGGCGAGGATTCGGTGATGCCGAAGCGGATCAAGTACAAGCAGTTCGCGCGGGCTTAGAAGAGACGGACGCAGGCAGGGGGACTGGATGTTTGAGGAACTCCGGAAACGTCACTTCACCGTAGAGTTCCACTCGCACGCTGAGGCCATCCTGGGAGTGGACTTTCCTCAGGCGGTCGAAGAACTCGAGAAAGCGCTCCTCGGCGCTTCTATTCCTGTTGAAGAGATCGTCGCTGGCGGGGGCGGCGAGACCAAGAACACCCAGCGGCTGCGGCGCAGTCTCGCTGCTGTCGGCTGGAAGACCAAAGAGTTTCGGGTTGAAAAGAGGATCAATGACGTCCCGCGTGAATCCATCACACATAAGATGGATCACGTTCGGACCTTTCCAACAACGGCCGGCTCGGAGTCTACGATTGCACTTGAGATTGAGTGGAACAATAAGGATCCTTTCTTCGATCGCGACCTCGAGAACTTCAAGCGGCTTCACGCAGAGGGAGCCATCTCGGTCGGCGTGATTGTGACTCGTGGCAAGAGCCTTCATGACAACATGAGGGACTTGATCGGGCGTTTCTACGATCAGCGTAAGATCGACGGCTACGGTGATCTACTACGCTGGGGATACGATCCTACGTCCAAGCAGAGAGCGGCTATTCAGAAGCGAGTAGAACGGAAGAAGGCGCCGCTGCCCTTTCGCGACGCCTTTATCGACAAGTTCGTGGCCGACAAGTTCGGCGAGGCCACCACCCACTGGCGCAAGTTGGAGGATCGGGTGAACCGGGGCGTTGGGAACCCATGCCCCCTCCTGCTCATAGGCCTGCCGGACACGACCGTGACCTTTGGCGAGGATCCATCGGATTTGGACGCCGTGATCGAGGCAGTGAGTGGGGACTAACGGATCAGGGCGCGCCGGCGCGGGAGCGACTATTATACGAGTATGTGTTCCATGACGGCTCATACGAATCGTCCGCTTGGCTTCCCCAGTAGGCCCAACCTTGCCGCGTACCTCGTGCGAAAAGTTCCAGGTAGGGACCCCTCGAACAGGATTCGATCAGCGCGTATTGCTCGTCGGGCTTCCGGGAATGCTCACGCTTCCGGCTGGAAACATAGTTTACCTGGCGACGGCCCGCGGCCTCAGTTCGCGCGTTCTTGCCTCTCACACCAAACAACAAAAGCTCGGTGACGTTGCGAAAGTAGAAGCCTACCCCGCGACCGTCAGAGCCGCCGTCTTTCCGCACCTTGTGCCAGACGATATTGGATTTGTACTGGAACCCCCACGCTGCCATGACGCGGAGCCCTTCCGGCAGGAGAGCGTTCGGAACCCAGAGATAAAGATGGGCGGGCGCGTAGGTTAGGTCACCCACCGGTAATCTGCAGATCTCGTCGGTCGTCATCGTCTCGTAGCGTGATAGGCGACGATGTTCGGGCGCGACCTTCCCTGTCCGATTTGTGAATCTCCACGGCGGATCTGCCAGGACGGTGTGGAAGCGTCGGCCGGCTACTGAGCGGATCAAGTCCGATGCGGCGTCAGTTGGATGGATCGTCATTGGCGGTCCCCGATCTGACGTGAACATAAAGAGAACATCGGATCCTGTAAATAGGCTACACGTTGCGTGTTGAGTCCGGCGAGGGTTGTAGGCGATTGTCCCCAACGATGTATCGATCGGATCGCAGCTCGTCGGCCGGCAAAGCGACAGAAGCCGATCCTGCTTCGTTTGGTCGAAGACTCAGCCTTCAGACCTCGCACGATCTCAGCAGGGCGAGGTCCGCGGCCGGCAGGCGATAGAGGCCGATATCCGACTGCGCGCTGCGCAGCGGCTGAGAGGGCGAAGTAGCTCGCCGGGCTTAGGCTGCCGCATCTCGCGCCGCGGCTTTGGCTCCGATGAGCGTCGCGGCGTCGAGATTCCAGTGCTCGACGAGGGCGCGGATCATAGCCTTCGATAGCTCGCGCTTGCCGGCCAGCACCTCGGCGGCGCGGCTGCTGGAGCCCAGGACGCCCGCGAGCTCGGCCTGCGTCAGGCCACGATTCTCCATGCTGGCCTTGAGATAGGCGACCGGCTCCAACGGCTCCTCGGCGACGTGTTCGGCCTCCCATGCGAGGACGAGGACTGTAAGGATCTCAAGTTCGTCGTTCGTCTCGGCGTCGGCACCGGTCACCAGCTTGTCGATACGCGCGGTGGCGCGACGATAGTCGGCCTCGGTCCGGATCGGCCTCATGGTCAAATCTTTCCTGCGTCAATACGGTCATACTCAGCGTGTGTGCCGACGAAACGGATGTAGAGGCGGCCCTTGCTGAGCAAGCAGAGAACAACGAGGCGAAACTTGTTTCCGCCGATGTTGAAGACAACACGGTTGTCGCCCACGAGGTCGGCCGTCCTCGCATACGCCTTGATATCGTGCGGCGTTCGCCAACGCGCCACCGAGGCGTCCTTGAGCCAGGCTCGCAGCGGAGTCTCGGCAGCGGGGTGGCGGCGCCAGAAATCCTGCAGCGTTTTCTTCTTGACTACATGCACGGTGAAGGTTGCTCCCAGAATGGGAGCGCGTCAAGGGCCGTCGCGCCGTTTGCCATGACCATCCGCATCGCCACCGGCCGCCTCATCCTCCGCCCGCTGGCGCCGGAGGACATCCCCATCATCCAGCGCGCCGCCTCCGATCCGCGCGTGGCGGTGTGGAACCGCGAGCATCGAGCATCCCTATCCGGCCGACGGCGCCGAGCGCTTCGTGGCCAAGGCGATGGCGGCAGATTCGGCCGTGCGGCTCCGACTCGCCGTCGCGCTAAGGGAAGGTGGCCAGCTCATCGGCGTCATCGGCACGTGGCTGAGGGACGGTGAAGCAGTCATTGGCTACTGGATCGATCCGGGCCAGTGGCGCAAGGGTTACGGCTGGGAGGCGTTGGGGGCACTCCTCGACCATCTCGCCAACGAGCGCGGCATCCGGGTGTTCAAAGCCGGCACCAAACCCGACAATGCCGCGTCCATCGGCCTCCTGCGCAAGGCAGGCTTTCTGCATGTCGGCGAGCGCGAGGACGTCTTCCCCGCCCGCGGGACCGACCCGGTCCGTACCCTTCTCTGGCGCCTTGATATAGGCAGCGAGGGGTTGCCTCCACGATAGGGCATTCGCTTATGTCCGACTGGTCCCCGAAACAGTATCTCCGCTTCGCCAACGAGCGGACCCGCGCCGCGGTCGAGCTCCTGGCGCGGGTGCCGCTCGAGGCGCCACGCACGGTCGTGGATGTCGGCTGCGGCCCTGGCAATTCGACCGAACTCCTCGCCGCGCGCTTTCCCGACGCCGCGATCTCGGCCTTCGATTCCTCACCAGCGATGATCGAGGCGGCGCGGGCGCGGCTGCCGGGCGTTCGCTTCGCGGTGGCTGACGTGGCGAGTTGGACCCCGGCGGCGGACACGGACGTCGTCTTCTCCAATGCCGTGCTGCAATGGGTGCCGGGGCATCTCGACATCCTCGAGCGCGCGCTCGGCGCGCTGCGCCCCGGCGCGGTGCTTGCGGTGCAGATCCCGGACAACAAGTCCGAGCCGAACCATGTGCTGATGCGCGAGACCGCAATCGGCATCGGCCGCGGCGACGTCGTCCGCGACGCCGAGTCGTTGCGGGACACAGTGCATAGCGCCGACGTCTATTATCGGCGCCTGGCGCCGCTTGCGGTGCTCGACCTCTGGCACACCACCTACATCCACGTCCTCGCCGGTCATGACGCCATCGTCGAATGGCTGAAGGGGACCGGCCTCCGGCCCTATCTCGATGCACTCGGGGCGGACACCGACGCCTTCCTCGCCGGCTATCGCGATCGGATCGCGGCCGCGTATCCCGTCCACGCCGGCGGCGAAGTGCTGCTGCCGTTCCCGCGGCTCTTCATGGTGGCGGTGCGGCGTTAGCGCCGCGGCCATGAAGAGATGGAGCATCGCAACCTGACGGTGGCCGACGACGGGGTAGAGGAGGGCGCCGGTGTGGCTCGCGGTCAGCGTGGCGAAGGTGCGCCCGCGGCGCGGGCGTCCTGGAGCATACGCCTCCGCCGCGGGGGTTCGGCGGACGACCCACTCCTCGATGCGGTACTCACCACGGCGGCGGGGGCCGTCGCGCATCACGGTCAGCGGGCCGATGCGTTCGCGCCGTAGGGGTGGGTCCGGCTGCGGTTCCGGCAGAGCGCGCCGATGAAGGCGGCCGCCGCCCGTTCGACGTCGCCGTCAGGATCCGGCATCGCGCCCGTCCTCACTCAGGCTGCCTGCGGCCACTCCCTGCCGGGGGAAGCGGCAAAGGATATTGGTTTTCGCGCGCTCTGAGACCTGTTGTATGGTCGGCGGCGTCCCGAACGCGAGGGGGCGGAATGGCGGGCACGATTGCGCTCCGTGGGGGCCTTGCCGCACGCGGACGGCCGGCGCTTCGCGCCGCGGCCGCGGCAGCGCTCGTCTTTGCGGCAGCGGCGGCGGCAGCGTTCGATCCTACGGAGGTCGACCGGCTGTGGCGGACCAATGTCTGCGTCCGCTGCGACCTTGCCGAGGCGGACCTTTCGGGCGCGGCGCTGCCCGGCGTGATCCTGACCGATGCGCTGCTGTGGGATGCCGACCTCGCCAACGCCGACCTCAACGGCGCCTATCTCAGGGGAGCGCGGCTGTCGCGCGCCAATCTGGCAGGGGCGCAGCTTTCGGGCGCCGATCTCGCCGGCACCAACATGACCGGCGCCGACCTCAGCGGTGCCGATCTCAGAGGCGCCATCTTCTGGCGCGCAGTCGTCGTCGGCGCGACGCTGGCGGATGCCGGCCTCCAGTCCGCTGACCTCAGCGACGCCTATTTCGTCGAGGCCGATCTTCGAAACGCGCTCCTCGGCAATGCGCGCCTCGTCAGGACCGATTTCAGGAACGCCGATTTGACCGGCGCGAACCTCACCAATGCCACGCTCGACGGGACCCTCCTCGGTGGCACGATCCTCCGCGGTGCGGTCCTCGAGGGCGCGCGGATGAACGGCGTCTATCTCGCGCATGCCGACCTCACCGACGCCAATCTTCACTTCGCCGAGTTCATCGACGTCGACCTGACGGGCGCCGTCCTGTGCCGGACCGTCATGCCCGGCGGCGACATCGACAATCGCGACTGCCCGTAGGGCAATGACGCGCCGGAAGGATTGGCGCGGGGCGGACGAACTCTGCTAGCGTGCCGGCGCCGAGCCGACCGAAGAGCCGACCGCCGCACATGCCAGCCACCAATGCCGCGGATCTCGAACGGTTGCTGGGCGACATCGCGCGCGGCGACCGGCGGGCGTTCCAGGCGCTCTATGGCGCGACATCCGCGAAACTTTACGGGGTCGTGCTCCGTATCTCCCGCGACGCCGGAGTGGCCCAGGACGTCCTGCAGGAGACCTACGTCAAGGTGTGGACGCGCGCCGGGAGATATCGGGGCTCGGAGGGCAGCCCGATCGGCTGGCTGGTCGCGATCGCCCGGAACACCGCGATCGACGGGATCAGGCGGCGGTCGGACATCGTCCTTGGCATGGACGCCGACGGGCGGAGCGTCGTGGAGGATCTCGCCGCGGCGGTCGGCGGTCCCGACCCGGAGGACACGCGGGCGCTGAAGGGATGTCTCGAAGCGCTCGAGGAACCGCAGCGCGACTGCATCGTCCTCGCCTATTGCTGGGGCTCGTCGCGGGAAGAGCTCGCGGAGAAATTCGATCGGCCGGTAGGCACGATCAAGACCTGGCTGCATCGCGGCCTTCTGAGTCTGAGGGCCTGTCTGGACGGCAAATGACGAACGAGGAACGCACAGCGCTCGCGGGGGAATATGTGCTTGGCACGCTCACGGCGGCCGATCGCGAAGCCGTCGAGCGCATGCTCGCCGGCGATCCGGAGCTTGCGGCCGAGGTGCGGCGCTGGGAAGCGCGCCTCCATCCGCTGGCGTCCGCCGCCCCTTCGGTCGAACCGCCGGCGAGCGTGTGGGTGGAGGTCGCCGGCCGGATCGACGGTATCGCGAGCCCACCTCCTGTGGCTGCGGCTAACGAGAACAACCTCCTCGAGCTGCGGCGAAAGGTCGGCATCTGGCGCACCGCGACCGTCGCCTTCGGCCTCCTCGCCGCGGCGATCATCGCGGTGTTCTTCCTGGCCCCCATCCGCGATGCCAACGCGCCGCGCGATCGCTACATCGCGTTCGTGAACCAGGATGGCGGCCTGCCGCCGATCGTCGTCGACTTCGATCCGGCGACCGGCATCGTGACGGCGCAGAGCCTCGGCGCCGACGCGCCGGCCGACCGCAGCTACGAGCTGTGGTATATCGGCGCCGGCCGCGATCCCCTGTCGCTCGGCGTGCTCGACGATGTGGGAGCGACGATCGTGGTCGCCGCGGCGGAGATCGTCGACTTCAACCCGGCCGGCGCGGTCTTTGCGATCACCGACGAACCGCCCGGCGGCGCCCCGGAAGGCATTCCGACCGGGCCTGTTCTCTTCCAGGGCGAACTCGCGCGGGCGACGTTCTAGGTCCGGTGAAAGCTGCGACTACACAATATCTCCTCTTGTCCCCGAATTAGCCCTATATTGTGACCAGCGGTTGCCGGCGGACACGTCTTCGCGCGGCGCAATTGATAGAGAAAGTATCCAGGCAGGGGGGCGCCGCGTGCGCCGCTTCGCGTCGGCATTTCGGGGTCCATGTCCGCAGTCATCAGCACCGGCGACAGCCTCTTCGAGCTGGTCGACCAGATCTCGAAGTCGGAGAAGCTCATGGACGGGCATGAGCTGCTGCGGCAGGCGCTCAACACCTACGGGCTCGACCACGTCGTCTACATCGCGGTCAACCTGCCGACCGAGAAGCGGGATCGTCCGCTCGTCGCGATGACGTACTCGCCGGAGTGGCAGAAGCATTACGCGCAGCGCGACTATGTCGACATCGATCCCGTCGTCCGGGCCGGGATCGGCGGCATCCTGCCCGTCGACTGGGCGACCCTCGACCGCGCCCATCCGACCGTGAGGAAGTTCTTCGGCGAGGCCCAGGAGTTCAAGGTCGGCTCGCAGGGCATCTCGGTGCCGGTGCGGGGCCGGCACGGCGAGTTCGCGTTGTTCTCTGTGACGTCCGCCATGGACGATCGCGAATGGGAGAAGCTGAAGCAGCGCTACATGCGCGACTTCATGCTCCTCGCCTACAATTTCCACGCCTTCGCCCTCAACGCGGAGCAGATCGAGCCGGCCGATGACTACCGCGACAAGCTGTCCTTCCGCGAGGTCGAGTGCCTCAGATGGACAGCGATGGGGAAGTCAGCCTGGGATACCGGGCAGATCATGGGCGTCAGCGAACGGACGGTGAAGTTCCACCTCGAGAACGCCCGGGCCAAGCTGCGGGCGATGAACACCACCCATGCCGTCTCCAAGGCCCTCAGTCTCAGCCTGATTACTCTCTACTGAGTGGTTGAGCGACGCATTGCTGCGTCGAAGGCGGTTCTTCTTTCCAGTTTAGTTTCGCCACTCTTTGCCCGATAACTGGCCCAGCCTGCCCTTTCGGACAGGTGGCGTCACCACCGGCGCACTATAGCTTGAGCAAAGTGCGCTGCTGGCTCATTGGACAGAAAGAGGCGGAATACATGATCAGGATCGTTCAAGGTCACGAGCGTCACGCTTATCCCCGCGAAATCGATGGCATGCACCGGCTGCGCCGCAAGGTGTTCCATGACCGCATGCGCTGGGACGTTGCGGTTATTCGCCAGTGGGAGATCGACGGCTTCGATGTATTCGATCCGCTCTATCTCTTGTCTATCGATCAGCACAATCGCGTCGTCGGCACGCTCCGCATGCTGCCGACCACGGGCTTCACGATGATCAACGACGTCTTCAGCGAGCTGCTTCCGGACGGGATGCCGATCCAGAGCCCGCTGATCTGGGAATCGAGCCGCTTCGCGGTCGACCATGAAGCGGATGTGCCGATCGGACCCAACGGCGTCAGCCGTGCGGTCGCCGAGCTTGGCCTTGCCATGAACGAGATCGGCATGCGCCTCGGCCTCACGCACATCGTGACGGTCTATGATGCGCTCGTTCATCGCGCCCTCCGCCGCGCCAGGTGCGCCGGGGAACCGATCGGCGAGCCCAAGAGGATCGGCGGCACGCTGTCCTACGCGGTGTTCTACGAAGTCGGCCCGGAGACCGAGCGCGCGACGCGCGAAGCGAGCGGCATCACGGGACCCGTCATCGAGGAGCGCGGCGTGCAGCAGCTTCGCCGCGTCGCCTGACCATTCGTTTGCGTCGCGCGCGGCCGGTGGCCGTCGCGCCAGACGCAAAAGGAGCCTGGCGGGACGGGGTCGGCAGATGAGGCCACGGCCGCTGACCCGAGTCCCCTCTCGGAGTTGTGCCGACTGCCACTCCGTCCCGCTAGGACCTTCCCCGAACGGCGGCCGCCAGCGCGGCCGCCGCCGCTGGCGTTTGACAGGCGCCCCATCCCTCGCCATCTAGGCGGCGGGAAGGGTGCGCCATTGCGGAAACGCCCGGGAGTTGCTGGTGACTTCGTACGGATGGGTGACCCTCGCCCTTTGGATCGTCTGGTATGCTTATTGGGCCGTCTCGGCCCGTGGACGCGCAAAGATGTCCCGCGCCGACAGCGGGGCGTCCTTCCTGGCCTATCGCGTGACCAACGTCACGGCGATCCTCCTCCTCCTCGTGCCGCGGTTTCGCGACACATGGATCAACACGCAGATCTTTGAGCCGACGGCCGGCATCATGATCGTCGGCGTGCTGCTGACGATCGCCGGCCTTGGCATCTCGGTCTGGGCGCGGGTCTATCTCGGTGCCCAGTGGACGGGCCGTGTCGGCGTGCGCGAGGGCCACCAGCTCATCCGCTCCGGCCCCTACCGTTTCGTCCGCCACCCGATCTATTCGGGCATGCTGCTCGCGTTCATCGGCACCGCGCTGGTGTACTGCGACTGGAGGTCGCTGGTCGCCATCGTCATGATGGCCGTAGCCCTCGCGTACAAGCTGCAGCGCGAGGAGCGCTGGATGCGCGAGCATTTCGCCGCCGACTACCAGGCCTATCACCGCCAGGTCGCGGCAATCATCCCGGGCGTCCTCTAGCGGCGTCGTTGCCGGCCTTGGCCGTGGCGCGTTTGGCCGCAGCGGCGGTTTCACGATAAGACCAATGCATTCTGTGGGCGGCGGGGCGACTCGCTCCGGCCGCCCGTCCATTTCGACGGGATGCGCCGGTGCTTCCGAGGCTTTGGCCTGCCGTTCTCAGCCTTGGCTGGATCATCCTGGCGATGGCGGCGGTGCAGGTCCTGATGGCCCTCGTCGCGCTCGCAGCCGGCGATGGCCTTGCGACGTCCTTCTTCGTCGGCGCCTCGATCTCGGCGTTCCTCGGGGGCTGTGCGGTGCTCGCGACGCGGGGCCGGCGCTTCGAGCTCCACTTCCGCGATGCCGTGCTCCTCACCGTCGGCGCCTGGTTCGTGCTGCCGCTCTTTGCCGCGGTGCCGCTCCTCCTCGACCCGCTCGACCTGGATCCGGTCGATGCGCTGTTCGAGATGGTGTCGGCGATAACGACCACAGGAGCCACAGTCCTGACCGGGCTCGACAGGTTGCCGGCTTCAATGCTGCTGTGGCGGTCTACGCTCCAGTGGCTTGGCGGCTTCGGCATCATCGGCCTTGCCCTTGTCGTCCTGCCGTTCCTCAAGATCGGCGGCATGCAGCTCTTCCGCCTTGAATCGTCGGAACGAGGGGAGAAGCTCCTGCCGCGCATTCAGCAGATCGCCCGCGCCGTCGGTCAGGTCTATCTCGGGCTGACCTTCCTCTGCTTCGTCGTCTACCTCGTCCTCGGCATGACGCCGTTCGACGCGCTCAACCACGCGATGACGACGATCTGCACCGGCGGCTTCTCCACCCACGACGCCTCGTTCGGCTACTTCGAGAGCGCCGGCATCCGCTGGGCCGGGACGATCTTCATGATCGCCGGCGGCATTCCGTTCATCGCCTATCTGCGCCTCGTCGGCCGGGGGTCCCTCCGCGATCGCATCGATCCGCAGATCCCGGTCTTCATGATCATCATCATCGTGGCGAGCGTCGCCGTTGCGGTGGCGCTGGTGCTGGGCGAGCGCCGGGGCATCGGTAGCGCGGTCACCGAGGCGACCTTCAACATCGTTTCGGTGATTACGACGACGGGGTACGCGACCACCGACTTCCTGCTGTGGGGCGAGTTCGCGGTCTTCGTGTTCTTCCTGACGATGTTCGTCGGCGGCTGCAGCGGCTCGACCAGCGGCGGGATCAAGATCCTCCGCTACCAGATCATCGTCGGCACGATCACCCGCCACATCAGGCAGACGATCTATCCCCACATGGTGCAGCCGGTGCGCTATGGCGGCAAGGCGATCGCGACCGAACAGATCGTATCGGTCGGCGTGTTCGTGTTCGTCTATCTCGCGACGGTCGTGGTCGCGGCGACGCTGCTCTCGATCAGCGGCCTCGACTTCCTGACCAGCCTTTCGGCGGCGGCGAGCGGCGTCGGCAATGTTGGCCCCGGGCTCAGCACGGACATCGGCCCGGCGGGCATGTTCGCCGGCTTCAGCGAGTTTCAGAAGATCGTCCAGACCTTCGCGATGGTGCTCGGGCGGCTCGAGATCATCAGCGTCCTCGTGCTGTTCGCCCCGAGCTTCTACCGGTGATGTCACGCGGCGGGGCGCCACCTCTCCCCGCCGGGGAGAGGTGGGAGATTTCGGCCCGTCCCGGCGCTGCGAAAGTGGAAAGGCTTCGACGTGGACCTATACGCTCCCGACGCCCGACACTACCGATCGTGACGGCCTCTAGAGCGCGCCCACGACAATGGCGGCGATGAACGCGAATGCGGCGCCGAACACCAGGACACGAAGCGACAGGGTGGCAGTCATGGCTGTGGTCCGCCTTGCTTCGTTGCGATCGTCACAGGCTAGACCGCATCGTGGCGATGACGAAGCAAAATGACGGTCGTTCCCGGGCAGCCTGTGGGTAACCTGTTCCAATCGAAGGCGCCGGATGGAGGGAGAAGGCCGTCACCGGGTATGGGCGCCCATCGCGGCGGCTTTTGGTTTGCGCGCGGCTGAGCTAGCGTCACCGCCCGTTCGCATGCGCCCGGAGGCGAGATGAACCGAACCCTCCAGATCGCCATCGCGACGCTCTTCGTGGGCCTCCTGGTGTTGGCGCTGAAGTTCGCCGCGTATGTCGCGACGGGCAGCGTGGGGCTCTACTCGGACGCGCTCGAAAGCCTCGTCAATGTCGGCGCGGCGGTGGTCGCGATCATCGCGATCCGCGTCGCCGACAAGCCGGAGGATGCGAACCATCCCTTCGGCCACACCAAGGCGGAGTATTTCTCAGCGGTCGCCGAAGGCGTTCTGATCATCGCGGCAGCGGCCTCGATCCTGTGGGAGGCCTACAACGCGATCGGCGACCCGCCGATCCTCGAGCAGCCGTCGCTCGGCCTCCTCATCAATGTCGGCGCGACGGCAATCAACGCGGCCTGGGGCCTCTTCCTCGTGAACCGCGGCCGAAGACTCCACTCGCCGGCGCTCGAGGCCGACGGCCGCCACCTCTTCACCGACGTCATCACGTCGGTGGGCGTCATCGTCGGCGTGCTGCTGGCGATCTGGACCGCGACGCCGATCCTCGACCCGATCGTCGCCGCACTCGTTGCGCTCAATATCCTGTGGACCGGCTGGGGGCTCGTCCGCCGCTCGGTCGGCGGCCTCATGGACGAGGCGGTCGCCCCGGCGGTCGCCGAGCGGATCCGCACCCTCATCGCCACCAATGCCGACGGCGCGATCGAAGCCCACGACCTCAAGACCCGCCGCGCCGGGCGGCTGACCTTCGTCGAGTTCCACCTCGTCGTCGCCGGGTCGATGCCGGTCACCAAGGCCCACGACATCTGCGACCGCATCGAGCGCGCGCTCAAGGACGAGATCGGCAACATCCGGATCTCGATCCATGTCGAGCCCGAAGAGAAGGCGAAGCATGCGGGGATCGTGGTTGTGTGAAGGGAGGGGGCGAATAGGGAGTAGCGAATAGCGAATAGCGGCGGGGCTCGCGTGACAGCTCCTATTCGCTATTCGCTATTCGCCACCTCGCCCCCTTGATTGACTCTCGATTAACCAGACCGCGGCAATTGTCGCGGGATGTTCCGTCGTGTTGTGTATCTGGCGGTCGTCGCCTCCATCCTCGCCACGCTTGGTGGCTGCGCCCTCAATGTGTTCGGGGAGCGCCGGGAGGCATGGCGCAATGCCGAGGAATCGGCCTGCATGTCGACGCGGCCGTTCCGCCGCGACGAGGACATCACGATCGCCCGCGCCATCAACGACCACGGTGTCTGCGGCCTCGAGCAGCCGCTGATCGTCGCCGCGCTTCTCGACGGCACGCTGTCCTTCAACGGCCGCGCTACGATCGGCTGCCCGATGGCGGTCACGATCGAGGCGTGGGTGACGAACGCGGTGCAGCCTGCCGCCATCGCCTGGTTCGGCCAGCCGATCTCCGGCATCCGGCAGATGGGCGGCTACAACTGCCGCAACGTCATGAACGACCCGGCCAACGAGCTGTCCGAGCACGCCTTCGGCAACGCGATCGACGTCAGCGGCTTCGTGCTTGCCGACGGGCGCGAGATCAGCGTCAGGAGCGACTGGAGCGGCGGCACGCGCGAGGAGCGCCTGTTCCTGCGCGACGTCACCTACACCGCCTGCCAGTATTTCAAGACGACGCTCGGGCCGGGCTATCCGCAGCACGACGACCATCTCCATCTCGACCTCGCGCACCACAATGAGGCCGGCACGCGGCGCTACTGCAATCCGGACGTCGACATGCCGGAACGGCCTGCGACCGCCGCGCCCGTCTTCGTCGCCGGCCCGGCGCCGCCGGGTGCGATCGCGACGCCCGTCGTCCACGCGCAGGTGCCGGTGCCGGTGGTCGTCACCGGTGTCCCGCCGCGGCCGGCGATGCCACCCGACATCGGTGGAATGATCGACCTCCTGCTGCGCTGATCCAAGTTGCCGACCCGTCGAGCCCCCGATCTTCAATAAAAAGGGGATGACGGCCTGTTCCGGTTATGGAAGCGGCAATAAAAGGGGTGTATCTAACCTTCCACCTCTCGGGGAGGGGTCGGGCCGCCAAGGCCTGGAACCTAGCAACGGAGACGATCCGTGGTGGATAAGGGAAAGAGCTCGGGGAAGGCACCTGCCAAGGCTGCCCCGAAGGCCGCGGCGAAGCCCGCCGCCAAGGCTGCGGCGAAGCCGGCTGCCAAGCCGGCCGCCAAGAAGAAGTAAGCGCCTCGTATACGGTTAGGACGGCCTGCGGTTCGTCCGCAGCCGTCCCCCGCCGGACTAGTCCGGCGCTCCGTAGCCGCCTCCGGTCGGCGTGGTGACGATCACCGCATCACCGGTTTCCAGCCTCACCTGATCCGACGGCGCCAGCTCCTCGACGCAGCCATCCGCGCGACGGACGCGCGTCGATCCCGTCGCTCCCGGCAGGCCCCCCGCGAGTCCGTGCGGCGGGACCACGCGATGCGACGCGAGCACCGCGCAGTCCATCGGCTCGAGGAAGCGGATCGTCCGCTCGGTGCCGTCGCCGGCATGCCAGCGGCCCCGGCCGCCCGAGCCTTCGCAGATGGCGAACGACTCCAGCACCACGGGGAAGCGGAGCTCGAGGATCTCCGGGTCGGTGAGCCGCGAATTGGTCATGTGCGTCTGCACCCCGGCGGTACCGTCGAAGCCGGGGCCGGCAGGCGAGCCGGAGGCGATGGTCTCGTAATACTGGTAGCGGTCGTTGCCGAAGGTGAGGTTGTTCATCGTGCCCTGGCTCGCCGCCATCGCCCCCACCGCGCCGAAGACGCAATCCGTAACCTGCTGGCTGGTCTCGACATTTCCCGCCGCGACGGCCGCCGGATAGACCGGCCGCAGCATCGATCCTTCGGGGATCAGGATGCGGAGCGGGCGGAGACAGCCGGCATTGATCGGGATCGAGCCGCCGGCGAGGACGCGGAAGCAGTACAGCACCGCGGCCCGCGTCACCGGCTCCGGCGCATTGAAGTTGCTGGGGCGCTGGGGCGATGTGCCGGCGAAGTCGAGGGTGGCTTCGCGGCGTTCGCGGTCGACGCTGACCCGGAGGCGGATGAATGCGCCGTCGTCCGTCTCGACGGCGAAGGCGCCGTCGGTGAGCGCGCCGATGACGCGGCGCACCGCCTCCTCGGCATTGTCCATCACGTGGCCCATATAGGCCTCGACGACATCCGGCCCGAACTCGGCGACCATGGCGCGCAGGCCTTCGGCGCCGCGCGCGTTGGCGGCGATCTGGGCCCGGAGGTCGGCGATGTTCTGCCCCAGATTGCGGACGGGGTAGGGCTGCTCGGTCAATAGCCGGCTAATCTCTGCCTCGCGGAAGCGGCCGTCGGCGACGAGGCGGATATTGTCGAGGAGCACGCCTTCCTCTGCGACCGTCGTTGCCCGCGGGGTCATCGAGCCGGGTGCAAGGCCGCCGATGTCGGCATGGTGCCCGCGGGACGCGACCCAGAACCGGATGGTCTCGCCGGACTCCCCGAACACTGGCGTCACGACGGTGATGTCGGGAAGATGGGTGCCGCCGTCATAGGGGGCATTGAGCGCGAAGACGTCGCCGGGACGGACGGCGCCGATATTCTTGCGGATCACCGTCTCGACGGAGCGGTCCATCGAGCCGAGATGCACCGGCACATGCGGGGCGTTGGCGACGAGCGCGCCGTCGCGGTCGAAGATCGCGCAGGAGAAGTCGAGCCGCTCCTTGATGTTCACGGAGTGCGCGGTGTTGCGGAGGACGACGCCCATCTCCTCGGCGATCGCCATGAAGCGGTTGGCGAACAGCTCGAGGCGCATCGGATCGACGGCAGTGCCGATCCTCGCCGCGCCGGCGCGTGCCTCCTCCCGGCGAAGGAGGATGTCGTTCCGCGCTGTCACCGTCGCGCTCCAACCGGGCGCGACGAGGATGGTCTGATGATCCTCGACGATCAGCGCCGGTCCCGACAGCAGGTGGCCGGGCGCGAGCGAGGCCCGGCGATGGATCGCGGCATCGGTCCAGGCTCCGTCCACGAACAGGCGACGGCGCTCGGTGACGGCTGCCGGCGCCTGCGTCGTTTCCGCAGCAACGGCATCGCCGGCGTCGTCGTCGCGCTCCTCCGCGCGGAGCTCGACCTGCTCGACGACGATCGCGCGGTCCTCGAGGACGAAGCCGAAGCTGCGCCGGTGCTCGGCCTCGAACGCGGCACGGGCGGTTGCGAGGTCGTCCGGCGGATGGGCGATCGGCAGGGTCGTGTCGGTGCCGTCATAGCGGAGATGGAGGTGGGTGGCGGTGGCGATGCGGTCCGCCGCCACGCCCTGCGCGATAAGATCGGCCGCGGCATCGGTCCGCATCGCCGCGATGGTTTCTTCGAGGATCGGCCCCGCGCCCTCGAGCGGGACGACGATGGCGCGGGTGCGCGACGTTCCGATCTTCGCGAGGCCGATGCCGTACGCCGAGAGGAGCCCCGACAGCGGGTGGATGAGGATCGTCGTCATCCCCAGCGCATCGGCGACGGCGCAGGCATGCTGGCCGCCGGCGCCGCCGAACGAGGCGAGGACGTAGCGGGTGACGTCGCGGCCGCGCTGGACCGAGATCCTGCGGATGGCGGTCGCCATGTTGTCGACGGCGATCGTGAGGAAGGCCTCGGCCACCGCTTCCGGCGAGCGGCCGTCGCCGATATCGGCGGCGAGGGCGGCGAATTTCGCGGCGGCGGCGCCGGCGTCGAGCGGTTCGTCCTGGGCGGCGCCGAACAGGGCAGGGAAGAGGTCGGGCTGGAGCCGTCCCGTGACGACGTTGGCGTCGGTGACGGTCAGCGGTCCGCCGCGGCGGTACGATGCCGGGCCGGGATCGGCGCCGGCGGAATCGGGTCCGACGCGGAGGCGGCCATTGTCGTAGTGCAGGATCGACCCACCGCCGGCGGCGACGGTGTGCACGGCCAGCATCGGCGTCCGGAGCCGGACGCCGGCAATCTCGGTGTCGAAGGTGCGGCCATACGCGCCCTCGAAATGCGCGACGTCGGTGGAGGTCCCGCCCATGTCGAAGGTGATGATCTCGCGGAAGCCGGCGTGCTTTGCCGTCTCGACAGCGCCGATCACGCCGCCCGCCGGCCCGGACAGCACGGCATCCTTGCCGCGGAATTTCTCCGCTGCGATGAGGGCGCCCTGCGACTGCATGAAGAGGAGGCGGGGGCCAGCGGCGACCTCTTGGCGTGAACCTCCGTCCGCTTGGGACAGAACCGGTTCGCCGACCGCCGATCCTTCGGCCGATCCCCCCACCTCTCCCCGCCGGGGAGAGGTCGATCCGTCGCGCAAGCGACGGATCGGGTGAGGGGGAACAGACCTCAAGGCCGGATCCCCCCCACCCCCCCCGCCGCTCCCCCGGATCAAGTCCGGGGTCCCGCCGGGGCGACCACTCCCCGCCGGGGAGAGGTGGGAGAGCGCCGCTGGCGATGGGGTCTGGCCGCGCTCAGCATGATCGTGATCCGTGCCGCCGAGATCGGCGACGACGCGATCGACGTAACGGCGGAGCACGGGCGAGAGGTAGGCGTCGGCGACGGTCGTGTCCCCACGGCCGACGAAGCGGACCAGCGGCGACACCTCGTGACTCGCGGTGACCTCGGCGAAGCCCGCCACGCGAGCGAGGGCGGCGACGGCCTGCTCGTGGGCGGGGAACGCCCAGGCGTGCATGAAGACGATCGCGACCGCCCGGAAACCCTCCGCCATCGCGTCGCGGAGGACCGCTTCGATCGCGGCCGAATCGGGCGACGCCTCCACCGTGCCGTCGGCCCGGATGCGCTCGTCGATCTCGACGACGCGCTGGTACAGCATGTCGGGCTTCACGATGCGCTTCGCGAAGATGTCGGGCCGGGCCTGGTTCCCGATTCGGATCGCGTCGCGGAAGCCGCGGGTCACGAGAAGGAGGACGCGCTCGCCCTTCCGTTCGAGGAGGGCGTTGGTCGCGACCGTCGTCCCCATCCGCACCGTGCCGACGAGCCCCAGGGGGATCGCGCCACCTGTGGGTACGCCGAGGAGCCGGCGGATGCCTTCGCTGGCGGCGTCGGCATAGGCCGGGCTCTCGGACAGGAGCTTTGCGGTGCGGATCGTGCCGTCGGCGGCGCGGGCGACGATGTCGGTGAAGGTGCCGCCGCGATCGATGTAAAAGTCGGTGGCCATTGAGGAGCGTGAGTGGTGAATGGTGAAATGGTGAGTCGGGGGAGGCGTTGAGGCCGCCGAGTGGCTACTCACTATTCACTACTCACCATTCACCGCTACGCCCATGAATCTCTGGCAGCGCTTCTCAAAGCTCCTCGGCGACGGCGTCGACGCGATAGGCGCCGTGTTCGACCGCGTGACGAGCCGCGTCATCGGCACGCCCGAGGAACGCCGGCAGATGGCGTTCTCGGTCGCGCTGGTGGCGCTGTCGGCGAAGATGGCGAAGGCCGACGGCGTCGTCACCTTCGACGAGGTCGCCGCCTTCCAGCGCTTCGTCCACTATCCGGTATCGCAGGCCCGCAACGTCGAGCGGCTGTTCGAGATCGCCCATCGCGATGCCGCGGGCTACGAATCCTACGCCCGCCGGGTCGCTTCGCTCTATCCGCCCGAGGACCCGATCCTGGTCGACCTCATCGACGGCCTGTTCGACATCGCCCGCGCCGACAGCATGATCCACGAGGCGGAGGTCGCCTATCTCGCGGACGTGGCGCGGATCGTCGGGCTGTCGGAGGCCGATTTCGAGCGCATCAAGGCGCGGCATGTCGTGCCGGAGGAGGGCGATCCCTATGCGATCCTCGGCGTCGATCGCGGGCTGTCCTTCGACGCGCTTCGACGGCATTACCGGCGGCTGGTGGCGGAGCAGCATCCCGACAGGCTGATGGCGCATGGCGTGCCGGAGGAGTTCATCGCCATCGCCACGCAGCGGCTCGCGGTGATCAACGACGCGTGGGACCGGATCGAGAAGGAGCGGGGAAGGGGCGAATAGCGGTCCCCTATTCGCTCCGCTCATGGTTGACCGCGCCGCTTCCCGTCGCCACATAGTCGCCTCGCCAGCTGGCCGGACGGCCGCTGCGGCAAGGGCCGAAAGGCCGCCGCGGAGGAAAGTCCGGGCTCCATGGAAACACGGTGCCGGGTAACGCCCGGCGGGGGCGACCCCAGGGAAAGTGCCACAGAAAGCAAACCGCCGGAGCCTTCGGGCAAGGGCAAGGGTGAAAGGGTGGGGTAAGAGCCCACCGCGGGACCGGCAACGGGACCGGCATGGTAAACCCCACCGGGAGCAAAACCGAATAGGGACGACACGAGGCTTGCCTCAGGCGCGTTTCCGCGCCGGTCGTCCGGGTAGGTTGCATGAGGCGTCCGGCAACGGACGCCCAAGAGGAATGGCCGTCGCGCGGCGCAAGCCGCCATACAGAACCCGGCTTACAGGCCAGCTGGCGCCTTTTGGCCGATGAGGGGAGAGCATGGACGATCCGCACAAGAACGCGCCGGTGCTGGTGACCGGCACCGACCCCAACGAGGCGCGGGCCGCGGTGATCCTCCTCCACGGCCGCGGCGCCTCGGCCCGCGACATCCTTGGCCTCGCGAGCGCCTTCGACCGCGGCGACGTCGCCTATCTCGCCCCGCAGGCGAGCGGCAACACCTGGTACCCGCACCGCTTCCTGGTGCCTCGCGCCGAAAACCAGCCGCATCTCGACAGCGCGCACGCCGTCGTCGCCCGCCTGATCCGGACGCTCGGCGAGCAGGGCGTTCCGGCCGAGCGCATCATCCTTGCGGGCTTTTCGCAGGGTGCCTGCCTTGCCTCCGACCACGCGGTCCGTAACCCGCGCCGCTATGGCGGCGTGCTCGCCTTTTCGGGCGGGCTGATCGGCGACCGGATCGACACCGCGGATTTCGCGGGCAGCCTCGCGGGGACGCCGGCCTTTCTCGGCTGCGCCGACAATGACGCGCACATTCCGGCGGAGCGGGTGCGGCAGACCGCGGCGGTGATGGAGGCGCTCAGCGCGGAGGTGACGCTGCGGCTCTATCCGGGTCAGGACCACCGGATCAACGACGACGAAATCAGGGCCGCGCAGGTCATTCTGGATGGGGTCGTCGCGGCGGCATAGGCATGCGCCGTGAGCGGTGCGTTCTGCGGCCGGATCGCGGGCGCTCGTCTCGACGCGGACCTCGGCCACAGGTGAGCAGTGGCCGAGGTCGCGCGCGTCGCGCCTACTCCGCGAGGAGCCCGAAGATCTTGAGGTCGGCGCCGTTGAACCGTGTCGCGCCTTCGTCTTCTGGCTCCTGGAGCGCGGTGAAGCGGAAGGTGGTGACGGGCTCGCTGAAGCGGAGGCCGACCGCGCCGAGCTCCTGGCCTTGGTTGAGGAAGCCGTCCTGCACGAAGGTCGTCACCGTGATGCCGGTGCGGGCGTAGTCGTTCGGGAGGCCGGCATCGTTGGCGCCGTCGCGCACTTTGTAGGAGCCGAGCACGATGCCGTTCTCGTCGAGCGCCGAGACCAGCACGTCGCCGCTCGAGCCGCGCTCGAAAATGAGGAGCGTGTCGGTCGGCGTGTCGAAGGACACCTCGAAGATCGCAATGCCGGCACCTTCGCGGGTGGCGACGATGCTGGTGAGGTTGAGGTTGCCGTGGTTGGCGACGAGGTCCTCCGCAGTCGGCGTCGTGGTGCCGACGCCTTCATCGACCCAGGTGTCGACGTCGGCGCCGATGCCATAACCGGCAGCGAAGTTCGCGCCGCCGCGCTGGACGTCAACCGCGTCGTCGATGACGATCTCCGCGCCCGTGACGAGCAGGATCTGGTCCTGGGTGTAGGTGATGCCGTTGATGCTGACGCCGTCGAGTCGGATGTCGCCGACATTCTCGTTGATCTCGCCGGCGCGGGCATTGCCCTCCGGATAGACGTAGGTCGCGCGGTCGAAGTCCGGATTCCGCGATGCGATGGCCTGGAAGACGAACGGCGTGACGGTGATGTCGGTCGGCGCGCCGACGCCGGTCTGCGCCAGCGCGGAGGCCGACAGGAGGGAGGCGCCGGCGCCGAGGATGATCTGCTTCTTCATGGTGTGCCCCTTGGGAGGTTGCGAACGCCGCAAACCCTAGAAGCGCAAGGCCTGCCGGAAGAGAGACAAGATATCCTATCGATTTAGTATAGTATTATTCCGTTGCGTCGGATGCGGGCGAAGCGCCACCAGGTGCCTTTACAGACGCCGGCGGGGAAGGTGATGCGGGCAGCCTTGCCGCGCAGCGCTCCAGGCGTCACACCAGCGTGCAGGATCGCCATCGGGTGATCCCGCCCGCGGCGCGCCATGAGTGTCATCGAAGTCCTTCTGCTCCTCCTCGTCGCCGGCCTCCTCGCCTTCATGTCGTGGCGGGACCGGCAGGAGTACATCGAGTTCAGCCTGGTCACCGACACGCTGGAGCGGCAGCGGACGGTGCGGCGCTGGATTCTCGTCTCGTTCCTCCTCTTCGGCGTCACGAGCCTGGTCGGTCTCGCGCTGCTCGGCCGGTTCAACGCGCTCCTCGACTTTCCGGCGGAGTTCGCGAGCCTTGCCGACGACATCCGCCGGCTGCTCGCGGAAAGCGGTGTCGGCGCGGGTTTCCTGGCCGGCGCGGTGGGCGCGATCATCGCCGGCATCTTCCTCGGCGTGGTGCTCCGCAAGCGGCAGCAGCGCGAGAACATGCCGAGCGAACTCCTCCTCGGCGATGTCGATCCGCTCCGCGCCCGCAATGCCGAGGAGCGCCGCTGGACGACGGTGCTGGCGATCAATGCCGGCTTCAGCGAGGAGCTGTTCTTCCGCCTGTTCCTGCCGCTGCTCGTGGTCGAGGTGACCGGCAACGCCATCGTGGCGTTCATCCTCGCCGCGCTCGCGTTTGGGATGGCGCACTACTATCAGGGCTGGGTCGGGGTCGTCGCGACGATCGGGCTCGGTGCGGTGATGACGGCGATCTACCTCGCGACCGGCACTATCTGGGCGCCGGTCGTGGTGCACGCGCTGATCGACTTCAGCGGCCTGGTGTTCCGGCCCTGGCTCCGCGAGCGGGCAGGGCAAAGGCCGACAGGGTGAGTCGCGGCGCCAATGGCGTCAGCGAAGGCTTAGCGGCCCAAAATCTCCACGACGGTATCCGCCATCAGATTGGGCGGCCTGCCATAGACCAGCGCGACTGTGGCAACCGGCCAGGTGGCGCCGGCGAGATCGATCTCGCGGACGTCGCCCTGTCGCAGGATACCCTCCAGCGCGACCTCAAATGTCTCGCCTCCCGCGCCGGTCAGCCGGAGGCTCGCGAGCGGGAGGTCGTTGCCCGTGACCCGGATCCCGAGTGTCGTCAGCGGGCCGGGGGGCGGGGTCAAGGTTACCGTGACCTCGCGGAGCGTGGTTGCGAGACGGCTCGATCCGAGCAACTGCCACGAAGGCGTCTGGGCAGAGCTCGGAGCTGCCACGCCAATCGCAACGAGAGCGAGCAGGATCGCAGGGAGGGCGAGGAAACGGCGCCGGTTCATGGTCGTCACCCCCAAGGCCGGGCGCCGTCACCGCGGCGCGCGCCGCCGTCTACGGTCTGTCGGTAAACACCCCGGTCATGAAGCGAAACTCGCTAGGCGGCATGAACTCGCCCTGCCACAGGCCGATCCGCTCGGCCCGCGCGGCGTCCTCGGCGGCGACGTAGTCCTCGGTTTCGTCGCGCTTGGCGAGCGCGAAGCCGGAACGCACCAGCGCTTCGTTGATGTTCACATCGCCCACGACGCAGACGGCGAGGACCCGGCCGTAGCCGTCGGGTCGCTCCATCGGCGTGCAGGTGACCTCGCCGACCGAGGCGATCGTCTCGAGCGCGCGGACGGCCGCTGCGAAGCACGCCCAGGACTGGCCGTTGATGGAACAGGTCTGGGGCCGCTCGACCGACTCGACGCCCCACAGCATCACGCTCGTGGTGCCGATGCGGAGCCCGTCGGCATCGACCACGGTCGCCAGGCCGACGATCGGCGACCCCTCCTGTGCATTGGCCGGGGCTGCGGCCAGGAGCAGCGCTCCCACGGCTCCGATGACTTTTCGCATGCAGGAATGCTCCACCGGCGATGGCCGGCCCCGCTCAGGCGAGGCCGCCACAGGGACATGCAGGCTTGGCAGACCTTACCTGCGGTAGAAGTTGCACTGGGCGTTGCCGGCGCCGAAATAGAACTCGCATTCTTCGAGCGTGATGTCGGTGCGGCCCTTGACGTAGTACTCGATGAAGTAGGCGAGATCGTCGATCTCCTCGGCGGTGAAGCGCTCGCCGCCGCGCTGGGGGACGCGATCGCCGAGCTGCGCCGCGGTCTGGCCGTAGCACTCGGTGCTGTCGCGCCGGTAACCGTCGCGCCAGAAATAGGGCATCGCCGTTCCCGGGCGGCCGCAGGAAATCGTCTGCTCGATGAACTCGAGGGGCAGGAGCGAGGCGCGCAGCGACGGTCCGCCCGGATTCGGCCCCTCGCGGGTGCCATCCGCGGCCCAGCCGTGGCAACCGCGGCATCCGCCTTCCTTGTAGAGCTCGAGCCCGGCGAGGACGCGCGCCTCGTCAATTTCGACGGCCGGTGCTGCCGCTCCAGCGGCCGGCGCCGCGGGCTCCGCCGGAGCGGGGGGCGGCGTCGCCGGGCCGAGAAGGGCGTTCACAGAAGAATAGCCGAGGATCAGCGTGACCGCGGCCAGACCGACGACACGTGCGAAGGAAGAGCGGAGCATTCGCATTGTTAGGTTCCGTAGCTTGCGTGATGGAGACTAGGTGTAAGCCAAAGCTCAAGCGAAACGAAGTGCAGCACGTGCAGTCATGGGCCGATCCGACCGTCGGGCAGGATCGTGTTGGTCAGGATCGCGCCGGTCAGGTCCATCCCGGTGGCCCGCGCGCGAAGGAGGCGCGCTTCGCTGAGGTCGGCGTTGACGAAGATCGTGTTGGCGAGGTCCGCCTCGAGGAAGTCGGTGCGGAGGGCCGTCGTGCCGGTCAGGTCCACGCCGCGAAGGCGGGATCGGTAGAAGGTCACGTCCGTGAGGTCCGCGCCGGCCAGGACGGCGAGCTGGAGGTCGGCCTCGACGAAGACGGAGCCGGTGAGGATTGCTCCGGAGAGATCGGCTCCGGCGAGATTGGCGCCGAGGGCATAGGCGTTCTGCCAGGTGACGTCTGAGAGCGTCGCGCTGGTAAAGCGCGCCCTTTCCGCGACGAGGCGATCGAGCTTGGCGCCGGCGAAGCTCGCTCCGGCAGCATCGGCCTGATAGAGGAGAGCGCCGGTCAGATCCGCTCCGGTCAGGCTGGCGAATTTGAGGTCGGCCAGATTGAGATTGGCGTCCGTCAAGTCGGCGCCGTCGAGCGTGGCGCGGCCGAGCAGCGCCCGGTGAAGCGATGCGCCGGAGAGGTTCGCCCCGCTGAGATCGGCCCCCGCGAGGTTCCGCCGCGCTAGGTCCGCGCCCGACAGATCGCAGCCCGGGCAGTCGATGCTGGCGCCGGCGAGGAAGGCCGCAATCCGGTCGGTCGGAACCGGGGGCTCGGCGATGGCGACCGGCGGCGGTTCCGTGGTGCCGCTGTAAATGGGCTCGCCCGCCGTGTCCGCCTGGAAGACCTCCATCCGTGCCGTGCTCTCATAGTAGCCGACCCGGATCTGGTTCGTGGCGGGATCGAACAGGGTCTGTCCCGGACGGCGGAGGAGGCGCGCGCGCGTGGTGACGACGAGGCCGTCATCGGTGAGCTTCCGGCAATCCTGTTTCACGAGTGAGTTCCCGACCGGCGTCTCGCCTTCGGCGACGGGGAGGTCGGTGCACTCCCAGCTGCCGGCCCCGTAGAGGGACTGCACGAACACGGCCATCGAATAGGCGAAGCGGCGTTCGCGATCGGGCATGCGGTCGTCGGTTACTGCGCGGATGCCACGGAGGATCCCGGCGCGGTCGAAGAGGGCTGCGGCGATGATCTGGAAATTGCCGATCTTGGTCCCGGCGAAGAGCTCGGCCTGGAGGAGATCGCGGTGGGCGAGCGCGCGAAAATGGGCCTCGTCATCGTAGCGGAACTGGACCTCATAGAGGCCGCTGGGCTCGGGCGGACACCGCGCGAACTCGGCGAAGCCGGCGATCGGCACCGAAGGCGGTCCGCCATTGGTGCCGCACGCGAATTCCTGGAACCCCGATGGCTGCTCGCTGAACGGGGCGCCGATCACAAGGTTCCTGATGGTCGATCGGGTGACGTCGGTCGGCTGGGCGAGCGCCGCGGAAGCGGCCGTTAGGACCATTGCGGCAAGGGCGGCGACGACGGGCAGGGGCCGGCCGGATTTGGGGACGGTCATCTGCTCCGGAACCTGCACCAAACGCCCTTCGACGGAATTTCAAGTGGCCGGTGCGGCCATTGCTGGCCGCACCGGGTAAGTCCTGCTGGAGTGCCTAGAGGGCGAAGAAGTAGAGGGTCCAGCTCCGCTGGATGTTGCGGAGCGAGGCGGTGTTCGGATTGTCGCCACGGGCGGGGTAGCCGCCGCCGGCGAAGAGCGAGTTGATGTTGCTGGTCGCAACCGGGATCACGACGAACTGCTTGCCGTTGACCGCATAGGTCACCGGAGGCGCTTCGATCGGCGATCCGAGGTTGATGCTCCAGAGGACATCGAGGGTCTCGTCGTTCATGGCGAAGAACTCGCCATCGACCGTCGACGAGAAGACGAGGCCGCCCGCGGTGGACAGCGTTCCGCCATAGGGCGCGAACGGCGTGTCGTGGGTTGCCGCGATCGTCCCGTCGGGACGGACGGCGACGACCGCGCCGGTCGTGATGTCCGACGGGAGCTGGTTGGTCTCGCAGCCCTCGATCGAGGCGCCGTAGCTCATGCCGGTGCGATGGCTGTAGGTCGTCGGCCAGTGGTTCACGCCGCCCTGGATGTTCGGGCAGAATTCGGGGGCCGCGCCGTCGCCGGCATAGGGTCCGAGGGCGTAGGTCTGGATGCCGCCCACCGCGAGGTCGGCATTGTACTCGACGGGCATGCCGGTCTTCGGGTCGAGGCCCGCGGTCCAGGTGACTTCGTTGACGTACTGCGTGCCGGCGATGAACGTGCCGTCGGTCGCGTTGAGGACGTAGTAGAAGCCGTTGCGGCCGAAATGCTCGAGCTGCTTGACGCCGTTGACTTCGATCAGTTGGTGCGTGCCGATCTCGTCATAGTCCCACTGCTCGTTCGGCGTGTACTGGAAGTACCATTCGAGGGCGCCGTCATCGGCGTTGATGGCCACAACGCTCGAGCTGTAGAGGTTGTCGCCGGGCCGCAGCGTCGGATCGCCGAACGGCGTCGGGTTTGCGGTGCCCCAGTAGATCAAATTGGTGTCGGGGTCGAAGGTGCCGGTGGTCCAGAGGCCCGACGCGCCGGTCAGGTAGACGTCGTTGTCCGGCCAGGTCTCATGGCCGGGCTCGCCGGGGCCGGGAATGGTCCAGAAGGTCCACAGGAGCTCGCCGTCCTCGGCGCTGCGCGCTTCCATGCGGCCGCGCATCGGGGCGTCGCCGGCCGGACCCATGATGATCCGGTCGGAGAGCGCGAGCGGCGCCATGGTGAAGTATTCGGCCGGGTTCTGCTGGGTCGCGATGTCCCAGACCACCTCGCCGGTCGCGGTGTCGGTCGCCGTGAGATAGCCGTCGCGGGTCAGCGTGTAGGCATTGGTCCCGAGGAGTGCGGCGCCGCGATTGTTGACGATGCCCGCGACCGGCATGTGGATCGACAGGTCCGCCGGTGGCGGCCAGTCGCGATCGTCGGTGCTTCCCCTCCTGGAGCTCCTCCCACGCCCATCAGCGTAGCTGCCCCGCAGCAAATTTATTGAGTACGCTCAGCACAAGTCATGACCCGAACGGGTCATGACTTGGGACCGGCTGGCCTTCATCGGTCGGCAAGGAGGCGCGCGTGGATCGGCGACGGCAATTTCGGAGCGTTTGCGTGGTTTTCGTCGCCGTGCTGGCGGCTTTGCTCGCGTCGGGTCCTGCGGGCGCGCTCACCATCACCGGACCAGGTACGGCGTTGAACGCGTATTCGTTCAGCGTCGATGGCTACGAGGTTTATCTTCTCGGCGTGGATTCGGTCGAACGCACACAAGGCTGCGAGATCGACCGCCGCGACTGGGATTGCGGCATCGCTGCGATCCGGCACCTCGAGGAAGTCCTCTATGAGGGACCGGTGACGTGCGAAACAGTGTTTGGCCCCGACGGTGAGAACCGCGTTGTGGCGATCTGCACTCTTTATGGCGACGATCTCGGTGGCCGGCTGATAGCCGAAGGGTTCGCGGTTGCCATGCCCAACGAAACCACCCGCTACGCGGCCCTCGAGACGGAGGCGCGCGCCGCGGGCGTCGGACTGTGGCAGGGCCGGTTCACGCCGCCGGCGATCTTCCGGTCGCGGCCGATGGCGCCGCAGTCAACGCGGCCCGCATTCTATCCGCCCGTGCCGATCGACTAGGATTGGCGGAAGAGGGAGAGCCTGGATGATCGGGACTGCGCGCCGACGGACTTCGTCTCTCGTCGCTCTCGTGACGGCCCTGCTCCTGGCGGCGTGTGGCGACGACGATTCGGCGGGTGACGAGCCGGTTGCGGCGGAGCCCGTCGCGGCGGAGCCCGTGGCGGCGGCACCGGGTGGAACGCCGGCGCCCGGGGTGGCGGGAGCCGAGGCCATCCCGGCCAATCCGGTGATCGAGGCGCTCGAGCTGAACGACTGGTACCGCGCGATCCTCGTCAATCCGGACGCCGTCGCCGACCCGCGCGACCTCGAGGCGATCGCGCGGCCCTATTGCGAAGGGCTCGACGTCTGCCGGGCCGCGATCTGGTTCGATGTCCGCGACCTGCCGCGGGCGATGCCGGTGCCGGCACGGCAGATCGAGGAGCAGGCCTTCGCGCTCGGCCGGACGATTACCGGGGAGGAGAACATCCTCTGGAACTGCGATATCTTCCCGGAGTTCGAGGCCGAGCGGGCCTGCCTGCCGCGGCCGATGCGTTGAGTGGTGAGTAGTGAGTAGGGCGGTTCGTTCCGCCGGGTTCACCATTCACCATCTCGCTTCCCTCAGAGCGGCTTGAGACCCGCCTCGATCTCCTGGCGCCGGCCTTCCAGGAAGGGCGGCAGGGACAGCCGTTCGCCGAGATGGGCCATCGGCTCGTCGGCGTGGAAGCCGGGGCCGTCGGTCGCGATCTCGAACAGGATGCCGTTCGGCTCGCGGAAATAGAGACTCTGGAAGTAGAAGCGGTCGACCTTGCCGCTGTTGGGAATCCGCAGTGCCTTCAGCTTCTCCGCCCAGGCGTCATATTCCTCGGCATTGGGCGTGCGGAACGCGACATGGTGGACGCCGCCCGCGCCCTGCTGGGCCGGCGGCAGCGCGGGCTGGACCGCGACATGGACCTCGGTCTCCGGACCGCCCTCGGCCATCTTGTAGACGTGGACGGTGTCGGTCCCCAGCGGATAGGTCCGGACCGCCTCCATCGCCACGACTCCGGTCAGGACGGCGGCGGTCGGCTCGAGGTTCGGGACGGATAGTGTGATCGGGCCGAGGCCGCGGATCTGGTGATCGGGCGGCACCGGGCTCTGCTCCCATGGGTTTGCCGTGCCCTGGCCGTGGTCGTCCACGAGCGCGAGGCGTTGTCCCTCCGGGTCTTCGAAGGCGAGGGTAAGGCGGCCGTCGACCTCTTCGATCTCGTCCACGATCGCGCCCACGGTGCGGAGGCGGTCGCGCCAGAAGGCGAGGGCATCTTCGCCGTTCACCCGGAAGCCGGTGCGGGCGATCGAGTGGGTGCCGCGCAGCTCGCGGCCGACCGGCCAGTCGAAGAAGGTGATGTCGGTGCCGGGGCTCGCGAGGCCGTCGGCGTAGAAGAGGTGGTAGGCGCTGGTGTCGTCCTGGTTGACCGTCTTTTTCACGAGGCGAAGGCCGAGCGTGTCGACATAGAAGCGCCTGTTGCCCGGAGCATCGGCCGTTACGGCGGTGAGATGGTGGAACCCGAGCAGCTTCATGGGACGCCCCGTTGTGATGCGTTCGTGATGGCGACCCCGGCCGCCGGCGATCCTCCTATTTAGGCGGTCCGCGGCCTCGGCGCACCCGGGCCGGAGACCGAGACTACGGGGGGGCGACAGGCGCAGGCGACGTAAGGATCGGCAAAACTACCGAAAATTAAGCATGCGGATTCACTGTCGGCGCGATTCGCGTTGCAGTCCGACTCCAGACGGAATCCGTTGACGACCATGAAAGCTCCATGGTATCCCATGCCATCCCGCTCGGATGGAGCCATGAGGGCTGTGCCGCGCTCTGCGTCGGCGCGTGCGGGCTTGCGTTGCCGCCACACGGACGGCGCCGCGACTTGGTGGCCGGCATCGGAAACATCCGATGTGGGTTGGTGCCCAACATCGGGAACACCCGATGTTGGTGGGGACGGCGGGCTCGATGGACGAATTCGTCTCGACCTACACGAACCGGCTGGACAGCAAGGGTCGCGTGTCGATCCCGGCGCCGTTCCGGGCCGTGCTCGCCCGCGACGGATTCAACGGGCTCTATTGCTGCCCGACGCTCGACCAGAAGGCCTACGACGCCGGCGGGACGGGGCTGCGCGACAGCATCCGGAGGACGCTCGACCAGTTCGAGCCGTTCTCGGTCGAGTACGAGCTGTTCTCGACCAACCTCATCGGCGAGAGCGAGATCCTGACGATCGACTCCGACGGCCGCACAGTGCTGTCGGAGGGGATCATGAAGCACGCCGGTCTCACCGACCGGGTGACCTTCGTCGGGCAGGGATTCAAGTTCCAGCTCTGGGAGCCGGAGCGGTTCGAGGCCTTCCGCGAGGAAGCGCGGAACCGGGTCCGCGAGCTCCGGCAGCGGCTCAGCACGGCGAGGGCCGAGCGATGAGCGCCGCCGAAAGCCCGGCCTGGGGCAATCATGCGCCGGTCCTCCTCGACGAGGTGATGGCGGCGCTCGCGCCGGCGGCGGGCGCCATTGTCATTGACGGCACGTTCGGCGCCGGCGGCTACACCCGGGCGCTGCTCGATCGCGGCTGCAGGGTGATCGCGATCGACCGCGACCCCGACGCGATCGCTGGCGGCGAGGCCCTGGTGCGGGAGGCCGACGGCCGGCTGGCGCTGGTCGAAGGACGCTTCTCCGCCCTCGACGAGATCGCGCGCGAAGCCGGCTATGAGGCGGTCGATGGCGTCGTCCTCGACATCGGCGTCTCCTCGATGCAGCTCGACATCGCCGAGCGCGGCTTCTCCTTCATGCGCGACGGTCCGCTCGACATGCGGATGGCGCGGAGCGGGCCTACGGCGGCGGACGTCGTCAACGATCTCGAGCCGCGCGCGCTGTCTCGCGTCATCGCCATCCTCGGCGAGGAACGGAAGGCCGGCCTCGTCGCCCGCGCCATCGAGCGGGCCCGCGCCGAGAAGAAGCTCAGCCGGACCGCGGAGCTCGCTGCGATCGTGGAGAGGGCGATCGGCCGCCGGCCGACCGATCCGATCCACCCGGCGACGCGGACCTTCCAGGCGCTCCGCATCTACGTGAACAGCGAGCTCGACGAGCTGGCGGACGCGCTCGCCGCGGCCGAGCGCATCCTCGCCGTCGGTGGTCGGCTTGCCGTCGTCACGTTCCACTCGCTCGAGGACCGCATCGTCAAGCGGTTCCTCACCGAGCGGAGCCGCGAGCGCTCCGGCGCGTCGCGGCATGCGCCGGAGGCCGTGGTCGCGCCGGCGACGTTCCGGCTGGTCCGGAAGGGCCATGTCGAGCCCGGCGATGCCGAGGTCCGGCGCAATCCGCGCGCCCGTTCCGCAAAACTCCGGGCCGCGATCCGCACCGAGGCACCTGCCCGTCCCATCGACGCCGACCTTCTCGGCCTGCCTTCCCTCGCCGCCATCGGGAGCCGCGCATGAGCGCCATCTTCGAGCTGCGCCGTCTCGGCATCCCGCTGCTCTTCATCATCATGCTGGCGGGCGCCGCCTTCACCTACAACGCCAAGCACCATGCGGTGGAGGCGGCCGATCAGGTCTCCGACCTTCGCCGCCAGATCGAGCAGGAGCGGATGCGCCTTTCGCTCCTCAAGGCGGAGTGGGGCGAGCTGACCCAGCCCGGCCGCATCCAGGGCCTGGTCGACCAGTATCCCGAGGTCCTCGCGCTCCAGCCCTTCGGCATCGACCGCATGGTGCGCATTACCGACATCCCCTTCGCGCCGGATCACGACTTCATCGCGGACATGCTCGCGACGGCGCCGGCAACCACGGTGCAGCGATGAGAGTAACCACCGAAGAGGGCGGCGCCGGCGGCGCTGCAGGGTTCGTCGAGCCGGGCTGGGTCGTCACGCGGCCGGCCAAGGCCGGGGCACGCGACCACTCCAAGAACCGCATCCGCTTCGCGATCGCCGGCTTCGTCGTCGTGTTCGGCGCCATCGTCGGGCGTCTCGTGATGCTGGGCTTCGACGAGCCGGAGCCGACCGTCTACTACGCGAGCGCGGAGGCCGCGATCTCCGCCGCGCGCCCCGATCTCGTCGACCGCAATGGCGATATCCTCGCCGCCGACATACGCACCGCCTCGCTCTATGCCGAGCCGCGCAACATCATCGACGTCGACGAGGCGGCCGAGCGCATCAACAGCGTGCTGCCCAACCTGTCGGTCCCGTGGCTGCGCCAGCGCCTCACCGGCACCGGCGGCTTCGTGTGGCTGCAGCGCGAGCTGACGCCGCGGCAGCAGGACGCGATCCACAATCTCGGCATACCCGGTGTCGGCTTCCTCACCGAGAACCAGCGCTTCTATCCCGGCGGCCCGGTCGCCTCGCACATCGTCGGTTCGGTCAATGTCGACAATCAGGGCATTGCCGGCATCGAGAAATACATCGACGACCAGGGCCTCGCCGAGCTGCAGCAGTTCGGCTTCGCCAACGGCGACGGCCTCGACCTCGAGCCGGTGGCGCTCTCGATCGATCTCCGGGTCCAGCACATCCTCCGCGACGAGCTGGTGGCGGCGATGGAGCGCTACCGCGCGATCGCGGCCGCCGGGATCATCCTCGACGTCCATACCGGCGAGGTCCTCGCGATGTCGTCGATCCCGGACTACGACCCGAACCATCCGGTCCAGGCGCTCGACCCCGACCGGCTGAACCGGGTGACCGCCGGCGTCTACGAGCTCGGCTCGGTCTTCAAGACGCTGACGATCGCGATGGCGCTCGACGCCGGGGTCGCCAACCTCAACTCGATCTTCGACGCCTCGGCGCCGATCCGGTCGGGCGGCTTCACCATCTCCGACTTCCACGGCAAGAACCGCCCGCTCACGGTGCCGGAAGTCTTCATCTATTCCTCGAATGTCGGTGCCGCGCGGATGGCCCTCGCGGTCGGCACGGCCGGGCAGCAGGAGTTCCTGCGGCGGATCGGGATCACCAGCCGGCCGGGCACCGAGCTTCCCGAACGGGCGGCGCCGCTCGTGCCGTCGCGTTGGACCGACCTCACCACCATGACCGTCGCCTTCGGCCACGGCGTCTCCACCACGCCGATGAACCTTGCCACGGCCGCGGCCGCACTCGTCAATGGCGGCCGGCTGATCCCGCCGACCCTGTTCCCGCGGGACGAGGCCGCCGCGGCTGCCGTGGCGACCCAGGTCATCCGGCCGGAGACCAGCCAGGCGATGCGCTACATGTTCCGCCTCAACAATGTGGAAGGCTCGGGCCGGAACTCGGACGTGCCGGGCTATCTCGTCGGCGGCAAGACCGGAACCGCCGAGAAGATCGTGGACGGCCGCTACAGCGGCAACCTCGTGTTCAACTCCTATCTTGCCGCCTTCCCGATGGACGATCCGCAATACGTCGTCCTCGTGATCGTTGACGAGCCGCAGCCCGCGGAGCCGACCGACGGGCGCACGGCCGCCTACAACGCCGCCCGGGTCGTCGCCAATGTCGTCCGCCGCTCGGCGTCCCTTCTTGGCGTGAACCCGCGTTTCGAGACGTTCGACTACGCCAACCCTGCGGCGTTCTGAGCTGGAGAAGAGCTGGTGGGAAGGGGCGCTTCGAGAATGCACCGTCCTTTTCTCCCCCCTTGCGGGGGAGACCGCGGAGCTTGACCTGCGAAGCAGGTCTTAGCGAAGCGCGTGGGGGGTGCTCGACGGGCGTCTCGATCGTGGAGAGGCTGACCCCCTCCCAAAACGCTTCGCGTTTTGACCTCCCCGCAAGGGGGAGGTAGGTCCCGAGCCGGTGGCGAGGGGTGGCGACAAGGAAGAGGTGGTCCTGCAAAACATGGTATCGGACCACGCCATGCTGCTAGGCGACCTTCTGCGCGATTCGATCCCCGCCGGGGCGCCGGCCGTGGAGGTGGTCGGGATTACGGCTGACTCGCGGGCGGTCCGGCCCGGTCTTCTTTTCGCGGCGCTTCGGGGCGCGAAGGCCGACGGTGCGGCCTTCGCCGCTGCAGCAATTGCCGCAGGGGCTGCGGCGATCCTTGCCCCGACCGATTTCGCGCTGGACGATCCCGGCATCCCGGTCGTCCGCGTCGACGATCCGCGCCGTGCGCTGGCGCTTGCGGCGGCGCGGTTCTATCCGCGCCAGCCGCGGCATCTGGTGGCTGTCACCGGAACCAGCGGCAAGACGTCGGTCGCGGTGTTCACGCGACAGATCTTCGAGGCGGCGGGGTTTCCTGCGGCAAGCGTCGGCACGATCGGCGTCGTGGCGCCGGGCCGGATCGAGCCCGGCGGCCTGACCACGCCCGATCCGGTGAAGCTGCACCGGACTCTCGATGAGCTGGCGGCCGCGGGCGTCGACCACGCCGCGATCGAGGCCTCGAGCCATGGGCTCGACCAGCACCGCCTCGACGGGCTTCGCCTCGCCGCCGCCGGTTTCACCAATCTCGGCCGCGACCATCTCGACTATCATCCCGACGTCGAGGACTATTTCCGCGCAAAGCTCCGCCTGTTCAGCGAGATTCTCCCTGAAGGCGGCACCGCGGTCGTCAATGCCGACAGCGAATACGCCCCGCGGGTCATTGGGGCGGTGCGGCGCGGTGCGCGGACGATGACGGTGGGCGAGGCGGGGGAGGACATTCGCATTCTTTCCGCGCGGCCGGACGGGCTGGCGCAGGTTCTCGCGCTCGAAGTCTTCGGAAGCCGCGCCGAAATCCGTCTCCCGCTGGCGGGGACATTCCAGGCCGCCAACGCGGCCATGGCGGCGGGCCTCGCGATTGCGGCGGGCATTGATCCCGCGACGGCCATCGCCGCTCTGGAGAAACTCGAAGGCGCGCCGGGGCGGCTCGACAAGGTCGGCGAGACGCCGGACGGCGCGGCGGTCTTCGTCGACTATGCCCACAAGCCCGAGGCGATCCGCGCGGCGCTGGCGGCGCTGCGGCCGATGACGAGCGGTCGCCTCATCGTCGTCTTCGGCGCGGGCGGCGATCGTGACCCCGGCAAGCGGCCGCTGATGGGCGCTGCCGCCGCGGAAACCGCCGACATCGTCATCGTCACCGACGACAATCCGCGGAGCGAGGAGCCGGCAGCCATCCGCCGCGCCATCCTGGCGGGTGCCCCGGGGGCGATCGAGATCGCCGGCCGCGCTGCCGCAATCGACGCGGCCGTAGCCATGCTCCGCCACGGAGATGTCCTGTGCGTTGCCGGAAAAGGCCATGAAACCGGCCAAACCATCGGTGACATGATCTTCCCGTTCTCGGACCATGAGGTGGTCCGGGAAGCGCTCGGGAGGGTCAGGGCATGAGCGGGGCGCTGTGGAGCTTTTCGGCGCTCGTCCGGGCGATGCGGGGCCGGCCGGTCGGCCCGGAGCCGCAGGCCATCGACGGCATCTCGATCGACAGCCGCACGGTGCTGCCGGGCGACGCGTTCTTCGCGATCCGCGGCGACCGCTTCGACGGCCATGATTTCGTCAGCTCCGCGCTCGGGCGCGGGGCCGGAACGGCCGTCGTCAGCACCGCCCGCCTTGCCGCGCTGGGACGGATCACCGGATCGATGGTGGTTGTCGACGACGTCCTCGAGGCGCTGCGCGGACTCGGCGCCGCCGCGCGGGACCGGACGGCCGCGAAGATCATCGCCGTCACCGGCAGCGCCGGCAAGACCGGTACCAAGGACATGCTCCTGGCCGCGCTCGGCCGGGTTGGGCGGGCACATGGCGCGCCGGCCTCGTTCAACAATCATTGGGGCGTCCCGCTGACTCTCGCGCGGATGCCCGAGACGACGTCCTTCGGCGTCTTCGAGATCGGCATGAACCATGCCGGCGAGATCGAACCGCTGGTCGCGCTGGTGCGGCCGCATGCGGCGATCATCACCACCGTCGAGCCGGTCCATCTCGCCGCCTTCGCGGGCGTCGAGGACATCGCCCGCGCCAAGGCCGAGGTCCTGACCGGGATCGTCCCCGGCGGCGCCGCCATCCTCAACCGAGACAACCCCCATTTCGACCTCCTGCGCGGAATCGCGAAGGAGCTCGATGTCGAAAGGGTCATCGGCTTCGGTGCCGATCCCGGCGCGGATGCGCGGCTGAACGAGGTCGTGCTGGAGCCGGAGGGGTCGACGGTTTCCGCAACCATCCTCGGCCGCGAGATCACCTACGCGCTCGGTGTGCCGGGCCGCCATATCGTCCTGAACAGTCTCGCGGTCCTCGCGGCGATTGCCGCCATCGACGTCGACCTCGACGAAACGGCGGCGGCGCTCGCGACCTTCCGCGCCGGCAAGGGGCGCGGCGAGCGGACGCGGCTTGCCATCGCCGGCGGCGACGGCGTCCTGATCGACGAGAGCTACAACGCCAACCCGGCCTCGATGCGGGCCGCCTTCTCGGTCCTGGCGCAGACTGACCCGCTACATGGGGGGCGGCGCGTCGCCGTGCTAGGCGACATGCTGGAGCTCGGGCCGGAGGAGCGCTCGCTCCATCTCGGGCTGGCCGAGCCGCTGATGGAGGCGGGGGCCGACCTTGTGTTCGCTGCCGGACCCCGCATGGCGGCGCTCTGGGAGGCCTTGCCGCCCGACCGCCGCGGCGTCTATGCCGAGACCGCGGCGGAACTCGAAGCGGCCGTCGCCGAGGCGCTCGGCCCCGGCGACGTGGTGATGGTCAAGGGCTCCAACGGCAGCCGCATGGGTCCGTTGGTGGATTCTCTGAAGCGGCGTTTTGCGACGACCGTCCCGCAAGGGGCGGCCGAGGGGACGGACTGATGCTCGTTTTTCTGGCGGAGCTGCTCGCGGATTTCCCGGGGCGGAACGTCGTCACCTACATCACCTTCCGGACCGGCGCGGCCGCGCTCACGGCGCTCCTGTTCGTCTTCCTCTTCGGTCCCTCGATCATCGCGGCCCTTCGCGTGCGTCAGGGCAAGGGCCAGCCGATCCGCGAGGACGGCCCCGCAAGCCATCTCCTGACCAAGAAGGGCACGCCCACGATGGGCGGCCTCATGATCCTGTCGGGGCTCCTCGTTTCGACCCTGCTGTGGGCCGACCTTCGCAATCCGTATCTCTGGATCGTGCTCGGCGTCACGGTCTGCTTCGGCCTCATCGGCTTCTATGACGACCTCCTCAAGGTGCGCCGTGCCAAGGCCAACACCGGATTCTCCGGCCGTGTCCGGCTCGGCCTCGAATTCCTGATCGCGGGCGTCGCCGCTTTCCTTCTGATGAATCTCGGCGAGGGCGATCTCCGCGACGGTCTCGCGCTGCCCTTCGTCAACGATTTCGTCGTCAGCCTCGGCTGGTTCTTCGTGCCGTTCGGGGCGATCGTCATCTCGGGATTCGGCAATGCGGTGAACCTGACCGACGGCCTGGACGGCCTCGCGATCGTGCCGGCCATGATCGCGATCGCGACCTTCGGGCTGTTCGCCTATCTCGTCGGCAACGCGCTCTATTCCGAGTATCTCCAGATCCACTTCATCGTCGGCACCGGCGAGCTTGCCGTGCTGTGCGGCGCCGTCCTTGGCGCCGGCTTAGGCTTTCTGTGGTTCAACGCGCCGCCGGCCGCGATCTTCATGGGCGATACCGGCTCGCTGGCGCTCGGCGGCATGCTCGGCGCGATCGCGGTGGCGACCAAGCACGAGATCGTGGCTCTCATCGTCGGCGGCCTCTTTGTGCTGGAGACCGCTTCGGTGATGATCCAGGTCGCCTCGTTCAAGATGTTCGGCAAGCGCGTGTTCCGGATGGCGCCGATCCACCATCATTTCGAGCACCGAGGCTGGACCGAGCCGCAGATCGTGATCCGGTTCTGGATCATCGCGGTCGTGCTGGCGCTGATCGGCCTCTCGAGCCTCAAGCTGCGGTGAGCAGATGATCCCCGTCACCCCCTATCGCGGGAAACGGGTCGCGGTGTTCGGCCTTGGCAGGAGCGGGATCGCGAGCGCGAGGGCGCTGGTCGAGGGCGGCGCGGCGCCGGTGTGCTGGGACGATTCGGAGAAGGCGCGGGCGGCGGCCGAGGCCGAGGGCCTCTCGGTGGTCGACCTTTCCCACGTCGAATGGACCGGGATGGCGGCGCTGGTGCTCGCGCCGGGCGTGCCGCTGACGCATCCGGCGCCGCACTGGACGGTGCGGAAGGCGCAGGAGGCCGGGGTGCCGGTGATCGGCGACCTCGAGCTGTTCAGCCTGGTCCGGGCGCAGACGGCGCCGAACGCGCCGTTCGTCGCCGTCACCGGAACCAACGGCAAATCGACCACGACGGCGTTGATCGGCCATCTCCTGACCGCCGCCGGCCGGGACGTGCAGCTCGGCGGCAATATCGGGACGGCCATGCTGTCGCTGAAGCCGCCGGCCACCGGACGGGTGCATGTGATCGAGTGCTCGTCGTACCAGATCGAGACGACGCCGAGCCTTCATCCGAGCGTCGGCGTCCATCTCAACCTGTCGCCCGACCATCTCGACCGTCACGGCACGTTCGAGAATTATTCGGAGGTGAAGTCGCGGCTGGCCCGGGCATCGGACATCGCGGTCGTCGGGGTTGACGATGTCGACAGCGCGCGGCTCGCGGATCACATCGCGCAGGCCGGCCGGCGGGTCGTCCGCATCTCGTCGAGGCAGACGTTGGCCGATGGCGTGACGGTGCGGGACGGAACGGTCGTCGCAATCGCCGACGGCGCGGCCGAGCCGGTGGCTTCGATCGCCGGGATCGGCTCGCTGCGCGCGCTCCACAACGCGCAGAACGCCGCGGCGGCGGTTGCGGTAGTCCGGGCGCTCGGCATCGACAACGCCACCATCGCCCGCGGCCTCAGGACGTTCCCGGGCCTGGCGCACCGGATGGAGGAGGTGGGCCGCAGGGGCCACGTCCTCTTCGTCAACGACTCCAAGGCCACCAATGCCGACGCGGCCGGTAAGGCGTTAGCAAGCTTTAACCATGTTTACTGGATTCTCGGTGGCCGGCCGAAGTCGGACGGCATCGACGGACTTGATCCCTTCTTCCCGCGGGTGGCGAAGGCCTTCCTGATCGGCGAGGCGGCGGAGGGGTTCGCGGCCGTCCTGGAGGGTCAGGTGGACTACGAGATTTCGGGAACGCTCGACGCCGCGACGCGGGCGGCCGCGGCGGCCGCAGCCGCCGATGCATCGGCCGAGGCCGTGGTGCTCCTGTCCCCCGCCGCTGCCTCCTTCGACCAGTTCAACGATTTCGAGCACCGCGGCGACGTCTTCCGGCAGCTCGTCCAGAGCCTCGCCGGCGTCGCCCGAAAAGGAGTGGCCGCCTGATGGTCAGCCGCGCCGACCGTAGCGCCTTCGCCGAGTGGTGGTGGACCGTCGACAAGGTCCTCCTCGCCTGCCTCGTGATGCTGCTCGTCATCGGGATGGTGCTGTCGCTCGGAGCCAGCCCGCCGGTCGCGGAGCGCCTCGGCTACAGCGACAGCTTCTTCTTCGTGAAGCGGCACCTCGTGTTCCTCTTCCCGACGATCGTCCTCCTCGTCGCGACCTCCTTCCTGACGTCACGGCTCGCGCGGCGGCTGTCGATCATCATGCTGGTCGGCATGATCGCCTTCATGCTGATGACCCTTGTCATCGGCGTCGAGGAGAACGGCTCGCGGCGCTGGATCGACGTCGCCGGCTTCTCGCTGCAGCCGTCCGAATTCATGAAGCCGGCCTTCATCGTCGTCTGCGCCTGGCTCTTCACGGAGAAGGCCCGAAACGGCGACGTGCCGGGCAATCTGTTCGCGATCCTCCTCCTCGCGATCGTCGTGACGCTCCTGATCGCGCAGCCCGATTTCGGCCAGACGATCCTCGTCACCGTCGCCTGGGGCACGGTGTTCTTCGTGGCCGGCATGCCGTGGATCTGGATCGCCGTCATCGGCGGCGCGGGTGCGCTCGGCTTCGTGGCGGCCTATCTCACGATCCCGCATGTCGCGGGCCGCATCGACAGCTTCCTCCAGCCGGGCACCGGCGCCGACACCTTCCAGATCGACCGCTCGATGGAGGCGTTCGTCAATGGCGGCTGGTTCGGGGTCGGGCCGGGGGAGGGCACGATCAAGAACGTGCTCCCGGACGCGCACACCGACTTCATCTTCGCCGTCGCTGGCGAGGAGTTCGGCCTCCTCTTCTGCATGGCGCTGGTGGCGCTCTACGCCTTCATCGTCATCCGCGGCCTGGTGCGCGCCCAGCGCTGCCCCGACGCCTTCACCCGCGTCGCGGCGTCGGGCCTGATCGTCCTGTTCGGCGTCCAGGCCTCGATCAACATCGCCGTGAACCTCCACCTCATCCCGTCGAAAGGCATGACGCTGCCGTTCGTGTCCTCGGGCGGCTCGTCGATGATGGCGATCGCGCTGTCCATGGGCCTTTTCCTCGCGCTGACGCGCCAGCGCCCGGTCGCCAAGCGCACCCGCCGCGAGCGCGTCGTGGCCGATGACGGGCTGCCGAGCGCGGTCTGACGAGCATGGCGGGCACCGTTCTTCTCTGCGCCGGCGGCACCGGCGGGCATCTCTTTCCGGCTGCGGCCACCGCGCAGGTACTGGAGCAGCGCGGCTGGCGCGTCGAGCTCGCCACCGACCACCGCGCGACCAACTACGGGCAGGACTTCCCGGCGTCGGCGACGCATATCGTGCCATCGGCGACGCCGTCGGGACGCGGTCTCCTCGGCAAGGGCAGCGCCGCCGTAAAACTCGGCTGGGGCGTGCTGCGGGCGCGGGGATTGGTCGGGAAGGTCCGGCCCGCGGTAGCCGTCGGCTTCGGCGGCTATCCGACCGTGCCGCCGATCCTCGCGGCGAGCCTTCGTGGCGTGCCGACCATCATCCACGACCAGAACGCGGTGCTCGGCCGCGCCAACCGCTTTCTTGCTTCGCGCGTGACACGGATCGCGACGACCACGCCGCTGCAGCTCGGCGCGCAGCTCGCCGCGAAGATGGTGCAGACCGGCAATCCGGTGCGGCCGGCGGTGAAGGCAGCGGCGCGCGTTCCCTATCCGACGCTCGTGCCGGGCGGGCCGATCCGGCTCGCGATCTTCGGCGGCAGCCAGGGCGCGCGTTTCCTGTCGGATGCGGTGCCGGAGGCAATCGCGCGGCTGGCACCGGAATTGCGTGGCCGGCTTCGGATCGTGCAGCAGTGCCGGCCGGAGGATCTCGGCAGAGTCGAGGATTTCTATGAGCGGATCGATGTCGAGGCCGAGCTGAAGCCGTTCTTCACCAACCTGCCGCAGGTGGTCGCCGACAGCCATCTGGTGATCTCGCGCTCCGGCGCCTCGACGGTGACCGAGCTCGGCGTGATCGGGCGCCCGGCGATCCTGATCCCGCTGCCCGGGGCGATCGACCAGGACCAGGCGGCGAACGCCCGCATCCTCGACCGCGCCGGCGGTGGTTGGATGTTCGAGGAGAAATCGCTCTCGCCGGAGAAGCTCGCTGCGGAGCTGACGGCGCTTCTCGGGGCGCCGGACCGGCTGGTCGCCGCCGCGGCCGCTGCGAAGTCGACCGCGGGGCCGGACGGCGCCGAGCGGCTGGCCGATCTCATCGAGGAACTGGCCGCCGCCAAGGACCCATCCTCCTTCACGGCTTTGCCGCATCGGGAAGGCCGATCGACGACCACCTCCCCGGCCTCCGAGCCGGGGCCCATCGGCCGTTCGTCATATGTGCAACGTCAGAGCGGCATCGCGGAGCCTCGTCCCGCGGCAGCGCCATTGGGCCCCGGGTCAGGCCCGGGGAGGGGGATGGGGCGAGCCCCGCGAAGGACAGCCAGCGGGTGGAAGCCGGCGAATGGCGGAGCCGCATCATGAAGATGTCCCGCGACATCGGGCCGATCCATTTCGTCGGCATCGGCGGCATCGGCATGAGCGGCATCGCCGAGGCGATGCTGTCGCTCGGCTATCGCGTGCAGGGCTCGGACGTCGCCGAGAACGCCAACGTCCAGCGCCTTCGCGAGAAGGACATCAAGGTGCTGATCGGCCATGCCGCCGCCAATCTCGGCGACGCGCAGGTGATCGTCGTGTCGTCGGCAATCAAGCGCGACAATCCCGAGCTCCAGGCAGCGCGCGAGCGTCTGCTGCCGGTGGTGCGCCGCGCGGAGATGCTGGCCGAACTGATGCGGTTGAAATCGGCGATCGCGATCGCCGGCACGCACGGCAAGACGACAACGACATCGCTGGTCGCGGCGCTCCTCGATGCCGGCGGCCTCGACCCCACCGTCATCAATGGCGGCATCATCAATTCGTATGGCAGCAACGCGCGGATGGGCTTGGGCGACTGGATGGTGGTCGAGGCCGACGAGTCCGACGGCACCTTCGTCAAGCTGCCGGCGGACATCGCGCTCGTCACCAACATCGATCCCGAGCACCTCGACCATTACGGCACCTTCGATCGGGTCCGCGAAGGCTTTCGCCAGTTCGTCGAGAACGTGCCGTTCTACGGCTTTGCCGTGATGTGCGCCGACCATCTGGAGGTCCAGAACCTGATCGGCCGGATCGAAGATCGCCGCGTCATCACCTATGGCTCGAACCCGCAGGCCGACGTGCGCTACACCGATCTTGAGACGGCTAACCGTCTCACCAAGTTCAACGCCGTCATCCGCGACCGCATCGCCGGCACGACGCTCACGATCGCCGATCTCGCGCTCCCGATGCCCGGCGAGCACAACGTCCAGAACGCGACCGGAGCGATCGCGATCGCGCACCAGCTCGGGATTTCCGGCGATGCGATCCGGAAGGGGCTCGCCGCGTTCGGCGGCGTGAAACGGCGCTTCACGCATACCGGTTCGTGGAAGGGCGTCGAGGTCTTCGACGATTACGGGCACCATCCGGTGGAGATTTCCGCGGTCCTCCGCGCCGCCCGGGCGTCCTCGCAGGGCAAGGTGATCGCGGTGGTGCAGCCGCATCGCTACACCCGGCTTCGCGATCTGTTCGACGGCTTCTGCACCGCGTTCAACGCCGCTGACACCGTGTTCGTCGCCCCTGTCTACGCCGCCGGCGAACAGCCCATCGAGGGCATCAATCGCGATACGCTGGTCGAGGGGCTGCGGCTCCACGGGCACCGCGATGCGCGACCGTTGCAAGGGCCGGAGGTGCTTCCGTCCGAGATCGCGGCTCTTGCCACGCCGGGCGACTACGTGGTGCTTCTGGGGGCAGGGAACATCACGCAATGGGCCAACGCGCTGCCGCGCGAGCTTGCGGCGCTGGGGGCGTGACCAATGCTCCGGCGATCCATCGAAGCCCCTACCTCCCCCTTGCGGGGAGGTAGGGGCTCTGTGACTCGGCGGCTGCCGCTGCACCCCCCACGCGCTTCGCTAAGGCTCGCTTCGCGAGCCAAGCTCCGCGGTCTCCCCCGCAAGGGGGGAGAAGGAGCAAGAGTCCGCCAGGGGAAGGGCGGCGCGGTGTTGGTCGCGAATCGATGAAATCCTGTCTCGTCCTCCGTCACCTTGCCTTCGAGGACCTCGGCGTCCTCTCGCCGGTGCTTTCCGAAGCCGGCTATGCGGCGACGATCCACGACGTCGGCGTAGGTCCGCTGCCTACGGAAGCGATCCGCGACGCGGACCTTCTCGTCGTCCTCGGCGGCCCGATCGGGGTCTACGAGACCGAGACCTATCCGTATGTGGCGGATGAGATCGCCGCCATCCGTGCCCGGCTGACGGTCGACGGGCCGACGCTGGGCATCTGTCTCGGCCACCAGATGATCGCCGCGGCGCTCGGCGCCATGGTCGCGCCGGGGCCGGCGAAGGAGATCGGCTGGGGGCCGGTGCGGCTGACGGAAATCGGCCGGCAGTCGGTGCTGGCCGGGATCGGGTCGCTGCCGGTGCTGCACTGGCATGGCGACATGGCCGGCGTCCCAGCCGGCGCCGAGGTGCTTGCCGAGACCGACATCTGTCCGAACCAGGCCTTCGTCCTCGGCAAGCACGTCCTCGGGCTCCAGTTCCACATGGAGGTCGACCCGACGCGGATCGAACAATGGCTGATCGGCCATACCGCCGAGCTGGCCGCGGCGAGGATCGACGTGCGGCGCATCCGCGAGGAGACCGAGCGGTTCGGCCCGGCCACCGCTGCGGCAGGCGCAGATGTCGTGCGGACTTGGCTCGCGGGCCTGGACGGCTGACGCGGCTTCTCAGGGCCGGGTCTTTCGGTAGAGTCCGGCTCAGGCGAAACCGGCAACATCGAGGGAAGCATGTTCGGTGGACTTGGTCGCTCGTTTCGGATCGGCGTCCTGACAGCGGCGGCGATCGCGACTTTCGCATGGCCGGCCGCGGCCGGACCGGGCGCGCTGACCAAGCAGAATCTGGTCGCGCCGACCTATGAGCAGGCGGTGGCCGGCTGGGAGGCCTTCAAGGCCGCGCAGCCCCCCGCCTGTGCCGCCGCCGTCGACTCGACCGAGGTCCTGCACGGCGGCCGGACCGGGACCGTCGTCATCATGCTCCACGGCTTCGCCGGCAACCCCGGCCAGATGGCGCCGCTGACCGAGATGTTCGCGGCGGCGGGCGCCAACGTCATCATCCCGCGCCTCGCCGGCCATTTCGACCAGAACATGGACGCGCTCGACGACGCCACTTTCCAGGACTGGCTCGACCAGGCGACCGAGGTCCTCGCGATCGCCCGCGGTCTCGGCGAGCGCGTGATCGTCGCCGGCTACTCGCTCGGCGGCCTCCTCGCGTCCTACCTCGCGCTGGAGTATGGCGAGTCGATCGACCGATTGCTGCTGCTCGCGCCGGCGTGGAAGCTGCAGCCGCGGGCGGTCGTGGAGGCTGATCTCGGCGCGCTGCTTGGCATTCGGCGGAGCGCGCTCGGCGACGCCCAGATCTGCGAGGTCGAGCACTTCGACCTCTCCGCGCGGGGCGCGGTCGAGGTCCATCGCCTGGCCGAGCACACCGAGCGCACCTTCGCCCGGGCCGGGCTGTCGGCCTTCGCGCTGATCGAGCATCCCATCCTGATGTCGGTCGGCGCCACCGACCAGATCGTCGATACGCCCTATGTCCTTGAGGTCGTGCCCGAGGCAGAGGTCGCCATCCACGTCATCGAGAACCCTGATGGCGGGCACCTCTGGTACATGCAGTCGCGCGACCTCTACCGGACCGGAAATCCGCTGGGCGATGAGTTCATCGCCGACTTCCAACGGTTCGTCGCGCAGTGATCCGGTGCTGTCGTTCCGTGATCGGTCGGCCATGATTTCGGTGCCCTCCTTCGCGACGGGACTGGGCGAGGGCATTCGCGGTCGTCTCACGCCGGACGCCCCGATCGCGCCGGCGACGTGGTTCCGGGTCGGCGGCAACGCCGAGCTCCTGTTCCAGCCGGCGGACGAGGAGGACCTCGCCGCGTTCCTCGCGAAGTTGCCCGCGGGGGTGCCCGTCACCGTCATCGGCGTCGGCTCGAACCTTCTCGTCAGGGACGGGGGCATTGCCGGTGTGGTGATCCGTCTGTCGGCGAAAGGCTTCGGGCATGCGACTCGCGACGGCAATCGGGTGAGGGCCGGTGCGGCCGTCCTCGACAAGCGTCTCGGGGCATACGCGGCGGAGAAGGAATTAGCCGGCTTTGCATTCCTGCACGGCATTCCCGGGGCGATCGGCGGCGCGGTGCGGATGAATGCGGGTGCCAACAAGGCGGAGATCAGGGACATTCTCGTCGAAGCGGTCGCGATCGACAGAGCGGGGCGGCGCCACGTCCTGTCCAATGCCGACATGCGCTTCGCCTATCGGCACAATCACGCGCCGGAGGACCTCATCTTCACCGAGGCGGTCTTCGAGGGCGTGCCTGCGCCGCGGGCCGACATCGACGCGGCGATGGCAGCGGTGCAGGCGCATCGCGAGGCGGCGCAGCCGGTGAAGGAGAAGACGGGGGGATCGACCTTCACCAATCCCGATCCGCCGGGAACGCCAAGCCAGCGCAGCGCCTGGAAGCTGATCGACGCCGCGGGCTGCCGCGGCCTTGTCGTCGGCGATGCACAGGTTTCCGAGATGAACTGCAATTTTCTCATCAATCGCGGCAATGCCACCGCCTACGACCTCGAACTCCTCGGCGAGACGGTGCGGGCGCGCGTTCTCGAACACTCGGGCGTCCGCCTGGAATGGGAGATCAAGCGGATCGGGCGGTTCGCGGACGGCCGTGAGGTCGAGCCATTCCTGGGGCGCGGATAGCCGACGATGCCGATGCACTGCGTGATCTGGACCTACCGCTTGCTGCCCGACATGACCAAGGAGCGGGCGGACCAGCTCTTCATCGCGGTCGCCGAGCGCTATTTCCGGGTGCCCGGCCTGATGCGGAAGTATTTCGGCTTTGCTGAGGACGGGCGGTCCGTAGTCGGCGTCTATCTCTGGCGGTCGAGGGCCGAGGCCGACGCGTTCTTCTCGCCCGACTGGCTCGCCGGCGTGACCACCCGTTGGGGCGCGGCACCGGAGCGGGCGGACTGGACCATCCCGCAATATGTCGATGCCGAGACGATGGACGTGGTCCGCGCGCCCCTTCCGGTCGGCCTTCGCTCCGTCGGTCCGGAGGACGAAGACCGCCGCGTGAAACCTGGCGAATTCGGCGCCAACGACGACTAGGTAGTCTGTCTAGGTATGGTGACCGGTGGCATTGTTGAGCGAATTTGAGGACGGTCCTTTTCCGGCCAAAGAAGGATGGGGTCCAGATGCTCAAGAAAAGTCGCTACAGCACCACCAAATCGCGCGCGCAGCACTCTCTCGCTAAGTCGCGAAGCGTCGATGGCGAAGTACGCAACGATTGTACCGACCAACAATACGCCCGCAGTAACAACACCGGCCCAGATATTGGTCAGGTAGAACCCTGGTCCAGGGCCGTTTAGCAGATCAGGTGCGACGAGTCCGGCAATTGGAATAATCCACGGAACACAACGGATCGAACGAGCGAGAAGTCGCGGGCCGCTGAAGCGCATTGTCCGAAACAAGTCCTTTTCTCTGTCCTCTGCCAAAAACTGCACAGAATCTGGCTGGCCTGTGTGCTCAACATAGAACAGGACGCTGTCTTTGGCGCGAAGATAATCGAAGTATATCGTTAGAATACCATCATTTGATAATGAAATAGATGCATCGTTGTTATCATCGTCGCTAACTACTATGCCATAGTCCAAGATCTGGTGCGAGTCAATTCTCAGATGAATGTAGTGTATCGATTCTTTAAATCGGACAGTCGCAGTGCCGTTGTTTCTAAGCAAAACATAGGCGCGACTAAGCTCAGGTATCTCGGCTCCATTATAGATTATTGCTTGCCGTGATTGGGGTCGCGGGCGACGAGAATCCAGAAGATCGTCCCTGAAGAACGACCAATACTTTGAACGTTTTTCAACCGCGAACTCAATCGTCCGCCGCGTTCGTGTTCTTCGATAGAAGAAATAACCGGAAAGCACCCCAAGAAGCCCGAAGGCGGTGCCAATCCAATCCATCACGTAACCACCTCTGCGGTCCAGAACAGAAACAAATAGGGAATTTTGAGGGAAAATGCAACGCTGGGCGAGCTTCTGGCAGTTGTGGAAATCGGCTTGTGGAACGCCCCCAAACTCAGTAGCTGACCTACCCGAACGGGGCATTCGGTCGCGTTGCCTCCGGGCCGCCGGCGTCCCACATTCCGTGTCGCGGGACCGGGCCCCTCTGACGATCCATCGGGTCGCCATGTCGGACCGCATCGGGTGAACTCGATGCACGGTCCGAACTGTTCCGACTCCGTCGTCGAGTTCCCCCATGTCGTTCCATGGAGGAGCTCTTGGATTTCCTGACGGATCTGTTCCTCGGTCAGCCCATCTGGATGTGGCTGACTTTCGCCGGCCTCGTCGTCGCGCTGCTCGCTTTCGACCTCGGCGTCTTCCACCGGCATACCCGCGCCATCGGTGTGCGCGAAAGCCTCCTGCTCTCGGGCTTTTACATCACGCTCGGTCTCGCCTTCGGCGGCTTCGTCTGGTGGCAGCTTGGCGCTGAAAGCGGCGTCCAGTACCTGACCGGCTTCGTCGTCGAGAAGACGCTCGCACTCGACAACATCTTCGTCATCGCCCTCATCTTCGCGACGCTCGCGATCCCCAAGGAGTACCAGCACCGCGTGCTGTTCTGGGGCATCCTCGGCGTCGTGATCCTCCGCGGCATCATGATCGGCGTTGGCGCGACGCTGGTCAGCGAGTTCGAGTGGGTCCTCTACATCTTCGCCGCGTTCCTCGTCTTCACCGGCATCCGCATGCTGCTGGCCAAGGAGAAGGAGGCGACCGCGGAGGAGGGGAGGCTGATGAAGCTCCTGCGCCGGCGCCTGCCGGTGACGAAGGAGCTCCACGGCGCGAAATTCTTCGTCCGCCTGCCCACGCCGAGCGGGCGGCTGAAGACCTTTGTCACGCCGCTCCTCCTCGCGCTGGTCGCGATCGAGTTCGCGGACGTCCTCTTCGCGGTCGACTCGGTGCCGGCGATCTTCGCCATCACCACCGACCCGTACCTCGTCTACACCTCGAACATCTTCGCGATCCTCGGCCTAAGAGCGCTCTACTTCGCGCTCGCGGCGATCCTCCACCGCTTCGCGTATCTGAAGCCGGCGCTGGCGATCCTCCTGATCTTCATCGGCGCCAAGGTGTTCGCGGCCGACGTCCTCGGCCTCGAGAAATTCCCGGCGGAGATCTCGCTCGCGGTGACCTTCGTGATCCTCGCCGGCGGCATCGTGGTGTCGCTGTGGAAGACGCGGAGCGGGGGGCCTGATGGTGGTGCTCATAGGACACCGCGGGCGCTGCCGGCAGAGCGGTCGCAGTAAAGCGCCGGACTCGGTGCGTGAAAGGGAATGGCCGCGCATGTCGCGGCCATTCCTGCTTGCAGCTTGCTCCGCGCCGGAGGTGTTGGAATGCCATTCCCCACGCACCTCCCCGGGCTTGACCCGGGGTCTATTGGCGGCGCGGCAACCGCAGCACGTCGAACCGGTCTCCGCGCGTGCGGGACGGCCAATGGGTCCCGGGTCAAGCCCGGGAAAGGGACTGGGGAGGGTCTTTCCCGAACAACAGGCGGTGCTGGCGTCGGGAGGAAGCTTGCCGCCGCTTCGGCGCGCGATCCGCGGTGGACTTTTCCCCAACCACATCGGGCGTGCGCCACTGCTTCGGACATGGTTACCGAGCCGTTAACCATTCGTTACCAAATGCGCTGGTAACGAGTGTGAATGCGTCGTGCGAAGCCTAGAAATTCCTTGATTCCGAGCACCCGCCGCCTGGTTAACGGAGCGGTGGGGTGAAGGCGCATGTCGCGGTTCTCATGGGCGGCTGGTCGACCGAAAGGCCGGTGTCGCTCGTCTCGGGCAATGCCTGCGCCGATGCCCTCGAGGCCGAGGGGTTCCGGGTGACGCGCGTCGACGTCAACCGTCACGTCGCGTCGGTCCTGTCAGACCTTCGTCCCGACGTCGTCTTCAACGGGCTGCACGGTCCGTTCGGCGAGGACGGCAAGATCCAGGGCGTTCTGGAGGTCCTCAACATTCCGTATACGCATTCCGGCGTGCTCGCGTCGGCGCTGGCCATGCACAAGGTGCGGGCGAAGCCGGTGCTCGAAGCGGCCGGGATTCCCGTCGCCGAGTCCATCGCCATGACGCGCCACGAGGCGGCACGCGAGCATGCGATGAAGCCGCCCTATGTGGTGAAGCCGATCGAGGAGGGATCCTCCTTCGGCGTTCTCATCGTGCGCGAGGGCGCCAACGCGCCGCCGCTCGAACTCCTCTCCGAGGCCTGGACCTACGGCGACGAAGTCATGGTCGAGCGCTACGTGCCCGGCCGTGAGCTGACCGTCGGCGTGATGGGCGACCGGGCGCTCGACGTCATCGAGGTCAAGACCGGCGAGCGCTTCTACGACTACGACGCGAAGTATCGTCCGGGCGGCTCTGTCCACATCCTCCCGGCAGAACTTTCACCCTTTATTTACCAAAACATCCAGATGCTGGCCCTGCGAGCGCATCAGGCACTCGGCTGTCGCGGGGTCAGCCGCTCCGATTTCCGGTTCGACGAACGCCCCGACGGGTCGCACGACCTCGTATGCCTCGAGGTCAACACCCAGCCGGGCATGACCCCGACGTCGCTCGTGCCGGAAATGGCCGCCCACGCCGGCATCTCCTTCCGGGACCTCGTTTCGTGGATGGTGGAGGACGCCTCGTGCGGTCGGTAGCAGCATTGGCGATGGAGCCGCTTCGGGCGTCGCCGCCGGTGCGCCTTCGTCTCCCCGGCTATGACGGCGTCCTGCCGCCGATCCTCCGCCGCCCGGCGCGTCTCCTGTCGCGCCTCGACGTCGAGCTGCCGCGCCGCTTCGGGCTGAAGGCGACGGCGGCGCTCCTCCTCGCGACCGGCATCTACGGCGTCGTGCTCGGCGGCCATGTCGGCAGCATCACCGGCACGCTCACCGCCGCGGTCGGGCTGCGGGTCGATGCCGTCACCATCACCGGCCAGAGCGAGACCGCGGAGCTCGACGTCCTCGAAGCCCTCGCGCTGCCGGAGCACAACTCCATCGTGATGTTCGACGCCGACGCCGCGCGGGAGCGCGTGGAGTCGCTGCCCTGGGTCGCCGATGCGGTGGTCCGGAAAGTCTATCCGTCGACGGTCGAGGTCGCGATCACCGAGCGCGTGCCCTATGCGCTCTGGCAGAATGGCGGCGCGATCGCCCTCATCGACGAGAACGGCGCGATCATCAGCAACTACGTCGCCGCCCGCTACACGGCGCTGCCGATGGTGGTCGGCGCCGGCGCCAGCGAAGAGGCGGCGCCGATCCTGACCCTTCTGTCGGAATTCCCGGACCTTGCCGCAAAAGTCCGCGCCGCGACGCTCGTCGCCGGGCGGCGCTGGAACCTTACGATGCGGAACGGGATCACGGTGCTGCTGCCGGAGGACGATCTCCTGCCGGCGCTGATCCAGCTCGTCAGCCTCGACCAGTCCGCCGAGCTCCTCGCGCGGGACATCGTGGCGGTCGATCTCCGCATGTCCGACCGCGTCACCGTCCAGCTCACCGCGGACGTCCTTGAAGCGGTCGAGGACACCGTCACCGAAGCCCGCCGGAATGGGGTCTAGAGAATGCGGTTGATGAGCCTCTTCGACGGCGGCCGCGGACGCGGACAGGTCACCCCGGGCCGCAACAGCGTGGTTTCGGTCCTCGACATCGGGTCCTCGAAGATCACCTGCATGATCGCCAAGCTGTCGCCGGCCGACCATGCCGAGGCGATGCCGGGGCGGACGCACAAGATCCAGATCATCGGCGTCGGTCATCAGCGGGCGCGCGGCGTCAAGGCCGGCGCGGTCGTCGACATCGACAAGGCCGAGCGGGCGATCCGCCTCGCGGTCGACGCCGCCGAGCGCATGGCGCGCTACACGATCGACCAGCTCATCGTCAGCGTCTCGGCCGGCCGCATGGCCTCCAGCGCCTTCTCGGCCAAGGTGCCCCTCGGCGGACCGGAGGTGACCGAAGGCGACATCGGTCGCGTCCTCGCCGCCGGCCGCCAGCATTCGGTCGTCCGCGGGCGGACCACCGTGCACTCGCTGCCGATCGGCTACGCCCTCGACGGCCATCGCGGCATCAAGGATCCGCGCGGCATGATGGGCCAGGAGCTCGGCGTCGACATGCATGTCGTCACCGCCGACGAGGCCCCGATCGACAATCTCGAGCTCTGCATCAACCGCTGCCACCTCTCGATCGGCGCGACGGTCTCGAGCCCATACGCCAGCGGCCTTGCCACCCTCGTCGACGACGAGGCCGATCTCGGCGTCGTTGCGATCGACATGGGCGCCGCGACGACGACGATGGCGGTCTTCCTCGACGGCCAGTTCATCCACACCGACGCCGTCATGGTCGGCGGGCATCACATCACGACCGATATCGCGCGCGGCCTTTCGACCAGCGTCGAGGCTGCAGAGCGCCTCAAGGTGCTGTCGGGCTCGGCGCTGACGACGAGCGCCGACGACGCGGAGCTGATGCTGGTCCCGCCGCTCGGCGACGAGGAGCGCGATGCCCCGAACCGGGTCCCGCGCTCGGTGCTCAACCGCATCATCCGCGCCCGTGTGGAGGAAATCCTCGAGATCGTGCGCGACCGGCTCAACGATTCCGGCTTCGCCGCCCTCGTGGGCCGCCGGATCGTCCTGACCGGCGGGACGAGCCAGCTCAACGGCCTTGCCGAGATGGCCCGCCGCGTCCTTGCCCGGAACGTCCGGCTCGGGCGGCCGCTGGGCATCTCCGGCCTGCCCGAGATCTACCGCGGGCCGGGCTTCGCCACGACCGCGGGCATGCTGATCTACCCGCAATTCGGCGGGATCGAGCGCGTGGCGCGGCAGTCGCCGGCGGCCGCGCGGGCGAACGGCACCACGGGTTACCTCGGCCGGGTCGGCCGCTGGATCAAGGAAAGCTTCTGAGGGCGCCGCCGGAAGGCGGCGAGGACGGCGCGGGCGTCCATGACTGAGCGAACCAGACCGTTGTCGCGGACGGTCGGGAAGGGGTCGAGAGGATCACCATGTCGATCAATCTGAAACTGCCTGACATCAAGGAACTGAAGCCCAAGATCACCGTGTTCGGCGTGGGTGGCGCCGGCGGCAACGCCGTCAACAACATGATCCGGTCGGGTCTCGAAGGCGTCGAATTCGTCATCGCCAACACCGATTCCCAGGCGCTGATGTCCGCCGCGGCGACGCGGCGCATCCAGATGGGCGTCGCCGTCACCGAAGGTCTCGGCGCCGGCTCGATGCCGGAAATCGGCCGCGCTGCGGCGGAAGAGGTGCTCGACGAGATCAACCAGCATCTCGAAGGCGCCCACATGATCTTCGTCACCGCCGGGATGGGCGGCGGCACCGGCACCGGTGCTGCGCCGGTCATCGCCCGCGCGGCGCGCGAGCACGGCATCCTCACGGTCGGCGTCGTGACCAAGCCGTTCCATTTCGAAGGCGCCCGGCGCATGCGCATCGCCGATGCGGGCATCACCGACCTTCAGGAGAACGTCGACACGCTGATCGTGATCCCGAACCAGAATCTGTTCCGGATCGCGAACGAGAAGACCACCTTCGCCGACGCCTTCTCGATGGCCGACCAGGTGCTGTTCTCAGGCGTCGCCTGCATCACCGACCTCATGGTCAAGGAAGGCCTCATCAATCTCGACTTCGCCGACGTTCGCTCGGTGATGCGCGAGATGGGGAAGGCCATGATGGGAACCGGCGAAGCCTCCGGCGAGCGGAGAGCCCAGCAGGCGGCGGAAGCCGCGATCGCCAATCCGCTCCTCGACGAGACGTCGATGTCGGGCGCGAAGGGCCTCCTGATCTCGATCACCGGCGGCCGTGACCTCACTTTGTTCGAGGTCGACGAGGCCGCGACCCGGATCCGCGAGGAGGTCGATCCGGACGCCAACATCATCCTCGGCGCTACCTTCGATGAGAGCCTCGAAGGCGTGATCCGGGTGTCGGTCGTCGCCACCGGCATCGACAACGAGGCCCAGATGGCCGCGGCCGACAAGGCGCCGCGCGTCACCGAAGCCGCGCCCCGAGCCGCTTCGCGTCCGGTCGTGCAGCCGATCTCGAACCGCGCCGCCGAGGTTGCGGCTCGCCGTCCGGCGTCGCGTCCGCCCGAGGCGCAGCCGGCTCCGGCTGCTGTCGCCCCGCAGGCCCAGCCGGCCGCCCAGGCGCCGGCGCCGAGCCTTGCCACGCCCCGGGCTCCGGCGATCGCCCGCCCGGCGATGAACGACCCCGACGTCAGCATCGCGCCGATGCATGTCGCGCCTGCCGGCGGCTACGACCATCACGACCTCGACCCCGAGCCGCATGTCACGGGGGAAATGGAGGCCGCGCTCGACGGCGGGCCGTTCATCCCGCCGGCGCCCGAGCCGGTGCAGGGCCGCATTCCGCGGCTCGAGGAGTTCCCCGACGTCGTCCAGCGCCAGGTCGCGGCACGGGCGGCGCCCGAGGAGGATCGCGGTCCCCGCGGTCTCCTGAAGCGGCTCGCCCAGGCCGGCGGCCTTGCGCGCCGCGACGACGACCGCGGCGGCAAGCAGGCGCCGCAGCCGCCGCGCCAGACGCCGACGCTCCGACCGGTCGCGAACCAGCGCCAGGCCGCCAACCAGGGCACTCGTCCCGCTCAGCCCCGCTCGCAGGGCCAGCAGCGCCCGGTTCAAGCTCCTCATGCCGAGTATGGGAGGGTTGCGCCGCAGGCCGCCCAACCCGCTCCTCGTTCCCGTCAGGACGGCCTCTACCGGCCGGCGCAGGGGGACCTCGATCCGCACGGCCGGACCAATCCGCGCGACGCGCGGCTGGATGAAGGCGACCTGGAAATCCCGGCTTTCCTCAGACGCCAGGCCAACTAGTCCCGTCTTCCGCCGCTAGCGAAGCCCGCCCGGAGCCGCGACCTCCGGGCGGGCTTTTGCTGTCGGTCCGCCTCCGGTAAACCGCTGATCCCGAAAGGGGCGGTAACACGCTGACATCAAGCGTGATTTGGACCCTCTCCAACCAGCGCCTATTTTTTCAGCGTGGCGGGGCGACTCTGGGGGTCGCCTGAAGCAAAGGCATTTCGCCTTGGAGCCGGGCGGGCTGGGCGGACTATCGAAATGAATGCGCGCGTTCGTCAAACGACTCTTCGCGAGGCTGTGAGCCTCAGCGGCGTCGGAGTGCATAGCGGCCAGGCGGTCGGCATGACGATCATGCCGGCCGAAGCCGGCACGGGCTACGTCTTTACCCACGCGGCGGGACGAGGGCAGATGAAGGCCCACGTCGACAATATCGGCGCGACCGAATTGTGCACGATGCTTCAGGTCGACGATTTCAGCGTCGCGACCGTGGAACACCTCCTTGGCGCGCTCTCGGGCCTTGAGGTCGACAACGCGATCATCGAGGTTGACGGCCCGGAGATCCCGGCGCTCGACGGCAGCTCGGCGGTCTTCGTGGCCGCGATCAAGGATGTCGGCACCGTCCAGCTTGCGGCGCCGCGGCGGTTCATCCGCGTGCTGCGGCCGTTCCGGGTCGAGCAGGGCGATTCGTTCGCGGAGCTGCGCCCGTATGACGGCCGGCGCTTCGAGATCGAGATCGAATACCGGAGCGCCGTGATCGGGCGGCAACGCTTCGCCGCCGATCTTTCGCCCGGCACCTTCGCGACCGACATCGCGCCGGCGCGGACGTTCGGTTTCCTCCGCGAGGTCGAGGCGCTGTGGGCGCGCGGCCTTGCCCGCGGGGCGTCGATGGAGAATGCGGTCGTCATCGGTGATGACGGTGTCCTCAATGGCGGCGGCCTTCGCTTCCTCGACGAGTTCGCGCGCCACAAGATGCTCGACGCGATCGGCGACCTCGCGCTCGCGGGCGCGCCGATCCTCGGCGCCTATCGCTCCTATCGCGGCGGCCATGCCCTCAATGCGCGCATGGTCGAGACGTTCCTGGCGGCTCCCGAGGCGTGGGAGTTCGTGGAGGCCGAGCGTGGCCGGCCCGCAAGGACGCCGGATCGCGTTCCGGTCGGGCTTCTCGAGCCCGAGCTCACCTGAACGAAAGCCTTCCTTAACCGGCCTCGCGGCCACCATGTTGCCGCGAGTGGCGGCTATCGCCACGCCGACATGCCCATCCGGTAGCCTCGATTCATCGTTTGGGCTACAAGCCGATGAATCGTGCACGAGCCCTCAGCCTCAAGGATCGGTGGCCCCCGCAAATGAGCCTTGCCCTCTCCACGACGCCCGGCCCGCGCCGGAACCCGCTTTCGGTAGTCATCAGCGTCGCCGCGCTCGCCGGCGCGCTTGTCCTGGCCGGATGCGCCGGGAATGACGACGAGTTCGTGATGGAGCCGATCCGGCCCGCCACGGACCTTTATGCCGAAGGCATCGCGCTGATGGAGGCCGGCGACATCGGCGACGCCCTCGACACGTTCCGGACCCTCGACCGGCAGTATCCCTATTCAGCCAACGCGCGCGAGGGCCTCGCGATCGTGGCCTTCGCCGAGTATGAGCGCGGCCGCTACGAAGAGGCCGAGGAAGCCGCGGACCGCTATCTCCTCCTCTACAACAACACGCCCGAAGCGGCCGGCATGCTGCACGTGAAGGCGGAATCGCTGCTGCGCCAGGTGCCGGACATCACCCGCAGCCAGGACGTCGCGCGCGAGGCGCTCCTGGTCGACCTGGAGCTGGTCGAGCGCTTCCCGAACTCCGAATATGCCGAGCAGGCGCGGCTCAACATCATCGCCATCAATGACCAGCTCGCCGGGCAGGAGATGCTGGTCGGCCGCTATTATCTCGAGCGGCGCGAGTACGTCGCGGCGGTGAACCGCTTCCGCGTGGTCGTCGACGAATACGAGACGACGCGCCATGTGGAAGAGGCGCTCTTCCGGCTGACCGAAACCTATCTCGCGATGGGTCTTGCCGGCGAAGCCCAGGCGGCGACCGCGCTCCTCGGCGCGAACTTCCCGCAGAGCCGCTGGTATGCCGATGCCTACCAGCTCCTCGCCCGCGCCGGTCTCCAGGCCGGCGCCGTCGCGCCCGGCTAGCGGGCGCGGCCGGCGGGTCGCGGACCGGCCATGCTTGCGACCCTGTCGATCCGGGACATCGTCCTGATCGACGCCCTCGACGTGACCTTCCCGACCGGTCTCACGGTGCTGACCGGCGAGACCGGGGCCGGCAAATCGATCCTCCTCGATGCGCTGTCGCTGGCGCTCGGCGCCCGCGGCGACGGCGCGCTGGTGCGGCACGGGGCCGAGCAGGGCCAGGTCACGGCCGTGTTCGAGGTTCAGGGCGACCATCCGGCCTTCGACCTCCTTCGCGCCAACGGTCTTGCGGCGGATGGCGAGATGATCCTCCGCCGGACGCAGGGCAGGGACGGGCGGAGCCGCGCCTTCATCAACGACCAGCCGGTGGGGGTCGCGCTGCTGCGCGAGGTCGGCGCGACGCTCGTGGAGGTGCACGGCCAGCACGACGACCGCGCCCTGATCGATCCCGCCGCCCACCGCCGTCTCGTCGATGCTTTCGGCGGACTGACGGCGGATGCCGTTGCAGCGGCCAGCTACTACGCGGACTGGCGGCAGGCGGAGGCCGACGTCGAGGCGCAGCGGCGCCGGATCGCCGCCGCGCAGGCCGAGGCCGATTACCTCCGGGCGGCGCTCGAGGAGCTGCGCGCGCTCGCGCCGAAGCCCGGGGAGGAGGACGAGCTCTCGGCAATCCGCCACCGGCTGATGCGCAGCGAGAAGATCATGGAGGATGTGGCGGACGCGCTCGAGACGGTGTCGGGCGCCGCCTCGCCGATCCCGACGCTGGCGAGCCTCGCGCGGCGGCTGGAGCGCCGGCGCGACGTCGCGTCGGACCTTCTCGATCCGGCGATCGAGGCGATCGACCGCGCGATCAACGCCCTCGAGGAGGCCGGCCAGGCGCTCGACGGTGCCCAGCGCGAGGCGGCGTTCGACCCGAAACTCCTGGAACGGAGCGAGCAGCGGTTGTTCGCCCTTCGCGGCGCGGCGCGGAAGTTCGACGCGCCGGTCGATCTCCTGCCGGCGCTGATCAAGCGCATCGCCGGCGACCTCGAGTCCCTGGAGTCCGGCGAAGCGAGGGTGGGCGAGCTGAGCGCTGCCGCCAAAATGGCGCGGGCACGGTACGACGCGGCCGCGTCGGCGCTGAGCCGGGAGCGGCATCGCGCGGCGGCGGAGCTCGAAGTCGCGGTTGCGGCCGAGCTGCCATCACTGAAGCTTGAGCGGGCGAAATTCGCCGTAGAAATCGAGACGGACGCGGATTTGCCTGGCGAGACCGGCATCGACCGCGTCTCCTTCGTGGTTCAGACCAATCCCGGATCGCGGCCGGGCCCGCTGGTGAAGGTCGCGTCCGGCGGCGAGCTGTCGCGCTTCCTCCTCGCCATCAAGGTCGCGCTGGCCGATCGCGGCTCGGCGCCGACGCTGATCTTCGACGAGGTCGACACGGCGGTAGGCGGTGCTGTATCGGACGCCATCGGCCTCCGGCTGTCCCGGCTGGCCGAGCATGTCCAGGTGCTCGCCGTCACCCATGCGCCGCAGGTCGCAGCGCGGGCGGGGAGCCACTGGTCGATCGCCAAGGAAGACCATGCCAGGGAAGATCGGATGGTGACGAAGGTCCGGCCGCTCGATGCCGGCAAGCGCCGCGAGGAGATCGCGCGCATGCTCGCGGGCAGCGTCGTCACCGAGGAGGCGCGCGCCGCCGCCGACCGGCTGCTTGCGGGGGCTCTCGACCGCGCCGCGCTCGACCGCGCCCCGCGCCGCACATGACCGCGCCCGCGTCGCGGGCGAGCATCGTCGTCCTTCTCGTCACGCTCACGATCAACATGATCGGCATCGGCCTCCTGATGCCGGTGCTGCCAAAACTCATCGACGAGCTGTCGCCCAACCTGTCCTCGGCCGCCGCGAGCTACGGCGTGATCCTCGCGCTCTATGCGCTGATGCAGTTCGTGTTCAGCCCGCTCCTCGGCGCGCTGTCGGACCGCTTCGGCCGGCGGCCGGTCATCCTGTTCTCGCTGGCCGGGCTTGGCGTTCACTACCTCCTGATGGGCCTTGCGCCGACGCTGCTCCTGCTCGCGGTCGTCCGCGTGTTCGGCGGTATGATGGGTGCCTCGATCAGCGCCGCCTCCGCCTACATCGCGGACGTCACGCCGGCCGAACGGCGTGCCCAGAGCTTTGGCCTCATCGGCATCGCCTTCGGCCTCGGCTTCATCATCGGCCCGGTGCTGGGCGGCCATCTCGGCGAGATCGGGTTGCGGGTGCCGTTCTATGTCGCCGCGGGCCTTTGCGCGGCCAATTTCGTGCTCGCCTGGTTCTACCTGCCGGAGTCGCTGAAGGCCGAGGACCGCCGTCCGTTCCGGCTCCGCGACGCGAATCCGGTCGGCGCGTTCCTGATCATCAGCCGTTACGCGACCGTGGTGGCGCTGATCGCGGTGTTCTTCTTCACCCAGCTTGCCGAGCGCGCGATGGAGAGCACGTGGGTGCTGTTCACCGAATTCCGCTTCGAATGGGGATCGGCCGAAGTCGGCTGGTCGCTGGCGCTGGTCGGTCTCCTGATCGCCTTCTCCGAAGGCTTCCTGGTGCGCATCCTCGTGCCGCGGGTCGGAGAGCAGCGCATGCTGCTGGGCGGTCTCTTCGTCGGCTGCGCCTGCATGGTGCTGCTCGCCTTCGCCTCGACGCCCTGGATGGCCTATCTCGGCATCTCGCTCTACGTCCTCGGCTGGGGCGTCGTCGGCCCCGCCGCGCGGGCGATGGCGAGCCGGGCGGTGCCCCGCGACCAGCAGGGCATCCTGCAGGGCGCGATCTCCAGCCTGACCACGGCAACGGGGATCATCGGCCCACCGGTCGCCGCGGGGCTGTTCGGGTTCTTCGTCGGGCCCTCGGCGCCGTTCATCTTCCCGGGCATCCCGTTCCTGATCGGCGCGCTGCTGTTCGTGGTCAGCATCGCGATTTCGCGGACGCAGCGGGTAAGGGGAGCGCTGGGCGAGAGCGCGGTTTAGCTGCGTGGCGCATGCCGGCGTCCCATAGGCTCTGAATTCAGGGATAGGCCCAGACCCCCCACGGTTTCGCATCGGCTTCGCCTCGCGAAAGCCCGCTCCCCCTCAAGGGGGGAGCTCGGTGCCTGTGGCGGGGTTTCGGGCGACCCCATCGCCGTGCACACGGCACCCGTCAATTTCGGCCATCCCACATACTCCCGAACCTCCCCCGCTCGCGGGGAGAAGGAAGGTTGCGACTGAAAGGAGCAAGCTTCGGTGGGGGTCGCGGCGTTTCGACAGGCAGGGGCGCGGTCCACATCTTGCCGCGCAAGCGGTGCAGCCGCTCGACCGGCTCATTCACTTGCGGCAAAGTCCGCGGCCGCGAGGAAGGAGCGTCATGGCAGAGGACAGGTCCGCGGCGGAGAAGGCGGTCGACGCGCTGACGAAGGCGGAGGCCGAGAGCGAGCTCGCGCGGCTTGCGGCCGAGATCGCCTATCACGACGAGGCGTATCATCTCCGCGACGCGCCGGAGATTTCCGACGCCGCCTATGACGAGCTGCGGATCCGCAACGCCGCCATCGAAGCGCGGTTTCCCGCCTTGGTGCGGCCGGACTCGCCGAGCCGGAAGGTCGGCGCGAAGGTGTCCTCGACCTTCGCCAAGGTCGTGCACAAGGTGCCGATGCTGTCGCTCGACAACGCCTTCGACGACGAATCGGCGACCGAGTTCCTGCAGCGCGCCCGGCGGTTCCTGCGCATTGCCGACGAGGCGAAACTCGACGTCATGGCCGAGCCCAAGATCGACGGCCTGTCGATGGCGCTGCGCTACGAGCGCGGGCGGCTCGTGACCGCAGCGACGCGGGGCGACGGCTATGAGGGCGAGAACGTCACCGCCAATGCGCTGACGATCAGGGATATCCCGAAGGACCTCGGCGGCGATCCGCCCGCGGTGGTCGAGATCCGCGGCGAGGTCTACCTCCAGAAGGCGGACTTCCAGAAGCTCAACGAAGGCTTTGCGGCGGCGGGCGGCCGGACCTATGCCAACCCCCGCAATTTTGCTGCCGGTTCGCTGCGCCAGATCGATCCCGAGGTGACCGGCTCGCGGCCGCTCCGCTTCTTCGCCTATGCCTGGGGGGAGGTGTCCTCCCTCCCGGCGGACACCCAGGACGGCATGCTGAAGGCCTTCCGGATCTGGGGCCTGCCGACCAATCCGCTGTCACGTCATTGCGAGACCATCGAAGCGGCGCTCGCCTTCTACCGCGAGATCGCGGCCGAACGGGCGCGGCTCCCCTATGACATCGACGGCGTAGTCTACAAGGTCGATCGCCTCGATCTCCGCGAGCGGCTCGGCTTCGTGTCGCGGAGCCCGCGCTGGGCGATCGCGCACAAATTCCCCGCCGAGCAGGTCGAGACGGTCCTCAACGGCATCGACATCCAGGTCGGCCGCACCGGCGCTCTGACGCCGGTGGCGCGGCTCGAGCCGGTCACCGTCGGCGGCGTCGTCGTCCGGAATGCCGGCCTCCACAACGAGGATTATATCCGCGGCATCGGCAGCGACGGCGAGCCTATCCGTGGCGGCAAGGACATCCGCATCGGCGATGCGGTCACGGTGCAGCGCGCCGGCGACGTGATCCCGCAGCTGATCGACGTTGACCTGTCGCGGCGGCCGCCCAGCGCGGTGCCCTACATCTTCCCGGAGACCTGTCCGGTCTGCGGCAGCCCGGCGGTGCGGGAGGTCGGCGCCAGCGGCAAGGTCGATTCGGTGCGGCGCTGCACCGGCGGGCTGATCTGCCCGGCGCAGCAGGTCGAGAAGCTGATCCATTTCGGCTCGCGGCTCGCCTTCGATTTCGAGGGCCTCGGGGCCAAGCAGATCGAGGCCTTCCATGCCGCCGGGCTTCTCGACACGCCGGCCGACATCTTCACCCTCCGGAAGCGGAAGGATCAGCTGAAACGCGCCGTCTACGAGCAGCGCGAGGCGGCCGCGCGCGAGCGGGAGGAGAAGTCCGGCAAGAAGCGGCAGAAGGCGCTCAGCGAGGAGGAGCGGCAGTTCGCCAATGTCGACACGCTGCTCGACAATATCGACGCCCGCCGCCAGATCGCGCTCCACCGCCTGATCTACGCGCTCGGCATCCGCCACATCGGCGAGACCAACGCGAAACTCCTCGCCCGCGCCTATGGGAGCTGGGACGCGTTCTACGAGGCGATGGTCGGCGCGGCCGAGCCGGAGAGCGACGCACGCCGTGAACTGGAGGCGACGGAGGGCATCGGCCAAGTCGTGGCCGAGGCGCTGGTGGCGTTCTTCGCGGAGCCCCGGAACCGTGCGGCCGTCGAGGCCCTGATGGCGGAGATTACAACGATCGATGCCGAGAAGATCGATGCGGGGTCCTCGCCAGTCGCGGGCAAGACGGTGGTCTTCACCGGATCGCTCGAACAGATGACGCGCGAGGAGGCCAAGGCGATGGCCGAGCGCCTCGGGGCGAAGGTCGCGGGCTCGGTCTCGAAGAAGACGGACCTCGTCGTGGCAGGACCAGGCGCCGGCTCGAAGCTGAAGACTGCCGCCGACCTCGGCATCGAGGTCATCGACGAGGCCGGCTGGTTCGAGCGGATCGGGAAGAAGGTCGAAGGCTGAGCGACGGCGAGGCTCGAAGGCCACCCGTCTGAACCGGTCCTGAACCGCCGCTTTCATGACGGTTCATTCGGCGCGCGCTACCGGAGCGTGCAGAGGGGCCTGTGCGGCGCCGGCGACGGCACCGCAATTCAGGACGAAACACCATGAAACGACCCATCAGCCTAGTGGCCGCGGCATTGCTCGCCGTCGGCTCGGCAGCCGCGCCTTCGATGGCGGGCGGTCCGGTGTTCGGTGCGCCGGCCGCGGCCAGTCCGGTCTGTCTGCCCGGATTTGCGACGATCCAGCAGCTCAACTGGCTTCTGCGATGCCGCGCGGTCGTACCGGCCGCGCAGGCGGCGGCGACCGCCGCGCAAGCGGCAAACGCGAACTGCAATCCGAACCGCTACTGGAACTACGGTCCGAACGTGACGACCACCTATGGCCGGAGCACGGCCACGGTCGAGTATATCTGCGGTCACGTCGAAGGCTGACGACTGGTGTGCCGGCGGGTCGGCGCCGGCCGGCACAAGGAGTCTCCGAAAGCAGGATGGCCGCCGGCAGAGGCGGCGGCCATCCTCGCTTGTTGGTCCGAGGTTCAGTCAGGGAGTCGCTGGTAGGCCGGGGCGGCGTTGAGGGTATCGCGCGTCCCGTCGAAGATGAGGCGGAGTTCGCCGTCGACGACCGTGGTGCGGACCGCATCGAACGCGATCGCGACATCCTTCGCGCCGATCCCGAGGAAGCCGCCGACGCCCACGACCAGCCCGACAATCCCGGTAGGCTCGCGGTTGAAGATGACGTCGTTCACCGTGCCGAGCGCCTCGTCCTGAAGATTGAAGACCGGGCGCCCGAGAAGCTCCGCCGTGAGGATTGCGGTCGGATCCTGTGCCGCCATGAAGGTCGGGGTGACGGCCGCAGCCATCGCGGCGGCCGGCTCCATGGGGGCGGGTACGACCGGAATCTCAGGGCCGCCGATCGGGGTGACCGGGACCGGCGCGGGGGCAGGGGCCGGCTCGACGGGAGCGGGCGCCGGCGCTGGGACGACCGGCGCGGGGGCGGGCTCCACCGGAGCGGGAGCCGGGACCGGCTGGACAGGCGCGGGTGCCGGTGCGGGCGGCTCGGGAACGACCGCCGGTTCGGGCGGCGCGATATCCACGGCGAGCCGCTCGATCCCGAGTTCGGCGAGGGTCTGGAAGTCGGGAGCCGCGTCGATGGCGGCGCGATCGGCATCGAGGACGATCCGCAAGTCGCCGTCGATGGTACCGAGCGTCAGCGCGTCCCAGGAGATCGCCACGTCCTTGACGCCGATGCCGAGGAAGCCGCCGACCCCGACGATGACGCCGGTCAGATTGCCGCCGGCGCTGATGATGAGATTGTTGATGGCGCCGAGATTCTCCTCTGCAGGATTGACCACGGCATGACCGATGAGCTCGGTCGCCAGGAACTCGTCAGCCGTCTGGAATTCGATGAAACCTTGGGCATTTGCCCGGTCGGGCAGTATATCGCCGGCCGGCGCCGGCGCGGGTGTGGCGCCCGGCGTGGGGTTGACCTGAGCAAACGCGGCTGAGGACAGCAAAAGGCAACCGGCGACCGCCGGCACGATTGAGCGATGCATATAAAGACCTCCGGGCAAGGCAATGTGCATTTTCCAACGCGGCCGATGTCACCGGGTTCCGCCTGGAAACGCTGGACTCACACCGGTCTGGTTGCCGCCTCGAGCCAGGTCCGATCCTCGCCGGAGAGACGGGGCCCGAGGATCGTGCGCACCCGCGCGTGGTAGGCGTTCAGCCAGTCGCGTTCCCCGTCGGTCAGGAGGGCCCTGTCGACCAGGCGGAGGTCGATCGGCGCGAGGGTTAGCGTTTCGAAGCCCATCATGGGCCGCTCGCCGCCATCGATCGGCTCCGGCGGCGTCACGACGACGAGGTTCTCGATCCTGATGCCGTAGGCGCCCGCCTTGTAGTTCCCCGGCTCGTTGGAGAGGATCATGCCGGGCTCGAGCGCCACATGTCCGGTCTTGGAAATACGCGCCGGACCCTCATGGACCGACAGGAACGAGCCGACGCCGTGGCCCGTGCCGTGGTCATAGTCCAGCCCGGCGTCCCATTGCGGGCGCCGGGCGAACGGGTCGAGTTGCGCGCCGGTGGCGCCGACGGGAAACCGCGCAGTCGCGATCGCGATGTGGCCGCGGAGGACGAGGGTGAAGCGCCGGCGCATCTCGTCGGTCGGGGTGCCGATGGCGACTGTCCGGGTGATGTCGGTGGTGCCGTCGCGATACTGGCCGCCGCTGTCGATCAGGAAGAGGGAGTCCTGGTCGAGCGTGCGGTTGGTCTCGCGGTTGACGCGGTAGTGGACGATGGCGCCGTTCGGTCCTGAGCCGGCTATGGTGTCGAACGAGATGTCGGCCAGCTCCTCGCCATCCTCGATGGCAGCCTCGGCGCGGAAGCGCTCCAGGGCCTCGGTGGCGGAGATCTCGTCGACGGTGCCGCCCGGCGCGGTCCGGTCGAGCCAGGCGAGGAAGCGCGCCATCGCGACGCCATCGCGGATATGGGCGCGGCGCGTTCCGCTGAGCTCGGCGTCGTTCTTCTTTGCCTTCGGCAGGAGGGTCGGATCGCTGCCCTCGATGAGCGTGCCGCCGGCATCAGCAATGGCATCGGCGATTGCGGCGGAGGTCGCGTCGGGGTCGATCATGACCTTCGCGCCCGCCGAGGCGAGGGCCGAGAGGTCGCCGGCAAGCTTCGCCGGCTCAGCGATGTCGGCGACATCAGCGAGATCGTCGCGGACCGCGTTGGAGAGCTTCAGGCCATCGACATAGAGCGTCGGCCGGCCCTCCCTGCGGAGCAGCGCATAGGCGAGCGGGACGGGATTGTGGGCGACGTCGCGGCCCCGGATGTTGAAGGTCCAGGCGATGGCGTCTGCCGTGGCGAGCACGGCCGCGTCGGCCTTCTTCTCGGCGATCGCGGCCTGGAGCTCGGTCAGCTTCTCGGCGGCGGACCGGCCGCTGTATTCGAGCGGCTGCTGGACGATCGCGCCGCGCGGCGGGGCCGGGCGGTCGTCCCAGATGACATCGATCGGGTTGCTGGCAACGGGAACGAGCTCGGCCCCCGCCTCTTTGCAGCGGGTGGCGTAGCGGCGCTTCTCGGCGAGCGTCAGCAGCCAGGGGTCGTAGCCGATCCGGTCGCCGGCCTTGAGGCGCGGACCGAGCCATTTGAGCGGCGGCGTCTCCATCGAGAGGACCACCGCAAGCACAGAGCCATCGATTTCCGCGGCGGCCTGGAGCGTGTAGCGGCCGTCGACGAAGACCGCGGCTTCGTCGGCGAGGATGATCGCCGTCCCGGCCGACCCGGTGAAGCCGGTCAGCCAGGCGAGCCGTTCGGCCGATGGCGGCAAATACTCGCTCTGATGCTCGTCGGCGTGCGGGACGATGAAGCCGGTCAGACCCTCGGCCTTCATCCGCTCCCGGAGGCGGGCGATGCGCTGGGGGCCGGCACGGCCCTCGGACCGGGTTTCGAATGTCTGGAACATGACGCGGATCCGGGGGGCGAACAGCGAATGGCGAATGGCGTTCCTCTTCTACTACTCGCTATTCGCCATTCGCTACTCGCCGTTACGGCCTGAGCACGAGAGTCAGCCAGCCGTCGCGATACAGGCTACGGCGATGGCGGAGACCCTGGCCGCGATAGGCGGCGAGGATCTTTGCGCGCTGCGGCGGGAGGAGGCCGGAGAGGACGACGACGCCATCGGGCGTCAGGTGACGGGCGACGTCCGGCGCCAGCCGGGCGAGCGGGCCGGCGAGGATGTTGGCGACGATCAGGTCGAAGCGGCCGTCGCGGAGGAGGGGATGGCCGAAGCCGATCGCCTCCACGGCCGTGAAGCCGCCGGCGACGCCGTTGACCCGGGCATTCTCGGCCGCGATCCGCACCGCGACCGGATCGATGTCGCTCGCGAGCACCGGGATCTTCCAGAGTTTCGCGATCGCGATCGCAAGCACGCCTGTCCCGGTGCCGACGTCGAGGGCCGAACGGAACGCCCGCGCCTTGTGGAGGTCGAACAAGGCTTCGAGGCAGCCTGCGGTCGTGCCGTGATGGCCGGTGCCGAAGGCCTGCGCCGCGTCGATCTCGATCGCAATGTCGTTCGCGAGGGGTTTTGCGCGATCGTGGCTGCCATGGACCACGAAGCGGCCGGCCCGGATCGGAGCGAGGCCTTCGAGGGTCCTCGTGACCCAGTCGATATCCGCCAGCTCTTCGATCACCAGCCCGCGCGCCAACCCGGCGGTCCTGGCGACGGCGCGGATCGCCTTTTCCGTGGCGGCGTCCGGACCTTCCCAATAGGCCTCGACCTGCCACCCCGCCTGGTCGGGCGTTTCGGACCAGGAAACCGGGACGGTGTCCTCTACCGCGGCTTCGAGGGCGCCGGCGAATTCCCGTGCCGCCGTCTCGTCAGTCATGGGTATTGCGGCCCGAAACGAGGGCATTGACGACTCCAGGTCGAGAGACCGCCGGCCGACGGCGGGTTACGCATCTGCCATGCGCAGGCGTGAAGGTCGAGCGGGGCGCTATTCCAGACCGAGGCGTTTCGCGGCGCCGTCGAGGATCGTCGCGAGGCCCGCCTCGAAGCGCTGGTCCACGGTGTCGAGCGTCGGGAAGGCGTCGGGCCCGGCGGCCTCGACCATGGCGGCGATGTGAGGATAGGCGCCGGTCGCGAGCTGGGCCTCGCCGAAGCTCCGGAGCGCCGCCATGGCGTCGGCGCCGAGCGCCGGCATCTCGCGGAACGCCATCGTCCGGAGCATGTGGCCGAAGACGAAATCGTCGACGAGGAGGAGAAGGTCCTGCCGCGCCTCCATGCTCACGGGGAGGTTCGCCACCGCGGCGAGAGACTGCTCGAAATGGCGCATGCCGTTCGGTCCGGGCATCGCCTGGCGGAGGCCGAGGAGGGCCCAGGGGTGGCGCACGAAGACGTCGCGCGTGCGCCGCGCAATCGCGGTCAGGGCGCCGCGCCAGTCCGACGGGAGTTCGCCCGCCGGGACCAGAACCTCGGCCATGATGGCGTCGTCCATCAGGGCGGCGAGATCATCCCTGGTCCGGACATAATGGTAGAGCGTCATCGTCCCGGCGCCGAGGGCGGCTGCCACGCGCCGCATCGACACGGCGTCGAAGCCCTCCTCGTCGGCAATCTTGAGCGCCGCGGCGGCGATTTCCGCGCGGCTGAATCGCGGTCGCCGGAGGCCGGGCTCGGGTCGGGTCCAGATGGGGAGGTGACGGGATCGCGTTGACATTCGTACAGTGTACCACTAATCCATTCGTACGGTGTACGAGTTGGTTCTCTAGCGTTCCGGACGAGTGGGCGCCATAGGCCGCAGACCTGCGAACGACAAGCTGCTTAACCAGACGGTTGACAACGGGAACGCCCCGCGGTACTTAACCGGTAAGTTCATAACTGGTGCCTCGCAGGACGGCGGGGAGCGAGAAAAAACCTCTTCAAGTCTTGGTATCGCCCCTTCACAGGCGCGTTATCCGACCAGATATAGCCCCAAGCCTTAGCGACTGAACTCGCGATCAACAGTGCAAGGCACGGCGTTCCCGACTCTGACGAGGGCGCCGACGTGCCGGGTGTTTCAACTCTCCAGGCAAGGAGCGAGCAATGCTCGACAATACGGCGCGACAGCGGGTCAGGACCGACCTTGCGATCGAAGCGCACGACCTTCGCCGCCGCTTCGGCGAGACGAAGGCGGCTGACGGCATCAGCCTCACGGTCCCCGCCGGAACGGTGTTCGGGCTGCTCGGACCAAACGGCGCCGGCAAGACGACCACGGTCCGCATCCTCACCACGCTGCTCCGTCCGGACAACGGCTTTGCGAAAGTTGCCGGCTTCGACGTCGTCAATGACGCGGTCGAGGTCCGGAAGCGCATCGGCCTTGTCGGCCAGTATGCGGCGGTCGACGAGATCCTCTCGGGCTTCCAGAACCTCGTCCTGATCGGCCGCCTCTATGGCCTGTCGCGGAAGGAGGCGAAGGACCGCGCGCAGGAGCTCCTCGAGCGGTTCGACCTGACCGAGCCGGGCAAGAAGGGCGTGAAGACCTATTCGGGCGGCATGCGGCGGCGGCTCGACCTCGCGGCGAGCCTCGTGGTGTCGCCGCCGGTTCTCTTCCTCGACGAGCCGACGACGGGTCTCGACCCGTCCGGCCGCGCGGCGACCTGGGAGGTCATCTCGACCATGACCAAGGGCGGCACCACCGTCCTCCTGACGACCCAGTATCTCGAAGAGGCGGACCAGTTCGCCGAGCGGGTCGCGGTCATCGACCATGGCAAGGTCGTTGCCGAAGGCACGCCCGACCAGCTCAAGGCCCGGGTCGGCAAGTCGACGCTTCAGGTCAACCTCAATGAGCGGCTCACGGAAGCGGAGGTCATCGCGGCGATTGCGCCCTTCTCGGTCGGAACGCCGCAGCGGACGCACAACGAGATCGCGATCCAGCTCAACGATCTCAGGCAGACGGCCGATCTCATCCAGGCCCTCGCGGCGCGCGGTGCCTCGCTCGAGCAGATCAACCTCAACAAGGCCAGCATGGACGACGTGTTCTTCGAGCTGACCGGCCAGGGCCGCCAGATGGAAGGACAAATCTCATGAGCACGGCAACCTCAGCGATCGACACCTACGCCGAACGGAAGACCGGCGGCTTCGCCAAGACGCTCGACGAGATCGGCGTCTTCGTCTGGCGCAACCTCTCGCACATCCCGCGCATGCCCGAGCGGCTCGCCGACGTGACGGTCATGCCGATCATGTTCGTGCTCCTGTTCGGCTATGTGTTCGGCAGCGCGATCACCATTCCCGGGATGACGCCGTCGCCTGAGGCGGCGGCCGCCTACCGCGAGTTCCTGATCGGCGGCATCTTCGTGCAGTCGATGGCCTTCATGTCGATCACGACCGCCGTCGGCGTGGTCAACGACATGAAGGAAGGGGTCATCGACCGCTTCCGGTCGCTGCCGATCGCCCGCGTCTCGGTCCTCATGGGCCGGGCCATCGCAACCCTCTTCGAGGGCGGCCTCGGCATCCTCGTGATGGCGCTGTGCGGCCTTCTCGTCGGCTGGGGCGCCAACAACGGCCTCGGCAACGCCATCGCCGCCTTCGCCCTCCTCGGCGCCTTCGCCTTCGCGATGATCTGCCTCGGCATCTTCATCGGCCAGCTCGTCCGCAACCCGATGACGGCGCAGGTGATCGGCTTCGTGGTGATCTTCCCGCTGACCTTCGCGTCGAACGCGTTCGTCCCGACGGACAACATGCCGGGGCCGCTCCGCGCGTTCTCGGAATGGAACCCGATCAGCGCCGTGACGGCGGCGGTCCGCCAACTGTTCGGTAATGGCTACGTGGCCCGCGAAGGCGCGCCATGGCCCCTGACGCATCCGGTCGAGGCCTCGATCATCTGGATCGTGCTGTTCTCGGTGATCGGCATCACGCTCGCGGTGCGGCGGTATTCGGCGGGCCGCGACCGGTAAACGCTCCGATCGTCCAGGAGCAAAGGGCGGGCCGATCGGTCCGCCCTTTTCGTTTGACCACAGACGCGCCCACTCTCCCGAGCCTCCCCCTTGAGGGGAGGCGGAAGCTTGCGACTGCAAGGAGCAAGCTTCGGAGGGGGTCGCGGACTCACCTCGCGCTCGGAACATGCGGAGGGGCCCAGACCCCCACGGCTTCGCGTCGGCTTCGCCTCGCGAAAGCCCGCTCCCCGTCAAGGGGGGAGCTCGGTCCATCGTTCCGAGCGGCGCGCATCGAAGGCCGGCGCCCAACGAAGTCGGTCGCTAGACCGCCACTTCCGCCCGGATATGCGGGTGCGGGTCGTAGCCCACGATCTCGAAATCCTCGTAGCGGAAGCCGTCGATCGCGCAGACCGAGGGGTTGATGCGCATCGTCGGCAACGGCCGGGGCTGGCGACCGAGCTGCTCGTGGGCCTGGTCGAGGTGGTTCAGATAGAGGTGGGCGTCGCCGAGAGTGTGGATGAACTCGCCGGGGCGGAGGTCCGTCACCTGCGCCACCATCATCGTCAGGAGAGCGTAGGAGGCGATGTTGAAGGGGACGCCGAGGAAGATGTCGGCCGAGCGCTGGTAGAGCTGGCAGGAGAGGAGCGGGGCGCCGCCGTCGGCCGGCGGCGAGACGTAAAACTGGAAGAGGACGTGGCAGGGCGGGAGCGCCTGGCGCTCGATCTCGGCCGGGTTCCAGGCCGTCACGATCAGCCGCCGCGAATCGGGGCGCGACTTGATGGCAGCGACGACGTCGGCGATCTGGTCGATGACGCCGCCATTCGGCGTCGGCCAGGACCGCCATTGCGCGCCATAGACCGGCCCGAGATCGCCGTTCTCGTCGGCCCATTCGTCCCAGATCCGGACGCCGTTCCGCTGGAGGTAGCCGATATTGGTGGCGCCGGAGAGGAACCACAGCAGCTCGTGGATGATCGACTTCAGGTGCACCTTCTTGGTCGTGACGAGCGGGAAGCCGTCGGCGAGGTCGAAGCGCATCTGGTGGCCGAAGATCGACCGCGTGCCGGTGCCGGTCCGGTCGGTCTTCACGACGCCGGTGTCGAGGACGCGGCGCATCAGATCGAGATATTGGCGCATCGCTACAATGTAGCGCGGTGATCGGCATGAAAAAGGCCGCGGGCGAGCCCGCGGCCTTTTCGCTGTTGATATGCGCCCGGCTACTCGGCGGGAGCCGCGACCGGGCGGCGCGAGAGCGTCGCCCGCGAGATCAGCACCGCGGCCACCGAACAGGCCGCAATCGCGGCGACCATCGGCAGCGACGTGCCGTCGAAGAACACGCTCACGACCACGATCGTGACCGCGCCGAGCGCGAACTGGAGCGTACCGCCGAGCGCCGCCGCCATGCCGGCGATCGGGCCGTTCTCCTCGAGGGCGAGCACCATCGTCGACGGGATGACGAGCCCGAGGCCGCCGAAGGCGAGGAAGAGGAGCGCCATCAGGACGGCGAGGCTGTCGACCCCGGCCGCGGTCACGATGAAGAGGGCGACGGCCGCCGCGGCGTAGAACATCACGGCGGTCGCGATGACGCGGGTGATGCCGAATCGCCCGGCGAGCCGCGCGGAAAACTGCGAGGCGGCGATGAAGGCGATCGCGTTCACCGCGAAGGCGATGCTGTACTGGGTCGGCGTCAGGCCGAAATGGTCGATGTAGACGAAGGACGACGACCCGAGGAAGGCGAAGAAGCTCGCCATGCCGAGGCCGCCGATGAAGGTGATGCCCATGAAGCGGGCGTCACGAAGGAGCAGCCACGCGCTCGCGACCGAAGCGCGGATTCCGCCGCCGGTGCGGCGCTCGGCCGGCCGGGTTTCCGGCAGGAGGAAGGAGACGAGCGCGAGGCCGAGGAGGCCGGCGACCGTGACGGCGACGAACACCGAGCGCCAGTCGAACGCCTCGATCAGCGCGCTGCCCGAAAGCGGGGCGAGGATCGGCGAGACGCTGAAGACCAGCATCACCAGCGACATCAGCCGGGTCGCCTCGACGCCGGTGTGGAGGTCGCGGACGATGGCGCGGGCGATGACCATGCCGGCGGCAGCGCCGACGCCCTGGATGAAGCGGAAGGCGATCAGCCACTCGATCGACGGGGCGAACGCGCAGCCGATCGAGCCGAGGGTGAAAAGGATCAGGCCGACATAGAGCGGGCGCTTCCGGCCGGCGGTGTCGGACCACGGTCCGTAGACGAGCTGGAACAGGCCGAACGAGACGAAGAAGACCATGAGGGTCATCTGCGTTGCGGCAGTGGTGGTGCCGAGGTCTTCGGCGATGGTGGGCATCGCCGGCAGGTACATGTCGATCGCGAACGGCCCGACCGCGACAAGGAGGCCGAGGATGATCGCATTCTTGAGGAATTGGAGATTCATGGAGGACTTTCCGACAGGCAATGGACCCGCCTCCGGCGAACACGGACCGGCGACGGCGTGGGAGAAGAACCTCGCGGCGCAGGCCCGAACGCAGGGCCTCCGCGACGATGTCCGGCTTCTGGAGGGTCTCACTTGGCCGGCGCCTCCGGCGTCCCCACATCAGGGGTCGGAGCGAGAGCACCCGGCGAGATTGAACTGTCCACCATTTTGGACAGTGTTGTAAAGAAGGTCAAGCGCGCCTATCATGCGCTCATGACAGACCTGCCCCGCAAACCATGACCGATCTCGGCGAAATCGATCCGCCTTCGGCCTTCAAGGGCCATCCCGCGAAGCGGATGATGATTCTCGATGCGGCTGCGCGGGTGTTTGCCCGCGACGGCTTCGCCGGCGCGAGCATCGACATGATCGCGTCGGAAGCGGGGGTGTCGCGGCAGACCGTCTACAACCATGTCGGCGACAAGGAGAATCTGTTTGCAGCGGTGGTGGAGGACGCGACTGAACGCGCCAATGCCGGCCTTTTCGCGACGCTGGCGACGTTCCCCGACCGGCCGCAGGACCTCGCGGCCGAGCTGACGGCATTCGCGCGCCGGCTCACCGGCGACTGTCTCTGCAACCGCCGCTCGGCAGAGCTGCAGAAGCTCGTCGAGAATGAAGGGCAGCGCTATCCGGAGCTGTTCCGGACCTGGCGGGAGCGGGGGCCGGGCAGGGTCACCGCGGCGCTGGCCGCGCGGCTCGCGCGCCTCGCCCATGACCGGCTGCTCGAGATCGACGATGCCGACCTCGCCGCGCGCCAGTTCGTGGCGCTGGTCACGATGGACCTCGACGATTGCAGCCATCTCGGCGCCACACCAACGCGCGCCGAGGTCGACGCGGCGGCGGCGGCGGGCGTGAAGACCTTCCTCCGCGCCTATGGGGCGAAGGGGTAGGCGCTAGTCGCGAAGCTCCATCAGCACGGCCCGGAACGAGCCGTAGAGGCTGTGCTCGAAATCGTCGATCACCCACCGGTCGTCCTCGCGCGACAGATGGAAGACGATGGTCGTGACCTCGCCTATGACTTCCGGCGGCGCGCCCTCGAGGCACCACTGGCTGCCGAAGCTGACAGTTACCGTCGCCGTGGTCTGGGTGATGACGCCTTCGTCAGCCGTGAGGCCGGACAGCGCGCAATATTCCTGATGGCCAGTGATCGGGTCGCCATCGAGGAGCGGCTCGTTGCGCTCCTCCATCAGCCGCATGATCTCGTTATAGGCGTCGGCGAAATCCTCGGAGTAGAGGCGCTCGAGGGCTTCTTCGGAGAAAGGGTCGGCGCTGAAGTCCATCGCGACGTACGCGATCTCGAGCCGCAGCACTTCCTTGACGACTTCGATCGGCGATGCCCCCATCAGGATCGACGCCGCCAGGATGATCTCGTTCATGTGCCGCTCCCCGGATTCTGAGGACGCCCTTGTACCCTGCCGCCGTGACGGGAGCGATAGCCACCGCATCGGACTCGAAATGCGGGCAAAACGAGCGCCGTTTGCCTTTTCAGACCGGGGTCCAGTGCCTATATTCGTGGAGCCGGCTTCGGCCGGCTATGGCGATAAACGGCCATCGTAATAAGCCATTCGGACCCGGGGGCAGTACCCGGCGCCTCCACCCAAGCCCATCCCGCCGGAAGGTGGGCTTCGGCGGGGGCGATACAGGATCGACGAGGGTGTAAAGGGTGGGCTTTTGCCCGGCATGGTTCCGCCGTTATCGGGCCAAACTCATAGTTGCCAATGACAACAACTATGCCGGAGCCCGCATCGCCGCGTAATGCGGTTATGTGACTCCACTCTAAAAGCCCTTAGCGGTTCGCATCGTTAAGGCGGGGTTCGGGAGCACCTGGCAACAGAAGCTCCCACTGATTTCCTGGCGGCGCTTGCGATGGCCCAGCGTCGCCGACCAGCCGACGGACTCGATGGCCGAAGACCTGATCCGCTACGACATCCTCGCCCAGGACGCGCTGCGTGGCGTTCTCAGGAAGGTCCTCTCCGAGGTGGCCAAGGCCGGCCTGCCGGGCGACCACCATTTCTACATCACCTTCGCCACCAAGGCGCCGGGCGTGCGGATCTCGAGCCGCCTCCTCAACCAGTATCCCGGCGACATGACGATCGTCCTCCAGCACCAGTTCTGGGACCTCGCCGTCACCGAGCATGCCCTCGAGGTCGGCCTCTCGTTCAACGGCATTCCGGAGCGGCTGCTGATTCCGTTCAGCGCACTCAAGGCCTTCGTCGACCCCTCAGTGCAATTCTCCCTCCAGTTCGAGCCGGCGCAGGTGGCGGCCGAGGAGGAGGCGCCCGAGCCGACGGCCGTCGAGGCTTCGAAGAAGGGCGATGTCGCGCCGAGCCCGCTGGCGGTGCGTGCGAAGCCCTCCAAGGAAGCGACGCCCCCCGCCGAAGCCGAGCGGCCGGCCGGCGACGCGCAGGTCGTGAGCCTCGACGCTTTCCGCAAGAAGAGCTGACGGTCCGGCCCGGCCGGTCGGGGGTCGGGCGCTTCGCCGTCGCGCCTTGAGCGCGCAGTCTCCGGGCGTGCTATTCGCCTGCGGCAAGCACCCGCTCACGGCAGACGCGATGAACACCCGCACCGAGACCGATACATTCGGCCCCATCGAGGTTCCGGCCGATCGCTATTGGGGCGCGCAGACCCAGCGGTCCCTCCTCAACTTCAAGATCGGCTGGGAGCGCCAGCCGGTCGCCATCGTTCGGGCGCTCGGGATCGTCAAGCGGGCCGCCGCGGAGGTGAACCGGGACCTCGGCCTGATCGACGCCACCGTGGCGGCCGCCATCGTCGCCGCCGCCGAGGAGGTGGCCGCCGGCAAGCTCGACGGGCATTTCCCGTTGGTGGTCTGGCAGACCGGGTCGGGGACCCAGTCCAACATGAACGCCAACGAGGTCATCGCCAACCGCGCGATCGAGCTCCTTGGCGGCGTGATCGGCTCGAAGTCGCCGGTCCACCCGAACGACCACGTTAATCTCAGCCAGTCGTCGAACGACACCTATCCGACGGCGATGCACATCGCGGCGGTGCTCGAGATCGTCCACCGGCTGCTGCCGGCGCTTCGCCATCTCGGGGCGATCCTGGAGGCGAAGGCGGAGGCGTGGGCCGGGATCGTGAAGATCGGGCGCACCCACATGCAGGACGCGACGCCGCTCACGCTCGGGCAGGAGTTCGGCGGCTATGCGCACCAGATCGCGGCCGGCGTCGCGCGCGTCGACGTCGCCCTCGCCGGGCTTCTGGAGCTGGCGCAGGGCGGCACGGCGGTCGGCACCGGTCTCAACGCACCGCGCGGCTTCGCCGAGAAGATCGCCGAGCGCATTGCCGTCCTGACGTCGCTGCCGTTCCGAAGCGCGCCGAACAAGTTCGAAGCGCTCGCCGCGCACGACGCCCTCGTCTTCGTCCATGGCGCGCTCGCGACGGTCGCCACCTCGCTGTTCAAGATGGCGAACGACATCCGGCTCCTCGGATCGGGTCCGCGCTCCGGCTTTGGCGAATTGCTGCTGCCGGAAAACGAGCCGGGCTCGTCGATCATGCCGGGCAAGGTGAACCCCACGCAGTGCGAGGCCCTGACCCAGGTCTGCATCCAGGTGTTCGGCAACAACGCCGCCATGACCTTCGCCGGCAGCCAGGGCCATCTCCAGCTCAACGTCTACAACCCGCTGATGGCCTACAATGTCCTGCAGTCGGTGCAGCTCCTGAGCGACGCCGTGATGTCCTTCGCGGACAATTGCGTCGCCGGCATCGAGCCGCGGCGCGAGGTCATAGCGGCGCATCTCGAGCGGTCGCTGATGCTCGTGACGGCGCTGGCGCCGAAGATCGGCTACGACGCGGCCGCGAAGATCGCCAAGGCCGCACACAGGAACGGCACGACATTGCGGGCCGAGGCGTTGGCGAGCGGTCTCGTCAGCGAGACGGAGTTCGATGCGCTGGTGCGCCCGGAGCGGATGATCGGGCCTGACTGAGGTTGCGGCGCACGGATATTTGCGCATAATGTGTGCGCATTGATCTTGCGCATGGAGGCAGCAATGGGCACCCGCAGGGCCGTGAACCTTTCGATGAGCGTCGACCTGCTCGACCGGGCCAAGGCGCTCAACATCAACCTGTCGCAGGCTCTCGAGCCGCATTTGCGCGAGCTTGTCCGCGAGGCCGAGGCGGCCGCCTGGAGGCGCGACAACCGCGAATCGATCGAGGCGTTCAACCGCTACATCGAGGAGAATGGCGTCTTCGGCGAGGAATGGAGGAGCTGGTAGCTAGGTGAAGCAGTTCGATGTCTTCGCCAATCCAAGCCCCCGGACCAAGGCGCGCGCGCCCTTCATCATGGTGCTGCCGGACAACCGGTTCGCCGATCATGCGGTGACGGTCGTCGTACCCCTCGTTCGCAAGCTGCCCAGTCCGGTTCCGCGGCTGAACCTTGAGTTCGTCCTGAACGGGGAGACGTTATTCCTGTCCCCGCTCGAGCTGGCCAACATCCAACGCTCGGAGCTTCGCCAACCGGTCGACAATCTGTCGGGCGAGAGGGACGCTATCGTCAGAGCGCTGGACCTCCTCTTCACGGGTATCTAGGTCGCCCTCTCATGGCCGAGATCGTGAACCTGCGCCGCGCCCGCAAGGACAAGGCCCGCGCCGAGAAGGAGCGGAAGGCCGAGGCTAATCGCGTGGCGTTCGGCCGGACGAAGGCGGAGAAGGCTGCGTCCGAAGCCGAGAAGGCAGCCGTCAGCCGCCGCCTCGACGGCCATCGCCGCGACGAGACCTGATGGCCAAGCGTTCGCTCGCGATCGCCGGGCACCGGACCAGCATCTCGGTCGAGGAGCCGTTCTGGGCCGGTCTCAATGAGATGGCGGAGGCGCGAGGCGTCAGCCTCGCCGCGATCGTGGCCGAGATCGACCGGTCGCGGAGCGCCGGCACGAACCTGTCGTCGGCCGTCCGGCTGAGCGTCCTCGCCTGGTACCGCGACCGCACTCCGCGCTAGGGCGCTGGCAGCAGCGGAGGAATGACGAGAGGTGCTGCGGCCGGTGCCGGAGCCGGGGTTGGTGCTGCCCGCTCCGGTGCCGGAGCGATCGGCGCCGGCGCAACGGGTTCGGGAACGACTGGTTCGGGCGCAGGCGCCACGGGCTCGGGAACGGCTGCGGCCGCGGGCGCGGCGAGCCGGTCGGCCTCGGCCCGGCGGATGAGGCGGAGGAAGAATTCCTGCTCGAGGACCTGGCGGTCGAGGCGGTCGCGCTCCTCGGCCTGGAGGTAGCGGAGGTACGGCGTCAGGCCGGCGATGCTGATGGTGCGCGCCGGCGCCGTCAGCGGGCCGCGGAAGTTGATCCCGACGCTGGGCCGGGGCGCGGCTCCCGCGGCGGGGTCGAGCAGCGAGGCAAGCTCCCAGGTGCTGTCGACCGCGAGGAGGTTGAGGTCGACCAGCGTCTGCATCGAGATCGTGGTCGTCGTGCCGTCGACGATGAGACGCTGCGCGCTGATGTAGCCGCCGAACACGTCCAGCGGCGCGGTGAGCTCGGCGAAGGCGAAGCGGCCGCCATCGAGCAGCGTGGTGAACCGGTCGCGGAGCGCGATGTCGCCGATATCGGGATTCTCGCCGATGAGGTCGAGTGCCTGGCCGAACGCGGCTTCGTTGAGGAACGCAAACGCTCCATCGCGGATCGAGATCGTGAGGTCGCCGCCGAGCGACGCGATCAACCCGGCGGGTGATCGGCCGCTCGCGGTCAGCCCCGCATTGAGGTCGAGGCGCCCCTCCGCGACCGGCTGCCCATCCCGCCGCCAGACGAGCGCGGAGAGATCGACGCCGGACATCGTCAGCCGTCCCTCGAGGAGCGCCTGCCCGCTGGCGAGCGAGACGGAGGCCGTCCCGGTCACTTGGCCGCCTGCCAGCGTCGCCGATCGGAGATCGATCGTCCCACCGTCGGGCCGGAGCGCGAGGCCGATATCGGCATCGACGAGGTCGACTTCGGGCGCCATGGCGACGCGGGCGGCGCGGAGGTCGACGTCCGCGCGGACGTCGCCGAAGACTGGGCCGGAGAAGGCCGTCGTGCTCCAGGGCATTTCGGGATCCCCGGTCGGCGTTGGGTCAATGCCGAGCGGCAGCGCCATCAGCCAGCCGAGGTCGAGCGTGCCGATGTTGAGCGTGCCGGAGACGGCAAGCCCGTCGGCGTCGGCAAAGACGAGCCGGCCGTCGATGCCCTGCGCGGCGATCGAGGAGGCGTTGGGGAGCATCTCGACGGTGAACCCGTCCGCATCTGCGACGACCGACGTGCGGAGCACGGCCGACACCGGGGCCTGCCCGGCCGCGAGGTTGATGCCGACCAGCCGGACGCCGGTGACGAAGTCGTCCGCTGTGATGTTGAGCGGCCCCTCGAAACTGAGTGTGCCGCCGTTGTTCCGCAGGCTGCCGCCGGAGCTGATGGAGAGCGGGCCGAGGGTGCCGCCGAGGACGTTGATGGTGAGGCCCGTGTCCGGTACGCCCCGCGCCACCAGCGAGAGGTCCGCGGGACCCACGTCGCCGACGTCACCGATGGCGAGTCCGGCTTGGCGGAGGAGCGCCGCGGCGTCCGGGTTGTCGAGGTCGAGGGAGAGTTCGGCTTCGGCGTCGGCCCAGGCGCCGAAGGCGCCGGCAAAGGCGGCGCGGGCGGTGACCTCCGTGCCGGCAGCGGTCCCGTCCACCTGAAGCTCGGCCCCGCCGAGCTGCCCAAGCGGGTTGGCGTTGATGGTGAGGTCGAGCGGGACGAGAAGGTCGGCGGCCTCGGCGAGCCAGGCGACCGTGCCGTCCTCGGGCCACAGCTTCGTCGCCAGCGCGACGACGCCGTCGAGCCGGTCCGCCGTGAGCGTGCCCTCGAGGGCGACGCGGGTGGCGTCGTCGAGCGAAACGCGGCCGCTTGCGACGTTGATGGCGGCGCCGTCGAGATCGGCGATGGCGAGCCGTTCGACGGCAAGTTCGCGGTCCGCGATCGCGATGTCGAAGCCCACCCCCGCCATCGTGACGTCGCCCCAGCGGAGGGCCGCGGCATCGAGCGCAACGTCGTAGCGCGGGGCCGCGGCGGCAGGGGCCGGTGCCTCCGCCGCAGGATTCGCGGCGGCGAAGACGTCGTAGAGGGCGATGAGCTGGTCGACGTCGAACGTCTCCGCCTCGACGGCGGCGTCGATGACCGCTGCGCCGTCCTCGGTCGCCCACGCGAGACGGCCGCTGGCGTGCGACAGACCGATGGTGAGATCGAGTGCGTCGAGCGCGATCCGGTCCGGCACCACCGACCCCGTCGCGGTGATGGCGAACGGGCGGAGCGTCGCCGATCGCCGCGCCGTGCCCGACCACCATGACGCCAGAGCGTCGGGCTGTTCCGATTCGAGCGTGACCCGGCCCGCGAATTCGAACGCCTCGCCGGGAACGAGCGTCCCCTCGGCCGTCAACTGCGACGCGCCGGGGAGCCGGACGCTGAGCGAGGGAATCTCCCAGCGTCCGTCGGCCGACCTGATCTCGGCGGTGAAGTCCTGGAGTGCGGCGTCGGCCATGATGACGGACGGGATCGAGATGCTGATGCGCCCCGGGATCGCCGTCGCCGGCGCGGTGCGGATCATCGTCATGAGGTCGCGTCCGGCGTCCGCCGCGCCGACAGCCTCGGCCGGTCCGGCGCCGGCCAGCGTGTTGAGGTCGATCTGCGGGGTTCCGATCGTTGCGACGAACTCCGGTCGGGAACCGAAGGTGAGCGACGCGTTTCCGGTCAGCGCCAGCGTGTCGAGGCCGAAGGTGAACGCGTCGAGCGCGAGGCTGCGGCCGTCGAGCCGGAAGCTGCCGGAAACGTTCCAGGCGCGGCCGAGCGTCTCGGTGCCGTCCGCTGCGATCCCCGCGATCGCCAGCTTCTCGAAGCGAAGGTTGCCGCTATAGACGAGTCCGTTGTCGCCGGGAGCGACGGTGCCGCCGAGCGTCAGCGTGCCGGCCAGCTCGAGCGAGGCCGGGATGAGCTGGACGTTGAGGCGGAACGAGCCGTCGCCGGCGACGCGGCCCGTCGACAGATTGAAGGTCACCGGCGTGCCCGCACCGCAGACGCTGGCCGCGACGCAGACGAGGCTGCCATCGACGCGCCATGGGCCTATCAGCGACGGAGCCTCGAGGAGATTGGTGTTGATGTCGACGAGCTCGAAGGCGGCGCCGGTGCGGGCGTCCTGGAACCGGATGACGCCGTTGGTGATGGTGATGTCGTTCAAGGAGACGCGGTCGTCGTCCACCATTGGGGCGAAGGCCGCGCCGACGAGCTGGGCCCGTCCGGAATCGTCGATCACGAGATCGATCTCGGGCCGCTCGATCGTCATTTCGGTGATGGCGATCTCGCCGGACAGGAACGGGAGCAGCTCCATGCGGATCGCGACCCGCTCCACCGTCGCGAGCGGGCGCCCTTCGGCCTCGCCGATGGTCACGTTGTCGAAGGTCAACGAGGGCGTCGGCAGGAGGCGCAGCTCCGCGTCGCCGAGGATGTGGACCTCCTGGCCGAGGATCTCCGACGCCTGGCGCTCGAAGGTGGGCTTGAAGCCGTTCCAGTCGATCAGGAACGGGCCGACCACCGCCGCCGTCAGGAGGAGGACGATCAAGCCGCCGAAGATCAGATAGAACCTGTTCAGCCCTGGTCTCCCCGATAGTCCCGCGGGGCATCGACCCGAGCCCGGCGACAACCCTGCGGTGGCGGACTCAACCTTGCAAGGGAAGATGTGCGGCAGATGGCGGCGGTGTACACCTCCGCCGGTGCGCTCCGCGCTTCCCCTTTCGCGGCCTTCAAGTCGCCCTCGCGCGGCCCCATCTGTTGCTATAGTGTTCCCATGCCGGATTCGATCCGAAATCGGAAGTTTGTATGAACGGACGCGACGACGGCGCCGCCTTGCCTATCAGCGCCTATGACGATGTCCCCGACGCCCCGCCGCCGGGCAACGCCGCGCGCGCGCTCCGCCGGCGCAATCCCGAGTATCTGGAAGGCCTGAACCCGGAACAGCGCCGCGCCGTTGAGGCGACCGAGGGGCCGGTGCTGGTGCTTGCCGGCGCGGGGACCGGGAAGACACGCGTCCTCACGACGCGTATCGCGCACCTCCTCGCCACGCAGAAGGCGCGGGCGTGGGAGATCCTTGCCGTGACCTTCACCAACAAGGCCGCGCGCGAGATGAAGGAGCGCATCGGCCATCTCATCGGCGGCACGGTCGAGGGGATGCAGTGGCTCGGGACGTTCCACGCCATCGGCGTGAAGCTGCTGCGCCGGCATGCCGAGCTGGTGGGGCTGAAGCCGAACTTCACGATCCTCGATCCGGACGACCAGATCCGCCTGATGAAGCAGCTCATCCAGGCGGAGAACATCGACGAGAAGCGCTGGCCGGCCCGCGCGCTCGCCGGGATGATCGACAACTGGAAGAACCGCGGCTGGACGCCCGCCGATCTGCCGCCGGGCGAGGGTGCCGCATTCGCCAACGGGAAAGGCGCGGAGCTCTACGCGGCGTACCAGGCGCGGCTGAAGACCCTCAACGCGGTCGACTTCGGCGATCTCCTGCTGGAGTGCCTGCGCCTGTTCCGCGAGAACCCGGACGTCCTCAAGGACTACCACAAGCGCTTCCGCTACATGCTGGTGGACGAGTATCAGGACACCAACGTCGCCCAGTATTTGTGGCTGCGCCTCCTCGCGCAGGGCAGCCGGAACATCTGCTGCGTGGGCGACGACGACCAGTCGATCTATGGCTGGCGCGGCGCGGAGGTCGACAACATCCTCCGCTTCGAGAAGGATTTTCCGGGCGCCGAAGTGATCCGCCTCGAGCGCAACTACCGTTCGACGAGCCCGATCCTCGCCGCCGCGTCCCACCTCATCTCACACAATGAGGGGCGGCTCGGGAAGACGCTGTTCACCGAGGCCGTCGATCCGACGGCTCCCAAGGTGAAGCTGGCCTCGGCGTGGGACTCCGAGGAAGAAGCGCGCGCCATCGGCGAGGAGATCGAGCAGCTTCAGCGGAAGGGCCACAAGCTCAACAATATGGCGATCCTCGTTCGCGCATCGCATCAGATGCGCTCGTTCGAGGACCGGTTCATCACGCTCGGCCTTCCGTACCGCGTGATCGGCGGCCCGCGCTTCTATGAGCGGCAGGAGATCCGCGACGCGCTCGCCTATCTTCGCGCCACCGCGCAGCCGGCCGACGACCTCGCCTTCGAGCGCATCGTGAACGTACCCCGGCGCGGCATCGGCGACACCACGGTGAAACTCCTCCACGACTATGCGCGGCGGAAGGACATCCCGATGATGATGGCCGCGATGGAGCTCATCGAGACCGAGGAGATCAACGGCCGGACCCGGGCGGCGCTCCGGGACGTCCTTGGCATGTTCGCGCGTTGGCGCGGCCAGCTCGACCATCTTTCGCATACCGAGCTCGCCGAGCTGATCCTCGAGGAGTCGGGCTACACCGAGATGTGGCAGAACGAGCGCTCGGCCGATGCGCCGGGGCGCCTCGAAAACCTCAAGGAGCTCGTCCGCTCCATGGAGGATTTCGAGAACCTTGCCGGGTTCCTCGAGCACATTTCGCTCGTGATGGATGCCGACCGCGACGGGGAGTCCGACGCGGTCTCGATCATGACGCTCCACTCCGCCAAGGGCCTCGAATTTGAGACCGTGTTCCTGCCGGGCTGGGAGGAGGGACTCTTCCCCAGCCAGCGCTCGCTCGACGAGGGCGGCCGGGCATCGCTCGAGGAGGAACGCCGGCTGGCCTATGTCGGGCTCACGCGGGCCCGGCGCCGCGCCTTCGTCTGGTTCGCGTCGAACCGGCGGACCCACGGGATGTGGCAGTCGGCGATCCCGTCGCGCTTCATCGAGGAGCTGCCGGAGGACGAGATCGAGATCGTCGAGCAGGGGCCGTCCTATGGCGGCTATGGCGTCAGCGGCATGGGCGGCGGCTACGGGCCGAGCCGCTTCGACCGCGCCGAGCCGTTCACCAACACCTACGAGACGCCGGGCTGGCAGCGCGCGCAGCGCAACCGCGCCGGGCAGGGCGATCTCTTCGGCAGCAGCGGCGGGAGCCGCGGCGGCTCGGGTCGTGGCGGCCGTTACGACCGGCCCGGCGGACCGCTCGAGATCGAGGGCGAGCTCGTGGCGAAGAGCGTTACGTCAGGGTCGGACTACGCCGTCGGCGAGCGCGTCTTCCACCAGAAATTCGGCTACGGCTCGGTCGCCGACATCGAGGGCAACAAGCTGACGATCGACTTCGACAAGGCGGGGCGCAAGCGGGTGATCGACAGCTTCGTCGAGCGGGTTTAGCGACCGGTGCTCAAGAGCAGCAGGGACATCTGCGCCCGACTTGAGCGCGAGGGCTGGATGCTGGATCGGGTTCGCGGCTCGCATCGCGTGTTCAAGCAGCCGGGAACAGGAGCCACCATAGTCGTTCCACATCCCCGCAAGGATTTGGGTCCTGGTCTTGTTCGCGCTATCTACAGAGACGCGGGTTGGGAGAAGGACTGAGCATGGCGCATTATGTAGCCATTGTTGAGGATGCTGGGCCAAGCGCCGCCGTCGGTGTTTGGTTTCCCGACCTGCCTGGATGCTTCTCCGCTGGCGACACTGTCGATGAGGCGCTGCGGAATGCCCCGGAGGCGATCATCGCCTACGCGGAGGCCCTCGCCGCCACCGGGAAGGTCTTGCCCTCTCCGCGCCGCTTGATGGCAATCAAGGCCGATCCGCTATGGTCTGCTGAGTTAACGGACCACCTTGTCGCGTTGGTCGAAGCGCCCTTGACGCAACACGCCGCGTAGGAAGAGGCAGGAGAAGGCCCTCCCTTCGACTTCGACAAGGCGGGGCGCAAGCGGGTGATCGACAGCTTCGTCGAAAGGCACTGAAATGCTGTGCGAACTGCTCGTCGTGGGCTGGCTCTCGCTCGCTGTCCCGATCGGCTACGTCGCCGCTCCGGTGACGTTCGAGGACATCGCGCCGGTCGCGGGACCGCCGGGAACGCCGCCGGTCCGGGTGTGGAACACGACGCTGTCGGCCGAGGCCGGCCCCGCGATCAACGTGACCGTTTTTGGCGGCTTGCCGCCCTATCCCGGCGGGCCGATGGTCGTTGCCGAGCGGGCGACGGTCGATACCCCGACGGGCGCCGTCGACGCGGTCCGGACCAAGATGTTCATGGGGATCGAGCAGGACGTGGTCGTCGCGTACCCCACCAATCCCGCCGGCGTCGGTTCCGCGATGGTCGTGGTCCACGACCTCCCGCTCGCCGAGGCGCTGCCGCTCCTCGCGGGTGCGCTGAGGCCGTGCTGAACGGGCAGCGCCCGGCGGGCTAGGCCTTCACCTTCGTCTTCGCGGGCGCCTTCTTCTTCGCCGGCGCCTTCGGCAGATCCTCGGGGGCGATCGAGGCAGATTCGACGACCTTCTTCGCGCGCGTCTTCTTCGGGGCCGCGGCCTCCGGCGTAGTCATCGCGGGAGCTGCGCCGGCTTCCCGAAGGGCCTGGAGCCAGTGTTCCTCGGCCTGGCCGTCGGGCCGGCCAGCAGCCTCCCAGATGGCGTAGGCGCGGGTCCGGATCATCATCTCGGTGTTTTCGGTCGACATCGCTGCAGGCTCCTTCGAAATCGCTTCCGGCTGCCAGGGGGACCAGGACGGATGCTTCGGGCTCGAATCAGAACTTACGCAGCAAGTATTGTGCCGAATCCCCGTGACACTTCCACGGCGCCCGACGCATGGCGGAACTGCGTCGCGCGACAGGTACTTCGGTATGGTTGATGAGAGGTTAGTGGCACGTCGGCCCGCGGGCGGCAGTGCCTCGCCGGCGGGCAGCGCGCCGCGCGTCTGGGCGCGGCGTCAGCCGAGGATGCGCGCCCGCGTGGTGACCAATTCGCCTTCCGACAGCTCCGACCAGCCGCGGAGGAGGTCGAGGGCGGCGAAGTAGGAGTCGTGAATTCGCTGGCCGATATCGTCTACTGCCGCTGCCTCGGCGACCTCGGGAGCGACGCGGGCCATGGCCGCGATGACGTCATCCGGGAAGCGCTCGATCGAGACGGTGTCGACGGTCCGCAGCTCCCGGAGCGCGGTCGCGTTGTTGAAGTGGAATTCCGAGAGGACGAGCGAATTCTCGCTCCGCGCCGCCGCCGCGATCGCCTCGCGGTCGGCGTCACCGAGTCCGTCCCAGAACGCCTTGCTCACGCCGAGCGTGAGCGCCGGCCCGGCCTCGAGAAGGCCGGGATGATAGTAGTGGCTCGCGACACGGTGGAGGCCGAGGCGCATGTCGTCCCACGGCCCGATCCAGTCGGCGCCGTCGAGGGTGCCATTCTCGAGCGCCGCCACGATCGCCGCCGGCCCTTCATTGCTGACGACGGCGCCGAGCCGGCGCCAGACTTCGCCGCCGAGCCCAGGCATCCGGAAACGGAGGCCCTCGATGTCGGCGACGCTGGTGAGCGGGCGGCGGAACCAGCCGCCCATCTGCATCCCCGAATTGCCGGCGAGGAACGGTTTGACGCCGAGGCCGAGCGCGAGCTCATCCCACAGCGCCTGGCCGCCGGCCTGCTCGATCCACGCGGTGTGCTCGATGGCGGTCATGCCGATCGGCACCGAGGTGAAGAAGTTCATCGCCGGATGGAGGGCGGCGTAGTAATAGTCGGGGCCATAGTAGAAGGTCGCGCGGCCGTCCGCGACGGCGGCGAACTCGTCCATCGCCGGGACGAACTCTCCGGCGTGGTGGACGGTGATGTTCACCGCAGCATCCGCCGCGAAGAGGTGGCGAAGCCGCTCCGCGATGCGCCGCGCACTGAATGCCGGGCCCGTCGTCCCGGGCGGGAACGGCGTCAGGAGCGTGAGCTCGCCGGTCGGCCTCTGTTGCGCGATCGCCGGCGCTGCCAGCGTTGCCGCTGCGGCTATGCCCGCGCCGCGGATGAACGACCGACGATCCATCAATACCTCCTCTTTGCCGGTGCGCTGCTGGGGGCGCGAAGGCTCGCCAAGGCGCTGAGCCTCTTCACCTCTCCCCGTCGGGGAGAGGTCGCGCCGGCGCGCGCGTAGCAAGCGGCGGTGCGGGTGAGGGGGTTCATGCCTCGAGGTCGGTCCCCC
>JBFXAJ010000002.1:0-216494 GCA_050184415.1 Bauldia sp.
GCTGGATCAGGCTTTCGCCCATTGTCCAATATTCCCCACTGCTGCCTCCCGTAGGAGTCTGGGCCGTGTCTCAGTCCCAGTGTGGCTGATCATCCTCTCAGACCAGCTATGGATCGTCGCCTTGGTGGGCCATTACCCCGCCAACTAGCTAATCCAACGCGGGCCGATCCTTCGGCGATAAATCTTTCTCCTTACGGACGTATCCGGTATTAGCTCAAGTTTCCCTGAGTTATTCCGAACCGAAGGGTACGTTCCCACGCGTTACTCACCCGTCTGCCACTCCCCTTGCGGGGCGTTCGACTTGCATGTGTTAAGCCTGCCGCCAGCGTTCGTTCTGAGCCAGGATCAAACTCTCAGATTGAATTGAGAGGTTGATCGGCTTGGTCACTACGTCTTGACGAGTCCCAAGCACACCGTCATCGAAACCGACGCCTTTCGGCGTCATTTCAACGACATATGAGCTTGTTAGGAAACGTAGTGCCGCCGAAGTCTCTTCGGTTCGCCGATCCGAGGATCGACGAACCCGCAAGGGCTCCGCCGTCTACGTTTCTCTTTCTTCCTATTCACTTGTCAAAGAACACGGCGACGGATCGCCGATGAGCGGGTTGGAGACCCTATCCGCTCCTGAAAACGGAAGCAACCGCCGAAGCGGCTTGGCTTCATTTTCCGTAAAAGGAACCGAGGGCGAAAACTTCCGTCGTTTGCGGCGGCGCCGCCCTCGTTGACGCGATATATAGGCAGGTGGTTCGGGGCTGTCAACAGCCTTCATTCGCCCGGTGAAGGCCTGCCGCGTCGGCCGGCCATCGCAAGCCCTGAAATGGCCAGCAGCCCTCGCTTTTTCAAGGCGCCGGCGGCGCCGGACCACCCTTCGAACGGCCCCGAGGGACCGATCTTTCCGACCGCTGCCGTGAATCTTTTTTCGATCTTTTTTCGGGGCGGGCGATCGAGGGCGCGGGAGTCCGAAGATCGGTCCCGCGCGGACCAGGTGCCGTGCCGGATTCCCCCGCCGCAGGCGCGGCGCCCGTGGTGGAGAAGCCCGGCGGCGACCACAATGATGCCAGAGTTCGGCTCCACTCCCGGGGATGAGCGCGGCGGTTTCGTTGACTTGCCGCGCCGTGACGGGCACTTTCGTTCCGTCGCGTTTCGGCTGCGCTCTTCGCGCGCGACGGATCGGGGACGGGATCGAGGATGCCGCAGCAGTGAGGGGGTCATCGCGCAGGCCCGCCGCCCTCGGCGCGGCCGCCGCCACCTATGTCGACATCGGGTCCGAGCCCGCTTTGGCGGTTGGACCGCGTCGGCGCGTCGGCGAGCCGGCCAGCCGCGCGATCTCCGTCCGCTGGCTGTCGGGCACGGTCCTCACCGGTTTCACCTCCTTCTTCCTGATGGGCGGCGCGCTCCTCGCCGCGCTCAACGGCCAGGAGCTCCTGATCACGCCCGCCCAACAGGCCGACCTCGCCGCGATGGCGGCCGGCCCCACCGACGGGCAGAAGGGCGACCGCTACATCCCCCCGCCCCCCGCGCCGACGGCGCGCGAGGTGGTGCAGGTCTCGACCATCACCCGGCAGGATGATCGCGACATCATCCAGCAGCGCCCGTTCGTGCGCATCAATGCGCCGCTGACCGTCGCCAATACCGCCGGCGTCGACGTCCCCGCCTATGACCCGCTCGCCATCATCGGCGAGAACAACGAGGCGCCGGTGGCGGTCGCCGAAGTGCCGCTGACCGGCGACCGGATCTATGCCGCCGAGGTCGACGGCCAGGTGGTCATCGAGACCGGCGTGTTTCCGCTCGGGGCCGAGTTCGCCGATGCGACGCCGATCGCGACGGCGGACGTCGAGATGATCGTTAGGCAGACCGCCAACGCGCTTGCGGGCGGCGGCGTCCAGCTCGCGGCTCTCGCCTTTGCGCCGGAGCCTGGCGCCGAGACGACAGCGGCCGAGGATCCGTTTGCCGCGCTCGGCGCGCGCATGCGTGCGATCCCCGAGAACGTAACCTTCGTCACCCGCAGCATCGGCGGCGCGTCGCGCGACGAGCGTGTGCTCGCAATCGGCGACGGGCAGACCGTCGGCGGGGTCCTCGAGTCAACCGGGATGGGCGAAGCGGCCGTCACCGAGGCGGTGGCCGCGCTCGAATCGCTGGTCGATCTTTCAGCCCTGACGCCGGGCCACCGGATCCGGATCGCCTTCGCACCCTCGGCCGGCGTCGAGGCGGCGCCGGTCCCGATCCGCATCAGCATCTATGCCGATGGCGCCCACCAGGCGACGATCGCGCGCAACGACCTTGGCGTCTTCGTCCGCGCGGACGAGCCTCCCGAGCTGCAGGGGATCGTCGAAGGGGATGCGACCGTGGTCGCAACCACCGGCACAACGCCCCGGCTCTACGAGGCGATGTACCTGACGGCGATGCAGCAGGAGATCCCGGCGCCACTGATCAACCAGCTGATCCGAATCTTCGCCTTCGATCTCGACATGCAATCCCGCGTCGGTCCGGGAGATTCGATCGAAGTCTTCCACGCGATGCCGACCGACGCCGACCCGGATGCCGCGGAAGGCATCCTCTATGCGGCGGTGACGCTCGATGGCGTCACCAAGCGCTACTATCAGTTCCGCACGCCCGACGACGGGATCGTCGACTACTATGACGAGGAAGGGCGCAGTGCGAGCATCTTCCTGATCCGGAAGCCGATCAGCGTCGGCGAGATGCGGTCGGGCTACGGCATGCGCATCCACCCGATCCTCGGCACCCGCACCCTCCATGCCGGCGTCGACTGGGCGGCCCCTGCCGGCACGCCGATTGTCGCGGCCGGCGACGGCGTCGTGGTCTCGGCCGGGTGGTCGTCGAGCTACGGCAACTACACCCGGATCCAGCATGCCAATGGCTACGAGTCGGCCTATGCGCACCAGACGCGGATCGCGCCGGGCATCGAGCCAGGGGCGACGGTCCGCCAGGGTCAGGTGATCGGCTTCGTCGGCTCGACCGGCCTCTCGACCGGTCCCCATCTCCACTACGAGATCCGCATCAACGGCCAGACCGTCGACCCGCTCCGCATCCGCCTCCCCCGCGGCCGCGACCTCGAGGGCGACATGCTGGCCCAGTTCGAGAGCCAGCGTGCCGAGCTCGACGCGCTTCTCGGCATCGCGCCCGACCCGACGCAGACCGCCGCCGCGCGCTAGCCGCCGCGGGCTTGTGGGTCCGCGCGGGGCGCTCTATTCAGTCCCCATGTGTATTGATCACGCCGCTTTCATTGCCGCGCGCCTGCGGATCGCCGTTACGGCGTTCCGCCATTAGGCCGGCCTCGATCGCGCGCTCCTTCTCCTGACTGACGGACGACGACCGGGCCTCGCCTGAGGCTCCCTGCGCTTCCATGCTCGCCGTGCATGGAGCCGGCGGCCGCCGTGATTCCCCCGCCGCAAGGCGAGCAGGAACACCGCGATGAAAGCGTCCGTTCATGTCTCCCCGTCCTCGTACCCGCGCATCCAGCCGCAGCTGGGATGCCGTGGCCGACTGGTATGCCGGCTGGTCTGGTCCCCACGGCAGCAATCACCACCGCCTCCTGGCGATCCCTGCTCTCCTCGATCTCCTCGAGCCGCAGCCCGGCGAGGCGATCCTCGATCTCGGCTGCGGTCCCGGACCGCTTGCGCCGGCGATCCTGCGCCGCCGCGCCACCTATGTCGGCGTCGACCTCAGTCCTCGCCTTGTTGCCGTCGCTCGTCGCACGCACGGCGAGGCGAGGTTTCTCGTCGCGGATGCGACCGCGCTCCACGAATGCCGTGACATCGTGCCCTCCAGCTTCGCCGCCGCGACCTTCCTCCTGAGCCTCCAGGACATCGATCCCCTCGAGGCGGCGATCGCATCGGCAGCGCATGCCGTTATGGAGGGCGGCCGCGTCGTCGCGGTGCTGACCCATCCGTGCTTCCGGGTCCCGCGCCAGAGCGGATGGGGTTTCGACGACCGCCGCAAGCTCCGCTATCGCCGGATCGACCGCTATCTCGGCCGGCTTGCGGTCCCGATGCAGCCGCATGCCGGAGGGAGGGGTTCGACGCGGTCCTACCATCGTCCGCTCGGCGACTATGTCGCCGCGCTTTCGGCCAACGGCTTCGTCATCGACGCGATGCGGGAGATCGCCGACACCGCGCCAGCCGCAGGACGGGCGCGGGCGGACACCCTGTCGGACAGCGAGATCCCGCTGTTCCTCGCGATCCGTGCCCGGAAGCTCGGCCCGCCGAAGGTCAGGCGATCCGGAGCGGACGATCGGCGGCCATCAGGTAGTTGACGGCGATGTCGCCGGACAGCTTCCAGGCGCCGCGGAGCGGGTCGAAGACCATTCCGGCCGTGGCGCCGGGCACGCAGTCGGCTGCGATGAACGCCTCGCGGAGCTCGTCGGGCGTTACGAACTTGCTCCATTGATGCGTGCCGCGCGGCAGCCAGCGGAGCACATATTCGGCGCCGACAATGGCAAGCGCGAAGGCGCGCGCGGTGCGGTTGATGGTCGACACGACCATCAGCCCGCCGGGCCGCAGCATGCCGGCGCAGATCGCGGCGAACGCCGCCATGTCAGGCACGTGCTCGACGATCTCGAGCGCGAGGACGACGTCGAAGCGCTCCCCGGCTGCAGCCAGATCCTCGGCGGTGGTGGCGCGATAGTCGATCGAGAGGCCCGTTCGCGCCGCATGGAGCTTCGCGATTTCGATATTCGTCGCCGAAGCGTCGGCACCGACGACACGGCCGCCCAGCCGCGCGACCGGCTCGGTCAGGAGACCGCCGCCACAGCCGATATCGAGGACACGGAGGCCCTTCAGCGTGTCGAGCGACCGCGGATCGCGGCCGAAACGGCGACACACCTCATCCTTGATGAAGGAGAGCCGGAGCGGATTGATCTGGTGGAGCGGGCGGAATTTCCCCTTGGGATTCCACCACTCGCCGGCGAGCGCCGAAAACCGGGCGATCTCGGCCTCATCGACGGTGCTGGTCTTGTCCTGCGAGTCCAAATGCTTCACCTAGGGCCGTTTGGTGGAGCCTAGCCTTCCAGACCGCGGCATACCAGTTTTCCGCCGCCGACCCGGGCAAGAGCGACAGCATGATCCAGGTCGTTTGCGTCAAATGGGGGACACGATACGGCGCGGCCGACGTGAACCGCCTCATGCGCGCCGTGGCGGCACATGCGACCGAGGCGGTCCGCTATGTCTGCGTCACGGACCGGCCCGACGATGCCTATGACGCCAACATCGTCCTGAAGCCGTTCCCCGACTTCGCGCTGCCGTTCGAGCATATGAAGTCCGGCTGCCGGCTCAAGCTGTCGGTCTTTGCCCCTGGCCTCCTCTCCCCCGACGATCCGACCATCTTCCTCGATCTCGACACGATGGTACGCTCGGACATTGCCCGCATCGCCGAGCAGCTTCGCCGTAGGCCTGCGCTCTACATGTTGCAGAATCACTACGTCCCCTTCTGGCGCGTGCAGAAGCAATTGCGCCCGATTCTTCGCGACCGGTACTATTTCGGCAACTCATCGATCCTCGCGTTCTTTCCGAGGGCCTTCGGATACATCTTCGCCGACTTCAACACCTTGGCGGCCGCCCAGTCCGGTGTCCTGCCCAAGCACCTTGTCAGCGACGAGCGGTTCATGAGCTACGCGGCGCGCGATCGGCTGCGGGTCTTCCCGCATCGGCTGGCGGTCAAATTCGCCGAGGAGTTCATGACCCCATGGCCGTTCCTCGAGGCCTTGCGACGGCGGCTGCCATGGGTCAGGGCGCGCCGGCGCGGTCTGGTGGCCATCACGTTTGTCGGCCCGACGCTGAAGCCGGGGCAGCTAGCGGCGATGAAGAGCGGGGACCTCGTGCGCTACAAGCGCCTCAGGCTGCGCTGGACCGACGAGGCGATCAGCGACTATTGGCGCTCGCCCTGAGCCTCGGCTTCGCCAGACGTGCGAGGGGACAGGCTCCTGCCCGTTCTGGAACCTCGACGCCAAGCCCCGGCTCGCGCGTGGCGGGCACGATTCTCTGCGGAAGGGTCGCCGGCGGCGTGGAACCGAGACGATGCGGGCGCGTTACGCCACGTGATGAGGGGGGGTCATGCAGGCCGCTGCGGCGTCAGACGTGGAACATCCTGATGTCAGGCCGGCGGCGGTCCTCCTTGTGGAGGACGACGTTCTCCTGCGGCTGTGGATTGCCGACGAACTGCGCGGGGAAGGATTTTCCGTGGTCGAGGCCAGCCATGCCGACGAGGCGATGGTGATCCTCAGCAGTTCGGTGGACATCGATCTCGTGATGACCGACGTCAGAATGCCTGGGTCCATGGACGGGCTGAAGCTCGCCGGGATCGTCCGGACGCGCTGGCCGGACTTGAAGCTGATCGTGGCGTCGGGTGAGGCAGCCGGGCCGGCCATGCAGGTCGCCGACGCGTTCCTTCAGAAGCCCTTCGATGCGGCGAACGTCATCGCGCGGATCCGAAAACTCCTGGGAGCGACGCGTTGAGCGGCAAAGGCCGTCAGCGGGGCGTCGCTGCCGAGGCGACCGTGATGGTCGTCGATGCCGACATCCTGGTGCGCCTCGCGATTGCGGACTTTCTCAGGGACTGCGGCTTTCGGGTGTTTGAAGCCGGCTCCGGCACCGAGGCGGTCACGATCCTCGTCGGCGGCCATGTGGTGGACGTCGTGCTCTGCGACGGTGACCTTCCCGGCGAGCCCGGCAGCTTTGCCCTCGCGAAGTGGATCCGCGTCGAGCGTCCCAAAGTCCGCGTCCTTCTGGTCGGCACGATCGCCGGGCAGGCGGAGGCCGCCGCCGATCTCTGCGACGACGGCCCCCTGCTCAGCCGGCCCTACGAGCCGCAGCTCGTCGTTGATCGCATCCGTCGCCTGATGGGCGGTCACGATGCCCCGAAGCCGCGCTCGCGCCTGACGGGTCCGGATGTCTGTCCGCCCGTTCAGTACCGGGCGGTCACCGACGGGCTGGCGGGCACACTGCCGACGGCCTTGCGAACCGCGGGCGCGACGACGGTTCCGTAGAGTTCGATCGACTTCAGCATCTTGTCGTGAGGCATCGCGCCCACGCTGAACTGGACGAGGAAGCGGTCGTGACCGAAGAGCTCGCGCTCGTAGAGGATCTTGTCGATCGCCTCCTGCGGATCGCCGACGAACATCGACCCGCGCGGCGACCGCTCGGCGTCGAACTGCGCCCGTGTTGGTGGCGACCAGCCGCGCTCGCGGCCAATCCGGCCCATGGCGTCCATGTAGGGCGGAAAGGCGATATCGCCCGCCTCCTTTGAACCGGCCGCGATGAAGCCGTGCGAATTGATGCTGACGCGGAGGATCGACGGATCGTGGCCGGCCTGCCGGCCGGTCTCCCGGTAGAGGTCGACGAACGGCACGAAGCGGCGCGGGTCGCCACCGATGATCGCAAGCGCCAGCGGCAGTCCCAGCGTCGCCGCCCGAACCACCGATTGCGGCGTGCCGCCGACGGCGATCCAGACCGGCAACGGGTTCTGTAGCGGTCGCGGATAGACACCGAGATTGGGGATGGTGGGCCGATGCTTGCCGGACCACACCACCTTCTCACTCGCGCGGACTCGAAGGAGGAGGTCGAGCCCCTCGGCGAAGAGCTCGTCATAGTCGCTGAGATCGAAGCCGAAGAGCGGGAACGACTCGATGAAGGAGCCGCGGCCCGCCATGATCTCGGCGCGGCCGCCGGAGATCAGGTCGAGCGTCGCAAAATCCTGGAACACCCGCACCGGATCGTCGGACGACAGGACGGAGACAGCACTCGTCAGGCGGATGCGCTTCGTGCGGGTCGCCGCAGCGGCGAGGACCACCGCTGGAGCCGATACGGCAAAGTCCGGCCGGTGGTGCTCGCCGACGCCGTAGACGTCGAGACCGACCTCGTCCGCGAGCTCGATCTCCTCGAGGAGATTGCGAAGCCTGAGCGCGAACGCCTCGCCCGTGGCGCCTCCCGCGAGCGGGGTCTCGGCAAAGCTGTAGATGCCCAATTCCATGGCCCTGCCCCTAGCGTTGCGGTCCGACAGATATGGGCTGATCCAAGCGGGCGCGCCAGCGTTGGAAACGGCGGGTCCGCCGCGCTGGTTCAGGGCACCGCGTCAGGCTCCGCCAGGGGCTCCGGTGGGGGGGCCCTCGGCAATGCCGGGCGGCGGATCACCACCAGGAGCCCGGTTCACCGGGATGGATTGGAGCAGGAGGAAGAGGACCACGAGGCCGGCTGCCGAGGCCGCCGCCACCCACGTCAGGAGCTTGAGAAACCCGCGATACGTCCTGCGGTGATTGTCCATGTCGGCCGCGATGTCCGCGGCGGTGGCTGGAATGACGTCGATGTCTTGCGCCATGGTTACGATCCCGTTGGCGCCCCGTCTCCCCGACGGAACAACGGATGGTGCGCATCAGGGCTCCACACCTGCGACAAGATGTATCAGTCCGTACCGTCAGGGCGGGGTCTTCCCGCTCCGCTTCGGCTTGGCCGACGGGAGCAGCAGCGCGACCCCGTCGAGGATGCGTTCGAGGCCGAAGGTGAAGCTTTCCCCCGGCGGCGGCGCGTCATAGGCGCCTTCGGCGATCGCCCGGGTAAACGCCGGGTAGCGGCCCGATTCGATCACCTCGCGGAGGAACGGGTAGCGTTCGGCCCACCACGCCTCGTCCGAGATCCCGGTGCGCTGCTCGGCCAGCAGCGAGTCGATCGACATCCGCGCAGCGCCGCGGGTGAAATGGTCGAGGGTGAACAGCACCTGCGCGCCGTCACGCATGCTGAAGCCGGCCTCGGCGGTGACGGCGAGGACCGAATTGACCGCCGCCAGCATGCGCGGGCCAAGCGGCGGCCGAACCCACGAGATCTGCAGCATCCAGGGGTGCTGGTGGTAGAGGTCCCAGTCGCCAACCGCCGATGCCCGCAACTTTTCGCGCCAGCCGCCCTTCACCTCCGACAGGTCGGTCGCGTCGCCCATCACGGCCTCGAGCATGAGGTCGATCAGTTCGCCCTTCGACGGAACGTACCGATAGAGCGACATCGGCGTGTAGCCGAGAACCGCCGCGACCTTCCGCATCGACAGCGCCTCGAGCCCTTCGGCATCGGCGATCGCCATCGCGGTCCTGACGATCTGGTCGAGCGACATGCTCGCCTTCGGGCCGCGAGTCGGCCGCTCACCCCTCCCCCACAGGAGGTCGAGGCCCCGTTTGGCGTCGCCGCCGCCGCTGTACTCCGTCGCCATGCTGCTCCGTCGCTGGTCGCTTGACCCTCAGTCTAGAACTGCTTATAGCGTACGCGGTATCGTATACATCGTAAACAGTGGTGGAGATCGTTCCATGGCAAATGGCGGGAGGGCCGCGGTCCTCGCCGAGGGTCTCGTCAAGCGCTACGGGACCAGCACCGTGGCGCTCGACGGGTTCAATCTGCGGGTCGAGCGCGGCACCGTTTGCGGCCTCCTCGGACCGAACGGCGCCGGCAAGACGACCGCGGTGCGCATCCTTTCGACGCTGCTCCGCTTCGATGCGGGGCGGGCGGAGGTCGCGGGCTTCGACGTGGCGCGGGACGGCGAAGAAGTCCGCCGGCGCATCGGCCTCGCCGGCCAGAGCGCGGCGGTGGACGAGACCCTGACCGGCCGCGAGAATCTCGTGATGTTCGGGCGCCTCTATCATCTCGCACCGCGGATCGCGAAGGCGCGCGCCGACGAGCTGCTCGAGCAGTTCGACCTCGCCGAGGCGGCAAGGAAGCCGGCAAAGCAATATTCCGGCGGCATGCGTCGCCGCCTCGACCTCGCGGCGAGCCTCATCCTGGCACCCGAAGTCCTGTTCCTCGACGAGCCGACCACCGGCCTCGACCCGCGCAGCCGGAGCGAGGTGTGGAACGCGGTGCGGACGCTGGTCGCCGGCGGCACCACCGTCCTCCTCACCACGCAGTATCTCGACGAGGCAGACCAGCTCGCGACCCAGATCGCCGTCATCGACAGCGGCAAAGTGATCGCGGAAGGGACGCCGGCGGAGCTCAAGGGCCGCATCGGCGGCGACCGCGTCGAGCTCGTCGTCGGCGCGGCCGACCTCGCCCGCGTCGCGGCCATCGTCAGCAGCGTCGCCGCCGGCAAGGCCGAGATCGACGCCGAGAACGGCCGCATCTCCGCCCCGGTGGTCAGCCGCGTCGGCACCCTGACCGAAATCCTAAAAGGTCTCGAAGCCGCGGGCATCGAGCCCGAGGACATCGCCCTTCGCGGCCCGACCCTCGACGACGTCTTCCTCCGCCTCACCGGCCAGCGCACCAAGGACCTCGCCGCATGACCATCGCATCGCAGGCCATGACCATCACCGCGCCGCCGGTGCCGCGGGGCACGATCGAGCGCATCCGCTGGGCGATCAAGGATGGCTGGACCATCACGCGGCGCGACTTCATCCACATCGTCCGGAAGCCCGAGCAGATCATCGGCGGGCTCCTGTTCCCGATCCTGTCGGTGGTGCTGTTCGGCTACGTCTTCGGCAGCGCCATCATGGTCCCGGGCGGCGGCGACTACCGCGAATTCCTGATGCCGGGGCTGTTCGTGATGGCGATGGTGTTCGGCATCGCCTCCACCGCCATCGCGGTCGTGACCGACAACCAGCGCGGCGTGATCGACCGCTTCCGCTCGATGCCGATGGCGCGTTCCGGCGTCGTTCTCGGCCGCAGCGTGTCGGACATGTTCCAGGCGGTGATCGACCTCACGGCGCTCTTCGTCACCGGCTTCGTCGTCGGCTGGGGGTTCAATGCCGGCTTCGGCAACGCTCTCCTCGCGATCGCGCTCCTCCTCTGGCTCCGCTTCGCGATGATCTGGCTCGGGATCTTCCTCGGCCTCTGGTTCCGCACGGCCGAGACGGCTGGCATGGCGACGGCGCTCGTCTTCCCGATCGCGATGATCGCCAATACCTTCGTGGCGCCCGAGCTGATGCCGGGCTGGCTGGGCTTCCTCGCCGAGTGGAATCCGCTGTCGTCCACGGTCGCGGCAACCCGCGAGCTGTTCGGCAATCCCGGCGTCTCGAGCGGCTCGTGGATCGCCGACAACGCGCTCCTGATGGCCATTCTCTGGCCGACGGCCCTGATCGCGATCTTCGCGCCGCTGTCGGTGCGGCGCTACAAGCGGCTCAGCCGCTAGCGCTGATGCCTCTCTCCTCCGCGTCCGCTATCATGGCGGCCGCGGAGGAACGCCATGAGCATTCTGCGGTTCGTCGGTTCGATCCTTTTCATACTCGGCATCGCGCTGGTCTTCGTCGGCCTTCGCGACTCCGGCGACGATGGCGGGACGACGGGCTACCTGATCGGAGCCGCGGTCCTGGTGCTGCTGGGCGTCGTCCTCTTCATCCGCGGCCGCCCGCGCGCGGTCTAGCTCGGGTCCGGCGCGGAGGGCCCGCGCGGCAGCACGCCTTCGAAATTCCGCAGCCATTCCCGGAGCCACGCCTCGAACCCGGCCTTCGCGCCCTCGGCGCTGGTCCCGTAGCCCCAGGCATCGTCGGCAAGGCGGCTCGACCAGATCCACATCCGCTGCGACGCGTCATACATCACCCGCCCCGCCTCGATCGTGCCGGCGTGGGCCACGTGTTCGTTGAGCGGAATCCCGGCCGTGGTTTCCTGCTCCCAGATCAGCCCGCTCATGACTGCCTCGTACTCAGCCGCAGCTACAGCCGGTCCGAAATGCCCGCCTGACGGAGAATGGCATTCGCGGTCGGCCTCTTCTGAATGTCGAACGGCACCGCGAAGTGCCGGTTGGTCAGTGGACTGAACCAGATTCGTGGCTGCCCTTACCTTGGCGAACGAATACGCAACCCACATCGCGAAGCATACGGATGAGGTCACGGTATAGGGCGCCCGGCACTACCGCCCGGCGATGGTGTGCAGAACGAACCGGAGGTTCAGAGAGCCGACATGCCCGTTAAGCTCGGCGATCTCCGGGGCAATCTCCCAGACCCGATCGACGAGAGCGTCGAGCGTGTCGCTTTCGGTCGCGATGGGGAGCGCATCTGCCTCCGCGAGCCAGCGATCGCCTTCCGGCGAGAGGTAGACGTTCACGTCATACGCAGGGCCAAAACCTGAGCGCAGTTCGGGGCCGATTGCGGTGAATGCGTTCATTGCAGGATTTTCCGTGTGCCGGCCGGGCGTGTCAATTCAGGCCGCTCACGACGCCGCCCGTCCGAGCCGCGCCTCTTCGCGCGCGAGGTCATCCCGAACCTCCGCGAGGATCTCGTAGCTGCGGACACGAGCCGCATGATCGTAGATCTGCGACGGCACGATCAGCTCGTCGGCGCCGGTGCGGGCGAGGAAATCGGCGATGATGGGCCGGATGGTCGAGGCCGATCCGACCGCGGTGGCAGCCAGGAACTGCGACAGCATCGCGCGCTCTTCCGGGCCGAGCCGGGCGTCGATATCCGGCTCGGGCGGCGCAAGCTTGCCGCGGCGCCCGGTGCGGATGTTGATGACGGCGCGCTTCATCGATGTCGCAAGGAGTTGCGCCTCCGCATCGGTGTCGGCGGCGAACACGTTGAAGCCGAGCATCACGTAAGGCCGATCGAGCGCACCGACCGGCTGGAACAGCTCGCGATACGCCGCGATCGCCTCCATCATCTGGCCGGTCGCGAAATGCGAGGCGAAGGCGTAGGGAAGGCCGAGCATGGCCGCGAGCTGGGCGCCATAGAGGCTCGATCCCAGCATCCAGACCGGGACGTCGAGCCCCGCGCCTGGCACCGCGATGACCCGCTGGTCGGGCTGCGGCTCGGCGAAATAGCCCATCAGCTCCACGACATCCTGCGGAAAGGTGTCGACGCCGCCATCGAGGTTACGACGCAGCGCCCGCGCCGTGCCGTGGTCGGTGCCGGGCGCGCGGCCGAGGCCGAGATCGACACGGCCCGGGAAAAGCGATGCCAGCGTCCCGAACTGCTCCGCGATCACGAGCGGCGCGTGATTGGGCAGCATGATGCCGCCCGCACCGATGCGAATGGTTGAGGTGCCAAAGCCGGCATTGGCGATCGCCACCGCAGTCGCGGCACTCGCGATGCCGGGCATGCCGTGATGCTCGGCCAGCCAGAAGCGCCTGTAGCCGAGGCGCTCGGCGTGTCGGGCGAGGTCGGCCGAGTTGCGCAGCGCCGCTGTGGCGTCGCTGCCTTCAGCGATGGGAGCAAGATCGAGGATCGAGAACAGAATCATGCCGCCAATGTGGCGTGGCCTCCCGCGCTGTTCAAACCGGACGCGCCGGATCGGCGCGACGGACGGCCGAATCCTGACGAGGGCATCGCGGAGCGTGCGTCGGGCGTACATCACAGCGTCGCCCGGCCACGGCATTGTGCGGCAACGCTGCGCCCCCTTAGACTTCGCCCCGCCTCGGGGGGAGGCTTCAGAATTGCGCAATCCTGGGAGGAACCATGACGCGCGCCGGAAGAATCGGGCTTGGCCTGGCGGTCCTGTTGCTGGGGACGACGCCAAGCCTTGCCGACATCAATCTCGACGAGGCTGCGATCACGGGCGGCCAGCTCGTCATCGCCGGCCGGACCGCCTTGCCCAACCAGGAAGTGCGAATCACCGGAACTCCGTTCCGGGTCCGGAGCGACGCTGCCGGTGCCTTCCGCTTCGAGGTCGCCTATCTGCCGCCGACCTGCACGGTCGATCTCTCGGCCGGCATCGACCGCCTCAATGACGCGATCATCGCCAATTGCGGCCCGCGCGGCGAGGACGGCGCCGCGGGGCCCGCCGGTGCGCAAGGACCGATGGGGCTTCCGGGCGTCGCCGGCGAGGCGGGGCCACGGGGTCCGGCGGGTCCTGCCGGTCCGATCGGTGCCGTTGGTCCTGCGGGTGCCGCCGGCGAGCGCGGTGCCCCGGGTGAAGCCGGCGCGGCCGGACCAGCAGGCCCGATCGGGCCTGTCGGCCCGGCTGGCGCCATCGGTCCGGCGGGTCCCGCTGGTGAGCGCGGTCCCGCTGGCGCGGCCGGAGCGCGGGGGCCGGCCGGTCCGGCGGGCGCGGCTGGTCCCGCGGGCGAGCGCGGTCCGCAAGGCGAGACAGGGCCGGCTGGTCCGGCCGGAGAGGTAGGCCCGCCCGGCCCCGCCGGCGCGATCGGCCCGGCGGGTGCCGCCGGCGAGCGCGGTGCTCCCGGTGAAGCCGGCGCGGCCGGACCAGCAGGCCCGATCGGACCCGTCGGACCTGCGGGTGCCATCGGTCCCGCCGCTCCGGCGGGCGAGCGTGGCGAGGCGGGTCCGGCCGGACCCGCGGGCGAACGCGGTGCACCAGGCGAAGCAGGGGCAGTCGGACCCGCGGGTCCGGCTGGACCGGCGGGCGCGCCCGGACCGCAAGGCCCGGCGGGTCCTGCGGGTCCGCAGGGCGAGCCCGGCACCCCCGGCGATCAGGTCTTCGCCAATGCCGATGGAGCGGTGAAGGTGTGTTCGGGCATCGTGATCTGGGGCGCTCTCGCCGCGGCCGCGACGCAGCAGGAGACCTTCATCATGGTCGCCCCTGTCGACTGGAGCCGCGCGAACTGCAACGACTTCTTCGCCAACTATGCCGCCGGCACCGGTGCCCGCGGCGCAGCGGTGCGCTTCGGCTGCATCTTCACCGGCGTGCCCGGCGCAGTGTGGGAAGGCGAGCCCGCCTTCGCCGACCGCAATTGCGGCTGGTAGCGGACTGTGGATGGACGCGGCGGCCTTAGGCTGCCGCGTCCCGCCGCCCGCCGGCTGGGCGTAGACTGTGGCCGGACTGCACTTGATTCGCTCTGTCGACCCGGAGTACCTCCTGCGCCCCGCGTTCCGCGGGAAGCGAGCCTTCGCGCTCACAGAAGAACAAACGTGAAGCCAAGATCCGAAATCGACCGACCGTTCCGCTCCAAGGCCGCCCTGGAGTTCGAGCGATCCCTGATCGCGCAATATCGCGAGATCGCCAATCCCGACCTCAAGTCCCGCAGTAGTGACGAGTCCGACGAGGCTTCGCCGGCACCGGCGTCGCGCGAAACGGACTGACGGGCTGCCCGCGACCGGCGTCCCGGCTAAAGTCGCCCCGTGCCGGACCAAAAGCCCCAGCTTGCCGTCAGCGTCGTCGTCCGGAAGGACGGCGCGATCCTCCTCGTCCAGCGCGGCAGGGCGCCCTATCGCGGCCATTGGAGCCTGCCCGGCGGCCGCGTGAAATTCGGCGAGCGCCTTCGCGAGGCGGCGCGGCGCGAACTCCTCGAGGAAACCGGCATCGATGCGATGATCGGTGAGGAGATCGGCGTCTTCGAGATCGTCGATGACCCGCTGGCGCCCGCAACGCACTACGTGATCGTCACGTTCGCGGCCGACTTCAGGTCGGGTGAGGCGTTGGCGCGGGATGATGCGGCCGCCGCGGAGTGGGTGCCGGAGCGGGACATTCGCGGCCGGCCCGTGGCCGAAGGCACGCTCGCCGCGATCGAGCGCTCCGCATGAGCCGCCGCGTCGTGTCGGCGGTGGTCGCGCTCGTCCTGGCGGCGAAAACCGTCCCTGCCCTGGCGCAGCTTCCCCCCTACGCGGCGCAGATGGAGCGGCTCGCCGAGATCCTCGGGTCGCTCCACTATCTCGCCGGCCTGTGCGACGAGGGTCCCTCCCCGTGGCGCGAGGCGATGATCGGCCTCCTCGACGCCGAGGCCCCCGCGGAGCCCTTCCGGGCCCGGATCATCGACCGCTTCAATGTCGGCTACGCCAGCTTCGCAGCGGTCTACCAGCGGTGCACCGACGCGGCGGAGGCGGCGATCACGCGTTATCGCGAGGAGGGCGCTGCGCTCGCCGCACGCGTCACCGTGGACTTCGGGACGCCGCCGCCGGCTCCCGCTCCCTGATGCATGAAGGCCATAGGTCGGGTTTTTTAGGTTTCCGTTAACCGGAAGTTGACGTCTCCATGGCGGCAGGCCGCCGCCGTGCTAGAGTTCGAACTGCCCGATTCATTGTCCTATCGTGGGATGCCGGCCATGACCGACCGTGACAAGAACACCGTTCCGATCTCGGAGCAGAAGAAGGTCGCGCTGGCCTACCTGACGCAGGCCTGGGATGACGCCGTCGCGGAAGGCGTCGAATCGGACGTCCTGGCGCACGCCTCCCTCTTCCAGGCCCTTTCGGACCTTGTGACGAGCTACGGCGAGGAAGCGGTCGCCGAGCTGGCGGCGACTCTTGAAAGCCGCATCCGCAACCGCGAATTCACGCTGAACCGTACCATCCAGTAGCGTTGGTGCCGGTCCGCGACCGGCGGACGCAGCGGCTGGCCGCCACGGTAAAAACCGGGCGATAAACCCGGCCGCCCCTACCAAAACCGATGTCGAGCGTTTACCTGTCGGCAGGTCCGGCAGGCACGGGCCGATCACTCACACCAAGAGGGGTCGACGACATGACGGATGCAGCATCGCTCGAACTTCTCGCCTTCAGCCTCAAGCTGCTGGGGCGGAAGCGCCGGAAAACGATCCTCATTTCCGCTGGCAAGCTCGAAGACAAGGAGCGGATGCTTCCGGCGATCCGGGAGCTCCAGAGCCTCGACCTCGAGCTCTACGCCACGCCGGGAACGCATCGCTTCCTGATGGCCGCCGGCGTGCCGAGTACCGAGATCAACAAGATCGCGGACGAGCGCCCGCCGAACATCCTGTCCTTCCTGAAGGACAACCGCGCCGACCTCGTCATCAACATCCTGACCGGCGATCAGGACTACGACGAGTCCTCTGACGCCAAGATCATCCGCCGCCTGTCGATCGAGAACGGCATCCCGCTGATCACCGACACCGACGTCGGCATCGCGACATTGCGAAAAGTGCTCACTGACGTCGAGCGGGGGACGTTCAGCTACAAGATCGCCGACCCGTCCGAGCCCTGGAACCTCCGGCTCCACTTCCTCGACATGGTCCGCCAGCGCGGCGGCTTTACGAACCACCACGCCCATTTCGACAAGGCGTACCTCATCACCCGGGAGAACCTCAGGCTCTCCCAGGTCGACATGCAGAAGAAGTGGGAGCTCTACCGCTACCTGAAGGAGAACTACACGCACGACGACCTGGTCGAGCGCATCTCGCGCGGCCTCGACGCGATGATCGCGCAGGGCGTGACCTACTGCCGGACCATGGTCGACGCCGACAGCATTGTCGGCCTCCTGCCGGTGAAGGCGGCGGTCGAGGTGAAGAAGGCTTATGCCGACCGGATCAAATTCGAGATCGGCGTGCAGCCGCTGGAGGGCGTCCTCGATAAGGCGACCTACGAGCGCTACGCGGAAGCCTGCGAACTCGCCGATTATTGCGGCGGCCTGCCCTCGCGCGACCGGCCGCGGCCGGAGGCACATCTCGACGTGGTGCTCGACCTCGCCAAGCGCCTGGGCAAGCCGGTCGACGTCCATATCGACCAGGAGAACAACCCGCTCGAGAACGAGACCGAGCTCCTCGCCGAGAAGACGATCGAGCACGGCATGCAGGGCCGCGTCTTCGGCGTCCACGCGATCTCGCTCTCGGCCAAGCACGAGCGCGAGCAGGACCGCATCATCGCGAAGGTGAAGGAAGCCGATCTCGGAATCATCATCTGCCCGTCGGCAGCCTTGTCGATGAAGCAGCTGGCGATGGAGGGGCCGCTCCACAATTCGATCGCGCCCTATCCGAAGCTCCGTGCAGCGGGCGTGCGCACCTATCTCGGGGTCGACAACGTCCACGACCTCTTCATGCCGCTGGTCGACGGCGACGTCTGGACCGAGTGCCGGATGCTGATGGAAGCCTGCCGCTACTACGACATCGACGCGGTGTCCGAGTGGGCGAGCGCCCCGCCGGTCGAGGCGCGGATCCCGGTCGTCGGTGGCAGCGGCCTGGGTGCCTCAAGGCTGCGGGCGGTCGGCGCCCGCTGACGATGGACTCGTTCGCTTTCGCAGGGCTCGCGGACCGCGCGGTGATAGCGGTCCGCGGCACCGACGCCCGGCATTTCCTGCAGAACCTCGTGACCGCGAACATCGACGCGGTCGCGCCCGGCCGCGCTGCCTATGGCGCGCTCCTGACGCCGCAGGGCAAGGTGCAGTTCGACTTCATCGCGTTCGCCGACGGCGACGGCTTCCTTCTCGACACCCCGCTCGATCGTGCCGAAGACTTCGCGAAGCGCCTCGGCTTTTACAAGCTCCGCGCGGCAGTGACCGTCGCTCTCGTACCGGACCTCGAAGTGATCGCCGCCTGGGGCGACGTGCCGACACCGACAGGCGCCACGGCGGCGGCTCTGGACCCGCGGAATGCCGACCTCGGATTTCGGGTCATCGCTCCTGCGGGCGCCTCACCCTTCGGCGGCGAGCCTGTCTCCGCCTCCGACTACGACGCGCACCGCATCCGCCTCGGAATACCCGCAGGCGGCATCGACTTTGCCTTTGGCGATGCCTTCCCGCACGACATCGACATGGACCAGCTCGGCGGCATCGACTTCAAGAAGGGTTGCTACACCGGCCAGGAGATCGTGTCCCGGATGGAGCACCGCGGGACGGCGCGCCGCCGCATCGTGAAGGTCCGTGCGGCGGAGGCGCTGCCGCCGACCGGAACGCCGATCCTCGCGGGCGAGATCGAGATCGGCCGGCTCGGTTCGACACTCGAAAACACCGGTCTCGCGATGGTGCGTCTGGACCGCGCTCGTGAAGCGCTCGACGCCGGTGTCGCAGTCACAGCGGCCGGCCTCTCTCTCGACCTGACAATTCCCGACTGGGCGCGGTTCGGCTGGCCGAAAGCGGCCGCCGAATAGCGGATGGCCTCGTCTCCGAAAGCTGCCGGCGGGAAGCGGTCGGCCGGAGCGCCGGAGACGCCGCGCGCCTGGCAGCGCATGCTGTCGGGACGGCGGCTCGACCTCCTCGATCCGTCGCCGCTCGACGTCGAGATCGAGGACATCGCCCACGGCCTTGCCCGAGTCGCCCGCTGGAACGGGCAGACCACCGGCGATCATCCGTTCTCGGTGGCGCAGCATTCGCTGGTGGTGGTCGCCATCACAGTGGAGACGGCGCCGGAGATCGGGCAGACCGGCCGGCTCGCGGCGCTTCTTCACGACGCGCCGGAATACGTCGTCGGCGACATGATCTCGCCGTTCAAGGCGGTGATCGGCCCGAGCTATCGCGCCGTAGAACAACGGCTGCTCTCCGCGATCCATCGGCGTTTCGGCCTTCCGGTGGAGTTGCCGCCGAAGACGACCGCCGCCATCAAGGCCGCCGATCGAATCGCCGCCTATCACGAAGCGACCGCCATCGCGGGTTTCGGCACCACCGAGGCCCGGAAATTTTTCGGCCAGCCGCGGATCAGCGCCGACCGGCTGCCGCTGACGCCATGGCCGACCGGTGAGGCGGAGCGCCGATTCCTCGATCAGTTCACGCTTCTTCTGGGTGCGGTTGCCGGCCAGACCGAGTGACCCGCACGGCGGCTCCGGCTAGACTCGCGGCATGCCGTCCATTCACGTCTGCTCCCTCTCCCGCCTCGAGGATACCGTCGCCCGCTCCGGCGCCCGGCATCTGGTGACCGTCATCAACGAAGGCACGCCGGTCACGCGGCCTGCGGCGATCGCGCCCGAGCGCCACCTCTTTCTCGGCTTCAACGACATCACCGAGCCGATGGCGGGCATGATCCTGCCGGCGGAGGCGCATATCGGGAAGCTGCTCGACTTCGTCTCGCGATGGGACCGGGCCACGCCGTTGCTGGTCCATTGCTATGCCGGGATCAGCCGCTCGACCGCGGGAGCCTTCATCGCGCTCTGCGCCGCGGCGCCCGATCGGGACGAGGTGGAGATCGCGCAGCGGCTGCGGCGGGCGTCGCCGACGGCTTTCCCGAATCCGCTGATGGTCCGATATGCCGACGCGATCCTCGGGCGGAACGGCCGCATGGAGCGCGCGATCGCGGGTATCGGCCCTCCGACCAATGCGTTCGAGGGCCAGCCCTTCGCGCTCCCGCTCCGGGCATGACCGCAGCCGACGACAGGACCGGGCTCGAGATCGGCCTCAACGCGGCGATCGTGGCGGTCGAGGACGGTTCGCCCCAGATCCTCGTCGTGACCGGCGAAAGCGATGCCGGCGATCTCGATGCGTTGCCCTTCGGCCCCTTCGACCCGCTCCGCCATCGCACCTTCGAGATCGGTCTTCGCGACTGGGTGCGCGAACAGACCGCGCTCGACCTCGGCTATGTCGAGCAGCTCTACACCTTCGGCGACCGCGGCCGACACGCTGAGGCCGGCGATACCGACCACGTCGTCTCCGTCGGCTATCTTGCGCTCACCCGGATCGCCGAGAACTCCGAAGAGTCACTGGCAGCGGCCGGCGCCCGCTGGCGGCCCTGGTATGACTTCTTCCCGTGGGAGGATTGGCGCGCCGACCGGCCTCCGATCCTCGACGACATCATCCTGCCGGCCATGGTCGCATGGACCACCGCCGATCCGCTGGCCGCACCGCCGGGACGCGCCCTCGGCCGCCGCGAGCGGTTCCGCCTCGCCTTCGGGCTCGGCGACGCGCCGTGGGACGAGGAGCGCGTGCTGGACCGTTATGAATTGTTGTATGAAGCCGGGCAGGTCGTGGAGGCGCAGAGGGATGGGCGCATCGATGCCGGCAAGGCGCTGGTCCCGCTCGGCGTGCCGATGCGGCACGACCACCGCCGCATCCTCGCCACCGCGATCTCGCGCCTCAGGGCCAAGCTCAAATATCGCCCCGTGGTGTTCGAGCTGATGGCGCCCGAGTTCACCCTCACCGAGCTGCAACGGACGGTGGAAGCGATCGCGGGACGCCACATCCACAAACAGAATTTCCGCCGGCTGGTCGAGGCCGGCGGGCTCGTCGAACCGACAGGCGGGCTTTCGGTCACGACGGGCGGGCGTCCGGCCGCGCTATTCCGCTTCCGCCGCGACATCCTCAAGGAGCGTCCCGGCGCGGGCCTTCGCTTCGGGCAGCGGAGCTGACGCCCGATGCGGCCCGGCGATCCATCCCCGTTTCCGACGACCGACCGGCTGATCTTCGGCTTCGGCAGCGGCCGCGTGGATGGCGACGCGCGGATGGTCGACGTCCTCGGCGAGAAGGGCGCGGGCCTCGCCGAGATGGCCCGGCTCGGCCTTCCCGTTCCGCCCGGCTTCACCATCGCAACGACGGTCTGCGCCGATCTCGCACGCCACGGCGACTTTCCCGCCGGCCTTCGCGACGAGGCGACGATCGCCCTTCGCAAGATCGAGATGGAGACGGGCCTGGCTTTCGGCGATCCCGACCGGCCCCTCCTCCTTGCGGTACGTGCCGGCGCCCGGGTGGCGATGCCGCGGATGACCGATACCGTGCTCAATGTCGGGCTCAACGCGGCTACCGTCGAAGGGCTGGCGCGGTGGGCCGGCGAGCGCTTCGCCTTCGACACCTATCGCCGCTTCATCGAGATGTATTCGGAGGCAGTCCTCGGCCTCGATCCCGGCCTCTTCGACGAACTGGCCGACGACCTCCGCGGCGAGCGAAACGAGAAGGACCTGACAGCGGCCGAGCTTCGTGGTCTGGCCGACCGCTACGCCGCGCTCGTTCTCGAGCGTACCGGCGCCCCGTTCCCCACCGATCCGGACCAACAACTCTGGGACAGCATCCGCGCCGTCTGCGGCTCCTGGCATTCGGCGCCTGCGAAAGCTCACCGCCTGCTTCACGGCCTTCCCGACGAGTGGGGCACCGCGGTCAACATCCAGGCCATGGTGTTCGGCAATCGCGGCGCGTCCTCAGGAACGGGCGTGGCATCGACGCGCGATCCGGTGACGGGTCGGAAGGCGCTGTTCGGCGAGTTCCTTGCCGAGGCCCAGGGTGAGGACGTGGTCGCGCATGTCCGCCCCTCGGCGCTCCTGACCGAAGGCCTCCGACTGTTGTCGGGATCGGCTGAAATGGCTCTCGAGGCGACGCTGCCCGGCCCGTTCGCCGAACTCCGCTCGGCCTGCGACAAGCTCGAACGCCACTTCCGCGACATGCAGCAGGTCGAGTTCACGATCGAGGAGGGGCGGCTCTGGATGCTGCAGACGCGGCCCGGCAAGCGGTCGGCGGCTGCGGCGATCCGCATCGCGGTCGAAATGGCACTCGAAGGGCTCATCCACCAGGACGAAGCGCTGATGCGGATCGAGCCGCGCATGCTCGACCAGCTCCTCCACCGCACAGTCGATCCGGCCGCGGGACGGGACGTCTTTGCGACCGGCCTCCCGGCGTCGCCCGGCGCCGCTTCGGGCGAGATCGTCTTCACGCCGGAGGAAGCCGAGGCCGGCCGCGCCGAAGGGCGCCGGGTCGTGCTGGTGCGGACCGACACCAGCCCCGAGGACGTCCACGGCATGCACGGCGCCGAGGCGATCCTGACCAGCCGCGGCGGCCTCACCAGTCACGCAGCGATGGTTGCACGCGGCATGGGCAAGCCCTGCATTTCGGGTGCGGCCGGTATCCGCATCGACGCCGCGAGGCAGACGATGACGGCGGGCGGCCGGACGCTGCGCCATGGCGACTGGATCACCATCGACGGATCGAGCGGTGAGGTCCTCGTCGGCCTCGCCACCCTCCGGCAGCCGGAGCTCTCCGCGGAGTTCGCGCTCCTGATGGACTGGGCGGACGCGCACCGCGGCCTCGGCATCCGCGCGAACGCCGAGACGCCCGAGGATGCCGAGGCTGCGCTCCGCTTCGGCGCCGACGGCATCGGCCTTTGCCGCAGCGAACAGATGTTCTTCGCGCCCGAGCGGCGGCCCGCCATGCTGGAAATGATCCTCGCGGACAACGAGGCGGCCCGGCGGAGCGCACTCGCGAAGCTGCTCCCGATGCAGCGCCACGACTTCCTGGCCCTGTTCCGCATCATGCAGGGCAAGCCGGTCACGATCCGCCTCATCGACCCCCCGCTGCACGAGTTCCTGCCACGGCGCGAGGACGAGATCCTCGACCTCGCGGAGGCGACCGGCCTCGCCGCCGACCAGTTGCGGGCACGGATCGAAGGGCTGTCCGAGTTCAACCCGATGCTCGGCCATCGCGGGGTCCGCCTCGCGATCACCTATCCCGAGATCGTCGAGATGCAGACGCGCGCGATCCTCGAAGCCGCGCTCGACGCCGCCGCGGCGACCGGAACGCCGGTCGAGACCGAGATCATGGTGCCGCTTGTCCTCGACCGGCTGGAGCTCGATGCGGTGCTCGACCGCATCCGGGCGGTCGCCGCCGCCATCGCCGCAGAACGCGGCAAGACCCCGCCCTACTCCGTCGGAACCATGATCGAGCTGCCGCGCGCGGCGCTCCAGGCCGGCAGTATCGCCGAATCCGCGGCGTTCTTCTCCTTCGGCACCAATGACCTGACGCAGACCGCGCTCGGCATCTCGCGCGACGATTCGGCGGCCTTCCTTGGCCGCTACACCAAGACCGGCATCCTGCGCCGCGACCCCTTCGTGTCGATCGACCGCGAAGGCGTCGGCGAGCTCGTGCGTATTGCCGTGGAACGCGGCCGGAGGACGCGGCCGGATCTGAAGCTCGGCGCCTGCGGCGAGCATGGCGGCGACCCCGAGTCGATCGCCTTCTTTGCCGAGGCCGGTCTCGACTACGTGTCGTCGTCCCCCTACCGCGTCCCGATCGCCCGCCTCGCCGCCGCCCAGGCCGCGATCGTGGCGCGCCGCACCCGTTAACCCTGCCTCAAGGTTAACCGTTCACTGTCGCCTCATCCGCAGCCGACCGGCGCGGGGGGTGTTCGTTCGGTTGCGTGGAGTTGGGCGGGTGCGACCCAGAGCGAGACGGCCTTCGGGCCAGGCAGAGATGCTGTTCTTCGCCCGCACCGCCGTCGCGATCGGGCTGTTCCTCGCCTCCACGGTGCCACTCTCGATGCCTGCGCCCTCGCAGGTCCACGCGGCCGAGCTTGCGCTGACGACCATCGCCGACCCGATCGTCCCGTCGCCGCCGGTCGTGAACCAGGCGCTCAAAGGCGATTTCCTCGGTCGCGCGACCGAAGAGCCGGTTGCAGTCGCCGCAGTCGCCGCCACGCTCGGTGTCCTCGGAGGCCCCGGCTCCTTTGCGTCGATCGGCGGGTTCGTCACTGACGCCCGGCCCGCGGAGAGCGCCCTCGCCGCCCTCAGCGCGCCCGCGGTGCCTCCGGCCGCGATCACGGCTGTCCCCACGGACCGTCCCGCGGCGCCGGTGCAGCTCGCAGCCGTCGACCCTGTCGCACCACTCGCCTATGCCGAGCCCGGCGTCCCCGCGGACCTCACCGCCCCCTTCGACGCGCTGCTCTCGCCGCGCTCGCGACCGGACATTCCGCTGGCCGTACCCGATCCCGCCAATGATCATGCGTGGGTCGGCAACCCGATCCCGGAGAGCGCGCAGACCCGGGCCGAACGCCGCTGCCTCACGGAGGCGATTTATTTCGAGGCACGCGGCGAGCCGATCCGCGGCCAGATGGCGGTGGCGCAGGTTGTCATTAACCGGCTGAAGAATCCCGCCTATCCGAGCAGCGTCTGCGGCGTCGTCTACCAGAACCGCAACCATCGCAACGCCTGCCAATTCTCGTTCGCCTGTGACGGCATCCGCGACGTCGTCCGCGACCAGGGCGCCTGGCAGATCGCGACCGAGATCGCGAATGCGACCCTCGACGGCCGCTCGATCTGGCTCGACGAGGTCGGCTCGGCGACCCACTACCACGCCAACTACGTCCGTCCAAACTGGGCGCCGACAATGGAGCGCATGGCCCAGATCGGCAGCCACATCTTCTACCGCACCTATGGCGGCGGCTGGATCTGACGGAGTCGCCTGTGTGTCGCGGCCTTGAGGCTCCGACGCATCCGAAGCACGGCCTCTCCCGTCCTTTTCTCGGCCTTGGGGACCGTTGCATGGAAACATCGGCGGTGGCGCCTTGCGCCCACCTCTCCCCGCCGGGGAGAGGTGCGGAGACCCGATACTGGCCGTCGTTAGCCGCTCCGGACCGGCAGCACGAACCACCAACAGTTCCCGTGCGCGGGAGGTAAGAACGTAGTTGCAGCGAGCGGCGCTGGACCGAAAACCCGACCCGGCGCGAACCTCGCCCGTTACGGCGTCACGTCGTAGATGAAGAGCCGCGAGGTGTCGTCCTCGGGGATGAAGTAGAAGGTCAGTCCGCCTTCCTCGTTGGCCTCGGCCCAGAACGGGTTCTGGGTCATGACGCGGCCGGTGTCGGTCCAGAGCTGGACCGGCACCTGATGGATCGCGACGCCCTCTGCGAGGTTGACGAGCTCGACGCCGCCGAGCGGAAAGGACGGCGCGTCAGGCCCCATGCGATAGCCGACGAGGCCCGAGCAGAGGGCGAGATCGCCCGCCATGTAGTGGCAGTCCTGATAGTCGATGTAATGCGACGGATTGAGGACGCGGAGCTCCTCCGGCGCGGACGTCGAGATTGGTTGGCACGAGGTCGCCGTCGACCGGCCACGCATAGAAGCGCCGCGAGCCCCAGCTCACGCCGTGGAGCGACTGCGCCTCGGTGTTGTGGACGACACCGCCGACATGGTCGGCGAAGCGGAACATTTCGGTCGCTTCCATCGTCGCCGGGTCGACTCTGTAGACGATCGCGTGGCTGTTCGGGCGGTACTCGGCGACCGGCACCCAGATGTAGGTGCCGTCGAAATCGATGCCGCCGGGGTGGTAGACATCGCCCTCACCGAGGACGAGGTCGTTCACGAGGTTGCCCGCGAGGTCGAGCTCGAAGAGATGGCCGCGGCCGACGCCGGCGGTCCGATCCATGCCGTTCTGCGGCGCGTCGTAGCGCTGCGTCGGCTCGATGATCTCGACCGACGACAGGAACAGGCGGTCGCCGATCTTGACGAGGCCCTGCGGGTGGAAGGTCTCGAAGCCGAGCGTAATCGTGTCGACCAGCTCCCACTGCGAGCTGCGGGTCAGCGTCTGGAAGCGTTCGGCGGTGACCGCATCGGCCAGTGCGGGGCCGGCGACGCTGGCGAGAGCGGTCGTGGCGAGCGCTAGGGCCGCAAGGGTGGACTTCATGTCTGGGGCTCCAAATGCCAATGGACAGGCATTGGGCCGCTAGCACGCCGCTCGCGGCGGCCCGATGAACGGCGCACGACGATCCCGCTACAGAACCGCGACGGCGCCGGCTAAGGATCGGCGATGTCGAGGCCGAGGTCGAGCGCCGGGGCCGAGTGGGTGATCCACCCCGACGAAATGAGGTCGACGCCGGTCTCGGCGATGGCACGCACCGTCGACAGCGTGACGCCACCGGATGCCTCGAGCACGACCTGGCCACCGGCGATCGCCACCGCCTCCCGGAGCGCGTCGAGGCTCATATTGTCGAGGAGCACCGCATCAGGCCCGGCGGTCAGGGCCTCGCGAAGCTGGTCGAGGGTGTCGACCTCGACTTCGACCCGGACGAGGTGGCCGACGCCCGCTCGGGCCCGTTCGATCGCGGGCACCACGCCCCCGGCAACGGCGATATGGTTGTCCTTGATGAGGACGGCATCGTCGAGGCCGAAGCGGTGGTTCGCCCCGCCGCCGCAGCGCACCGCGTATTTCTGGAAGGCGCGAAGGCCCGGGATCGTCTTTCGCGTACAGACGATCCGCGCATCGGTGTCGCGGATCGCCTCGGCGAACGCCGCCGTTGCCGTGGCGACCCCGGAGAGGTGGGTGAGGAAGTTGAGCGCGACCCGCTCGGCCGCGAGGATCGAACGGGCGTTGCCGGAGACGCGAAGGACGGCATCGGCCGCCATCAGCGTCTCGCCGTCGCGGCGCAGCATCGTGACCGCGAGGGCGGGATCAATCTGCCGGAATGCTTCGACGGCTAATGGAATGCCGGACAGGACCCCGGGCTTCCGGGTCACGATTTCGGCGGTCGTCGTCATGTCGGCAGGAATCGTCGCCGTGGAGGTGACGTCACCGGCACGGCCAAGATCCTCGGCGAGGGCCGTGCGCACGGCATCGGCCATCAGCCCCGATGGCGGGGGCGCGAGCACGGCCATCGGTTAGCCCGCGGCCGTGAGAGTGCGCGGAGCCGCCGCAGCCGCCGGCAGCTCGCCCGCGGCCACGCGGAACGCTTCGGCGAGCGTGAAGAAGCTCCGCCTCGCCTGCGTCGGATCGGGCGCGGGATGATCCGACCGGAAATGCGCGCCGCGGCTCTCGGTCCGCAGCAGTGCCGCCGCGGCGATCAAGCGTGCCGTCACGAGCTGGTTACGGATCGCGTCGGCACCGCGGCTGCGTTCGAGCCGGTCGATCAAGCCGAGAGCGCGGAGGAGCCCCGCACGATCGCGGATCACGCCAACCTCCGTCGTCATGATCCGGCGGAGCCCGGCCATCGCCGCGGAGTCGGAGCGGTCCTTCCCGGCCCCGCCGACCGCCCGCAGCGTCCTCGCGGCGGTGCCGGCATGCGGCAGAAAGCCCTTGATGTCGTCCGCGATGCGCGCGGCGAAGACCACCGCTTCCAGGAGCGAGTTGGACGCGAGCCGGTTCGCCCCGTGGGCGCCGGTCGAAGCGGTCTCGCCGCAGGCCCACAGACCGTCGACCGTCGAGCGGCCGTTCGCGTCCACGAAGACGCCGCCCATGTGGTAGTGCGCCGCCGGCGTGATCGGGATCAGGTCGACCGCGGGGTCGATGCCGGCCTTCCGGCAGGCGGCGTACACCGTCGGGAAGGCCTCGGGAAAGCGCGCGCCGATGGCGTTTCGCGCGTCGAGGAAGACGCGATGGCCGGCGAGCTGGTGCCGGTGGATGCCACGGGCGACGATGTCGCGCGGCGCGAGCTCCGCCAGCGGATCGGCATCGAAGAGGAAACGGTCGCCCTTCTCGTCAACGACGATGGCGCCGGCACCGCGCAGCGCCTCGGTGGCGAGCGGCGCGGGATCGCGGCCGACGTCGATCGCGGTGGGGTGGAACTGCACGAACTCGGCGTCGGCGATCACGGCGCCGGCCCGCGCGGCCATGGCGATGCCGTCGCCTCTGGCCTCGACCGGATTGGTGGTGACGGCGAAGAGATTGCCCGAGCCGCCGGCGGCCAAGACGACGCCCCGGGCGCGGAACACGGTACGGGTTCCGGTCGCGCGGTCGCGCGCGACGAGCCCGGTGACCTGATTGCGATCATGCAGCAAGCTCTCGCCGATCATGCCTTCGACGACACGGATCGAGGGCGTCCGCCGGACGGCCGCGATCAGCGCCTGCATGATGCCGGCGCCGGCGGTGTCGCCGCCGATACGGACGATGCGCGCCGCCGAATGTGCGGCCTCGCGCGACATCATCAGCCGGCCTTCGAGGTCGCGGTCGAACGGGACGCCATAGGCGAGGAGATCGTGGACGCGGTCGGACGCCTCGCGGACCATGCCGTCGGCGACCGCCTCGTCGACGATGCCCGCGCCCGCCGCGACCGTGTCGGCGAAATGCGAGGCGATGCTGTCGCCGGGGCTGATCGCTGCCGCAACGCCCGCCTGCGCCCACACCGACGATGCGCCCTCGCCCAGCGGGGCTGCCGCGATCACCGTCACCGGACGCGGCGCAAGCCGGAGCGCGCAGAAGAGGCCCGCGAGCCCGCCGCCGACGATGATGACGTCGTCATTGCCGGCGCCGGATTGCGGCGGGAAGAAGCGGTCGAGTTCGCCTTCGAGCATTCGTGGCAGCGTCCCATGCGGGTGGTCGGCTGAAGTCGGAGGCTCCGACTTCGACGACCGAAAGATCAGGCCTTGAGGTTGATCATCCGCTCGACCGCGGCGCGCGCCTTCTCGGCGACCGCCGGATCGACCGTGACCTCGTCCGTCAGCGTCAGCAGGCTCCGCAGGATCTTCGGGAGCGTGATCCGCTGCATGTGCGGGCAGAGGTTGCAGGGACCGATGAACTCCACCTCCGGCACCGCTTCCTTGACGTTAGCCGCCATCGAGCACTCGGTGACGAACAGCGCCTTGGGCGGCTTGTTACCCTTGACGTATTTGATCATCCCCGAGGTCGAGCCGGTGAAGTCGGCGATGGCGACGATCTCGGGCGGGCATTCGGGATGGGCAATGATCTCGAGCCCGGGATGCGCGGCCTTGAACTCGAGAAGTTCCGCCGCGGTGAACCGCTCATGGACCTCGCAATGCCCCTTCCAGGTGAGGATCTTCACCTTGGTCTGCGCGGCGACGTTCTGCGCCAGATATTCGTCCGGGATCAGCAGCACCGTGTCGGCGCCAAAGCTCTCCACGACCGCAAGCGCGTTCGAGGACGTGCAGGTGATGTCGCTCTCCGCCTTCACCTCAGCCGACGTGTTGACGTAGGTGACGATCGGCACACCCGGATAGCGCTCGCGAAGGAGCCGCACGTCGGCGCCCGTGATCGACTCCGCGAGCGAGCAGCCGGCGCGGCGGTCGGGGATCAGCACGGTCTTGTCGGGATTGAGGAGCTTCGAGGTCTCGGCCATGAAATGAACGCCGCACTGGACGATGACCGAGGCATCCGTCTTGGCCGCCTCGCGGGCGAGTTGCAGCGAGTCGCCGACGACGTCGGCAACGCCATGGAAGATCTCGGGCGTCTGGTAGTTGTGCGCGAGGATGACGGCGTTGCGGACCTTCTTGAGGTCGTTGATCGCCTTGATGTAGGGCGCATGGAACGGCCACTCGACCGCCGGGATGACGTCCTTCACCCGCTCGTAGATGTGGGCAGTCTCGTGCGCGACCTCGTCGGTGTAGTCGAGCGACGGCATCGGCAGGCCGCCGGGAACCGGCTGAAACCCACCAGGTGTCATTGCTGCGTCGTAGACCTTGGCCATCCTTCAATCCTCCGCCTTCCGGAGATATGCTCAACATGAGTATATCTAATGCGAGGAGCGGCGCAAGCAAGACCCGCCGCCGCCTCCCTGAAGGCGAGGCGGGGACTATGGACCAGCCGAGGTCGCTTGCCAATCAGGCAGGAGTCGCGGGTCCGTCGCAGGGGATCCGGCCCCAAATGGGCCTGTTGCGTGGTTCGGTCTCGTCGGAGCACCGCCCATCAGGTCAGTCCTCCCGGGCGGGACCCGGGTCCGTTGGCGCTCCGCCAATCCGAAGCGTTGAGAATTCAGGGCGATTCCGTTTCCGTGGAATTGCCAAATGGGCCCCGGGTCAAGCCTGGGGAGGAGGTCGTTGATAGGTCTACCGGCAACTGATCCGCCGCCGCGCCACTCTGCGCAACAGTCCCTCCGAATGCGAGGATGCGACGGGGCGACTGTTACTCCGCCCCCGATAACATCGATAACGATAACGATGAGAGCGGGGCGCCGGGGAGAGCGCTGTTGTCGGTGGGAGCAATCCACGGCCGTTGGCTGAACGTGCTGGTCGTCGTTCAGCGAGATCCGGTTGCCGCTCCCACACCAAGGGATCACGCCCGCGAGCCCCATAACCGCGATAACCGATAACCGGCGGAGAAGACGCCCGGAGCATGCGGTTATCGGTTATCGCTGTTACCGCTGCTGTTATCGGGGTAGGCGGCGGCATATCGCCGACGGTGCTGATAGTTCTCCAGCAGACCCCGCCCCCCTCCGCGCAAGGCCCGCGGCGGCACTACGCGAGCAGGCCGGTCACCCCGACGATGATCAGGTAGATGGCGACGATGTAGTTGAGGAGCCGGGGCATCAGCAGGATGAGGATGCCGGCGGCGAGGGCTACGATCGGCTGGATCGTGATGAGGTTGAGTTCCATGGCTCTGCCCCTGTTCTTTCGTGATGAAAGGCAGGAGCAAACGTCAGCGGGAAAAGCACGGTTCCGTACCGAAGCGCCGCCGGTCTGGCCGCATAAGGCCGGCGCACCACCTGGCTGACCTCGAAGGTCCGGGCGGCCGCGGCGGTTTCCGTCCATCTCTCCCCCTGAGGGGACTGTTGCGTGGAGGTCCGTGAGGGACGGATCGGTTGCGGGCACACCCCCCAAGACCTCCTCCCCGGGCTTGACCCGGGGTCCAATGGCGGTTCCGCCGACGCGGAATCGACTGGATTCCAAGACTCCGGATCGGTCGAGAAGCCAATGGGCCCCGGGTCAAGCCCGGGGAGGGGCGGGTTTGCAGGCTGTGCTCCGATCGGGAAGCGGAACCAGGCAACAGTCCCCCTTGCGGGAGAGGCGTGAGAACGCGGCGCGGTGCAATCAGCCGCCAACCTTCGAGAAATCGGCGACGGTGAGCGTCGCCTCGCGGATGCGGTTCAGGAGGCGAAGGCGGTTTTGCCGGACCTCCGGGTCCGGCGCGTTCACGAGGACCTTGTCGAAGAACGCGTCGACCGGCGCGCGCAGCTTGGCAAGCGCCGCCATCGCGCCGACAAAGTCCTCGGCCGCGACCGCCGCGGCGGCGGCCGCCTCGGCCTCACGCACGGCATTGAAGAGCGCGACTTCCTCAGGCTCGGTGCCGGCGGTCGGCACGCCGGATACGGCGCCCGACTTCTTCTCTTCGTCGCGGAGGATGTTCGCCGCGCGGCGATAGCCGGCGAGGAGGTTCTTGCCGTCCTCGCTGTCGAGGAAAGCGCCCAGCGCCTCCACCCGGCGGACGATGAGGAGAAGGTCATCCTGGTTGCCGAGCGCGAACACGGCATCCACGAGGTCATGCCGCGCGCCCTGATCGCGGAGCTGAACCTTCAGCCGATCGGCGAGGAAGGCAAGGAGGTCAACGTAGGCATTCCATGCGGCGTCTCCGTACCGGTTCAGAATTGCCTGCGTACCACCCTGCGGGCTCTCTTGTTCATCGATCCAAGCAGCGAGCTCGTCTGACACGTCGCGTCCCGCGATCTCTTTGAACGCCCCCGCTGCTCGCCGGGCACCGGCAACGGTTTGTAGCTGCAGCCGAACGTAGGTCTTCGCCAACGCGACTAAGATCGGTTTCCGTACGCCGACACGCAGGCTGGTCTGAAGAACAATCCGGATCACGCCGAGCGCGGCTCGCCGCAGGGCATACGGGTCCTTGCTTCCCGTCGGCTTCTCATCGATCGCCCAGAAGCCGACGAGAATGTCGAGCTTGTCGGCAAGGGCCACGGCGATGGCGACCGGGTCGGTCGGCACTCGGTCGCCCGGGCCAAGCGGCTTGTAGTGATCCTCGATCGCCGCGGCGACCGACGGGTCCTCGCCCTGCGCGCTCGCATAGTAGGCGCCCATCAGCCCCTGCAGCTCCGGGAACTCGCCGACCATCTCGGTCGGCAGATCCGCCTTCGCCAGCGACGCGGCGCGGATCACCTTGGTCCGGAACGCATCGCGCTCGAGCTGCAGCTCCTCCGCGCTCGCCGGCGCCGGATCGCCGAAGAACCCGGGCCGGGCCGAGAGCACATCCGCGATCTCCGCCGCGAGCCGCACGATGCGCTCGACCCGCTCGCCCTGCGTGCCCAGCTTCTCGTGGAACACGACGCCGGTCGCGGCGAGCTTCGCCATCCGCTGGTCGAGCGGCTTCGACAGATCGAGGCCGAGCTTTGCCGCCGCGTCGCGCATCGCCGGGGACTCATGGCCCGGCAGGTCGCGCTGGTCGGTCAGCCAGAAATGCCGCGCGTCGGACAGGCGGGCGCGGATGACGCGCTCGTTGCCGGCGACGATCTCCTTGCCGCCGTCCGCCGCCTCGATGTTCGCGACGAGCACGAAGCGGGGCGCGAGACCGTCGGTCTTCGGGTCGCGCAGCACGAAGCACTTCTGGTTGGCACGGATCGTCGCCCGGATCACCTCGGGCGGGATTTCGAGGAACGATTCCTCGAACGAGCCGACTAGAACGACAGGCCATTCATTGAGGCCCGCGACCTCTTCCAGAAGCCCCTCGTCCTCGACCAGTTCTAGGCCGAGCGCGAACGCGCGGTCACGCGCGTCGTGGAGCACGATGTCCTTCCGCCGGTCCGCGTCGAGCACGACCTTGGCCGCGGTGAGCGCGTGCTGGTAGTCCTCGAAGCGCTTCACCGTGATCGGTGCCGGCGCCATGAAGCGATGGCCGAAGGTGGTGTCGCCGGCCACGATCTCGCCGGCCTGGAACGGGACCACTTCCGGGTCTTCGGTCTCCGGCCCGAAGGTCGCGACGATCGCATGGAGCGGCCGCACCCAGCGGAGGCTCCCCGGCTCCGCCGACGCCGCGCCCCAGCGCATCGATTTCGGCCAGGGAAACTCGCGGATGATTTCCGGCAGCGTCTCGGCGAGCATCTCCTGCGCCGCCGCGCCGGGCTTCTCGACGACGGCGACGTAGAAGTCGCCCTTCTTCGGATCCCACTGCACCTTTGCCTGGTCGATCGACGACAGGCCGGCCGCCTTCAGGAAGCCCTGGATCGCGCCCTCCGGTGCGCCGACCCGCGGCCCTTTCTTCTCCTCGCGGATGTCGGCCGAGCGCGAGGGAATGCCGTTGACCGTCAGCGCCAGCCGCCGCGGCGTCGCAAACGCCTTCGCGCCCTCATAGACGAAGCCGGCCTCGACCAGCGCGTCGGTGACAAGCTTCTTGAGGTCTTCCGCGGCACGCCGCTGCATGCGGGCCGGGATTTCCTCGGAGAACAGTTCAAGGAGAAGGTCGGGCATCGTCGTTGTTCAGGCAGCCGCGGCTTCGGTCTTGAGCCAGGCCGCGCCGCAAGCCTTCGCGAGCTCGCGCACCCGCAGGATGTAGCTCTGCCGCTCGGTCACCGAGATCACGCCGCGGGCGTCGAGGAGGTTGAAGGCGTGGCTCGCCTTGATGCACTGATCGTAGGCCGGCTGCACCATGAGATGCCGGTCGTCCCGGTTGTCACCGGCCTTCAATAGCGCGAGGCACTCCTTCTCGGCGTCGCGGAAGCGCTGGAAGAGGATCTCGACGTCGGCGTGCTCGAAATTGTGCCGCGAATATTCCTTCTCGGCCTGGAGGAACACGTCGCCATAGGAGACGCGGTCCGCTCCCTCGCCGCCGTTGAAGTTGAGGTCATAGACGTTCTCGACGCCCTGCACGTACATCGCGAGGCGCTCGAGGCCGTAGGTCAGCTCGCCCGAGACGGGCGCGCATTCGATGCCGGCGACCTGCTGGAAATAGGTGAACTGCGACACCTCCATGCCGTCGCACCAGCACTCCCAGCCGAGGCCCCAGGCGCCGAGCGTCGGGCTCTCCCAGTCGTCCTCGACGAAGCGGATGTCGTGGAGGCGGAAGTCGACGCCGATGGCTCGGAGCGACGCGAGGTAGAGTTCCTGGAGGTCCGGCGGGCTCGGCTTCAGGATGACCTGGAACTGGTAGTAGTGCTGCAGTCGGTTGGGGTTCTCGCCGTAGCGGCCATCCTTCGGGCGCCGGGAGGGCTGGACGTAGGCCGCCTTCCACGGCCGCGGGCCAAGCGCGCGCAGCGTCGTCGCCGGGTGGAAGGTGCCGGCGCCCATCTCGATGTCATAGGGCTGCAGGATCACGCAGCCGCGCTCCGCCCAAAAAAGCTGGAGCGTCAGGATGAGGTCCTGGAAGGACCGCTTGGGATCGAGCGTGCGGGACATACTTTGACCGGCGGGACGGCAGATGCCGCATCCGGCTAGCGGCGCGGCGCCGGCCGGTCAAGCAAGCGAATGTGAAGCGGGTGGATGGTCAGTTCCGGTCGCGCTCGATCGGACGGTAGATTCCCGTCTTCGGATCGAGCTCGAGCTGGGTCGCGCGCGGACGGACCGGCTGGGGCGCCGGCGGCGCCTGGCGCCGGGTCGGGCCGAAGGATTTCCACGCGAGCCAGCCGGCGACGGCGATGAGAGCCGCAAGGGTCAGTTGGGACATCGTTGCCTCATAGGCCGAACCGTTGCCACTCGGCGCGATCCTCGGCCGCGGAGATCATCGCATCTGCGGCCTGCGCCGCCAAGCCACCCCCCGTGCCACCGACCAGACGGCGGAACATGCCGCGTCGCTCGGCGATGACCGGGAGCTTGACCTTGTCGCCATACCGCTCGCGCATGACGGTTCTGACATCGCCCAGGCGGTCGATCAGGCCGTAGGTCACCGCGGCCGCGCCCGTCCAGTAGGCGCCGTTGAAGAGGTCCGCGGTCGTGGAGAGGCCGGGACGCCGCGCCTTGACCAGCGCAATGAACCACTGATGGATCTCTTCCTGGAGGGCGCGGAGGTGCTCCACGTCGGCCTTCTTCTCCGGCGAGAAAGGGTCGAGCATCGCCTTGGACTTGCCGGCCGTATAGAGGCGGCGCTCGACGCCGAGCTTCTCCATGAGGCCGGTGAAGCCGAAGCCGGCCGAGACGACGCCGATCGACCCGATGACGGAGTTGCGGTCGGCGATGATCTCGTCGGCGGCAAGTGCGACGAGATAGCCGCCCGACGCCGCGACATCCTCGACGAAGGCGATGACCGGCTTCTTCTTCTCGGCGGCGAGGGCCCGGATGCGCTGGTGGATGAGGTTGGCCTGGACCGGGGAGCCGCCCGGCGAATTGATGACGATTGCGACCGCCACCGCGTCGCGGTTGCCGAACGCGCGGTCGAGCGGCTTTGTCACCGAGTCGATGCTGAGCCTTTGACCATAGCCGCGGCTGGCGATGACCCCGCTGAGGCTGACGACGGGAACGACGGGCGCCGCCGCCCGCAGGTACGGAAATCGGCGTCGCGGCGTCGGCGTCGGTGCGGTATCGGTCATTTCCCGGTCCTTGCGCCAGGTTCGGCGCGGCATGCTTCGGTTGTCAAATGGCCCCGCCCACAGCGTGCCGCCAGGGCGGATGCGCCTCCGAGAGGTCCGCAACGCCACGAAGGATCGCCTCGACATTCGGGGCGAAGGCGTTGCCCGGGCCGTCATGCAGGACCAGGCCCGGGAGGATCGTCGGCGATCCCCGTCGTCCCTTGCGGGCGCCGAGCAACAGCCGATGCGCCGGTTCCTCAGCGCGCGGATGGATCGGCAGCAGCACGACGTCTCCGAAGCGCCGGCCGAGGACGTCGAGCGCCTCGGCGACGGCCGACGCCAGAGTGACGGCCACCAGCAGGCCTTGCGGACGCAAGGCCGATGCCGCCGTGCGAAACCATGGCTCGAGGCCGTCAGGCAGGACATGCGCAGCGGCGCGGGCCGCCGCCGGCGACACACGGACGGACCGGTTGTCGTGGAATGGCGGATTGGTGAGAACGGCGGCGGCTTCGCCGCGAGGGATTCCGGCCGCGATCCGCGCCGCCTCCGGAGCCGCGACATCGACCTCCGCAATAGCCACCCGTTCGGCGAGCGCGGCGTTCTCGGCCCGGGCAAGCGTCGTTCGTGCCACCGCGACCAGCGCCGCTTCGCGCTCGACCAGCACCACGGAAGCGGCCGGCCGGAGGCTGGCGGCGCAAAGGCCCGCTACGCCCGCCCCGGCGCCGAGGTCGACGATCACGCCTTCAAGGCCGACGGGCAGGGCTGCGGCGAGAAGCACCGCCTCGAGACCGGACCGGTGATGGCCCCGCTTCGGCTGCAGGATACTGACGCGACCGCCGAGGAAGGCATCGGCGGAATAGTCCTCGGCGTTCACCGCAAGGCTCATCGCGGCTTGCGTGGCCGCGAAACCTCGGCCGCCATGCCGGATTCTTCGAGGATTGCCCGTGCTGCCTCGATCTCGTCGCTCGGCACCAGAAGCCGCCGCGGCAGGATGCCGATCGATCCTTCGATGATGCTCATGTTCTGATCAAAAATCTGTGTCGGAATTCCTGCTTCCTTAAGCAGAGCCTCCACGAAGGACAGAAGGACGGCATCGTTCGTCCTCAGGACTTCTTCCATTGCTTCGCTCAACCTCCGACGGCCGGAGGACAGTAGGGATGGCGCCGGCCTTAGACAATGCGCGGCGGCGGGCGCGGCTTGTTCCTCTTCTGGCTTCTGCCTATTGTCGCCGCCGGCGAGGGGTCGAGGGAGTTGGCGTTTGGGCGTTGTAGTTGCTCTCGACGAGGACCAGCGGCGGCGGCCGTCCGGAATTGAAGCGCTGTCCAGCCTCGTTCGAGCCGACCTCGAGCGGGTCAATGCGATGATCCTGTCGCGCACCGGCTCGGACGTCGCGCTCATTCCCGAGGTCGCCAACCACCTCATCTCGTCCGGCGGCAAGCGCCTGCGGCCGATGCTGACCCTCGCGGCCGCCCGGATGTGCGGCTACGCCGGCACGGGCCACGTCAACCTCGCCGCCGGCGTCGAGTTCATGCACACGGCGACGCTCCTTCACGACGACGTCGTGGACGACAGCGAACTCCGCCGCGGCAAGCTCGCCGCCCGCATGCTGTGGGGCAACGCCGCCAGCGTCCTCGTCGGCGACTTCCTGCTCGGCCAGGCGTTCAAGATGATGGTGGAAGTCGGCTCGATCGACGCCCTCGCGATCCTCTCCGACGCCGCCGCCGTCATCGCGGAAGGCGAGGTCCATCAACTCGCCGCCGCCAACAACATGGCGACGACCGAGGACGAGTACCTTGCCATCGTCATGGCCAAGACCGCGTCCCTGTTCGCGGCGGCGGCCGAGGTCGGCCCGGTCCTTGCCGGCGGCGGGCGGGACGAGCGCGCCGCGTTCCGGTCCTACGGATCCAATCTCGGCCTCGTCTTCCAGCTCATCGACGACGTCCTCGACTATGGCGGGGACTCCAGCGACCTCGGCAAGTCCGTCGGCGACGATTTTCGCGAGGGCAAGATCACGCTCCCGCTCGTCCTCTCCTATCGCCGCGGCTCCAATGCCGATCGCGCCTTCTGGCGGCGCGTGGTGGAGCGCAAGGAGATCGTGGATGGCGACCTCGAGCAGGCAATCGCCCTCCTCCGCAAGCACAATGCGCTTGACGATACCGTTCGCCGTGCCCGCCACTACGGCGACGTCGCCCGCGACGCGCTCGCGCCGTTCCCGGATTCGCCACACAAAGCTGCGCTTCTTGAAGCCGTCGATTTCTGTATCGAACGCGCCTACTGACCAATAGCGGACGCCACCCGCTCCGCCAGCACCAGGACGAAGAAAGTCCATGCGACTCCGCCTCAAGGCAGCAGCCCTCATCCTTGCCCCCGCCCTTGCCGTCGCCGGAACGCTTCCGGCATCCGCGCAGGCGCCGGGGGCACCGCTGGTCACCACCACGAGCGGCGCCTTCCTCGCCGCGCAGGCGGCAGCGGCTCAGAACGACATCGAGGCGGCGGCCTGGTACTACAGCTTCGTCCTGCAGCGTGATCCCGCGAACACGCAGCTCGCGAGCCTCGTGTTCTCGATGTGGCTGGACATCGGCAACATCGCCGCCGCGGCCCCGATCGCCGGCGGGCTGGTGGAAATCGACCCCACCTACGAGCCCGCCCGTCTGGTCCTCGCCACACAGGCGATCCGCACGGCCCAGTTCGAGGCGGCCCGCACGCATCTTGACGCCATCGAAGGCGATCCGATCGCCACCCTCGCGGTGGGCCTGGTCAATGGCTGGGTTGATTTCGGGCTCGGCGACCCCGAGGCCGCCCTGGTGCGGATCGACGCGCTGTCGGGTGAGCCCTGGTACGAACCGTTCAAGATCTACCACAGCGCCCTCATCGCCGACGCCGCGGGCCTGACCGACCGCGCCCTCGCTTTGGCGGAGGTCTCCTATTCCATCGATCAGTCCCTCGGCCCGACGGAACTCCTCGCGAGCCTCCTGGCCCGCACCGGGGACGTGGCGCGCGCCACCGAGGTCCTGAACGCCTTCCTTGCCGAGGTGCCGGACCAGCCGCTCGCCCTTGCCCGGCTCCGGGCCATCGAGGCCGGCGATTTCGGCGGACCGATCGTGGCGGACGCCCGCGGCGGCGCCGGCCAGGTCTTCTACGACCTCGCCACGGCGATCGGCGACGATGGCGGCCAAACCACGGTCCCGTTCCTGCAGCTTGCGCGGCGCCTGTTGCCGGATTCCTCCCTCACGGCGCTTGCGCTGGGGGACCTCCTGCAGAATCTCGACCGCCAGCTCGAGGCGATCAACGCCTTCGACACCATCGACGTCGATGACCCGCTCTATCCGCTGGCGGCGACGTCGGCGGCAACGAGCGAGGCGATCCTCGGCCAGATCGATGACGCCATCGCCCGGCTTACGCCTATCGCGGCCGCGGATCCCACCGACCCGGTCATCGCGCTGGCGCTCGGCAATCTCTATCGCAGCCAGGAGCGTTTCGCGGAGACGATCGAGGCAGTCGCGCCCGCGATCGACGCCGAGGCCGATCCATCGCCCTCCTATTGGCGGCTCTATTTCGTGCGGGCCATCGGCTACGAGCGCGAGGGCGAGTTCGACCTCGCGGTCGCCGACTTCCGGCGGGCGCTCGAACTCGCCCCCGATCATCCCGACGTCCTCAACTATCTCGGCTATTCGTGGATCGACCGCGGCGAGAACACCGAAGAGGCGCTGGCGATGATCCAGCGCGCGGTGGAGCAGCAGCCGGAAGCAGGCTACATCGTCGACAGCCTCGGCTGGGCCTATTACAAGCTCGGCGACTATGAGCTTGCGGTGGAGACCCTCGAACGCGCCGTCGAGCTGACGCCCAACAACCCCGAGATCTTCGACCATCTGGGCGACGCCTACTGGCGCGTGGGGCGCCGGATCGAGGCTGCCTATCAGTGGAACCACGCCCTCATTTTCGACCCGACGGACGAGCAGCGCGCGCGGATCGCCGACAAGCTGCTCAACGGTCTTCCGGATTGACACGGGCCGCCGGCGACGCCGTCGAGGAAAGGGCGCCCGATCCGGCGACAAGAGAGGCCGCCCGGGCCAAGCTCAACCTTGCCCTCCACGTGCTCGGGAGGCGCAGCGACGGTTTCCATGACCTGGAATCGCTCGTCGTCTTCGCCGACGCCGGCGACGTCCTGACGGTCGAGGAGGGGACCCCGCGCCTCGAAATCGACGGGCCCTTCGCCCATCAGCTTGCCGCGGAGCCGTCCGAGGGCAATCTCGTCGCACGAGTTGCCGCGCACTTCACGGTCGTCGCAGGCGTGGAGCGTGGAGACCTCCGGGTGCGGCTGCAGAAGAACCTGCCCGTCGGCGCGGGGCTCGGAGGCGGCTCGGCCGACGCTGCCGCGATGCTCCGCATCCTCGCCGGCCGCGCCGAGGTACCGGTGCCCGGCGACGTGCTTCACGAGGTGGCCGGCGAACTCGGCGCCGACGTGCCCATGTGCCTCGTGTCCGAGCCTCTTTTGGCCGGCGGCAAGGGCGAGCGGCTTCGGACCGTTCCTGGCATCCCCGCGCTTCATGTCGTGCTCGTCTGGCCGGCGGTTTCGGTAAGTACGGCGATGGTCTTCCGGCGGCTGTTCGGACCGCGCGACCCCGAGCTCCCCACATTGCCGGCGGCGTTCGCCAGCGTCGCGGAGTTCGTCCGCTGGCTGAGGCAGACCCGCAACGGGCTCGAGGACACCGCCCGGGACTGCGCTCCGGCGATCGGTCACGCGCTGCAGGCGCTGATCGCATCACCCGGCTGCATGTTCGCCCGGATGTCGGGCTCGGGCTCGACGGTGTTCGGCATCTTCCCCTTCCGCGACGCGGCCGAGCACGCGGCCCGTCTCATCCGCTCCGCCGAACCGGACTGGTGGGCGATAGCCACCACGACCGGCGGCTCCTGAGGAGTTTCCCTTGTCCGACGAAATGATTCCGATCCGCTTTGCGGTCTTGACCGTTTCCGACACGCGGACTCCGGCCGACGACAAATCCGGCGACACGCTCGCGACCCGGATCGGCGAGGCGGGCCATGTGCTCGCCGACCGGAAGATCGTGCCCGACGATTTCGGAGCGATCCGCCATGCCGTAGAGCCCTGGATCGACGACCCCGAGGTGGACGTGATCCTGACGACCGGCGGCACCGGTCTGGCCGTCCGCGACGTGACGCCGGACGCGATCGAGCCGCTGTTCGACAAGAGGATCGAAGGCTTCGCGGCCGTCTTTCACCGCATCAGCTTCGAGAAGATCGGCACGTCGACGATCCAGTCGCGCGCGACGGCGGGACTTGCGCGCGACACCTTCATCTTCGTCCTGCCGGGCTCCCCCGGCGCCTGCCGCGACGCCTGGGACGGCATCCTGAAGCTCCAGTTCGACAGCCGGCAGAAGCCGTGCAACTTCACGGAAGTGATGCCGCGCCTCAAGCGCGCCTGAGGGGCCCGCCTTGCGGCGAGGCCCCCCCGTGCCCTCTGCCAGGCGATGGCTATGGCGCCGCCGCCGCGACGGCGTCACGAAGTCGATGAAGGCGCTCGGCCTCATCGAGAGCGTCTGTCGCCCGGGCGGCAATCTCACCGGTTTCACGACCTTCGGATCGTTCCCCGACAGCAAGCGGCTCCAGCTCGTCCACGAGATGCTGCCTTTTCGGACGCACAATCGACGTCATGCTCGACCAGACGATGCCGGGCCTCGACGAGGACGTCCGCGGACTCGATGAGGCCGCTGCGCAACTGGGGCTCGTGCTGCGAATCCACACCGCAAGCAACGTGCCTGAGGTCAACGCCGCGTTTACGCAGATGGTGGCCGCTTCGAGCCGGGCGCTCCTGATCCAGTTCGGCTCCTCCTTCGTCGGACGTCGCTTCAGGGCCACATCCTGGCCCGCGCTGCCGAGGCGGGCATCGCAACGATGCACGGATCCCGGGAAGGTCCGATCGCGGGAGGGCTGATGAGCTACGGCATCGACCTTCCCGCCCTCTATCATGGCGCCGGAGCCTATGTCCGCCGCATCCCGAACGGCGAAGACCCCGCTGAGCTGCCCGTCGTTGAGCCGACGGCCTTCGAGCTCGTCATCAACCTCGCCACAGCCGAGGCGCTCGGAATCAGCGTTCCGCTCAACCTCATCGTCACGGCCACGGAGATCATCGAATAGCGACGGTCCGGCGCCGCACTCGACGTGTTGCAGCTTTGCGTTCTTGCTTTGTTCATGCGAACGGCGTAGGAATGAATTCATGTCCGCCGCCCGCAACACACAGGATTCGCCGAAGGGCGCTCTTGTCTCGTCGAGGATCGACGCGGTCCCGATCGCGCCCGATCGGCGGCGCGGGCGGGGCACCGAGTCGAGCCGAACCGGCCGCTTCGAGCCGCTCCAGCGCGTCGATGTCGACGATGGCTGGGACTCGCTGGACGAGCTTCCGCCGCTCAAGACCGAGGTCCAGATCGAGCGGCCGCGGAAGATCATCACCACCAACGATTCGCCCGATATCGGCTTCAACCAGTCGATCAACCCCTATCGCGGCTGCGAGCACGGCTGCGTCTACTGCTTTGCCCGGCCGACGCACGCTTATATGGGCCTGTCGCCGGGCCTCGACTTCGAGACAAAGCTGTTCGCCAAGCCCGATGCCGCGCGGCTCCTCGAGAAGGAGCTGTCGAAGCCCGGCTACAAGGTCGACAAGATCGCGATCGGCACCAACACCGATCCGTACCAGCCGATCGAGAAGAAGCACCGCATCATGCGCGAGGTGCTCGAGGTCCTGTCGCGGGCGAACCATCCCGTCGGCATCCTGACCAAGAACGCGCTCATCACACGCGACATCGACCTCCTCGCGCCGATGGCCGAACGCGGCCTCGTCCGCGTCGGCATGTCGGTGACGACGCTGGACCGGAAGCTCGCCCGCGCGATGGAGCCGCGGGCCTCGACGCCGCCGAAGCGGCTCGATGCCCTGCGCCAGCTCTCCGCGGCCGGCATCCCGACCTTCGTGATGACCGCCCCGATCATCCCGGCCGTCAACGAAGCCGAGATGGAGCGCATCCTCGATGCAGCGAAGGCGCAGGGCGTGATCGGGGCCGGCTACGTGCTCCTTCGGCTGACGCAGGAGGTGGCGGAGCTCTTCAAGGAGTTCCTGCGCGCCCACTATCCGGACCGCTACGAGCACGTCCTGTCGCTGATCCGCTCGATGCGCGGCGGCAGGGACTATGATTCGAGCTGGGGCCAGCGGATGACCGGCAATGGCCCCTATGCCTGGCAGATCGGCCGGCGGTTCGAGATCGCGTGCAAGCGGCTCGGTCTCGACGGCGAGCATCCGCCGCTCCGGACCGACCTCTTCCGGCCGCCGCTCCAGCCTGCGCAGCTCAGCCTGTTCTGAGGGCGACCGGCCGCAGTTGATTCGCACCGCGCGATCGGCACGATGCGCGGATGCCCCGCCGTGCCAAGACCGATTCGATGTTGCTCCCCGAAGAGCCGCAGAAGCCGACGGACGAGTTCGAGCGTCGGGCCCGGAAGCGGGGGGCGACATGGGTCGCCGGCGTGGACGAGGTCGGCCGCGGCCCGCTGGCTGGTCCAGTCGTCGTCGCCGCCGTCATGTTCGACGGTCCAAAATTCCCGCGCGGCCTGCAGGATTCGAAGCAGATCGATCGCGCCGAGCGCGAGCGTCTCTACGACAAGATCATGGAACGGGCCCTCGTGTCGGTCGCGGTCGCGAGCCGCGAGCGGGTGGACCGTATGAACATTCTCCGGGCATCGCTCTGGGCGATGAGCCAGGCCCTCCGCGGCCTCGAACGAACGCCGGACCATGTGCTGGTCGACGGCAACATGCTGCCGCCATGGCTGCCCTGCCCAGCACAGACGCTGGTCGGCGGCGACGGCCGATCCGTATCGATCGCGGCGGCGTCGATCGTCGCCAAGGTGACGCGCGACCGTCTGATGTCCCGGGTCGGCCGCGCCTTCCCCGGCTACGGCTTCGAATCGCACATGGGATACTCGACCCCGGCCCATTTCGCCGCGCTCGACGAGCATGGCCCTTGCGTCCACCACCGGCGGAGCTTTGCGCCAGTGCGGCTGCAGCTTGAGCCGGAGGAAGCCGAGCCCGAGGCTCTGCTGATCTAGGGGACCGTCTGGCCGCGCGGGCAGAGAGCGTCATCGCCCTCCCGTAACTCCGAGCCCGTCATCCGCAAAGCGCGCCACAATCTCCCGAGCGTCCCCCTTGCGGGGAGGCGAAAGGTTGCGATTGCAAGGAGCAAGCTTCGGTGGGGGTCTGTCCGCCAGCTTCGAGCTCGCGGACAGGCCGAGACCTCCGACGGTTTCCCCCGGATCGGCGTCCGGGGTTCGCCTCGCGAAAGCCCGCTCCCCCTCAAGGGGGGAGCTCGGAGGTTGCGGCGATGCTTCGGCGTGACCGCGTCGCCAGAGCAAGCAGCGCCCACGTATCTCGGCCGTGCGTCAGACTCCCGCGCCTCCCTCAAGGAGAGTTCGCCGCTAGTGCAGCCGGGCCTTCACTTCGTTGATGGCGCCTGTCACGAGGCGCTCTGCCTCGGTGCCGGCGACCTTGCTCTTGAGGATCCGCTCGGCTGCAGCGATCGCGACGTCGGTCGAGAGGCCGCGCACCTCCGAAAGGGCCTGGGCCTCGGCCTGGACGATCTTCTGCTCGGCGATCTTGGTGCGGCGCGCGACATACTCGTCCGTCTTGCGGACGGCGTCGGCGGCGTAGGCGACGGCCTCGCGGCGGGCCTGCTCGATGATCTCCTCGGCCTCGTGCTCGGCCTCGCGGGCCTTCCGCTGATACTCGGCGAGAAGCGCCTGGGCCTCCTCGCGGAGGCGCCGGGCTTCGTCGAGCTCGTTCCGGATCGTCTCGGCGCGCTTGTCGAGCATGCCGGCGACCATCTTGGGGACGCGGAAATAGAGGACGATGCCGATGAAGATGATGAGGGCGACGAGCGCCCAGAACGAAAGGTCCTCAAGCACCGGTGGATTCCTTCGTCTGCGCGCCTTCGACCGCGGAATTCAGCTCGGCTGCGCTGGGCTTGGAGCCGAGCAGCCGCTCGACCACCGCCTCGGCGGCTTCGCTGGCGATCGCGCCGACATCGGCGAGCGCCTTCCGCTTGATGTCGCCGATCCGCGCTTCCGCGGCGGCAAGGCGGCCATCGAGGGCGGCTTCCGTTTCCGCCTGGCGCGCGCCGGCTTCGTCCTTGGCCTTGTCGCGGGCCTCGGAGGCGATCTTCTGCGCGCGCGACCGCGCTTCCGCGAGCGCGCGCTCATAGGACGCGACGGCTTCTTCCGACTGCTGCTTCAGGCGGCCGGCCTGGTCGAGGTCGCGCGCGATGCGGTCGCGCCGGTCCTCGAGAATCCCGCCGATGCGCGGGATGATGACCCGCGACATCAGGAGGTAGAGGGCGACGAAGGTGATGGCCAGCCACAGGAGCTGGGACGCGAAATACGTCGGGTCGAAGGGCGGGAACGTGCCCTCGCCTTCTTCCGCGGCGTGGTCTTCGACCCCGACGCCTTCCTCGATCTCGGCCCCGAGCTCCTCCCGGATCTCGGCCGCCGGGGTCTCCGGCGCAGCCACCGGCACGCCTTCCGCCTGCGCGAGGAGGAAGACGCCGGTGCCCGTGCCCGCAGCCGTCAGAATCGCTTCGCCTGCCATGGGTCCCCGTTCCCTTCGGCGGACCTTTGGTCCGCCGTTCGGCTTAGTTCACGAACAGGAGGAGGAGCGCGATCAGCAGCGAGAAGATGCCGAGCGCCTCGGTAACGGCGAAGCCGAAGATCAGGCGGCCGAACTGCCCGTCGGCGGCGGCCGGATTGCGGACCGCGGCGGCGAGGTAGTTGCCGAAGATCGCGCCCACGCCGATACCGGCGGCGCCCATGCCGATGCAGGCGATGCCTGCGCCGATAGCGTTAGCTGCATCCAATTCCATTTTAGCGAACTCCCGTTTGCGTGTTTCTTGAGGTTGCGACCGACCGGCCCGCCGCTAGTGGCCGGGGTGGATCGCGTCGTTGAGGTAGAGGCTGGTCAGGATCGCGAAGACGTAGGCCTGAAGGACCGCGACCAGGAGCTCGAGGGCAGTAAGGGCGACGGTGAGGACCAGCGGCCCGATGGCGCCGATCACGCCGAGCCAGCCCGCCGAGCCCATCATGATGATGAAGCCCGCGAACACTTTGAGCGTGATGTGGCCGGCAAGGATGTTGGCGAAAAGTCGGATCGAGAGGCTGATCGGCCGCGAGATGAACGACAGCACCTCGATGAACACGACGAAGGGCAGGATCACTCCCGGGACGCCGTGCGGCACGAAGAGCCTCAGGAACCCGAAGCCGTTCTTCCAGAAGCCGTAGAAAATCACGAGCCCGACCACGAGGATCGAGAGCGCCGCCGTCACGATGAGATGGCTCGTCACCGTGAAGAAATACGGGAACATGCCAAGGAGATTGGCGATCAGGATGAAGAGGAAGAGCGAGAAGACGAGCGGGAAGAATTTCATCCCCTCGCTGCCCGCGGAACTTCGGAGCGTGTTGGCTACGAACTCGTAGAGGAGCTCGGCGGTCGACTGCGCGCGGTTCGGAATGAGCCGTCGGCGCATCGTCGAGAAGATCAGGAAGCCGGTCCCGAGCGCGACGGTCAGGACCATGTAGAGGGCGGAATTGGTGAAGGAGACGTCGATCCCACCGATCTCGATCGGGAAGATGCGCGTGATCTCGAACTGATGAATCGGATCGGTCGCCAAGTCTCGTCCCTCTCACTCCTCCGCGGAAGGCGGAGGGTTCCCTCAGCTATCGTTCCGCCGGGTCCGGACGGGAGATTCCCGCACCAGTCCGGCCGTGCGCAGCGCATTCAAGACGCCGGCGACAAAGCCCAGCATCAGGAAGACGATCAGCCCCCACGGCGTCGTCCCCAGCCAGCTGTCGAAAAACCAGCCGATTGCCCCGCCCACCAGAATTCCGGCCACGAACTCGGTCGCCAGCCGCCAAGCCATCCCCTGCCCGCCGTCCCTGGGCCTCGCCCCGGGGTCTGCTGCAGCCGGCTCGTCGGTGATGCCGCGGGCCTTGAGTTCCTCGCCGAGAGCCTCAAGCCGGGCGTCGAGCTTCCTGTCGTCGCCGGTCGACGACCGCTCCGTGCCGCTCTCCCTTCCCCCCGCGTCCGGATCACTCATCGGCGTGGTGCCGCTGGCTCGAAATGCGTGGGAAACCTAGGAAAACAGCGGCGAAGCCGCCGAAAACCGCGGGCACAATAGTTAGGGGGCGGTAGAGTGTCAAGGAAACCCCGAGTACCGATAAGCATATGATATTACTTAACTTTCTGTCGGCGCACTCAGGCCGCACAAATCGTCGCACGGGCACTTCCCCGCCACCTGCCGTCATGCCATGACGAGATCATGTCGTCACGGCAAACCGGTCCCGTGCCGCTGGCCCGGCTCCTCAAGGGCACGATCGACCCGCTGGTCGCAAAGCGCGGTTTCGGTGCCGCCGACCTCGTGTCGTCCTGGGATGAGGTGATCGGCCCGCGCTATGCGGCGGCGACCCGGCCCGAAAAGATCGTCTGGCCGCGCGGCCGCGAAGGTCGCGGCGCCCTGACGATCCGCGTCGACGGCGCGATGGCGGTCTACCTCCAACACGAGCGCGCCCAGATCATCGAGCGGATCAACCGGTTCCTCGGCCACGATGCGATCGGCGACATCCGCATCGTTCAGAGGCCGGTGGCGCAGCAGTCAGCGCCTCGGAAAGCGCGGTCGCTGCCCCCGGAGGATCGTGCCGCCGTCGCGCACAGCGTTGCGGAGGTCGAGGACGACCGCCTCAGGGCCGCTCTCGCGCGGCTTGGCGAGGGCATCCGGACCCGCCGCCTCGCGAGGGAGTGAACATCCGGTTCGGCATAGAAGCCACAATTCCTTGTCCAATGTCCCGTGAGTGGGGCAGATATGGCGCGAGCGGGACGCCGAATGCGGGTGTCCGCAACCCCGTATGTTTGGAGGACTACACGTGAAGCTTGATCTGAGGCACCTCGTCGGCGGCATGGTCGCCGCCATCGCGGCGACGATTGCGGTCGCGGCGACGCCGGCCGTCGCGCAGAACGTGGCGATCGAGGACCTCGCGGTGCAGAGCCCGATCGGCGACCTCGTCCTCGGCGCAGAGAACGCTCCGGTCACGATCTATGAATACGCCTCGATGACCTGCCCGCACTGCGCGGCGTTCCATCGCGACACGTATGACGCGCTCAAGGCCGAGTTCATCGACACCGGGCAGGTGCGCTTCATCATGCGCGAATTCCCGCTCGACCCGTTCGCGGCGGCCGGCTTCCTCCTCGCGCGTTGCACGCCCGACGCCGAAGGTTACTACGCGATGGTCGACCTCCTGTTCGAGCAGCAGGCTGCCTGGGCCGGCAATTATGACGCCTTCGTCGCCCTCGCCCTGCAGGCCGGATTCACCCAGGCAAGCTTCGACGCCTGTCTTGCCAATCAGCAACTGATCGACGGCATCTATTGGAGCTACGATCGCGGCGTAGAAATCGGCGTCAACGCCACGCCGACCTTCTTCGTCAACGGCGTCCGCTATGTCGGCGAGCTGTCGATCGAGCAGGTCCGCGACGCGATCGCCGCGGCTCTCTAGCGATCCGGCGCCGGCTCAAGCCGGCGCCAGCATCCCGATGCGGCTTGCCCGATTCCTTGCCTTTGTAGTCGTGATCACTCTCGCCGCCTGCGGAGGCGAGAGCGATGACGGCGAGGCTCCGACCGCCGCGCCGGCCGGTCTTGCGGAGGCTGGACCGCTCGGGGACGAGGCGCTCGGCAACCCGGCCGCACCGGTCACGGTCATCGAATATGCCTCCATGACGTGCCCACACTGCCGGGCCTTCCACGAAGACGTGTTCGACGACTTCGTCGCGCAATATGTCGACACCGGCCGCGTTTATTTCATCTTCCGCGAATTCCCGCTCGATCCTGCCGCCGCGGCGGCCGCGGCGATTGCGCGCTGCGCACCCGGCGACGATGCCTATTTCGGCCTGGTCGACCTGTTCTTCGAGACGCAGCCGACCTGGGCCGCTGCCGGGGGCAACTATCTCGCCGCCCTGACCGCGGTGGCGACGCAGGCGGGATTGACCGCCGAAAGCGTCGAGGAATGCCTGTCGAATCAGGATATCATCGACGGCATTTACTGGAACTACGACCGCGGCACCGAACTCGGGGTCAATGCGACACCCACCTTCTTCATCGACGGCGAGCGCTATCCCGGCGAGCTTTCGCTGGAGCGGCTGGGCGAACTCGTCGCCGCCGCGGAGTAGCGCTGGCCCTCACGAGGTCGGCTCCGCCGCATGAAGTTCACGCGCCTCCGCCTCACCGGCTTCAAGTCCTTCGTCGAGCCGACCGACGTTCCGATCGAGAACGGGCTGACCGGCATCGTCGGCCCGAATGGCTGCGGCAAGTCGAACCTCGCCGAAGGCCTCCTCTTCGTCATGGGCGAAAGCTCCTACAAGGCGATGCGCGGCTCGGCGATGGAGGACGTCATCTTCTCCGGCAGCGGCTCGCGCCCGTCGCGGAACGCTGCCGAGGTGACGGTCACGCTCGACAATTCGGACCGGCTCGCCCCGGCCGGCTTCAACGACAGCGACGTCATCGAGATTTCCCGCCGGATCGAGCGCGAGAACGGCTCGACCTACCGGCTGAACGGCCGCGAGGTCCGGGCCCGCGACGTGCAGCTCCTGTTCGCCGATGCGTCGGCCGGGGCGCGGTCGCCGGCCATGGTCGGGCAAGGCCGGGTCGGGCAGCTGATCGCGGCCAAGCCCGAGGCGCGGCGCGGGATCCTCGAGGAAGCGGCCGGCATTTCCGGCCTGTTCGGCCGCCGACATGAGGCGGAACTCCGCCTCCGCGCCGCCGAGCAGAACCTCGAACGGATCGAGGACGTCCTCAACGAGATCGACCGCCAGCTCGAGGCCCTGCGCCGCCAGGCGCGCCAGGCAGTGCGCTACCGCAACCTGTCGGTGGAGATCCGGAAGGGCGAGGCGACCGCGCTCGCCGTTCGCTACGGCGCCGCTCTTGCAGCGGCCGTCGACGCCGACAAGGAGCTTGACGAGATCACGCGGACGGTCGCCGCGCGCGCCGTCGTCGAGGCCGAAACCGCGGCCAAGCAGGCCGAGGTCGCAGCCACCCTGCCCGACCTGCGCGACGACGCCGCCGCCAAGAGCGCCGCTCTGCAGCGGCTCAGGATCGAGCTCGACCAGCTCAGCGGCGAGGAGCGGTCGGTCGGCCAAAAACTCGGCGAGTTGGAGCGCCGGCTGGTGCAGCTCGCCGCCGATCTCGAGCGCGAGGAGCGCCTCATCGGCGAGAACAAGGCCGCCCTCGCGCGCCTTGCGGCCGAGGATGGCCTCCTTGCCGCGGAGAGCGAGGGCGCTGCGGAAAGACGCACCGAAGCGGCCGCCCGCGTCGCGTCGGCGGAAGCCGCGGTCGCACACAGCGAGCGGCTGAGCGCCGAGGCACAGGCGTCGCTGGCCGACATCAGGGCGCGCCGCAGTCAGATCGAGCGCGAGATCAACGATGCCCGCGCCCGCGACAAGCGCCTCGCCGACGACGCGCTGTCGATCGACCGTGAGCGCGGCCAGCTTGCCGGCAGCGGTGGCGAAGCCAGGGTCGGCGCTGCTTCGGCCGCCGTCACGGCGACGGAACGATTGCTGGGCGAAGCCGAGGCCGCAGTCGCGAAGGCCGAGGCCGAGGCCGCGCAGGCTCGCGCGGGGGAAGCGACGGCGCGAACGGCCGTGACGGAGGCCGAAGCGAACCTCGCGACGCTCGAGGCCGAGGCCAAGGCGTTGCGGTCGGTCCTGCCGCGGAACGAGGTCGCCAACCCGCTTGCCGATGCCGTCGCGATCCGCGATGGAGCTGAAGCGGCGGTCGCCGCTCTCTTCGGCGAGGAGCTGCAGCTCTCGACCTCGCCCGGCGTGTCGTACTGGTCCGAGGTGCCCGCAACCCTCCACGACCCCGCGCTTCCCGAAGGGGTCGAGCCGCTGGCCGCTCTGGTCGATGCACCGCCGGTCCTGGCCCGGCGCATCGCTCAGGCGGCCTTGGTGGACCGTGCCGATGGTCCGCGGCTGCAGCAGGCGCTCCATCCCGGACAGAGCCTCGTCAGCCGCGAAGGCGACCTCTGGCGCTGGGATGGACTCGTCGTCACCGCGGAAGCGCGGCGCATCGAGGCCGACCGCCTCGCCGGCCGCAAGCGCCTCGCGCTGCTCGGCCGGCGCATCGAGGAGCTTCGCCCGACAGTCCAGCACGCGAAAGAGGCGTTTGCCGCCGCCCGCGACCGCGTGGTCAAGGCAGGACTGGCGGAGAGCGGCACCCGGGCCGCCCTCCGCAACCTTCTTCGCGAACTCGAGGGCGCTCGCGCCACGCTCGCCGCGGCCGAGCGTGAATTCGCGCGCCACGGCCAGCGTCTTGCCGCGCTTGACGAAGCCGAGGCGCGCATCCGCCGCGGACGGAACGAGGCCGCCGCAGCGCTCGCCGAGGCCGAGGCAGCCCTTGCTGCCCTGCCTATGCCGGTCTCGGTCGAAGGGCCGCTCAACGAACTCCGGCTCAAGGTCGCGGCGGATCGCGGCGTTCTTGCCGAAATGCGCGCCGCGCTCGCCGGCCTCGATCGTGAGGCCCAGCACCGGGCGACCCGCCGCTCGGCGATCGCCGCCGAGCGCGCAGCGTGGGAGAAGCGCCAGCAGGAAGCCGGCGCCCAGACCGGCATTCTTGGCGACCGCAAGAGGGACATCGAGGCCGAGCGGGCAGCGCTAGCGGGACGTCCCGCGGAACTCGCTGCTCAGAAGCAGACGCTGACCACTGCGATCGGCGAAGCCGAGTCGGCCCGCAACGAAGCGGGGGACCGGCTCGCCATTGCCGAAGCCGCGCTTGCGGCGGCCGACAAGGCGGCCAAGACCGCGACGGCCGAGCTCGCGCAGGCGCGCGAACTGCGCGGCCGGGCCGAGGAACGCCTCGTCGGCGCCCGCCAGCGTCTGGTTGAGGTCGGCGAACGGATCGTCGAGGTCCTGCAGTGCGCGCCTGAGGAGGCCGCAAAGGCAGCGGGTCTTGGCGAGGGCGCCCTGCCCGCGCTCGACCAGATCGAAGCGCGGGTCGATCGCCTGAAGCAGGAACGCGAGCGGCTCGGAGGCGTCAACCTCCAGGCCGAGGACGAGGCCGAGCAGCTGGCCGACCGGCGCAACGGCATCATTGCCGACCGCGACGACCTCGTCGCCGCGATCCAGAAATTGCGGCAAGGGATTGCGAGCCTCAATCGCGAGGGCCGCGAGCGCCTGCTCGCCGCATTCCAGGCAGTCGACGTCAAATTCCGCGAGCTGTTCACGCAGCTCTTCGGCGGCGGCACCGCCGAGCTCAAGCTGATCGGATCGGAAGACCCGCTCGAGGCCGGCCTCGAGATCATCGCCAAGCCGCCCGGCAAGAAGCCGCAGACCATCACGCTTCTCTCGGGCGGCGAACAGGCGCTGACGGCCTTGTCGCTGATCTTCGCGGTGTTCCTCACCAATCCGGCGCCGATCTGCGTCCTCGACGAGGTCGACGCGCCGCTCGACGACGCCAATGTCGAGCGCTTCTGCTCGCTCCTCGACGACATCGCCTCGCGCACCGACACGCGTTTCCTGGTGACGACGCACAACCCGATCACGATGGCGCGGATGAGCCGCCTGTTCGGCGTGACGATGGCCGAGCGCGGCGTCAGCCAGCTGGTGTCAGTCGACCTTGCGACCGCCGAGCGGTTCAGGGAGGCGGGTTAGGCCGCGCATTGAAATGCGCATCAGTTGATGCGATATTTGATGCATGAGAACGACCGTCACGATCGACGACAGGCTTGTCGATGATGCCCGCGAGTACACCGGCATCCAGGAAAATTCGGCTCTCCTCAATGCCGCGCTGAAGGCGCTGATCGAGCGTGAGGCGGCGCATCGTCTGGCGCGGCTCGGCGGAAGCGATCCCGACGCGACGCTCCCGCCACGGCGCCGTCCGCAAGCTCCGTGATCCTTGCGGACTCGTCGGTCTGGATCGACCACCTCCGGCAGAGCAACCCGCGCCTCTTCGCTCTTCTCGATGAGGCGCGGATCCTGATGCACCCATTCGTCCTAGGGGAGGTTGCGCTCGGCTCTATTCGTAACCGGGATGTGGTTCTGCACTCGCTCCGCCGCCTGCCAGAGCTGCTTCCGGCGCGCCACGTCGAAGTGATGGAATTCATCGAACGCCACCAGCTCCACGGTTCAGGAATGGGGTTCGTGGACGTCCACCTTCTCGCGGCCATTCGGCTGCGCGCGGGCACCCGCCTCTGGACCAGGGACAGGCGGCTTCACGGCGTCGCAGCCAGATTCGGCGTCGCAGTTCACGATGCGTGATCTCTCTGCCCGGCTGCTCGCCTGGTACGACCGCCACGCCCGCAGCCTGCCATGGCGAGTGTCCCCCGCCGACCGCGCCGTCGGCGAGCGACCGGACCCATACCGCGTGTGGCTTTCCGAGGTGATGCTGCAGCAGACGACGGTCGCGGCCGTGAAGTCCTATTTCGAGGCCTTCATTGAGCGCTGGCCGACCGTCGGCGACCTCGCCGCAGCGCCCGAGGCCGAAGTCATGAAGGCGTGGGCCGGCCTCGGCTACTACAGCCGCGCGCGCAACCTGAAGGCAGCCGCCGAAGCCGTCGCGACGTCGGGCGGTCGGTTCCCGTCGTCCTCCACGGCGTTGGCCGAATTGCCGGGTATCGGCGCTTATACGGCCGCCGCGATCGCGGCGATCGCCTTCGACGAGCCGGCCGCAGTCGTGGACGGGAATGTCGAACGCGTCATCTCGCGTGTCTTCGCCGTCGAAACGCCTCTGCCCGGGGCAAAGGCGGAGATCCGTGCGCGCCAGGCCGAGTTGACCCCGGCGCAGCGTCCGGGCGACTACGCCCAGGCGATGATGGACCTCGGCGCAACCATCTGCACGCCGAAACGCCCGGCCTGCGCGCTGTGCCCCTTGTCGGAGGATTGCGAAGCCCATCGGCACGGCATCCCGGAGCGGTTTCCCCGAAAGGCCGAGAAGGCGGAGCGGCCGACCCGCATCGGCGAAGCCTTCGTCGCGATCCGGCCCGACGGCGCGGTGCTACTGCGGCGCCGCCCGCCGAAAGGCCTCCTCGGGGGAATGACGGAGGTTCCTACCGGATCCTGGCGGACCGACGGCTCAGGTGCCGCAGCAGAACCGCCATTTCCGGCCGACTGGCGGAACGTGGGTGTCCCGGTCGTCCACGTCTTCACCCATTTCCGGCTGCAGCTTGCGGTCTACCGGGCGACCGTGGCGGACGACGAGGCGGCCCCTGGGAACCATTGGTGGTCGTCCCCGACCGACCTGCCGGGAGAGGCGCTGCCGAGTCTGATGAAGAAAGTCGTTGAGGCAGCCGTGCCGGGCGCGACGAAAGGCGCCGCTAGGCCGCCTCGGCCATCTCCTGCCGGATGACCTGCCTTAGGTCGTCGATCGGCCGGAGCCGCGTGCCGTCGTCGAAATGCCAGAAGGTCCAGCCGTTGCAGGCCTCGAGGCCCTGGACCACGGCACCCATACGGTGAATTGAACCCGACGCTCTTCCTACTTCGAGCGAACCGTCGGCGCGTACTATGGCGCGATGGTGCCCTGCGCCGTCGGTGAGCACGGCGCCTGGGGCCAGGAGGCCCGCTTCGAGGAGCGAGCCGAACGGAATCCGGGGCTCGGCGCGCTTGCCGCGCGTCACGCCTGTCGCGGCGTTATCCGCCGGAACCACACCTGCGATGCGGACGGCCGCCGCTTCGACATAGGCCGCCTCGCGCTCGATGCCGATGAAGTGACGGCCGAGTTTCCGGGCCACTGCGCCCGTCGTCCCGGTGCCGAAGAACGGGTCGAGCACGACATCGCCGGCCTGCGTCGACGACAGGAGGACCCGATAGAGTAGCGCCTCCGGTTTCTGCGTGGCGTGGACCTTGCGGCCATCGACCTTGAGCCGCTCGGAGCCGGTGCAGAGCGGCAGGGTCCAGTCGGACCGCATCTGGAGGTCGTCGTTGAACACCTTGAGGGCGTCATAGTTGAAGGCATAGTTCCGGGCGTCGGCGCTGCGTGCGGCCCAGATCATGGTCTCGTGGGCATTGGTGAAGCGCCGGCCGCGGAAATTCGGCATCGGATTGGTCTTGCGCCAGACGACGTCGTTGAGAATCCAATAGCCGAGGTCCTGCAGGATCGCGCCGACACGGAAGATGTTGTGATAGCTGCCGATCACCCAGAGCGTCCCGTCGGGTTTCAGCACGCGCCGACAGGCGAGGAGCCAGGCGCGGGTGAAGGCGTCGTAGTCGGAGAAGCTCGCGAACCGGTCCCAGGCGTCGGTGACGCCGTCGACCTCGGACTGGTCGGGCCGCGTCAGGCGGCCTTCGAGCTGGAGGTTGTAGGGCGGGTCGGCAAACACGAGATCGACGGAACCCGCGGGCAGCTTCTGCAACTCCGCGATGCAATCGCCGTTGATGATGCGGTCAAGCCAGGCACCGATTTCCGCCGATCTAAGGCCGCCACGCATTCACTCGCCCCGGGCTACGCGATACACGACCGGCAGGGTCGCCGGGTGCGATCATGGTTACCGGTCAGGGTGAAGGCCGCGTTGAGGAACGTGGTTAGCGAATTCCGAACGACGCCGGGCGCCGACTCGAAAGGTGAACGAACCGCATGAGCAGACTGGCCTGGCTTCCGCGACGCATCAAAGCCCTGGCGGTCGCCGCCTTCATCATCGGCCTTCCCATGGCCGTCGCAGCTCCGGCGATGGCGGCGCAAATCATGGTGGTGATGGACGCATCCGGCTCGGCCGCCGGTCGGATCGGCGACGTCCGCAAGATCGACATCGCTCGTGCTGCCCTCGAAGCCGCGATGCGCGACGCCCCGCTCGACCTCTCGCTCGGTCTCGTCGCCTACGGCCATCGGGACCGCGAATCCTGCACCGATGTGGAAGTCCTGGCTGCCCCGGGACCGGCCGACGACGCCCTGGCCGCGGCCACAACCATCGGCCCGCTCGGCCGCAGCCCGATCGCGGAGGCAACGGTCGCCGCGGCGGAGGCGCTCGGCGGCCCCGAGGTCGAAGGCACCATCGTCGTCATCACTGACAACGCCGACAACTGCGCGCCGGACCCGTGCGCGATCGTGGCCGACCTCCACCAGCGGATGCCGAATATCACCGTCTCGATCGTCGGCATCGCGATCCCGGAGGAGGAGGTGGCGGCCCTCTCGTGCATCACCGAGCTGACGGGCGGCACCTATGTCCGTGCCGGCGACGCGGACGGATTTCGCCGGAATCTCGCAGAGGTGCTGACGGCGGCCTGGGCGGAACCGGAGATTCCCCTGCCCGTCGCCAATCTCCGCCTCGAAGGCCCGGCGATACAGGGCCAGCCCTTCACCGTGGCGTATGACGGTCCGTTGCTGCCGGGCGACCAGATCCGGATTTCGTGGTTCGGCACGCCGGGTGCCGACCACATCGTCGGCGCCAACGTCCACACCGACGGCACCGCGGTGACGATGACCGCACCGATGGAGCGCGGCGCCTATGAGCTCCGCTACTGGCATGCCGATCGCCGGGCCGTGCTCGCGACGGCGCGCCTGCAGGTCGACGCCATCGCGCCGGCGGTCACCGGCCCGGCCACGGTTCAGCAAGGCGCGACCTTTGAAGTGGCTTGGAACGCCGACGCTCATGGCGGGGAGACGATCCAGTTGGCGAACCCCCGGGCGCCCGCCGATCAGCCCCTTGCGACGGTCGAGTTGAGGCGCACGCAGCCGGTGGTGACGATGGTCGCCCCGACCGACCTCGGCACGTTCGAGCTGCGGCTCGTGCTCGCCGCGCCGACGCCGGTCGAAGGGGTGCCGATGAGCGGCGCCGCCACCGACCGGATCGTCGCCCGGCAGGAGATTCGGGTCGTCGCCGCGAATGCCGCCGTCACCGCGCCGCCGACGGTCGTGGCCGGCGAGCCGTTTGCGATCACCTGGACCGGCCCCGGCGGCCCGGACGACGACATCTATCTCGCGCCGGCAACGGCGCCGCGCGACCTCTATGTCGACGCGCAGCGGCCGCGCGACGAGGAACTGACGTTCCATGCGCCCTACGCCGCCGGCAACTACGAGCTCCGCTACTGGTCTGGCGCGCTCGGCCGGGTGATCGGCAAGACCGCGATCGCCGTGACGCTGCCGACGGCGACGCTCGACGCGCCGGCAACCGTGGCCGGTGGCCAGCCGATCGTGGTGAATTGGACCGGACCGGCCGGGTTTGGCGACCACATCGCGATCGTCGACCTCGCCGATGTCACGCGTCCGCTCTCCCGGTCGGTTGCCGCCACGTCGGGCCGGCCCGTGACGGTGACGGCACCGATCACAGCCGGCACCTACGAAATCCGCTATCTGGCCGGCCTCGACGGCCTCGTGCTGGCGCAACAGCCTCTCGAGGTCACTGCGACGACGATCGCCGTGACCGCGCCGGACCGGATCGAGGCGGGCCAGACCTTTGTGGCCGAGTGGCAGGGACCAGGAGCGCCGCTCGACGAGATCCGCCTCATCGGCCCGAGCGACGACGGCCGCCGGCCGCTGGCCGCGATCCGCGTCGTGGCCGGGGAAGCCGCGACGCTGACCGCGCCCGAGACGCCGGGCGCCTATGCGATCGTCTATTGGTCCGGCGCCGAGAACCGGGCGATCGCCTCGGCCGCGGTCGAGGTCACCTGCGACGCCTGCGCCCCGCCGGCCGCCGCTCCCGCGGCTGGCCCGGTCTCGGGTGGTCCCGCAGCCGTTCCGCCGGCTCCCGCGCCGGAGCCGCCGCCGGCTGCGGTCACTCCCGAAGGCGCAGCGCCTGCCACGCCGCCGGTTCCGGCCGGTTGAGGGCGCGATACCGCCGCACACCCTGGATTGTTGCCGTCATGGCGCCGGGTGGATAGGGTCCCGCCGCTGGCCGAGGGCCGGCGGCTCCTGGAGAACGCCTTGGACTATTTCAGCACGCGCGGCGCGGCGCCGGTCATCGGCTTTGGCGATGCCCTCCTTGCCGGCCTCGCCCCGGATGGCGGCCTCTATCTGCCGCACGAATGGCCGCGTTTGTCGAACGATGCGATCGCGGGCTTCGCCGGTCGTCCGTATGCCGAGGTCGCGGCGAACGTCGTCCATCAATTCGCCGCCGACGAATTCGACCACGCCGAACTCCTGGAGATGTCGCGGGCGGCCTATGCCGGCTTCGCCCATCCCGCCGTCGCGCCGCTGGTCCAGATCGGCGCGAACGCGTTCGTCCTCGAGCTGTTCCACGGCCCGACGCTGGCATTCAAGGACCTGGCCATGCAGCTCCTGGCGCGGATGATGGACCGCGCGCTGGCGAAGCGCGGCCGGCGGGCCACGATCGTCGGCGCCACCTCGGGCGACACCGGAAGCGCCGCCATCGAGGCGTTCCGCGGCAGCGAGCGGGTCGACGTCTTCATCCTGTTCCCGAAGGGCCGCGTCTCGCCGGTGCAGCAGCGCCAGATGACGACCGTGCCGGACGCCAACGTCCACGCGATCGCTGTGGAAGGCTCCTTCGACGACTGCCAGATGCTCCTCAAGGAGATGTTCCGCCGCGAGCGGTTTCGGCGCGGCGTGTCGCTGGCGGCGGTCAACTCGATCAACTGGGCCCGGATCGTCGCCCAGGCGGCGTACTATTTCACGGCGGCGACTAACCTCGGCGCGCCGGACCGCGAGATCGCCTTCGCTGTCCCGACCGGCAATTTCGGCGACGTGTTCGCGGGTTATGTCGCCGAGCGGATGGGGCTTCCGATCGAGCGCCTTCTGATCGCCACCAACAGCAACGACATCCTCGCCCGCACCTTCGCGACCGGGCGGTACGAAGTCCGGACCGCCATTGCCACGGCGTCGCCGTCGATGGACATCCAGATCTCGTCGAACTTCGAGCGGCTGCTGTCGGAAGTCTACGGCCGCGACGGGGCGGCGGTCGCCCGCCTGATGCAGGGCCTGGCGCAAAGCGGAGCATTCCAGATCGACGTCGGCGCCATGGAGCGTATCCACTCCCTCTTCGCCGCCGACCGGGCGGATGAAGCGGAGATGGCGGCGGCGATGCGATCGACGTTCGAGAAAGCCGGCTACCTCGCCGACCCCCATACGAGTGTTGCGCTTTCCGTCGCGGCAAGGCATCCGGCGCCCGATGGCGCGCCGATGGTCACCCTCGCCACCGCCCATCCGGCGAAATTCCCCGACGCCGTCGAGAAGGCCACGGGCATCCGCCCGAAACTGCCCGCGCATCTTGCGGACCTCTTCGGCCGCGAGGAAAGCTTTGCCGTTCTCGCCAATGATATCGACGCGGTGGAAACCTACATCGAGGCCCGCGCCCGTGCCGCAACTCTGGAGGCCTAGCTGATGTCCGTCGAAGTCACCCGCCTGGCCTCGGGCACGACCGTCGTCACCCAGAGCATGGACCACCTCGAAAGCGTCGCCCTCGGCGTCTGGGTTGGCGCCGGGTCGCGGTCGGAGACCGAAAGCGAGCACGGCCTCGCGCATCTCCTCGAGCATATGGCGTTCAAGGGGACCGAGCGGCGGAGCGCGATCGCGATCGCCGAGGAGATCGAGGCGGTAGGCGGCGAACTGAACGCATCGACCAGCGCCGAGATGACGAACTATTATGCGCGGGTGCTCAAGGCGGACCTGCCGCTGGCGATGGACATCCTGTCCGACATCCTGTCCAACTCGGTCTTCGACGAGGGCGAACTGGCCCGCGAGCGGCACGTGATCGTCCAGGAGATCGGCGCCGCGCTCGATACGCCTGAGGACCTCGTCTACGACTACTTCTCCGAGACCGCCTATCCCGACCAGCCGGTGGGCCGCCCGATCCTCGGGACCGTCGAATCCGTGCGCTCGATGACCCGGCCGGCGATCGTCAACTACCTCGACAAGCATTATCGCGGCCCGTCGATGGTGGTGTCGGCCGCTGGCGCCGTCGAGCACCAGGCGGTGGTCCGCATGGTCGAGACCGGACTTGGCGGCGTGCCGAGCAGTGCCGGCCCGAAGCCGCAGGCCGCGGTCTATCGCGGCGGCGAACGCCGGGAGACCCGTGACCTTATGGAGGCGCAGATCGTCCTCGGCTTCGGCGGCCGCTCCTTCAGCTCGCCCGATTATTACACCGCGCAGGTGCTGGCGACGGCGCTCGGTGGCGGAATGTCGTCCCGCCTCTTCCAGGAGGTCCGGGAGAAGCGCGGCCTCTGCTACTCGATCTACGCCTTCCACTGGTCGTTCACCGATGGCGGCGTGTTCGGCATCCATGCCGCGACCGGGCAGGACGATATCGCCGAGCTGATGCCGGTGGTGATCGGCGAGGTCGAGCGCTCGGCTCATGACCTCGGCGAGGTCGAGATCAGCCGTGCCAAGGCCCAGCTCCGTGCGAGCCTGGTGATGGCGCTCGAAAGCCCCGTCGCGCGGGCCGGGCAGCTCGCCCGACAGATCCTCCTCTTCGGCCGGCCCTTCGACATCAAGGAGCTGGTGGAGAAGGTCGATGCGGTGAGCGTCGAAGGCGTCCGCCGGCTCGCCGGCTCGATCTTCACCGGCTCGATCCCGACGCTGGCCTCGATCGGCCCGGTGCAACGCCTCATCCGGCATGACGACATCGTCGCGCGGCTCGGCTCGCGGGCGGCAGCGTAGGACGAGGCGACGCCATGGCCTTCCTCCGCTCGGTCCCCCCGGCACCTCCCCTTGGAGTGATCCGCGGCGAAAAGGTCCTGCTCCGCTTCCCGCTCCTCTCGGACTTCACGCAATGGGCGGTCCTTCGCTCCGAGAGCCGGCGGTTCCTGGCGCCCTGGGAGCCGATCTGGCCGGCGGACGAGCTGACGCGCCTCGGCTTCCGGCGGCGGATCAAGCGCTACCAGCGCGAGCTCCGGGAAGGGTCGGGCTACCCGTTCTTCGTCTTCGCCGCCGACGGCGTTGCTCTCCTCGGCGGCCTCACGCTGTCCCAGGTGCAGCGTGGCGTCACGCAGTCCGGGTCCCTGGGCTACTGGATGGGCGAGCGCTACGCCGGCCGGGGCTACATGAGCGACGCCGTGCGAACGCTGCTTCGCTTCGGCTTCGACAACCTCCGCCTGCACCGGATCGAGGCCGCCTGCCTGCCGCACAATGCCGCGTCGATCCGGCTCCTCGAAAAGGTCGGATTTCGGCGGGAGGGCTACGCGCGCAGCTACCTGTGCATTGACGGGCGCTGGCAGGATCATTTGCTCTACGCCATGGTCAATGATGATCCACGGACGTGATACGCTCCGCGCTTCGCAATTCCCTGTTCGGGCACGTGGCGGTCCATAAGACGTCATGACCGAAGGATCTGGAGGAGCCGTGGCGCTTCTGCGTCGCCTAGTCGTGGTGGTCGCAGCCGCCTTCGCCGTGCTCAGCGGCTTCGCCGGGCCGGCGGCTGCGCTCGACCCGCTCGCCGTTCCGCTCGACGACCAGACGCTCGACCTCACCCCGGCGCTCGATCTCTACCAGGAAGAGGGCGCGCAGCTTTTCGTGCAGACCGCGCCCGACGCCCTCGGCGTCGTCCGCCGCGTCCAGGTGAGCTCCGTCAACGCCGGGACTCCGGTCTCCTATTGGGCGGTCTTCGCGCTCGTCAACAATGGCGACACCCAGATCGATCGCCTCCTGGTCGCGCCGCATTTCCGGCTGACCGGGTCGGGGCTGATCTGGCCCGACCTCGGCGGCTCGCGCATCGTCGCCGTCAACTCGATGAGCGGTCTCGAGCCCGAGCGGCAGCTCAGCCAGGAGGCCGACGTTTTCCGCATCACGCTCGATCCGGGTTCGGTCGCGACCTTCGCGGTGGAGCTGCGGACGCCGCAGCTCCCGGCGCTCCAGCTCTGGGAGGCCGACAACTACAAGGACGCCGTCAACAGCTACACGCTGTTCCGCGGCATCGTCCTCGGCATTTCGGGCCTCCTTGCCCTCCTCCTCACCATCGTCTTCGTGGTGAAGGGCACCGCGCTGTTCCCGGCTGCGGCGGGCCTCGCCTGGGCGGTGCTCGCCTATCTCTGCGTTGAGTTCGGCTTCTGGAACCGCGTGACGCAGATCCAGCCCGGCGACGACCAGATCTGGCGCGCCGTCGCCGAGGTCCTCCTCTCGGCGGCCCTCGTCATCTTCACCTACACCTATCTCCATCTCGGACGCTGGCACGTCCGCTATTCCCACCTCACGATCGCCTGGCTCGTGGGACTCATGATCGTGCTCGGCATCGCCGTCATCGAGCCGTCGATCGGCGCCGGGATCGCACGTCTCTCCTTTGGCGCAACCGTCCTTGCCGGCGCCGCCGTCATCGTCTGGCTCGCGACGCGCCGGTTCGACCGCGCCGTCATGCTGATCCCGACCTGGATCCTGCTCATCGTCTGGGTCGGCTCCGCCGGCCTGTCGGTCCTTGGCGTCATCGACGGCGACATCATCCAGCCGGCGCTCGCCGCCGGTCTCGTCCTCATCGTGCTCCTCATCGGCTTCACCGTGATGCAGCACGCCTTTGCCGGCGGCTCGGTGGTCCAGGGGCCGATCGACGACACCGAGCGCCGCGCCCTCGCTTTGATCGGCGCCGGCGACATCATCTGGGACTGGGACGTCGAGCGCGACCGCATCCAGGTCGGCCCGGAGGCCGACGAACTCCTCGGCCTCGAGAAGGGCTCGCTGAGCGCGCCCTCGCTCGACTGGATCGAATTCATGCATCCCGGCGACCGCGATCGCTTCAAGGCGATGCTCGACGCGATCGTCGAGGTCCGCCGCGGCCGCATCAACCTCGAGTTCCGCATCCGGGCGGAGGACGGTCATTACCGCTGGTTCCTGCTCCGCGCCCGCCCGGTCCTCGGCGCCGACCGCGAGGTGCTGCGCTGCGTCGGCACGCTGTTCGACATCACCGAGGAGCGGGTCGCCGAGGAGCGCCTCCTCCACGATTCGGTGCGGGACAATCTCACCGGCCTGCCCAATCGCCAGCTCTTCATCGACCGCCTTGGCGCTGCGCTCACGAGATCCTCCACAGAAGGCGCGACCCGCCCGTCGGTTCTCGTGGTCGACCTCGACGGGTTCAAGCAGATCAACGACACGCTGGGCATGTCGGTCGGCGACTCCATCCTCCTGACGATCTCCCGCCGGCTGACGCGGCTCATCAAGGCCCAGGACACGCTGGCGCGCCTTGCCGGCGACCAGTTCGGCCTCATCCTCCTTTCCGAATCGCAGGCCGAGCAGATCGCCGCCTTCGCCGAGTCAGTCCGGCGGGCGATCCGGAGCCCGATCGCGTTCGGCGAGAAGGAGATCCTGCCGACGGCATCGATCGGCCTGGCGCTGCCCGATGACAAGCAGAAGAAGCCGCTCGACGCCGCCGAGCTCGTGAAGGATGCCGAGATCGGCATGTACCACGCCAAACGGCACGGCGGTGACCGCATCGAGGCGTTCCGGCCGGCGCTCCGGCAGGTCGGTGCCGACATGTCGTCGATGGAGGCCGATCTCAAGCGCGCCCTCGGCCGCGAGGAGATCAAGATCCTCTATCAGCCGGTCGTCCGGCTGTTCGACCGCTCGATCGCCGGCTTCGAGGCGCTGGTGCGCTGGGACCATCCGAAGCACGGCCGCATCCCGCCGTCCGATTTCGTCCCGCTCGCCGAGCGCAGCGGGCTCATTTCGCAGCTCGGCCTGTTCGTGCTCGAGCGCGCGACGAAGCAGCTCTCCGACTGGCAGCACGAGGCGCGGATCAATTTCCCGCTGTTCGTCTCGGTGAACATTTCGAGCCGGGAGCTCCTCCGCCATGATCTCATCACCGACGTGAAGTCGGTGCTGGTCCGCGCCAACATCGATCGCGGCTCGCTGAAGCTCGAGCTCACCGAAAGCATCGTGATGGAGAATCCGGAGCACTCCTCGCAGGTGCTCAACCGCATCCGCGAGCTCGGCGCCGGCCTCTCGCTCGACGATTTCGGTACCGGCTATTCGTCGCTCGCCTACCTCCAGCGCTTCCCGTTCGACACGCTCAAGATCGACAAGAGTTTTGTCCGCGGCCAGGCGGGCGGGGCGCGCGAGGTCATCCTCCGCTCGATCGTCAATCTCGCGCATGACCTCGACATGGATGTCGTGGCCGAGGGCGCGGAGGCCGAGGACGAGGTCGCCGAGCTCGTCGATCTTGGCTGCGAGTATGCGCAGGGCTACATCTTCGGCGCGCCGATGGCCGCTACGGATGCGTCCAAGCTCCTCCTTCGCGAGAAGAGCCTCGCGATCCCGGCCTAGGCCCGGTACTGACGAGATGATGATCGCCGAGACCGCCACCGATGCCGTCCGTCCGGACGCGAAGCCGACATTGCGCGTGCTGCTGTGCTCGCCGCGCGGCTTCTGCGCGGGCGTCGACCGCGCGATCCAGATCGTGGAGCTGGCCTTGCAGCGGTTCGGCGCGCCGGTCTATGTGCGCCACGAGATCGTGCACAACAGGTTCGTGGTCGAGACGCTCAAGGCGAAGGGCGCGATCTTCGTCGAAGAGCTCGACGAGATCCCCGAGACGGCGCAGCCGGTGATCTTTTCCGCCCACGGCGTCGCCAAAGCCGTGCCTGAAACGGCGCGTCACCGGAATCTGTTCCCGATCGACGCGACCTGCCCGCTCGTGACCAAGGTCCACCGCGAGGCCGAGATCCATTTCCGGCGCGGCCGCGAGATCGTCCTGATCGGCCACCAGGGCCATCCCGAGGTCGAGGGCACGCTCGGCCAGCTGCCCGAAGGGACGATTGCGCTCCTGCAAACGGTTGCTGATGCGAAGGCCTACCAGCGCCGCACCGAAGCGCCCCTCGCCTACATCACGCAGACGACGCTCTCAGTGTCCGACACGGCGGAGATCGTCGCCGAGCTCGCCGAGCGCTTTCCCGACATCGTCGCTCCGCACAAGGAGGACATCTGCTACGCGACGACCAACCGCCAGGAGGCGGTGCGCCGCGTCGCCGGCGAGGTCGATGCGATGATCGTCGTCGGTGCGCCGAACTCCTCCAATTCGCAGCGCCTCAAGGAGGTCGCCGAGCGCGAAGGCTGCTCGCGGGCGGTTCTCGTCCAGCGCGCCTCCGACGTCGACTGGAGTCTGCTCGAAGACGTGGAGACAATCGGCATCACGGCCGGTGCGTCGGCGCCGGAGATCCTAGTCGAGGAAGTGCTGGAGCGGCTCGGGACGCGCTACCGGCTCGAGACGTCGCTCGTGGTCGCGGCGGAGCAGTCGATTGCGTTCGGGCTGCCGCGGGAGCTTCGCGAAAGGGCGAACAGTGAGTAGCGAATAGCCAACAGCAGCGACTCCAACCCCGCTGTTCGCTATTCGCTATTCGCTATTGGCTATTCGCTCCTCACCTCTCACGACCCACGCATCACCCTTCTCCATGGCCGTCTACACCGACATCAGCGGCGAGCAGCTCGCAGAGTTCATGCGGCTCTATGACCTCGGCGACGTGCTGTCCTTCAAGGGTATCGCCGAAGGGGTCGAGAACTCGAACTTCCTCCTCGTCACCGACCGCGGCCCATACATCCTCACGCTCTACGAGAAGCGGGTCGATCCGAACGACCTCCCCTTCTTCATCGGGTTGATGGAGCACCTTGCCGCGCGCGGGCTCCGCTGTCCGACGCCCGTACGCGATCGGAGCGGCAGCGCGCTCGGAACGCTCGCGGGCAAGCCTGCGGCGATCGTGACCTTCCTGAAGGGCCTTTGGGTCAGGCGCCCGAAACGCGAGCATTGCCTCGCGCTGGGCGAGGCCCTCGCCGGTCTTCATCTTGCGGCCGCCGACTTTCCGCTCCGCCGCGCCAATGCGCTGTCCGTCGAGGGCTGGCGGAAGCTCGCCGATGCCGTGGTCGATCGCGCGGACACCGTCATTGCAGGGCTTGGCAATGAGGTCCGCACCGAGATCGCGGTGATGGAGCAGTCCTGGCCGCGGCACCTGCCGGCGGGCGTGATCCATGCCGACCTCTTCCCGGACAACGTCTTCTTCCTCGACGGCGCGCTGTCAGGGCTGATCGACTTCTATTTCGCGTGCAACGACATGCTCGCCTATGACCTCGCGATCTGCCTCAACGCCTGGTGCTTCGAGCCGGACGCATCGCTCAACGTCACCAAGGCGAAGGCGCTCCTCGATGGCTACATGAAGCATCGGCCGCTCTCGGCGGATGAGATCGCGGCCCTGCCGCTCCTCGCCCGCGGCGCCGCGCTCCGCTTCCTGCTGACGCGTCTCTACGACTGGCTGTCCGTTCCGCCCGGCGCGCTCGTGACCCCGAAGAACCCGCTCGAGTACTACCAGAAACTCCGTTTCCACCGCGGCGCCGCCGACGCCTCCGCCTACGGGCTCTAGACGTGGCGGACCGCATCGAGATCTGGACGGACGGCGCGTGCTCCGGCAATCCCGGCCCGGGCGGCTGGGGCGCGGTCCTGATGTGGAACGGCCACGAGAAGGAGCTGAAGGGCGGCGAGGCCCTGACGACCAACAACCGCATGGAGCTGACGGCCGCCGCGGCCGCGCTCGAGGCCCTCAAGCGGCCATCGGCGGTCGATCTCTACACCGACTCCCAATATGTCCGCGGCGGCATCACGGCGTGGATGAAGCAGTGGAAGCGCAACGACTGGCGGACCGCCGACAAGAAGCCGGTCAAGAACGCCGACCTCTGGCGCCGCCTCGATGCAGCACGCGAGCGGCATGACGTGACCTGGCACTGGGTCCGCGGCCATGTCGGGACCGTCGGCAATGAACGGGCCGACCAGCTCGCGCGCGACGGAATGGCTCCGTTCAAGAGGAAGCCCGCGGCCAGCGCTACGGAAGGGTGATCCACTGCTCGACCGCGCCGCCGCCGGAAACGGTGGTGAGGCGGAGCCTCACCCCGGTCGTGGCCGTATCGTCGGCGGGCTTCTCCAGGCGGAACTGGAACACGGCCTCGGTGCCAGTCGCTTCGACGTCGTGCGGCACGAACGGGATCCAGCTTCCGGGCGCCTCGACGAAGAGCTCCGCCCCGAAGGCCTGAGGAAGCTCGGCCCGGGCGGCGAGGTCGACGAGCCGCCCATCGACGCCTTCGATGACGACCTCCGTCACGCCAAAACCAGCCCGAGCCGGCTGAGGCAGGAGCGACCTCGCCTCGTTCACGACAGCGAGCGCCGCTTCGTCGACCTGGCCCGGCGGGACGATCACGGTCGCCACGAGCCTGATCGGGATGCACACCACGTCGCAAACGCCGAGGTCCATCGTGACATGGAGGGTGCCCGGCGCGGTCGCGACCGGAACCGTCATCGTCAGCGGGAAGAGCACTGTCCCTTCGTAGACATTGGCGACCGCGAAGCTGTCGTCGTAGCGGCGCGGCGGCGGGAAGCCGACCTCGACATCCGCGACGTTCCAGGAATTGGCGAAGTCGAAGATCGGCGCGAGGCCGCCCTCTCCCGGGGTCCGCCAATAGGTCTTCCAACCCGGCTCGAGCCGAAGCTCGATCGCCCCGACGACTGCCCCGTTGCCGTCCGGAGTCGCGACGAGCCGGGCGACGATGGCCTGGCCGGAAACCCAGTCGCCCATCGCGGCGTTTGCGGGAACCGCAGCAAGCAGGATCGCGGAAAGTCCGAGCGGAACGAGCAGGCGGCTGAGCGGGAGGATCATCTTCATGCCTTACGATGCTGACGCATCTGACCGCATGAAGTCCTGTCCGCAAGGCCTTCATATTGTTGTGAGGCATGCCTACCTTGTCCCGGTGGGCGCGGCCTCGCCATGTTAGGATTCACCTTATGGCCCAGAAGAAAGAGCGGTCAGGCTCCGGCTGGTTCCTGGACGGACAGCTCCTGATCGCCATGCCTGGAATGCAGGACGAACGGTTCGAGCGCGCGGTGATCTACCTCTGCGCGCACTCGGCTGACGGGGCGATGGGCATCCGGATCAACCAGCGGGCACACCGCCTGACCTTCTCGGAGATCGTCGAGCGGCTCGACCTACTGCCCGAAGGGCAAGGACTGCCGGCGGCCGCGCGCGCCATCGTCGTGCACAGCGGCGGGCCGGTGGAGACCGGGCGTGGCTTCGTCCTCCACACCGCCGACTACCGCAGCGAGACGTCGACGCTCAGCGTCGACAACGAAGTGTGCCTGACGGCAACGGTCGAGATCCTCAAGGCGATCGTCGACGGCTCGGGGCCGCGGCGCGCGCTCCTGGCATTGGGCTATGCCGGCTGGGGTCCGGGCCAGCTCGAGAGCGAGATCCAGCAGAACGGCTGGCTGCACTGTCCGGCGACGCCCGACATCCTGTTCGACCCCGAGGACGAGGCGAAGTACCAGCGGGCGCTTTCGAAGATCGGCGTCGACCCGGCGATGCTCTCGGACTCGGCCGGCCACGCCTGATGCAAGAATTGCTGCCTGGACCTGTCGAATGACAGATGCCCCACGGGCTCCGGGCCTCCAGTGGTTGTGACGCGGGCCATCCCGGCCACAACCCTGGAGGATTGGACATGAACAGACTGACATCGCTGGCGCTGGCCGTTGGAAGCTTCGTCGCCCTCGCGACCGGAAGCGCCGGGGCGCAGCAGGCGGCGCCGGAACCGCTTCCCCGTTCCGGCGAATTCTCGCTGATCTTCACCTTCGTCAATCCGGAACCGTGGTCGGCCGTGCCCCGCGCGGTCGATGCGGCCGGCGCCGTTACCGAGACCGCGACCGTCGCCACCAACATCGCCTGGCTGATGAACGCCGAAGGCTCCGGCTTTGCCCATCAGATGACCGGCCAGTGCAGCAGCTTCACCCGGCTGGTGGGGACGACGAACGTCGAGAACTACGGCAACTGCGTCTACACCGACGCGCAGGGCGACAAGCTCTTCGAGGAGTTCAACCGCCTCCCCGGCGAGACGGTGACGAACGGGCGCTGGATCGGCGGCACCGGCAAATATGCCGGCATCTCCGCATCCTTCACGATCCAGGGCATTCCGGGCTTCGCCGGGCGCGTGGAGGGCGGTCCCCTCGGCGCGGCCAACGAGGTCTTCGGCGTTTCCGCCGGCACCAAGACGGGCTCCTACACTCTTCCCCCGCTCTGAGGACGCCGCATGACCGTGGCGGAGTCTACCTCCGCCACGGCCTGAGGGCCGGCGACCCGGCATCCTCATGACTTCGATGGCCGGCTCGCGACGCCAGCCGTCTGTCCGGCGAGGCTGATGAGGGCATGGAACGCGAGGTGGATCGGCGTGGCGACCCGAAGCTCGCGGCCAATGCGGACAACCGCGCCCGACAGCCAGTCATTCTCGTTCCTTCTGGCCCCGGCGAGGTCGGCGGCAAGCGAGCTCGTCGCCTCTGGGGGCGCGTTGTCGATGATGGCGAGCGACGATGAAACCACATCGGCCGGCAACGGGATGCCTCGCGCTGCCGCGACGCTCTGCACCTCCTCAATCGCCGCGACGAACAGCTCCCGCGCTGGAGCCTCGCGGCGAACATCGCCCACGGGGCGACCGCTGGCGGCCGTTACGCCTGCCATCGCGGTGAGGAAGGCGAATTTCCGCCACAGCTCCGGCCGCGCGTCGTCGACCGCGGGGGCGATGAGTCCCGCCGCATTGAGGGCGGCCCGGAACGCCTCGGTGCGGGCCGATGCCCTTCCGCGGTGCTCGCCCACGAAGAAGCGCGGCGTCCGGCCAAGCTGGCGGACGCGGCCGGGCCTGACGGCCTTCGCGAAGGTATACGCCGTTCCGATCAGGGTGCGGCTCGGTCCAAAGGCGCGCGCGACGATGTCCGGCCCATCGACGCCGTTCTGGATCGGAAGCACGGCGGTCGCCGGGCCGAGGGCCGGCGCGAGGGTTGCCATCGCAGCTTCGAGGTCGAACATCTTCACGCAGACGATCGCGAGGTCGATGGGCCCGATACTCCGTGGCGTGTCGGTGACGTCGAGCGGCGTGACGATCTCGGCGCCATCGAGCTCGAGGGCGATTCCGGTATTTCGGACCGCGTCGAGCGTGGCTCCCCGCGCGACTGCGACGACCGTGCAGCCGCCGCGTACGAGGTGGGTGGCGAGCAGGCAGCCGATGCCGCCGAGGCCGACGATGGCAACCCGCATCCGCCTACCGCCCGTCCTCGGAGCTGGCAGCAGCCTCGTCGCGCGGCGTCTCGGCGAATTCCGCCACGATCATCGCGAGCTCGCTCTGCCGCGAGATGTCGAGCTTCTCGTAGACGCGGCCGAGCGTGAAGCGGACGGTGCGTTCGGTATTGCCGACGCGGATCCCGGCATCGCGGGGCGAGAGGCCCGACCCGACAAGGGCAGCGATCCGCGCTTCCGCCGAGGTCAGGCCAAGGAGCTTCAGGGCCATCAGCGACGGCACGCCGCTCTTGCGGTCGGGGAGGGACATGACTGCCACCGCGCCGATCGACGGACCGCTACCGACCCCGAAGCAGCGGACGATGATCGGCGTGCCGCCCTGACGGCGCCGCACGGCCAGCGGTTCGAGCCGACCCGTCCCCTTCCGGTTGATGACCTTGTGGACCAGGGCGTCGAGCGCCTTCTGGTCCTCCCTATTGTCGCTGACGAGCGCCCGCCCGACGATCCGCAGCCCGTCGCCGAGAATGGCCTCGGCCGCGTGATTGACGAAGACGACCTTGCCTTGCCGGTCCATGAACACGGCCGGCCGGCCGAGCTCGGAGAGGATGCTGAGAACGCCGACCCGGGCCTCCTCGTCGATGAGCTGCGCGTGCTCCCCCGGAAGCTGCGCCGGAGCGCCGAGGGTGATCGACGCGTTGCGGTGATGGCCGCCCCACATGAGCGCCGCGGGAGCAAGCCGCCTGAGGTCTGGATCGTCCGACAGGATCTCCACCGAAAGGGGCTTGGCGGCGCCGAAATGGAGGCAGAAGGCCACCGGCATGATCCGGATGGCGCCGTTGGCCGCCTGGCCGAGATAGTAATGGACGCCGGACCTGATCTCCTCGGGCGGCGACGTCGGCTCCTCCAGCACCAGCCGGATGACGGCCTTGCCGTCCCTGATCCCATATGCCGTCAGCGTCCCGTGCTCGGTGGTCAGCTCTGCGCCGCCGGGCGAGACCGGCAGCCGGAGATACTGGCGCAGCGCGATCTCGGCCCGATCGGAGTAGAAGGCGGCGAGGAGGGCGCGGCCTTGCGAACCGTCGGCCGAATCGAAGCCCTCTACGTTCACGAAGACGAGGCATGCCGTGTAGGGAGAAATCCCCCAGCCGGCCGGCGCCGAATAGCAGTAGAAGGCGCCGGCGGGTGGGGACGCCAGCCGGATGCCCGGCGGGATCAGCGGCGCGATCGCGACCGGATCGAACAGGACGCCGATTTGTGCGAACTCGATCCCGCTGAGCTGATAGGGCGGCGGTGGGATTTCGGTCGGCATTCTCACGGAGTCATGGTCGTCAGGACGGTCGGCGCTGGGCTAGAGCGCGCCGCGGCGCATCTGCGCGATGAGGTAGCTGTCGTAGCTGAATTCGGCGACCTGGAACCAGGCATACTCGGTGGCGCGGAACGCCAGCATGCTGTCGACGATCGTCCGGAAATCCTCGCTCTGGTCGCGGAGTTCGGCGACGAGTTCCCCGGTGGCAGCGAAGGCGGCGTCGAGGATGTCGGTGCCGAACGGCCGGAGCTCCGCGCCGCGGGCGATCAGGCGCGCCAGCGCCTGAGGGTTGCCGGCGTCGAAGCGCGCCTGCGTCACGACGTTTGCTTCGCCGGCAGCGGCAGCGAACATCGCCTGATAGGTCGGCGGCAGGCTCATCCACTGGTCGTAATTCACGAAGAAATGGAGGACGGTGCCGCCCTCCCACCAGCCCGGATAATAGTAGTACCGGGCGACGCGCTCCAGGCCGAGCTGCTCGTCGTCATAAGGGCCGACATACTCGGCCGCGTCGATCACGCCCCGTTCAAGGGCCGCATAGGTGTCCCCACCCGACAGTTGCTGCGGCACGACGCCGAGCTTGCCGAGCACCGCGCCGCCGAGCCCGGCCACGCGCATCTTGAGACCATCGAGATCGGCGAGCGACGAAATCTCGCGGCGAAACCAGCCGCCCATCTGCGCGCCGGTATTTCCGCCCGGAATGCCGACGAGATTGAAGCGCCGGTAGAAGACGTTCATGAGGTCAATGCCTCTGCCGGCATACATCCAGGCGTTCTGCATCCGGCTATTCAGCCCGAAGGGCAGCGCGGTCCCGAGGGCGAAGGTCGGCTCCTTGCCCCAAAAGTAGATGCTGGACGAGAAGCAGCATTCCACCGAGCCCGAGCCGACGGCATCGACTACCTCGAAGGCCGGGACGAGTTCGCCCGCAGGGAAGACCTCGATCTCGAAGGCCCCGTCGGAAGCCTCGCGGACCGCGTCGGCAACGAGTTCGGCGGCACGATGCGGGATGTCGAGAACGCGCGGAAACGACGTCGGCATCCGCCAGCGGATCTGCGGGCGCGACTGCGCGACGGCCGGCGCGGCGAGCGCCGCGGCCCCCGCGGCCGCGATTGGACCGAGCCCGGCCTTGATGACACCGCGCCGGTTCAACCCCTCCGCGACTCCCATGCCGTCCCCCCGAGACACGAGCCTCCGTCCAAAGGTTATACTGCGCTGGCGCTCAGTCGGAGGCAACCAGGGCATATGCGCTCGTGCCTCCGGATCGTAACGGTGACTGTCCATGCTCTTGACTCTGCTTCGACAGTTTTGCCGGCAGGCGGACCGCATCGCTGACGTCGCGGGCCGGCTTGCGCGATGGCTGCTCGTTGCCTGCATCACCGTGAGCGCGGCAAACACGATCGTCCGCAAGGTCTTCGCCACGAGCTCCAATGCGGCCCTCGAACTGCAGTGGCAGCTCTTCGCCGCGGCATTCCTGCTATCGGCCGGCTGGACCCTCAAGGCGGGGGCACAGATGCGCGTCGATGACCTCCGGCTTCGTCTCAGCAGCGTTGTCCGCGACCGGCTCGACCTCGTGCTGCTCCTCGGCCTCGCCTTTCCGGTCTGCGTTCTCTTCGTGGTCACCGCGGTGGAGCTCGCCGTCACCTCGATGGGGCTCCGTCTCGTCACCGATGGTGGCTTGTCGATCGCCAGGTTCGCCGGTCCGGAGTACTCTCGCAACCCTGGCGGTCTTGCGGTCTGGCCCATCAAGTCACTGGTTGTACTCGGATTCTTCCTTCTCGCTTTACAGGTCCTGGCGGAGGCCGGAAAGCTGGTGCTCCGCCTCCGGGCACCTGTTCCCGAAGCGCCGCCGACCTAGCCATCGGCGATGGGGTGGGCGATCGAGAACGCGCCGGCGTTGATGTGCGGGACGCTCGTCCTCCTCATCCTGTCGGGGCTGCCGGTGGCGTTTGCCCTCGCCGCGACTGGAGCCGGCTGGATCTTCATCGGAATTCTTTCCGGCGCGATGGAGCCCGCGCTTTTCGGGCTGCTGCCGTCGCGGGTCTTCGGGATCATCTCGAACGAGATGCTGCTCGCGATCCCGTTCTTCACCTTCATGGGCCTTGTGCTCGAACGGTCCGGCATCGCCGAGGACATGCTGCGGGCCTTCGGGCAACTGTTCGGGCAGGTCCGCGGCGGGCTCGCCGTTGCGGTCGTGCTCGTCGGCGCGGTCATCGCCGCGACGACCGGCGTCGTTGCCGCCGCCGTGACGGCGATCGGCCTCGTTTCCCTGCCGGTGATGCTCCGCCACCGCTACTCGCCGACGCTGACCATGGGGACGATCGCCGCCGCGGGGACCCTCGCGCAGATCATCCCACCGAGCCTGGTCCTGATCATCCTCGCCGAGCAGCTCGGCGTATCGGTCGGCGATATCTACACGGCGGCGGTCGGTCCGGGCCTCTGCCTCGTCGCGCTCTACGTCCTATACGTGATGGTGGTGGGCTGGCTGTTCCCGGCATCGGCGCCCCCCGTTCCGGAGGAGGAGAACGCCGGGGCCGGCGGTCCGCTCCTCCTTCGTGCCGCAGCGAGCCTCGTCCTGCCGACGATCCTGATCGCCATCGTGCTCGGCTCGGTGCTTGCGGGGCTGGCGACGGCCACGGAGTCGGGTGCGCTCGGTGCGGTAGGCGTCGCCGGCCTTGGCCTCGTGCGGCGCCGCCTTTCACGGGACGTGATCCGGAGCGTGCTCGAGCAGACCGTCCGCCTGTCGTCGTCGATCCTTCTCATCATCGTCGGGGCGTCGACCTTCGCCCTCGGCCTCTATGCGTTCGACGGCGCCGACTGGGTGTCGGCGCAGTTCGGCGCACTTCCCGGCGACGTCCGGGTGTTCCTCGCCGTCGTGTGCCTTGCGATCTTCGTCCTTTCGTTCTTCCTCGACTTCTTCGAGATCGCGTTCGTCGTCGTTCCGCTGCTCGTGCCGACGGCCGCGGCGCTGGGCGTGGACAACGTCTGGTTAGGCGTCCTGATCGCACTCGTCATTCAGACGGCATTCCTGCACCCGCCATTCGGGATCGCGATCTACGTGCTCCGCTCGCTCGCGCCGACGAAGGACTATCCGGATCCGAAATCCGGGCGCACGATACCGGCGGTCGCCAACCGTGCGATCTATGTCGGGGCGATCCCGTTCATCGTGCTCCAGGTCCTGATCGTGGCGGCCTTGATCTGGTTTGCGAGTCCGGCGGCTGAACCGGCGACGGCCGCTCCGCCGCTGCGCCTGGAGCTGCCGGCGCCACCAGCCTAGCGCCGTCGCGCTACGCGTCCGGGGGCGCCGCCGCCTTGCGGCGCTGCCGGACCATGACGACGTAGATCACGACAAGGGCCACCGCGAGGCCATACCAGGTGATGGCGTATTGGAGATGGTTGTTGGAGAAGGTCACCTCGGTTTCGCCGCCCTGGGGTACGCCATTCGGCAGGGACGGGTCGAACGCCGCATCGATGTAGTAGGACGCGACATCCGCCGGCGGCAGCCCGCGGGCGGCCGCGATGGCAGCCGGATCGCGGGTGAACCAGAGGTTCGCCTCGACGTCGTTGGCGGGCGTGAAGGCGTTGGTGCCCTGCGGTTGTCGCAGGAGGCCGGTGACGGTCGTTACCCCCTCGATCTGGCCTTCCGGCCTCGTCTCGGGCTCCTTGAGATCTTCCGGAACGAAGCCGCGATTGACGATCACCCACCAGCCATCCACGGTCTCGAACGGCGTCAGGATGAAGTAGCCGGGCCCGCCGAGCGGTCCGTGCGGGTCGGCGAGGTTGCCGTAGACATGGGCCTCCTGATCGTTCCGGAACGTCCCGGTGACCGTGATCGGCCGATAGTCCGAGGTCGCGAAATCGAGCGCGGGCCAGGCGTCGGGCCCCGGCGCGGCGATAGCGCGTTCCGCGGTGCGCGTCTCGATCGTCTCGATGAGATCGTTCTTCCAGGCCAGGCGCTCGACCTGCCACGTGCCGAGGGCGCACAGGATCACGAAGCCGATCACCGCCGCGATGGTGAGCCCGCGGATGCCGCGGCCCGGCGCGGCGCTGGTGCGGTCCGTCATTGGCTCAATCTTCGGAGAGGCGGCCTTCCTGGGCCTTGTGGCGGTACTGCACGCCGATGAACCAGCCCTTGAGGGGCCGGAGGAGGCCGATCGACAGGCCGAGCACCAGGGGCACCCAGACCACGGCGTGGAGCCAATAGGGCCAGCTCCACATCACTTCGACCACAAGGGCGAGGCCGACGACGATGAAGCCGACGATCAGGATGATGAAGACGGCCGGTCCGTCGCCGGAATCGGTGAAGTCGTATTTCAGACCGCAGACCGGGCACTCTTCGACAACGTCGAGGAAGCCCCTGAACATCTTGCCCTCGCCGCAGCGGGGGCAGCGTCCCCTCATCCCGGCCCTTGTGGGCGATGCGGTCTCGGAATGGGTCGCTTGTGACATCGGACTGCAAAAAAGGGGTGGCGGCGCCCGGGACGCCGCCGCCCGGATTTTCCCTAGTGGTAGACGCCGTTCCAGCCGCCCCAGACGTAGACAAAGATGAAGAGGAACAGCCAGACGACGTCGACGAAGTGCCAATACCAGGCCGCGGCTTCGAAGCCGAAATGCTGCTGCGGCGTGAAGTGACCGCGCACCGCCCGGAAGAAGCAGACGATCAGGAAGATCGTCCCGATCAGGACGTGGGCGCCATGGAAGCCCGTCGCCATGAAGAAGGTCGAGCCGTAGATGCCGCCGACATAGGAGAACGAGGCGTTGGCGTACTCGTAGACCTGGACGCCCGTGAAGGTGATGCCGAGGGCGATCGTGAGCGCAAGACCCCAGACCAGGCCCTTGCGGTTGTTGTGCAGGAGCGCGTGGTGCGCCCAGGTGATCGTCGTGCCCGAAGTGAGCAGGATCAGCGTGTTCAGGAGCGGCAGGTGCCAGGGATCGAACACCTCGACGCCCTGCGGCGGCCAGGTCCCGCCGGTTATTTCGGTGCGGCTATACTGGAGGAGGTCGTCCGGGAACATCGCCGCGTCGAAGAACACCCAGAACCAGGCGACGAAGAACATCACCTCGGAAGCGATGAACAGGAACATGCCGTAGCGGAGGTGGAGCTGGACCACCGGCGTATGGAACCCGCCATGCGCCTCGTTGATCACGTCCTTCCACCACACGAACATCGTGTAGAAGACGCCGAGGAAGCCCGGGATCAGCCACAGGAGGCTCGACCCGTGCATCACGGAGATGAAGCCGAGGGCCAGGATGAAGCCCGAGATCGCGCCGGTGATCGGCCACGGACTCGGGTTTACGAGGTGATAGTCGTGATGCTTGACGTGTGCCTCAGCCATCTCTTGCTCTCCACTCAATCCGACCGGCTCGCGGCGTAACCGCGCCTCCGGCTGCCATGCCCGCCCCCTCGCGGGCTTCTTGCTTTCTTAGCCGCCCCCGGCCGCTGCGTCGGCCTGGGCCACCGGCCGCGCCGCCGCACCCGTCGGGTAGAACGTATAGGACAGCGTAATGGTGTCGATGTAGTCCAGGAGCGGATCGTCGGCCAAGGCCGGATCCACGTAGAACAGCACCGGCAACTCGGCGACCTCGCCAGGCGCCAGCTCCTGCACGGTGAAGCAGAAGCACTCGACCTTGTCGAAGTAGCGCCCGACGCTCTCGGGCGTCACGTTGAAGACCGCCGTCCCTTCGGTGTCATGACCGGTCAGGTTGGTCGCCCGGTAGGCGACGAGGGCCGTCTCGCCGAGGCGGACATTGACCGCCCGCTGGGCCGGCTCGAACCGCCAGCCGAGCTCGGCCGCGATGTTGGCGTCGAACTGGACGCGCACCATGCGGTCGAGGATACGGTCGCTCTCCCGGTCGACCCGCTGGGTGGTTCCGCCATAGCCGGTCACCCGGCAGAAGAGGTCGTAGAGCGGCACCGCGGCGAACGACGCGCCGACCATGCCGAACACCACGCCGAGCGTGATGAACGCCGTGCGGCGGCGGCGGCGCAGCGCCTTCCGCGGATCGATCGGCCGGGTCGCCTGAAGCTCGGTGCCGTCCGTCATCACAACGGCCGGGAAATCATGCTGGACCCGTTGGCCAGCGTCAGCGCAAGCATGAGGACGACCAGCGCACCGATGGCGATGGCAAGCGCGAGCGACCGGCTGCGCCGGCTCTTGCGCTGCGCTTCGGTGAGGCGGATCTCGTCGTCGGACATTTCGGTTCCCGAGGCCATCAGAACCAACCCAGGGCGTCGAGGCCGCGATCGACGAGGAGCGCGACGAACAGCACGAAGAGATAGAATAGCGAGTAGCCGAACATCCCGCGGGCGGCGAGGCGGTCGAGCCCACCCGAGCGGACGATCGGGATCGCCTTCCAGATCATCATCGCGCCAAGGCCGGCGGCGACGATTCCGTAGGCGGGCGATGCAAGGCCGATGAAGGCCGGCGCAACGCCGATCGGGGCGAGGATGATGGAATAGACGAGGATCTGGCGGGCCGTCGCGGCTTCGCCGGCCACGTTCGGCAGCATCGGCACGCCGGCGCGCTTGTAGTCCTCGGTCTTCAGAAGCGCGAGCGCCCAGAAGTGCGGCGGCGTCCACATGAAGATGATGAGGAAGAGGACGACGCTTTCAAGCGTGATGGAATTGGTGACGGCCGCCCAGGCGACGAGCGGCGGCAAAGCACCGGCGGCCCCGCCGATGACGATGTTCTGCGGTGTCCAGCGCTTCAGCCACATCGTGTAGATGACCGCGTAGAAGAAGATGGTGAAGGCGAGGAGCCCGGCGGCGAGCCAATTGGCGGCAAGGCCGAGGATCGCAACCGACATCACCGAAAGCACGATGCCGAAGGCGAGCGCGTCGCTCGGACGGACGCGGCCCGATGGGATCGGCCGCAGCCGGGTCCGCGCCATCTTGGCGTCGATGTCGGCGTCGTACCACATGTTGAGGGCGCCCGAGGCCCCGGCACCAACCGCGATCGCCAGCCACGACGCGAACGCCTCGACGAGGTTCATGCCGCCCGGGGCGAGCACGAGGCCGACGAACGCCGTGAACACGACGAGCACCATGACCCTCGGCTTCAGCAGCGTGATGAAGTCACGCGCCGTTGCGGTCGAGATCGCCGGCGCCGCCTCGGGCGCGTCGAGCTTCTCTACGAAGGCCATTCACAAAACTCCCTGTCGCCCGCGAGCGACCGACACTTTGACGAGGAGGGCCGCCATGGGCGACCCTCCGACCTTGTTCTGCCCTACTTGATGCGGGGCAGCGTTTCCCAGGTGTGGAAGGGCGGCGGCGAAGCCAGCTTCCACTCGAGCGTGGTGGCGCCCGCACCCCACGGATTGGCGCCCGCCGCGCGCTTCCGGGCGAAGCCCTGGAACACGCAGATCAGGAAGACGATGACGCCGACGGTCGAGATGTACGAGCCGATGGACGAGACCATGTTCCAGCCCGCGAACGCATCCGGGTAGTCGACGTAGCGGCGGGGCATGCCGGCGAGGCCGAGGAAGTGCTGCGGGAAGAAGGTGAGGTTCGCGCCGATGAACATCAGCCAGAAGTGCAGCTTGCCGAGGGTCTCGTTATAAACGTAGCCCGTCATCTTCGGGTACCAGTAGTACCAGCCGGCGAAGATCGCGAAGACGGCTCCGAGCGACAGCACGTAGTGGAAGTGCGCGACCACGTAGTAGGTGTCGTGCACCGCGCGGTCGAAGCCGGCATTGGCAAGCTGCACGCCGGTGACGCCACCGAGCGTGAAGAGGAAGATGAAGCCGATCGCCCACAGCATCGGGGTCCGAAGCTCGATCGAGCCGCCCCACATCGTGGCGATCCACGAGAACACCTTCACGCCCGTCGGCACCGCGATGACCATCGTGGCGGCGACGAAGTAGGCCTGCGCCTCGAGCGAGATGCCGGCGGTGAACATGTGGTGCGCCCACACCACGAAGCCGATGAAGCCGATGGCGACCATGGCGTAGGCCATGCCGAGATAGCCGAAGATGGGCTTCTTCGAGAACGTCGAGATGATGTGGGAGATCATGCCGAAGCCCGGCAGGATCAGGATGTACACCTCAGGATGGCCGAAGAACCAGAAGAGGTGCTGGTAAAGGACCGGATCGCCGCCGCCCACCGTGCCATCGGCGCGGATGTCGGATGGCGAGAAGAAGGTCGTACCGAAATTGCGGTCGGTCAGGAGCATGGTGATCGCGCCGGCGAGAACCGGGAGCGACAGCACCAGCAGGAACGCCGTCACCAGGATCGACCATACGAACAGCGGCATCTTGTGGAGCGTCATGCCCGGTGCGCGCATGTTGAAGATCGTGGTGATGAAGTTGATCGCGCCAAGGATCGACGACGCACCCGCGAGGTGGAGCGAGAGGATCGCGAAGTCGACCGCGGGCCCTGGCATGCCGGACGTCGAGAGCGGCGCGTAGACCGTCCAGCCGCCGCCGACGCCGGGATCGGTGCCGCCGCCGGAGCTCGGCATGAACAGCGAGATCAGGAGGAGGAGGAGCGCGGGCGGGAGCAGCCAGAACGAGATGTTGTTCATGCGCGGGAACGCCATGTCCGGCGCGCCGATCATGAGCGGGACGATCCAGTTGCCGAAGCCGCCGATCATCGCCGGCATGACCATGAAGAACACCATGATCAGACCGTGAGCGGTCACGAACACGTTGAACGTGTGCGGGTTGCTGAAGACCTGCATGCCCGGCTGCATCAGCTCGATGCGCATGCCGATCGACAGGGCACCACCGATCAGACCGCCGATGATGGCGAAGATCAGGTACATCGTGCCAATGTCTTTGTGGTTGGTCGAATAGACCCACCGCCGCCACCCGGTCGGATGGTGGTCGTGCTCTTCGTGGGCGTGGCCCCCATGAGCCGCTGCGTAACCCGACATCTTCTTGTCCGCTCCCTGAACCTTAGCTAGGCCGGCGCACCGGCCTTTGACCCACGCTGCCCGTTAGCGAGCCGCCACCTGCGCGGCGGCGATCCTCTCGGCTTCCCACTGGTCGAGAAGCGCCCTGGCGTTCTGCACGCTCGTCGACGCGGCCTCGACCCACTGGGCGAACTGCTCCTGGCTGACGACGCGAAGCTCGATCGGCATGTTGTAGTGCTCGCGGCCGCAGAGCTCCGAGCACTGGCCGTAGAAGATGCCCTCGCGCTCCGCGAGGAACCACGATTCGGTGATGCGGCCCGGGACGGCGTCGAGCTTCACGCCCATGTGGTTGAGCGAGAAGGCGTGGATGACGCCGGTCGGCGCGCCGGTGACCTGCATGCGGATGACGGTGTCGACCGGAACGACCATCGGCAGATTGACCGCGAGCAGCCGCGGCTCGGCGTCGCGAAGCGGGGTCGAGGTGAACTCGCGGATGCCGTTGTCGGGATATTCGTAGCCCCAGTACCACTGGTAGCCGGTCGCCTTGACCGTGATCGCCGCAGCCGGATCGTAGTCGTCGATCGCGCGCGCCGGATCGTACTGCGCGAAGAGGAGCGAGAAGGATGGGATTGCGATGCCGACAAGGATGAGGACCGGGACGACGGTCCACAGCACCTCGACCAGCGTGTTGTGCGTCGTCTTCGACGGCGTCGGATTCCGCCGCGCATTGTAGCGGATCATGACCCAGCCGAGCAGGGCCATCACGAAGAGCGTGATCAGGGTGATCACGATCATCACGCCGTTATTGAAATTGATGATCCGTTCCATGATCGGAGAGGCGGGCTCGCCGAAATAGACCTGAAAGTCGGTGGCGTGCGGCTCAACCCCTGGAACCGCCTCCTGTGCCAGAGCGACCGCCGGCATAGCCAGCAGAGTTCCCGCGGCCGCCAAAAGGCGCGCTGCCCGTCCCATCTTCACCATCCCTCTGGTCACTTGCCCCAAGCTCTCCATGAACCCCGTGCCACCCCTGCGAAAGCCCCGCGCCGGAGCAGCCGGTTATCCATCCCGGCCGGGCGGCGCAAGCGGCGCAACGTCGTTGCGCAGCCAGCCGCTACGGTATAGGCCGAAGCGATAACTCCCCCTCCCCGGCCGCAGCGAGACAGAAACCACAAAGGTCATCCGCCTCGCAATGCCTCCCAACAAGGCACGATGCGGCATTTTTGCAGCAGGTCTTGAACCGGCCCCTTTGCCGCCTCGTTCGCGGTCTTGGATTCCGTTAGCAGCGCCCCCGGACGGCGGCAACTAGGATAAGAGCCTTATCTGATGCGGTTTTTGACTTATGCCCCACTCGGTCCGATTCGCGCAGCGCTTGCCGCTCTTGTCGGCGTGATGACAGTCCTCGCGGCAGCTTCGCCGGCGGCCGCTCAGGGTCAAACGGTAGGCAATTTCGGCGACTGGCGTGTCGCCTGCGACACGCCCCCGGGGGCCCAGATGCAGCAATGCGCCCTCCTGCAGCAGGTCACGAGCGACGACCGCGCCAATGTCGGGCTCACCGTCATCGTCCTGAAGACCGCTGACGGGGCATCGACGCTGATGCGGGTGCTGGCCCCGCTGGGCGTGATCCTGCCGCGCCGCCTCGGGCTTCGCGTCGATGACGCGGACATCGGCGACGTCGAGTTCGTCCGCTGCTTCTATCCGGAGGGCTGTCTTGCCGAGGTGATCCTCGATGAAGCCCTCCTTGCCCAGCTTTCGGCGGGAACGGAGGCGACGTTCTTTATCTTCCTGACGCCGGAGGAGGCGATCGGCGTTCCGGTCTCGCTCAATGGCTTCGGCGAAGGCTTTGCCGCGCTCCCGTAAGGACGCCTCGATGCGCCAGCCAAGGACTCTCCGGCTCCCTCCATCATCTCCGGCCGCGATTGCGCTTGCGATGGCGGCGATCGCCGGCGGCCCGGCGGCGGCGCAGATGGGTGAAATCGCGGCGACGCACGGCGACTGGCAGATCCGCTGCTTCGTCGCGGAGGAGGCGCGGGGCACCGAAACCTGCGCCCTCCATCAATTCGTCGCGGCCGAGGAGCGCGACGACGCTGATCTCAGGGTCCTGGTCTGGCGCGATGAGGATGTCGGTCCCGTCCTCCAGGTCGTGACGCCGCTCGAAGTCCGGCTCCGCGCCCAGGTTTCGGTGACGGTCGATGAGGAGGTCATCGGGCGCATGGAGTTCGAGCGCTGCAGCGCCGACGGCTGCATCGCCGAGGTCCTGCTCGACGAGGCGGCACTGGAAAGGTTCCGCACCGGCGAGACGGCGGTCTTCGGCTATCAGCTCACGACGGATGCCGACGCCAACGCCGCGATCGGGTTCCCGATCCCCCTCAATGGCTTCGCGGAAGGCTTCGACGCCCTCGACAACTGGCCGCCGGCGGGCGGATGAGCCGGCCCGCCGGCGCCATCAGGACCGAGGAAGCAACGCCGGCGGACATCCCGGTGATCGTCCGCATGGCTGCGGAGCTGTCGCGCAACGAACGCGATCCCGACACCTATTTCGGCGAAGAGGAGGCCCGTCGCGATCTCTTCGGCGAACGCCGCTGGATTCGCGGCGAAGTCGCGCGCATCGGCGATCAGCCTGCCGGGATGGCGCTGTGGCACCCGTCCTACGAAACCGCCTGGGCCGCCCGCGGCGCCTTCATCGTGTCGCTCTGGGTCGACGAGCCGTTCCGCCGCCGGGGAATCGCGACCGCCATCGTCGCCGCCGTGGCGCGCCGCGTCCGGGCAATGGACGGCGAATATCTCTGGTGGGCGTCCAAGCCTTTAAACAAGCGCGCCCATGCTACATATGCGGCTCTCGGCGCCCTGTCCGAGCAGGTTTTTGCTCACGCATTGATCGGCGAGCAGTTCCTCGCTCTGGCGCGCCGGACGGCCATTGACGATCCTGCCGCGTAGCGCGCGGACCGTACCGCTGGCCGCCCTTGATGCGCTGCACTTGATCAGGCGGCCAAAGCGATCGCCCTGGCCCCCAACAGGAGTTGCCGATGTCCCCTGCTGACGCATTTGAGCTGGTCACCGAGAAGACCGTGCCGGAAGTGGGCTCCAAGGCCTCGCTCTACCGCCACCGCCGCACAGGCGCCGAGGTCCTCTCCCTCGTCAATGACGACGAGAACAAGGTGTTCGGCATTGCGTTCAGGACCCCGCCGGCCGACTCGACCGGCCTGCCGCACATTCTCGAACACTCGGTGCTGGGCGGGTCGCGCAAGTACCCGGTGAAGGAGCCCTTCGTCGAGTTGCTGAAGGGGTCGCTCCATACCTTCGTCAACGCGATGACCTACCCCGACAAGACCAACTACCCGGTCGCGAGCACCAACGAGCGCGACTTCCACAATCTGATGGACGTCTATCTCGATGCGGTCCTCAATCCGCGCATCGACCGCCAGACCTTCAGCCAGGAGGGCTGGCACTACGAGCTCGACGGCCCCGACGCGCCGCTCAGTTTCAAGGGCGTCGTGTTCAACGAGATGAAAGGCTACTACTCCTCGCCCGACTACCTTATTGCCGGCGCCTCGCAGCGCTCGGTCTATCCCGGCAACCCGTATGGCCACGATGCCGGCGGCGACCCGGCAGCGATTCCGGACCTCACCTTCGAGCAGTTCCGCGACTTCCACAGCCGCTACTACCACCCGTCCAACGCCCGCATCTTCTTCTATGGCGATGACGACCCGGCCGAGCGGCTCGCGCACCTCGAGCGGTTCCTCGGCGCCTTCGACCGCGCGCCGGTCGATTCCGAGATTACGCTGCAGCCGCGCCTCAATGAGCCGCGCCACATCCGCAGCACCTATCCGGCCGCGACCGACCAGCCTCCGAAGTCCTTTGCAACCATCAACTGGATGATCGAGACACCCGCCGATGCGGAGCAGCGGCTCGCGCTCGACCTCCTCGAACGGGCGATCGTCGGGACGCCCGCCTCGCCGCTCCGAAAGGCGCTGATCGATTCCCGGCTCGGCGAGGGCATCGCCGGCTATGGGCTACAGCTCGACTTCCGGCAGCCGCTGTTCTCGATCGGCCTCAAGGGCATGGCGCCCGAGAACGCCGGCAAGGTCGAGCCGCTCGTCCTCGACACCCTGGCGCGGCTTGCGCGCGAGGGGCTCGCCGCGTCGACGGTCGAGGCCGCGTTCAACACGCTCGAATTCCGCCTTCGCGAGAACAACACCGGCGGCAAGCCGCGCGGCCTCCAGGTGATGGAACAGGCGCTCGAGACCTGGCTCCACGGCGGCAACCCGTTCGATCTTCTCGAATTCGATGCCCCCCTGAAGAGCCTCAAAGCCCGCCTCGATTCCGGCGAGCGCGTCCTCGAGAACCTGATCCGCACCGAATTCCTCGACAATCCGCACCGCGCGACGGTAATCCTCGACGCAGATTCGCAGCACAACGACCGTCGGAACGCTACCGAGACTGATCGCCTCGGCAAGATCCGAGCCGGCATGAGCACGGCCGATCTCGATACCGTAGTCCGCGAGGCCGAGGAGCTGGTGCGCCGGCAGGAACTGCCCGACACTCCGGAGGCGCTGGCACGGATTCCGAGCCTCACCCTCGCCGACCTGCCGCGCAGCGTGCAGTTGATCCCGCTCCATGTCGGGAGCGTGGCGGGCACGACGGTCCTCTCCCACGACCTGCCCACCCGGCAGATTGTCTATGTCGACGCCGCCTTCGACCTGACCGGGCTTCGCGCCGAGCTCCTTCCCTATATGGGCATCTTCGGCCGGGCGCTTCTCGAAACCGGCGCCGGCGACGACGACTTCGTCACGCTCTCCGAACGGATCGGCCGGACGACGGGTGGCGTCTCCCAGGGCATGTGGACCAGTCCGCGGATCGGACGGTCGGGTCCGGTCTCGCGCCTGATGCTGCGCGCCAAGGCGCTCCCGTCGCAGACGGGCGGGATGTTCGACATCCTCAGGAAAGTGCTGCTCGAGGCCCGCATCTTCGATCGCGAGCGCATCCGGCAGATCGTCCGCGAACGGAAGGCGCAGGCCGAGGCCGCCGTCGCCCGCGGCGGGCACGGCTTCCTCGCCCACCGCATCCGCTCGCAGTATCGTATCGCCGACGCCGCCGACGAGGCGATGACCGGCATCACCTTCGTTCGTTTCATCCGTGGCCTCGCCGACAATTTCGACGAGCGCTGGCCGGAGATCGAGAAGGCTTTCACCGAGATCCGCGAGACGCTGATCGCGCGGAACGGGCTCGTGCTCAACGTCACCGCCGACGCGGACGGCATCGGCCGCGTGGAGCGCGAGCTTTCGGGCTTCGTCGCGGCACTGCCGGCCGGCACCACCCGGACGAGCGACTGGGCCGTCCGCGTCGCCTCAGGCGCTGAAGGGTTCTCGGCTCCGCTCCAGGTCGGGTTCGTCGGCAAGGGCGCCGACCTCTTCAAGCTCGGCTTCCAGCCGAACGGCGCCGCGTCCGTCGTCACCCGGCACCTCGCCCGGACCTGGCTTTGGGAGACGGTCCGCGTGAAGGGCGGCGCGTATGGCGGAACCGCGCAGCTCGACCGCTTCTCCGGCGTCCTCACCTATCTGTCCTGGAGCGACCCCAACGTCACCGGCACCCTCGACAACTATGACGCCTCTGCGAATTTCCTGCGGACGGTCGACCTTTCGGACCAGGAGCTGACCCGGGCCATCATCGGCATGATCTCGGACCTCGACCTCTACCGGCTGCCGGATGCCAAAGGCCTGACCTCGATGCAGCGCTGGTTGATGGGGATGACGGACGAGATCCGCCAGGCGAACCGCGACGAGGTGCTGGGAACCACCCTCGCCGACTTCCGCGCCTTCGCCGACGTTCTCGACGCGGTCGCCGCGCAGGGCAACGTCGCGGTCATCGCCTCCGAGGCCGCGCTCAAAGCCGCCAATGCCGAGCGGCAAGGGCTGCTGACGGTGGCGCCGATCTTCTGATCCTGGCCCGCAGGATCACCGACCTTCTTTCCTCCGAGCTGGCCGTCATGCCCGACGGAGTGGCTGCCAGCCGCAGGCTCGTCTTCCGCCTGCGCATCCTCATGTTTACGTTGAGCGGCCGCCGCAGCGGCGGCGCGATGGCACAAGACCGACCCAATGCCGGAGGCTGTTTCCCACGGGCTTGACCTGACGCAGGTTGCCGCGCTCCTCGCGGCAGCCGTCATTGCCGTGCCGATCTTCAAGCGCCTCGGCCTCGGCTCGATCATCGGCTATCTCGTCGCCGGCGTGGTCATCGGCCCGTCGGTCCTCGGGCTCTTCGACGATCCGGAATCGGTGCTCCATTTCGCGGAGCTCGGGATCGTCCTTCTCCTCTTCGTCATCGGCCTCGAGATGAAGCCGTCGCGCCTGTGGTCGCTGCGGCGGGACATCCTCGGCGTCGGCTTGTTCCAGGTCGTGCTCTGCATGGCGGTCCTGTCAGGAGCCGCGATGCTGGCAGGTCTCGACGCGGTCGCGGCCTTCATTGCCGCCGCCGGCTTCACCCTGACCTCGACCGCGATCGTCCTCCAGATCCTCGAAGAGCGGAACGAGACGACGTCGGCGAAGGGCCAGAAGATCGTGTCGATCCTCCTCCTCGAGGATCTCGCGATCGTGCCGCTTCTCGCGATCGTCGCCTTCCTCGCGCCGGACACGGCCGAATCCACCGTCCCGATGTGGGTGCAGCTTCTCACGGCCGTGGCGGCAGTCGCCGGCGTCGTCTTCGCCGGCAAATACGTCCTGACGCCGCTGTTCCGGATCCTCGCCGCGACCAAGGCACGCGAGATCATGACCGCCGCCGCCCTGCTCGTCGTCCTTGGCGCGGCGATCGCGCTCGACGCCGGCGGACTGTCAATGGCGATGGGCGCCTTCATCGCCGGCGTCGTGCTGTCGGAATCGAGCTTCCGGCACCAGCTCGAAGCCGACATCGAGCCGTTCCGCGGCCTCCTTCTCGGGCTGTTCTTCCTCGCTGTCGGCATGTCGCTCGACCTTTCGGTCGTGGCATCCGAATGGATGATCGTCCTCGGCGCCGTGGTCGGCCTGATGGCGCTGAAGGGGGCGACCATCTACGGCCTCGCCCGGCTCCTCCGATCGAGCCATCGCGAAGCGCTGCACCGGTCGATGCTGATGGCGCAGGGCGGCGAGTTCGCCTTCGTCCTCTATGCCACGGCCGGCGGCGTCGGCCTCCTCGACGAGCGGACGCTCGCGATCCTCTCCGCCGCCGTCATCATCTCGATGGCGCTGACGCCGCTCGCGCCCCTCCTCTTCCGCTGGGTGCTGCCGAAACCCCCGCCGTCGCTCGAAGGCGTGACGCCCGCCGAAGACCTCGCCGCGGCTGCGCTCGTCATCGGCTTCGGCCGGTTCGGCCAGATCACCTCGCAGTTCCTGCTCGCACGCGGCGTCGACGTCACCATCATCGACTCCGACCCGGACATGATCCGGAGTGCCGCCCGCTTCGGCTTCAAGATCTACTATGGCGACGGCACCCGCTCGGACGTCCTCCACGCCGCCGGCGGCCACATCGCCAAGGTCATCCTGGTCTGCATTGACGACCGGGCGGCGGCGACCCGGATCGTCGAGATCGTGAAGGAGTCCTACCCGCTGGCGCAGGTCTATGTCCGCAGCTACGACCGCGGGCATTCGATCGAGCTGCGGAACCAGGGGGTGGATTTCGAGGTTCGCGAGACGGTCGCTTCCGCGATGATCCTCGGCGAGGCCTCGCTGATCGGCCTCGGCTTCAGCGCCGAGGAAGCGGCTGAGACCGCCGCCGACGTCCGCCGTCGCGACCTCGAACGGCTCCGGCTCCAGACGATCGAGGGCACCTTCGCCGCCGGCGGCAATCTGATGTACCGCCAGGGTCCGGTTCCCACCCCGCTCACCGAGCCGGCCGGCCCCGGCCGCGCCCTCACCGACGAGACCGCCGCCGTGACCCGCGAGGGCGGCACTGAGCCGAAGCCCGAGGGAGCCGCGCGCTAGGGGTAGAGGCGGCCCTTGATCCAGGAGCCGTCCGCCTGCCGCGTGAAGAGGAAGCGGTCGTGGAGGCGGAACTTCTGGTCCTGCCAGAACTCGATCGTCCGCGGCTGCAGGCGGTAGCTGATCCAGTAGGGCGGCCGCGGAATGTCGCCGCTTCCGAACTTGGCGGCATAATGCGCGACGGCCTTTTCGAGCACGAACCGCGACTCGAGCGGCCGTGACTGCTGGCTCGCCCACGCGCCGAGGCGGCTGCCCCGGGCGCGCGAGTTGAAATAGGCGTCCGTTTCCGCAGGCGGAGCGACGAGCACGTCGCCGCGGACGCGGACCTGACGCCGCACCGACTTCCAGTAGAAGCAGAGCGCAGCCCGCGGGTTTGCCTCGAGCTGCCGGCCCTTCGCGCTCTCCCCATTGGTGTAGAATGCAAAGCCGAAGGCAGGATCGACGCCCTTCAGGAGCACCATCCGGGCGTCCGGAAGACCGTCGCCGTCGACGGTCGCAAGCGTCATGGCGTTGGGGTCGTTCGGCTCCGCGGCCTCCGCTTCCGTCATCCACGCGGCGAACAGGACGAACGGGTCCGTCGCTGTCTCCGCATCCGCGTTCACGCGCAATTCCCACCTCCGCCTTCGCCGGCCGTTGCAGTTCTGCAACAACAGATTGCCGCAATCCCTGGAATCGCGGGCGACAATTGCCCATATCAGACCGCCATTCGGATTTCCCCCGCCAGAACTCCGCCTGATAGGTTGCAGGCATGCGTGATCCCTACGAAGTTCTCGGCGTCACCAAGGACGCCAGCAACGCCGACATCAAGAAGGCGTTCCGGAAGCTCGCCAAGAAGTACCATCCGGACCAGAGCAAGGAGCCCAAGGCGAAGGAGCGCTTCGCCGAGGCCAACGATGCCTACGAGATCCTCGGCGATCCGGCCAAGCGCACCCAGTTCGACAAGGGCGAGATCGGCGCCGACGGCAAGCCGCGTTTCCAGGGCTTTGAAGGATTCGGCGGCTTCAGCGGCGGAGGCGGCCCCGGCGGCGGCTCGACCTTCAACTGGTCGGGAACCAGCGACGGACGCGGCGGCTTCGCCGGCGACGACATCTTCAGCGAGATTCTCGGACGGGGCTTCGGCTCGCGTGGAGGCACCCGGCGCCGCGAGGCGGCGCCCGGCGCCGACCTCAACGCCACTGTGGGCGTCACGCTCGAACAGATCGCGCGGAGCGAAAAGGTCCGGGTCGAGCTGCCGACCGGCAAGACGCTCGACTTCACGCTGCCGGCCGGCGCCCGGTCCGGCCAAGTCATCCGGCTGAAGGGCCAGGGCAGCCCATCCCTTTTCGGGGGACCCGCCGGCGACGCCCTCATCACCGTCGAGTTCGTACCCCACCCGCTGTTCCGGCTCGAGGGCGACAACCTTCGCATCGACGTGCCGATCTCGCTCGAAGAGGCGGTGCTGGGGGCCAAGGTCCGGGTTCCGACCCTCGACGGCTCCGTCACGATGACCGTCCCGCCGAAGACCGACGGCTCCCGCGCGCTCCGGCTCAAGGGCAAGGGCCTGCCGACCGCGGCCGGCGGTCATGGCGATCTTCTCGTCACCCCGCGGATCACACTCGACGATCCGATTGATCCCGAGCTCGAGGCGCTCATGAGGCGCTGGCGCCAGGAAGGCCATGTCGGCGCCCGCGGCGGCGCCTTCGAGACATAGGCTAGCCTCGCGGCGCCGCCGCGCGCCGCAGGCGGTCGTTGATCGCCTCGCCGAGGCCGACATGCGGAACCGGCATCGCTGCGATAGGCCGGCCGAGGGCTTCGAGGTCTCGTAACGCCGAGAAGAGGCGCGTCGCGGCCTCCGCCAGGTCCCCGGTCTCGCTGAGATTGCGGATCGCCGTCGCAGCCGTCGCCCAGTCCGGCAGCGCGCCAAATGCAATCAGGCTCTCGTCGGTGCCGACGCTCGCCGCGTCCAGCCGCAGCGGCACCGACGGCGCGTAGTGGCTTGCCAGCATGCCTGGAGCAGCGACGCGGCCGTCGTTTGCCGGCTCGCCGACACGAACGCCGAGCACCTCTTCGATCGCAGCGCGGCCGACGCCGCCGGGCCGCAGCAGCACGGCGGCGCCGTGCTCGAATCCGACGATGGTCGACTCAACGCCGACCGCGGTCGGCCCGGCGTCAAGGATCACGGCAAGCGCATCGCCGAGATCGGCCGCAACGTGGGCGGCCGTGGTGGGGCTGACATGCCCGGACCGATTGGCGCTCGGCGCCGCCAGCGGCCGGTCGTAGGCAGTGAGGAGTTCGCGCGCGACCGGATGGGCGGGAACGCGAATGGCGATCGTCGGAAGCCCCGCCGTCGCCAGATCCGCAATGCCGTTGCCGCGGCGCTGGGGCAGGACGAGCGTCAGCGGCCCCGGCCAGAATGCCACGGCAAGGCGGAGCGCCGTGTCATCGAATTCGGCAAGGTCCTGCGCCCGGCCGATCGTGGGTACATGGACGATCAGCGGATTGAACCGCGGTCGGCCCTTCGCCGCGAAGATTCCCGCGATGGCCCGCGGCAGCGTCGCGTCGGCGGCAAGGCCGTAGACCGTCTCCGTCGGCATCGCCACGAGGCCGCCGCTGCCAAGGACCGCGATGGCGGCCTCGATGCCGATCCGGCGCTCCCGCGCATCCCCCATGTCATAGACCTGCGGCACGCCGCTCCCGCCTCCACTAGCGCGTCATAAAGGCTTGCGCCGCCTTTGATCTTCGCCCAAACCTGTTGCCGCAACTGGGGAGCGTGGCGGGCCAATGTCAACGAGTGAACTCGTCACCGTAGCGGTCGAGGGTGCGGTTCAGATCATTCGGCTCGACCGGCCGGCCGAGATGAATGCGATCACGGGCGAGATGTTCGAGGCCATGTCCGACGCGCTCGTTCTCGGTGAGGGCGACGGTAAGATCCGCGCGTTCCTCCTCACCGGCGCTCCGGGCGTGTTCACCGAGGGCAGCGACGTCGGCGAACTCAAGGAATATGCCGACACCGGCGCGGTGACAGCGAGCTCGATCCGCTTCCTCAAGACGCTCGCGACGCTGGACAAGCCGCTGGTGGCAGCCGTCGACGGACCCGCGATGGGGATCGGCACCACGATGCTGTTCCTGTGCGACTATGTGCTCGCGAGCGAATGGGCCGTTTTCGGCTCGGACCATGTCGGTCTCGGCCTCCCTCTCGACGCGGCGGCGACCCTTCTCGGGCCGCGGATGCTCGGGCACCATCATGCGTTCGAGCTCCTGGTGGTCGGGCAGACGATGGACGCGAACCAAGCGATGAATGCCGGTCTCGTGAACCGGGTCGTCCCGGCCGACGCCGTGGACGACGCGGCCATGTACGTGGCCGAACTGATCGCGTCGCGGCCACCCGAGGCGGTGCGGCTTGCCAAGCGCATGATGGTCGGCGACCGCCGCGACGTGGTCACCCGCATCACCAACGAAGCATCGAGCTTCGGCGCCCTCCAGAACTCGCCTCATGCATCCGCGGCGCTCAAGGAGCGCATCAAGGGCGGCCGGGTCTAGGCCTTGCCGACGCTCCTGATCGAGGACCCGATCTTCCTCGAACATCTTGTTCCGGGCGGCCATCCCGAGCGCCCGGCGCGATTGCAGGCGATTGCGCGCCGGCTGAGCGCGCCCGAATTCGACGGGCTGATCCGCGAAGGGGCCACGGAGCCACCGGAAGCGGCCATCACCGCGGTCCATCCCGAACGTTACGTCGAATCGCTCCGGGTCGGCTCGCGGCTGGACGGGCTGGTCCAGATCGATTCCGACACGTTCCTGGCTCCCCGCAGCTTCGAAGTCGCCTCCCGCGCGGCCGGCGCCGTGTGCAGCGCGATCGACGCGGTCCTCGGCGGCCGCGCCACCAATGCGTTCTGTGCCGTGCGACCGCCCGGCCACCATGCCGAGCCCGAGACGGCGATGGGCTTCTGCCTCTTCAACAGCGTCGCGATCGGCGCCCGGCACGCGCAGCGGGCTCACGGGCTGTCGCGGGTCGCGATCGTCGACTGGGACGTCCATCACGGCAACGGGACGCAGGCCACCTTCTGGACCGATCCGTCCGTGCTCTACGCCTCGACCCACCAATATCCGCTGTTCCCGATGACCGGAGCCGAAAGCGAGACCGGCGCCGGCAACATCGTGAACGTGACGCTGAAGGCCGGAACCGCCGGCCCGGCATTTCGGGACCTTTTCGCGTCGCGCGTGTTGTCTCGGGTCGAGGCCTTCGCGCCGGAGCTCATCGTCATTTCGGCCGGCTTCGACGCCCATTGGCGCGACCCCCTCGCCGAGCTCGCCCTTCAGGCCGAGGACTTCGCCTGGGCGACGACCGCCGTGATGGAGGTCGCCGACCGCGTCGCCGGCGGCCGGATCGTCAGCGTCCTTGAAGGCGGCTATGATCTGGAAGGCTTGGCCGAGTCCGCGGCCGCGCATGTCGCGGCACTGATGGCATCGTGACGGCCGCCCCGAAAACCCGACCGGAAGCAGCAATGGCCGACCTCTCACCGATCGAGTCCCTCACCTTCGAGAAGGCGCTGGCCGAGCTCGAGCAGATCGTCGGCCGGCTCGAGCGCGGCGACGTGCCGCTCGCGGAGTCGATCGCCATCTATGAGCGGGGCGAGGCGCTCAAGCAGCACTGCGAGACCCTCCTCAAAGAGGCCGAAATGCGGGTGGAGAAGATCCGGCTCGGCGGGAACGGCCGGCCGCTCGGCACCGAGCCGCTGGACGGAGCTTCCTAGGCCGAGCGTGATGACGTTTGCGCCGCCGTCCCCGTCTGTGTCAGATTCAAGAAGGCTGAGCCTTCGGAGACCGTGTGACCAACCGCCCCTCGACGCCCGTTCTTGATCGCGTCTCGACGCCGGGCGACCTGCGTGGCCTCTCCGAGCGGGAGCTGCACGATCTCGCGGAAGAGCTCCGCGCCGAGACGATCGACGTCGTTTCCCGCACTGGCGGCCATCTCGGGCCTGCTTTGGGCGTGATCGAGCTCACGGTCGCGCTCCACTATGTCTTCGACACGCCGCATGACCGGCTGATCTGGGACGTCGGCCATCAGGCCTATCCGCACAAGATCCTGACGGGCCGCCGCGACCGGATCCGGACGCTGCGCCAGGCCGGCGGCCTGTCCGGCTTCACCAAGCGCAGCGAAAGCGAATACGACCCCTTCGGCGCCGCCCACTCTTCGACCTCGATCTCGGCGGGGCTCGGCATGGCGGTGGCGCGCGACCTCGAGGGGTCGGACCGCCGCGTGATCTGCGTGATCGGCGACGGCGCGATGTCGGCCGGCATGGCCTACGAGGCCATGAACAATGCCGGGCATCTCCGCTCCCGCCTCATCGTCATCCTCAACGACAACGACATGTCGATCGCCCCGCCGGTGGGCGCCATGTCGACCTACCTCGCCAAGCTGGTGTCCGGCCGCACCTACCGGTCGGTCCGCTCGCTCGGCAAGCGGCTCACCGGCTGGCTGCCGCGCTGGTTCGGCGACAAGGTGCGGCGGACCGAGGAGTTCGCCCGCGGCTTCTTCACCGGCGGCACGATGTTCGAGGAGCTGGGCTTCCTCTATGTCGGTCCCATCGACGGCCACAATCTCGACCACCTCCTGCGCGTTCTCCGCAACGTGCGGGACACCGCCGACCGGCCGATCCTGGTCCACGCCGTCACCCGCAAAGGCAAGGGCTATCCGCCGGCGGAAGCCGCGCCGGACAAGTTCCACGGCGTCGGCCGCTTCGACGTCATCACCGGGGCGCAGGCCAAGAGCGGCACCAACGTGCCGACCTACACCGAGATCTTCGGCCGCAGCATCGTCGCGGCGGCGGCGCGCGATCCCAAGATCGTGGCGATCACGGCCGCCATGCCGGCCGGCACCGGCCTGTCGGACTTCGCCGAGCGTTTTCCGGATCGCTTCTTCGACGTCGGCATCGCCGAGCAGCACGCGGTCACCTTCGCCGCGGGGCTCGCCGCCGAAGGCCTGAAGCCGTTCTGCGCCATCTACTCCACGTTCCTCCAGCGCGCCTATGACCAGGTCGTCCACGACGTGGCGATCCAGAAACTGCCGGTACGCTTCGCAATCGACCGCGCCGGTTTCGTCGGCGCCGATGGGGCAACGCACGCCGGCTCCTTCGACATCGCCTTCCTCGGTACGCTGCCGGACCTCGTCCTCATGGCAGCGGCCGACGAAAGCGAGCTGGTGCACATGGTGGCCACGGCCGCCGCGATCGACGACCGGCCATCCGCCTTCCGCTACCCGCGCGGCGAGGGCATCGGCGTCGATCTGCCCGAGTACGGCGAGATCCTGCCCATCGGGAAGGGTCGCGTACTCCGCGAGGGCAGCAAGATCGCCCTCCTCTCTCTCGGGGCCCGCCTCTCGGAATGCCTTGCCGCTGCCGAGGATCTCGCGGCGCTCGGACTGTCGACCACCGTCGCCGACGCCCGGTTCGCCCGGCCGCTCGACACCGACCTCGTCCGGCGCCTCGCACGCGGCCATGAAGTCCTCATCACCGTCGAGGAAGGGTCGGCCGGCGGCTTCGGCGCGATGGTCCTGCAACACCTCGCCGGTGCCGGCGCCCTCGACGTCGGGCTCAAGGTGCGGACCTTGACCATGCCCGATGCCTTCATCGACCAGGCTTCGCCTGCGGCGATGTATGCCGGAGCGGGGCTCGACCGGCCCGGGATCGTAGGCACGGCCCTCGCCGCGCTCGGCATCGCCGAGCCGGTGCGTCTCGCGGGACGCGCTTAGATCACGAAAGTTTGGCCGCCGGGCCGTAGCGGCGATCCCCGATCGCGGCTACCAGCGCCGCGCGATCCCGCGACCCCCTGACGCGTTCGGGGGACGGGATCAACGCGCTAGGCATCAGCCATGGCCGATACGGGACTTCCGGCGCTTCGCAGCAGACGCGGGCTTTGGCTCGCGGAGATCATCGGCCTTGGCGTGATCGCCGCAATCGTGGTCGTCGCGGTGGCGTCGTCGCGGCCGTCTGGCCCGCCGGACATCGCGGTCGCCGACGTCTGGGCCCGGGCGACGCCGGCCGGCGCCCCGACTGCCGCCGTATATCTCACGATCCGCAACGATGGCGGCGACGCGGATCGCCTCGTCTCGGCGACCACACCCGTAGCGGGTACCGTGATGATCCACCGCACGGCAATCGCGAACGATATCGCTACGATGGCCGACATGGAGGACGGCATGCCGGTCCCGGGAGGGGAAGCGACGATCTTCGCCCCGAACGGCAACCACCTCATGCTGATGGACCTTCCCGCGCCGCTGACGGAGGGCGAGACGTTCCCGATGACTTTGACATTCGCGACGACCGGAACCGTCACCGCTGAGGTGAGGGTTCTCGGTGTCGCGGCGGCGGGTCCCGCGCCCGGCGATCAGTAGAAGGTTTGGCGGAAAGCCTTGGAAATCAGCCGATGACACGAGTGCAGAAGATTCGCTACGCGGTGTGGGCCGCTGCGGCCGTGGTGCTGCTGATCGCGGCCGTGGTGTTCTGGACCACGAGCCGCGAAACGCCGCGCGCCGATGCGGTGACCGTGGGTGGACCGTTCACCCTCGTCTCCGAGACCGGCGAGGAAGTCACCGAGGCCGCCCTCCGCGGCCATCCGTCATTGATCTTCTTCGGCTTCACGCATTGCCCTGACGTCTGCCCGACGGCACTCGGCCGTGCCAGCGCCTGGCTGGATGAGCTCGGGCCGGCCGCCGAGGACCTCGAAGTCTATTTCGTGACCGTCGATCCGGCACGCGACACGCAGGAGGTCATTGCGACCTACCTGACGTCGTTCCACCCGGACATCGTCGGCCTCACCGGCCCTGTGGACGCCGTCCACGCCATGCTCGACTCGTTCTTCGTGACCTATGAGGAGGTGCCGCTCGACGGCGGCGGCTACCTCATGAACCACACGACGTCGTTCTACGTGCTCGACGACAACGCCGAGTTCATCGGGACCATCGGGACGATGGAAGGCAACGACGAGGCGCTGGCGACCATCCGGTCGGCGATCGCGGGTTAGGATGTGCCGCGCCTCGACGAGGAGATCGTAAGGCGCGGGCTCCTGCCGACGCGATCGCGGGCCCGCGATGCGATCCTCCGCGGCGCGGTGACGGTCGACGGGACGAAGGCCAGCCGCCCGGCGGCGTCGGTGTCCGAACGCTCCGCGATTGCCGTCGACGATGAGACGGCGCGGTACGTCTCGCGGGCGGCGCTGAAGCTTCGCCACGCACTCGATGCGTTTGGCTACGATCCGGCCGGGCTTTCCATCCTCGACCTCGGTGCTTCGACGGGAGGCTTCACCCAAATCCTCCTCGAGCGCGGCGCGTTACGGGTCTTCGCGATCGACGTCGGCCACGGGCAGCTTGCGCCGCAACTGGGGAACGACCCGCGTGTGTTGGCCCGCCAGGGCCTCAACGCGCGTGACCTCGCCCGCTCCGACCTCGACGGCCCGGTGGAAGCGATCGTCAGCGACGTCAGCTTCATCTCGCAGCGCCTGGCGCTTCCGCCCGCCCTCGGCCTTGCCGTTCCCGGCGCTTTCGCAGTCGTCCTGGCCAAGCCGCAGTTCGAGGTCGGCCGCGAGCATCTTAGCAAGGCGGGTGTTGTCCGCGATCCCGCAATCGCCGAGGCCGCAGCCCGCGACCTGGCCGACTGGCTCGACAGGCAACCCGGCTGGACGGTCGATCGGCTGGTCCCGTCGCCGATCGCCGGCGGCAGCGGCAATCGCGAGTTCCTGATCGGCGCGCGGAAGCAACGAGCCGCGCCGGCCGTTCCATCGGCGTGGCCCTCAGGCTAATGTCCGCCCGCCCCAAGATCGGGTTGTGTCGTCTCTGGAGGACGGAATGAGGAAGCTCGTGGCGTTAGCGTCGGCTCTGGCAATGGTGCCGGCAGTCGCCAATGCGCAGGCCAGCGACGCGGCGCGCGCGGATGCGCTCACGCAGTGCCTCCTGACCAACACCACCACCGTCGAGGAGGGCATGGTCCGCAACATGCTCGTCGCCCTCTTCGAGGAGGACGTCCCGGTCGCGCAGACCTACCTGATCGGCCTCTTTGCCCAGATCCAGACGCTGGCGACCGGTTCCTGCAACGCGCCGGAGGATTTCCGGACCGCGGCGTGGTCGCAGACGGTGCCGCAGGCCTACATCAACGCAATGCTGTCGGAGGCCTTCAGGGATGCGCTCGCCCTCCTCGCGACGCCCCCCGAGGGTGGTGCGGCACCCGCCGGCGCTGCCCCAGCACCAGGCGCGGCGCCGGCAACGCCGGCTCCTCCGCCACCTGCGCCAGCCGCTCCGGTAGCACCGCCCACGCCGGCGCCATTCGACCTCGTGCCGGCTCCTGCGCCGGGGCCCTAGACGGGATCAGCCGAGGCGTTCGGTGCCGCTGATCGCGATGCCGAACCCCTCGAGCGCCACATAACGGCGTTCCTTGGTCGCGAAGAGCCGGATCGAGCGGACGCCGAGGTCGCGGAGGATTTGGGCGCCCAGCCCGATCTCGCGCCATTCCTCGTCGCGCTCCCGCGCCGATTCGTGATGCTCAGCGCCGTCGCCATCGGCGACGGGCGCGCCACCCTTGGCGACAACGCCGGCGGCTCCCTCGCGAAGATAGAGCACGACGCCGCGACCCGCCGCCGCGATCGCGCCGAGCGACTGGTCGACGCCACGGCGCTTGCCGAAGACGTCCTCGACGAGACGCTCCCGGTGGATTCGCACGGGCACGTCCTCCCCATCGCCGATGTCGCCAAAGACGATCGCGAGATGCTGGAGCTTGTCCCAGGGCGTCGCGTAGGTGAGCACCGTCGCGCGGCCCGCGGTGGTCTCGATCGGCTCTTCCGCGATGCGCTGGATGAGCTGCTCCTGGCGCTGCCGGAGCGCGATCAGATCGGCGACCGAGAGGAATTTGAGCCCGTTCTCGCGGGCGAAGCCCTCGACCTCGGCGCCGCGCTTCACGGTGCCGTCGTCATTGACGAGCTCGCAGATGACGCCGACCGGCTCGAGGCCGGCGAGGAGGCAGAGGTCGACCGCCGCTTCCGTGTGGCCGGAGCGGATGAGAACGCCGCCCTCGCGGGCGACGAGCGGGAAGATGTGGCCGGGGCGAATGAAGTCCGACGCGCCGACATTGTTGTTGGCGAGCGCGCGCACTGTGTTGGTGCGTTCGGTGGCCGAAATGCCGCTGTGATAGCCGACCTTGTAGTCGACCGAGACCGTGAAGGCGGTCGCGTGCGGATCTTCGTTCCGCTGCACCATCTGCTCGAGCCGGAGGCGTTCGGCAATCGCCTTGGTGATCGGCGCGCAGACGATGCCTGAGGTGTTGCGGATGATGAAGGCGAGTTTCTCGGGCGTGGCGTGGACCGCGGCGACGATGAGGTCGCCCTCGTTCTCGCGGTCGTCATCGTCGACCACGACGACGATCTCGCCGCGCTTGAAGGCCTCGACGGCTGTCGCCGCCCGGTCGGGATCCGACGTCATGCGCTCTCCTTGGTCGGCGGGAGCGCTCGCCCCCGAAGCTCCTGGCGGTTCAGGCGCCGACCTGACCGCGGTGGCGCAGATAATGATCGGCCAGAACGCAGGCAAGCATGGCTTCGCCGATCGGGACTGCCCTGATCCCGACGCATGGGTCGTGGCGTCCCTTCGTCGACACGTCGATCTCCTCGCCCCTGGCGTTGATCGACCTCCGCGAGGTCAGGATCGACGACGTCGGCTTCACCGCGAACCGCGCCACGACCGGCTGGCCGCTCGAAATGCCGCCGAGGATGCCACCAGCATTGTTGGACAGGAACACCGGCGCGCCGTCGGCTCCGACCCGGATCTCGTCGGCATTCTCCTCGCCCCGCAGCTCCGCCGCCGCGAAGCCCGCTCCGATCTCGACTGCCTTCACCGCGTTGATCGACATCAGAGCGCCGGCAATGTCCTGGTCGAGTTTTCCGTAGAGCGGCGCACCCCAGCCCGCAGGGACGCCTTCTGCCACGACTTCGATGACCGCTCCGATGGAGGAGCCGTCCTTCCGGATGCCGTCCAGATAGGACTCCCATATCGGCACGGTCTCGGGATCGGGTGAGAAGAAGGGGTTGTTGTCGACCTCGTCCCAATTCCAGCGCGAGCGGTCGATCGGGTGTTTGCCGATGCGGACCAGCGCGCCCCGGATCGTGACGCCCGGGATGATCTTCCGCGCCACCGCCCCTGCCGCGACACGCGCCGCCGTTTCCCGCGCCGACGAGCGCCCGCCGCCGCGATAATCGCGGATGCCGTATTTGGCGTCGTAGGTGTAGTCGGCGTGACCGGGCCGATAGGAATCCTTGATCTCGGAGTAGTCTTTCGACCGCTGGTCGACATTCTCGATGATCATCGAGATCGGCGTTCCTGTCGTCACGACTTTGCCGGGCTCGTCGAGGGGAAGGACACCCGAGAGAATCTTCACCGCATCAGGCTCGCGGCGCTGGGTCGTGAAGCGCGATTGCCCGGGCTTCCGCTTGTCGAGCCACGACTGGATCTCCGCCTCGGACAGCACGATACTCGGCGGGCAGCCATCGACCACGCAGCCGAGGGCCGGCCCATGGCTTTCGCCCCAGGTGGTGACGCGGAACAGGTGGCCGAACGTGTTGTGCGACATGGGTTCTCCGGAAGGGCCTGCTTCTAGGCCGCCCCGGCGCGGGGCGTCAAACCGCCAGTGCCTCCGGGTGGGCAGGACTACGGGAAGACGCCGCTTCACCTGTCCGCGGCGGGGAGGGGTCGGATGGAAACCAGCGAACTCGGCTGTTGCCGAGTTCGCCACCGGAGTGCCGAAGTCGGAAACATCCGACTTTGGTGCGGATCGATCCGGGTGAGGGGAGGCATCCCCTCAAGGCCAGAGTCCCTTACCCGATCCGTCGCTTGCGCGACGGCTCGACCTCTCCCCGCCGGGGAGAGGTGGAGATGGCCGCATCGGACGAGCGTTGCCCATGGGTCGCCGGATATCGCGAAGGCCGTCCCTCAATGCCACTCGCCCCTGCCATCGCGCCAGACCAGGAACTGGTCCTGCGGCGACGGCAGATGGGGCACGGCGTCCGGGCCGAGGCCGAACAGGATGCCCTGCAGCACCCTCCCCACGGCGCCATGCGACACCGCCACGGTGTCCACCGTGAGCGCGCCCAGCCAGCGCCGCACCCGCTCCTCCAGCATGGCGTAGCTTTCGCCACGCGGTGGCACATAGGCCCATTTGTCGGCCTGGCGCCGCTCCGATTCCGGCGAGCCGGATGCCGCGAGCTCGGCCAGGGTGAACCCCTCCCAATCGCCAAAGGTGATTTCGATGAGGTCGCGGTCGATCCGGTAGCCGGCGGGGTCAAGGCCCATCCGGCCACGCATGATGCGCATCGTTTCCTCGGCGCGGCCGAGCGGGCTGGCAACGAAGTCATAACCGGCAACGTCCGGAATGCGCTGCAGCAGCACCTCGCCATTCCGTGCCGCCTGAAGGCGGCCGCGGTCGTTCAGCGGGATGTCCTGCTGTCCCTGGAGGCGGGCCTCGACGTTCCAGTCGGTCTCGCCATGGCGGACAAAAACCAGCGTCGGCCCGGACATTCCAATCAGGCGATGTTGCGCTCTTCGGCCTTGAGGTCGTGAGCGTCAGGGGCCCTCATGCCCACGACATGGTAGCCGGAATCGACGTGGTGGACCTCGCCGGTCACAGCGCGGGACAGGTCGGACAGCAGATAAAGGCCGGCATTCCCCACCTCTTCGATCGAGACCGTCCGGCGCAGCGGCGCGTTCTCCTCGTTCCACCGCAGGATGTAGCGGAAGTCGCCGATGCCGGACGCTGCGAGCGTCTTGATCGGGCCGGCGGAGATCGCGTTGACGCGGATGTTCTTGGGGCCGAGGTCGGCGGCGAGGTAGCGGACGCTCGCCTCGAGCGCGGCCTTGGCGACGCCCATGACGTTGTAGTGCGGCATCCACTTCTCGGCGCCGTAGAAGGTGAGGGTCAGGATCGAGCCGCCATCGGTCATCAGCTTCTCGGCCCGCTGGGCGAGCGCGGTCAGCGAGTAGACCGAGATGTTCATCGTCCGGTCGAAATTGGCCGGCGTCGTGTCGATGTAGCGCCCGGTCAGCTCGTTCTTGTCCGAGAAGGCGACGGCATGGACGAGGAAGTCGAGCCGGCCCCAAAGGCGCTCGACCTCGGCGAAGACGGCGTCCATCGACGCGGCGTCCGTCACGTCGCAATGACCGACGACATTGGCGCCCGCTTCGGCGGCGAGGGGCTCGACACGCTTCTTCATGACGTCGCCCTGGTAGGTCAGGGCGATCTCGGCACCCTGCTCCTGGCAGGCGCGGGCAATGCCCCAGGCGATCGAGCGGTTGTTGGCGACGCCGACGACGAGCCCGCGCTTTCCGCGCATCAAACCGCCTGTTTCCGCCATTTCGCGCACATCCTTTGTCGAGGGGCGCCTCTATCGCATAGGGGGCGATGCGCAGCAAGCAACGGGCGCGAGCAGCCGGCCCCGCAGAATTTTCGTCTCCCGGCGGAATAGTCCGGCGCCGGATGGCGTCATGGGGTCGTGGAGGCGACCCCTCGCCCCAAACACAGGAGGTATGGATGCTGGCACGCAAGATGCGCGGGCTTCTGGCCGCAATTGCTCTCTCGGCCGCTGCCGTCACTGCCGCTTACGCCCAGACCCCGATGGGCCCGGCCATGACGGCGACCTCGCCGCTCGGGACGATCCTCGTCGGGCCGGAGGGCATGACGCTCTACACCTGGGATCGGGACACCGAGCCGAACGTCAGCACATGCTACGACCAATGCGCCGTGAACTGGCCGCCCTTCGTGGTCGAGGCCGGCGCCGTGGCCGAAGGCGACTGGACGATCGTTCCGCGCACCGACGGGACGAGCATCTGGGCCTATATGGGCAAGCCGCTCTACTACTTCATCAACGATGCCGCCCCCGGCGACACCAACGGCAACCAGCCGGACGGCACCTGGCATGCGGTCGTGATCCCGTAAGTCCTGATAGGATCGTGCCGGCGGCATCCTGACCCCGCCGGCACGGTTCCCGGGAAGGGCGGGCGGTGACGATCGACCGACGCGAAATGGAACGGCTGATCCCGGCCCTCCGGCGCTATGCAAGGGGCCTGACCGGGCATGCCGCGACCGCGGACGACCTCGTGCAGGATTGCCTCTTGCGCGCGATTTCGCGGGACCGGCAATTTCGGGGCGTCAACCTTGCCGGATGGCTCTATGCCATCCTCACCAATCTGGCGCGTTCGGAACAGCGGACCCGGCGCCGCCAGCCGAGCATCGGCCCTTTGACCGATCACGCCGACGCCGGCAGCGATCCGGCCAGCCGGATCGGGATCCTTGCCGCGCTCGGCGCCCTTGGCCGCGACCAGAGAGAGGTCTTGCTGCTGACTGCGGTGGAAGGTTTCACGTACGAGGAGACGGCCGAGATCATCGCGGTGCCGATCGGGACGGTGATGTCACGCCTCGCGCGAGCCCGCGATGCGCTGGCCGAACGCCTTGAAGGCGCGCCGGTGGTCCCGCTGCGGAGGCTGAGATGAGCCCGCTCCGCATCCCGTCCGAGGACGAGCTGGTCGCGTTCGCCGACGGCCGGCTTGCGGCCGAGCGCGAAGCCGAGGTCGCCGCCTGGCTGCAGCTTCCTGAGAACGCCGCCGCCCAAACCCGCGTTGAGGATTGGCGCGCACAGGGACCGTTGCTTCGGGCCGCGCTCGATCCCGTCCTGTCCGAACCCGTGCCGGCGTCGTTCCCCGGCCTGACGGAGCGCCAGCCGAAGCGAGCGCGCTGGTTCATCCCGGCCGCGGCTGCGGCGGCGATTGGCATCATCGCGGGCATCGGCGGGGGCTGGGCGATCTGGGGCCCCGAGCCCGCGATCGCCCGCGAAATCGCCGACATCGGCTTGTCCGCCCATGGGGTGTTCATCCGTGAGGTCCGCCATCCGGTGGAAGTGACCGTTGACGAGGAAACCCATCTCGTGAACTGGCTCTCCAGCCGGCTCGACATGCCGGTCACGCCGCCGGACCTCACGGCGGAGGGGCTCACGCTCCTGGGCGGGCGCCTGGTGCCGGACAACGGCAAGCCCGCCGCCCAACTGATGTACGAGGACGGCAACGGCCAGCGCTACACGCTCCTCATCGCCCGGACCGAGGCGCCGGAGACGACGGCGCTGATCTACGCCTGGGAGCCCGACATCTGCGCCTATTACTGGATGGACGGAACGGTCGGCTATGTCTTCGCCGGTCCCGAGGACCGCGACCTCGTCTATCGGCTGACGCGCGCCGTCTACGACCAGCTCAGCTGAGGCCGCCTCGACGCGCACCGGCGCCGCCGCTACGGTCCGCCGCCATGAATGCGGTCCCCACCTCCGATCTCCTCCAGCGCTTCATTGCGATCGTCGGCGGCGCCAATGCCGTCGCCCCTCCGGCTGACCTCGAGCGCTACGTCACGGAGCGCCGCGCGGCGTTCGTGGGAGCCTCGCCGCTCGTCCTCAAACCCGGCACGGTCGACGAGGTCTCGGCCATCCTCCGGCTCGCGAATGAAACGCGGACCGCGATCGTTCCGCAGGGCGGCAATACCGGGCTGGTCGGCGGCGCGGTTCCCGACGCCTCCGGCGCACAGATCGTCCTCTCCATGGAACGGCTGAACGCCATCCGCTCCGTCGACCCCGAGGGCGACAGCATGATCGTCGAGGCCGGCGTCACGCTGACCGCAGCCAAGGCAGCAGCGCTCAATGCCGGCCGCATGTTCGCCCTCTCGATCGCCCCGGCGGACCGGTGCCAGATCGGCGGCAACATCTCGACCAATGCCGGCGGAACGGCGGTGCTGACCTATGGCAGCACGCGCGATCTCGTTCTCGGGCTCGAGGTAGTGCTCGCCAATGGCGACGTGCTCGGGGGGCTTCGGGCCCTCCGCAAGGACAACAGCGGCTACGACCTCAAGCAGCTCTTCATCGGCGCCGAAGGCACGCTCGGTGTGATCACCGCGGCCGTGCTGAAGCTGCTGCCGATCCCGCGCGGCAAAGCGATGGCGATGGTCGGCCTCGCCTCGCCGACCGAGGCGCTCGCGCTCTACCAGGTCGGCCGGCGGCTCGCGCGGTTCGGCCTGACCTCCTGCGAGCTCATCCCGCGCATCGCGCTCGACTTCGGCCTTCGCCATCTTCCCGGCGCGGCCGATCCGCTGGACGATCCGCACCCCTGGTACGTGCTGCTCGAGGTCAGCTCCGGGCGCTCGGTCGCCGACGCCCGCGCCGACCTCGACGCGATCCTCCTCGAGGCCCTTGCCTCCAATGTCAGCCGCGATGCCCGCATCGCCGCGAACGACACCGAGGCCGAGGCCCTGTGGCGCCTTCGCTATTCCATCAGCGACGTCCAGCGGCCTGAAGGCGTGTCGCTGAAGCACGACGTCGCCGTTCCGATCAACGACGTACCCGCCTTCATCGCGGCGGGAACCGCCGAGGTGCTGCGGATCGCGCCGGATGCCCGGCCGGTCCCGTTCGGCCACATCGGCGACGGCAACATCCATTTCAACGTCAGCCAGCCCGAAGGCGGCGACCCGAAGGCTTTCCGGGCGGCTGCCCCGGAGATCACGGCGGCGATCCATGCGCTGGTGGCGCGCCTTGGCGGGTCGATCGCAGCCGAGCATGGGATCGGACAGATGAAACGGTCGCTCATGCCCTCGGTCCGGAGCCCGGTCGAGCTTAGCCTGATGCGCACGCTCAAGACGGCGCTCGATCCCAACGGGATCCTCAATCCCGGCAAGGTTCTCTAAACCGAACCGGTTCAGCGACCGCTAACCCTTTTCCCAGTCACCCAAATTTAACCGCGTCCCTTAAGGCCCGCAGAAGGGGGAAGGCAGCATTGTCGCCGCATCCGAGGAGCAAAACCGCTCCCGAAATCATTACCCGGAACGGACCGGAGCAGCGTCACATGCGTCAGGCGATTCTCGACGGAACCACCCCTTTCGGCGGCCGCCCGGAGCGGTCCTCGTCCCAGCCGGGATCGGGCGCCTCCCCGCACGCGAGTGAGGCCAGTCTCCGCGTTCGCCGCGACCGCGACCGCGCCATCGTCTCGCGCGGCGAGCGGCAGGTCGCACTGTCGCTGGCCGGCTATCGCGGCATCGCGGCCCGCGTCGAGCCGATCGACGACGAGCGCGTCTCCGTCACCCTCGAGCTCAACCATGAGGACCCCGATCGCTCGGTGCTCCTGGTCGTGGCCGATGACCCTGCGGAGATCGTCGCCGACTGGCAGGCCTTCAGCCGGAACCTCGAGCTCCCGATGCTCCTCATCGAAGCCGACGGCACCGTCAGCGAACCGTTGCCCCATCTCGGCCAGGTCCTCGTCGGCCGGCCGCGAGCCCGTCGCCCTCGCTCCGATTTTGCCGGCCGCCGCCCGCGTTTCCTGGTCCGCCGCAAGACCGGCTGGGATCGCGGCCGGGAGGTGCTCGACGGCGCGGAGATCATCGCCCGCGACTAGACCGGGCTGACGGCCGCACTGAGGAGGAGCCCGGCGAGGACGATCAGGCCGAACAGTCGGTTGGACCGAAACAGCCCCAGCGCGCGGCCGGGATCGGCGAGGTCGATCGACCGCACCTGCCATGCGAGCTGGATCGCGCCGGCGGCGAGCCCAAGCCACGCCGGCCACGCCGCGCCGGCCGCCATCAGGGCGCCGGCAAACAGGACCACGGCAATCGCGTAGGAAACCGCCACCGCGAACTGCGCCCGTTCGCCGAACAGCCGCGCCGACGACCGGATGCCGACCAGCGCATCGTCGTCCTTATCCTGGAGCGCGTAGATGGTGTCGTAGCCGACGGTCCACGCGATCCCCGCGAGATAGAGGAGGATCGGCGCGAGGGCGAGGCCGCCGGTCTCGGCTGCCCATCCGAGCAGCGCTCCCCACGAGAACGCGACCCCGAGGCCGAGCTGCGGCAGGTCAGTGATGCGCTTGAGGAACGGATAGAGCGCCACCGCGCCGAGCGACGCGATGCCAAGCCAGAAGGTGAAGCCGTTGAACTGGAGCAGGACGAGGAGCCCGACCAGCGCCTGCAGCACGAGGAACACCAGCGCCGCTCGGACGCTCATCGCACCCGACGGGATCGGCCGGTGCCGGGTGCGCTCCACTGACGCGTCGAGGTCGCGGTCCACGATGTCGTTGTAGGTGCACCCCGCTCCGCGCATCGCGATCGCGCCGACCAGGAGCAGCACCGCGTACCAGGGGTCGGGATAGGCCCGCCCCAACGAGTCCGCGGCGAGGGTCAGCGACCACCAGCATGGCAGCAGCAGCAGCCACCAGCCGATCGGCCTGTCCCAGCGCGCGAGCCGCGCGAACGGCCTGAGCGCAGCCGGAGCGAACCGGTCGATGAGGTTGCCCCGCGGGGCGTCAGGGACGGCGCCGGACGGAAGTGGCCGGGGCCGCGGCTCGTTCATTCCTGCCATCGCTGTCGACACAAGGTTGCGGCCGTGGAATGTCTAGCCGCCTTCGGGGAGGACCGGAATGGCTGTCGAGAGCTACCTCGCCTATCTGGCCGCATGCCTTGCGATCACCATCGTGCCGGGGCCGACGGTCACGATCATCATCGCCAACAGCCTCCGGCACGGGACGCACGCCGGACTCCTCAACATTCTTGGCACCGTCATCGGCATCGCGATCCTCATTGTGATCCTGGCCGTCGGCCTCGCGTCGTTCGTCGCGGGCCTTGCGACATGGTTCGACTGGCTGCGGATCATCGGCGCGATCTACCTCTGCTGGCTTGGCCTGAAGCTGATCCTCAAGCCGCCGAGCCTCGCACCCGGCGAAGCCCCGCGGCCGCCGCGCGGCGGCTTCGTCCTCCAGGGTTTCCTCGTCATCCTCAGCAACCCGAAGGCCCTCCTCGTCTTCGGCGCCTTCATCCCGCAATTCGTCGACCCGGCCCAGCCGACGGTGCCGCAGGTCCTGTTCCTCGGCGGCACGTTCCTCGTCGTCGGCGCCATCACGGACAGCACCTGGGCGATCGCCGTCGGCCGCGCCGGCAAGGCGATCTCGCGCACCGGCCTCCGCTTCATCTCGCGTGCCAGCGGCGCCTTCCTGATCGGCGGCGGCATCTGGCTCGCGCTATCGCGGCGCTAGCCGAAGTCGGATGCTTCCGACTTCGACCAATGAGTCCGCTCCCTAGCCGGCACTCACTGGACACTCGCTACACCGGATTGCTAAGGCCGCGCCGAAACAGAAAGGGCGGCGCATGAGGGTATTGCTAATCGGCTCCGGCGGGCGCGAGCACGCTTTGGCGTGGAAGCTGGCGCAGTCGCCGCTGGTCGACCGCCTCTATGCCGCGCCGGGCAATCCCGGGATTGCCCAGAGCGCCGATCTTGTCGCAGTCGACCTTCGTAATCACGCCAAGGTCGCTGCCTTCTGCCAGATCAACGCGATCGATCTCGTCGTGATCGGTCCGGAGCAGCCGCTGGTGGACGGCCTCGCCGACACCCTCCGCGCCGACAGCATCCCGGTCTTCGGTCCGAGCGCGGCCGCTGCACAGCTCGAGGGCTCGAAAGGCTTCACCAAGGATCTTTGCGCTGCCGCCGGCATCCCGACGGGTCGCTATCGCCGCTTCACCGACGCCGGCGCGGCGAAGACCTATGCCGCAGCCGAAGGCGCGCCGATCGTGGTGAAGGCCGATGGCCTTGCGGCCGGGAAGGGCGTCGTCGTGGCGATGACGACTGCAGAAGCCCATGCGGCGATCGACGCCTGCTTTGCCGGCGGCTTCGGCGATGCCGGCAGCGCGATCATCGTCGAGGAGTATCTCGATGGCCGCGAGGCGAGCCTCTTCGCGCTGTCGGACGGAACGACCGTCATCCCTTTCGGCACCGCGCAGGACTACAAGCGCGCCGGCGACGGCGACACCGGCCCGAATACCGGCGGCATGGGAGCCATCTCTCCAGCGCCGGCCCTGACGTCCGCGTTGGTCGAGGAGGCGATGGCTACGATCGTTCGCCCAACCATCGCCGAGATGGCGCGGCGCGGCACGCCGTTCCGCGGTGTCCTCTATGCCGGCCTGATGCTGACCGCCGACGGCCCGAAGCTCATCGAGTACAATGTCCGCTTCGGCGACCCGGAATGCCAGGTGCTGATGCGGCGGCTGGATTCCGACCTTGCGGAAATCCTCCTCGCCGTCGCAACCGGACGGCTTGCCGGCGAGGCGCCGGAGTGGTCGGACGGAGCCGCCGTGACCGTGGTGATGGCCGCGCGGGGCTATCCCGGATCCTACGAGAAAGGCACGGCCATCCGCGGCATCGGCGCCGCCAACGGGATCGCCGGGGTCACCGTGTTCCATGCCGGCACGAAGCTCGGCCCGGATGGCGGCGTCATCGCGAATGGCGGCCGTGTCCTCAACGTCACCGCGACTGGCATGGATGCGGAAGAAGCACGCCGCCGCGCCTACGGAGCGGTCGCAGCGATCGATTGGCCGGAGGGCACCTTCAGGAGCGATATCGGCGCCTGAGCGCCTAGATCTTGTCTTCGATGATGGCGGCGCTGGCGTTGGCCTGGATCGATTCGATGGCGTGCTTCGCCGAGGCCTTCGCAGTGTAGCTCTCAGAAGAACACATCACTTCGCCGTTCGAGGCGCGGAACCGCCAGTAATAGCGACCGTCCTCGCCACGGAAAATCTCGAACCTGTAGGCCACGCTCATCCTCCCGGCACCGTGTGGGATCGGGCCACTACCCACCTTAGAAGCCTTAGCATGCGCGATCCTCGGCGCAAGCCCAATCGCCGCGCGTTGCTGCCGTGTCCACCTTTTGGCCATCAAAGTGGCGGGCTTGCGGCACCGGGCTCCGCAATCGGAACACCCGATGCTCTTTTGCAGTGCTGTTCGTCGCCCGGCTACCCTTGAGCCGAGCGGGCCGCGCGGCTAGCTTCTCGCCCGCCGGACCGCCCCGGCCAAATCGACGGATGCTTGGCGTTCCGCCGGGCAACAACCCGCCGGAGAATCCGTTGGCAAAGACGACCAACAATCTCGACGCCTACTGGATGCCGTTCACCGCGAACCGGCAGTACAAGCGCGCGCCGCGCGTCCTCGTTGCTGCCGACGGCATGTACTACCGGACCGACGACGGCCGGCAGATCCTCGATGGCACCAGCGGCCTGTGGTGCTGCAATGCCGGCCACAACCGGCCGCGGATCACCGAGGCCATCCAGAAGCAGGCGGCCGAGCTCGACTATGTGCCCGCCTTCATGATGGGCCATCCGAAGGTGTTCGAGCTCGCGTCACGCCTCGTGACGCTGTTTCCCGGCGACCTCGACCATGCCTTCTTCACCAACTCCGGCTCGGAATCGGTCGATACCGCACTGAAAATCGCCAACGCCTACCACCGCGCCCGCGGCGAGGCCTCGCGCTATCGCTGGATCAGCCGGGAGCGCGCCTATCACGGCGTCAACTACGGCGGGCTGTCGGTGGGCGGCATCGGCGGGAACCGGAAGCTGTTCGGCCCCTTGATCGGAGGGGTCGATTATCTGCCCCACACCCACGACCTGTCCCGCAACGCCTTCTCGCGCGGCCTGCCCGCCGATGGCGCGGACCTCGCCGATGAGCTCGAGCGGCTGGTCGCGCTCCACGACCCCTCGACGATTTCGGCCGTCATCGTCGAGCCGATGGCCGGGTCGACCGGCGTCCTCCTGCCGCCGCAGGGCTATCTCGAGCGGCTCCGTGCCATCTGCGACAAGTACGGCATCCTCCTCATCTTCGACGAAGTCATCACCGGCTTCGGCCGTCTCGGCGCACCGTTCGCCGTCGACGCCTTCGGGGTGATTCCGGACATGGTGACGGTCGCAAAGGGCCTCACCAATGGCGTGATCCCGATGGGCGCGGTCGTCGTCCGCCGCGGCATCTACGAGACCTTCATGGAGTCCGGCGTCGCCGATCACCTGCCGGAGCTGCCGCATGGCTACACTTATTCCGGCAACCCGATGGCGTCGGCCGCTGGTCTCGGCACGCTCGACACCTATGAGGAGGAAGGCCTCCTGACGCGTGCCGCGACGCTCGCGCCGATCTGGGAGGACGCCCTCCACAGCCTCCGCGACCTGCCGCATGTGATCGACATCCGCAATTATGGCCTAGTCGGTGCCGTAGAGCTCCAGCCGATGCCCGGCGCCCCGGCGAAACGGGCCTTCACCGCCTACCTGGACGCGTTTGCCAGCGGCCTCCTCATCCGCACCACCGGTGACATCATCGCCCTGTCGCCCCCCCTCATCATCAGCGAGGCGGAGATCGGCCAGCTCGTCGACACGCTCGGCACCGTCCTGCGGGGCCTCGCCTGATGAGCGGCGAGACCATCGCGCGGCCACACTCCGCCACGGACATCCGGATCAACGCCAACCGGCTGTGGACCAGCCTCGGCGTCATGGGAGCGATTGCGCCCGGCAAGAAGGGCGGCAGCAACCGGCTCGCGCTGACCGACGACGACAAGGTCGCCCGCGACCTCCTCTCCAAATGGTGCGAGGAGATGGGCTACGAGGTGAAGATCGACAGCGTCGGGAACATGTTCGCCCGGCGCGCCGGGACCGACGACAGCCTGCCGCCGGTCCTGTTCGGCAGCCATCTCGACACCCAGCCATTCGCTGGCCGCTATGACGGCGTCCTTGGCGTGCTCGCCGGCCTCGAGGTGCTGCGCACCCTCCACGACAAGGGCATCCGTACCCGGCATCCGGTCGAGCTGGTCAACTGGACCAACGAGGAAGGTGCGCGCTTCTCGCCCGGACTGATCGGGTCCGCTGTCTTCGCCGATCTCCAGACCGAGGAGAACGCCCGCGCCTCCCGGGATTCATCGGGCATGACCTTCGGCGCCGAGCTCGACCGGATCGGCTACCACGGCGGGATTCCCGCGCGGGGCGGTCATCCGGTCCGGGCCTATTTCGAGCTGCATATCGAGCAGGGTCCCGTCCTCGAGGCCGAAGGCATTCCGATCGGAATCGTCACCCACGCCCAGGGGGTGCGCTGGGTGGACGTGACGTTCACCGGCGTCGAGGGTCACGCCGGGACGATGCCGATGACCGGCCGTCGCGACGCGCTGATCGGGGCCGCGCGGATGATCGACCGCGTCGGCGACATCGCCATCGGCCACGCCCCGCACGCGGTCGCCACCGTGGGTGACCTTTCGATCATGCCCGGATCGCGCAATGTCGTCCCCGGGGCGGTGACGCTCGCCATCGACATGCGGCATCCGTCGACCGCCGTCCTCGACGAGATGATGTTCAAGCTGAAGACATCAGCCACCCTCATCGCGGCCGAGCTCGAGCTCAAGCTCGACATCCGCGAGGTCGTGGCCATCCCGCCGCTCGCGTTCGCCGACGAAGCCGTCCGCGCCATCCGCCGCGCCGCGGATGCCCTCAATCTCGACCAGCGCGACATCGTGTCCGGCGCGCTCCATGACGCGTGCAACATGGCGCGCATCGTGCCGACGGGCATGATCTTCTGCCCGTGCGTCGACGGGATCAGCCACAATGAGGCGGAGGCCATCAGGCCCGAATGGGCGGCCGCGGGCGCCGACGTGCTGCTCCAGGCCGTGATCGAGGTCGCCGAGCTTGCGGCCTGACGCCGCTTGCCGTTGCCGCCCGAAGGCGATGCGCTACAAGGCGGCATGATGAAGACCGCCCTCTATGACGACACCGATGCCGAACTCTTCGAGCGGCTGCTGCCCGCGGTCGTGGAGGCCGGCGAAGCCATCCTTCGCATCCGCGGCAGCGGCAACAAGGTTGAGACCAAGGCTGACCACAGCCCGGTGACCGCCGCCGACCGCGCCGCCGAGGCGATCCTTCTTCGCGCACTTCACGACCTATGCCCGGGGGTGCCGATCGTTGCCGAAGAGGAAGTGGCGGCGGGACGCGCTCCGGAGGTCACAACCACCTATTTCGCCGTCGACGCCCTCGATGGCACCAAGGATTTCCTCCGTGGCGGCCCCGACTTCACCGTCAATGTGGGCCTCGTCCGTGACGGCAGGGCGGTCGCCGGTATCGTCGGCGCGCCGGCGACCGGCACGTTGTGGCTGGGCCTTGACGGTCGAGGCGCATTCCGGATCGAGGCCGGCGGCGAGCGCAGTCCGATCCGCGTCCGCGTCCCGGATCCCGAAGCGCTCGACATCATCGCCAGCCGCTCGCACCGCACGGCCGAAACCGACGCCTTCATCGCCCGCTTTCCCGGTGCCCACATTGTGGCCGCCGGATCGTCGCTGAAGCTGACCGCCGTCGCCGAAGGCCGCGCCGACCTCTATCCCCGCCTCGCACCGACATCGCAGTGGGACATCGCGGCCGGCCACGCGGTCCTTGCCGCCGCCGGCGGCCGCGTGCTCGACCTCGACGGCGACGAGCTCCGCTACGAGCGCCGGCCGCGCCCGGACGGCCACCCCTTCCTGAACCCGTGGTTCGTCGCCACAGGAGGGCTGGACCCGTTCGCCGCACCGGCCTGACGCGCAATCCTATTCTCAAACACAGGCCCGCGCGGCAAAGCTCGCCGTGCGGGCCGGATGAATGCAGGGCCGGTCGTGCTTGTGGGCCCTTCGCCCGGAGCCTAGGTTCCGCGCACCTCGCGCAAGGGAGTGCGGGGCCAATCGACCGTTCGGACCGCCAAACTCATGAACCCACCGCTCACGCATCTTCAGCGGCTGGAAGCCGAAGCCATCTTCATCATCCGGGAGGTGGCGGCGACGTTCCAGAAGCCGGTGATGATGTATTCGATCGGCAAGGATTCGTCGGTGATGCTGCATCTGGCGCGGAAGGCATTTGCCCCCGCGCCGCCGCCCTTCCCGCTCCTCCATATCGACACCGGCTGGAAGTTCCGGGAGATGATCCGCTTCCGCGACGACACGGCGAAGCGGCTCGGTTTCGACCTCATCGTCCATACCAACGAGGAGGGTCGCGCGGCCGGCATCAATCCGTTCGACCACGGCTCGTCGACCTATACCCGCGTCATGAAGACCGACGCGCTCAAGGAAGCGCTGACCAGATACGGCTTCGACGCGGCCTTCGGCGGCGCCCGCCGCGACGAGGAGAAAAGCCGCGCCAAGGAGCGCGTCTTCTCGTTCCGTACGGCGACCCACGCATGGGACCCGAAGAACCAGCGCCCCGAGCTGTGGTCGCTCTACAACACCCGCATCAACGCGGGCGAGTCGATCCGCGTCTTCCCGATCTCCAATTGGACCGAGCTCGACATCTGGCAGTACATCCTCGCCGAGCGGATCCCGATCGTCCCGCTCTATTTCGCCGAGGAGCGCCCGGTGGTTCACCGCAACGGCCAGCTCATCATGGTCGATGACGAGCGGATGCGGCTCGAGCCGGGCGAGGTGCCGGAGCGCCGCTCGGTGCGGTTCCGCACGCTCGGCTGCTATCCGCTGACCGCGGCCGTGGATTCGGAGGCCAAAACCCTCGAGGACATCGTCGCCGAGATGCTGCTGGCGCGGACGTCGGAGCGGAGTGGCCGGCTGATCGACCACGACGAATCCGGGTCGATGGAGAAGAAGAAGCGCGAGGGCTATTTCTAGATGGAAGGGACGATCGCCCTCGACCGCGCGGCTGTCGACAAGCTCCTCTCCGGCGAGCAGGACCAGAGCCTCCTCCGCTTCCTGACCTGCGGTTCGGTCGACGACGGCAAGTCGACGCTGATCGGCCGGCTCCTTCACGATTCCAAGCGCCTGTTCGAGGACCAGATCCTCACGCTGCAGCGCGATTCGCGGAAATACGGCACCACCGGCGGCGACATCGACTTCGCTCTCCTGGTCGACGGCCTCGAGGCCGAACGCGAGCAGGGCATCACCATCGACGTCGCCTATCGCTATTTCGCGACCGACCGCCGCCGTTTCATCGTCGCCGACACGCCGGGGCACGAGCAGTACACGCGCAACATGGCGACCGGGGCGTCCAATTCGGACCTCGCGGTGCTGCTGGTCGATGCCCGGAACGGTATCCTGACCCAGACCCGGCGCCACGCTTTCATCGTGTCGCTGCTCGGCATCCGCCACCTCGTGCTCGCGGTCAACAAGATCGACCTCGTCGAGTTCAGCGAGGAGCGGTTCCGCGAGATAGTCGCGGACTTCGAGCAACTGACCGAAGGACTCGGCTTTGCCACCAAGGTCGCGATCCCGCTGTCGGCCCGCTTCGGCGACAACGTCATCGCGCCGAGTCCGAACCTGGCCTGGTATGATGGCCGTCAGCTCCTCGACTATCTCGAGACAATCGACGTCACCTCGGACCTCGCCAGCCGGCCGTTCCGCTTCCCCGTGCAATGGGTGAACCGGCCCAACCTCGATTTCCGCGGCTATGCCGGAACCGTCGCGTCCGGATCGATCGCGCGCGACGACGAGATCGCGGTCGCGGCCACCGGGCAGACCGCAAAGGTGGCGCGGATCGTCACCATGGACGGCGACCTCGAGACCGCCGTCGAAGGCACCGCAGTGACGCTGACGCTCGACCGCGAGATCGACGTCTCGCGTGGTGACGTGCTCGCCCGCGCCGATGCCCGGCCGCAGGTGTCGGACCAGATCGCCGCCCACATCATTTGGATGAGCGAGGACAGCCTGCTGCCCGGCCGCTCCTATCTCCTCAAATCCGGCACCCGCACGATCGGCGCCGCCGTGAGCGAGCTGAAGCACCGGATCGACGTCGAGAGCTTCAAGCCGGCCCCGGCGAAGACGCTCGGCCTCAACGATATCGGTTTCTGCAACCTGTCGCTGGTCGAGCCGATCGCCTTCGACCCCTATGAGGAGAACCGGACCACCGGCTCCTTCATCCTCATCGACCGCTTCTCCAACGCCACGGTGGCCGCCGGCATGCTGCGCTTCGGCCTCCGCCGGGCGACCAACATCCACCGCCAGGCCCTGTCGATTGACAAGCCGGCCCGGTCCGACGCCAAGGGCCAGAAGCCGGTCGTGCTGTGGTTCACCGGCCTTTCGGGGGCCGGCAAGTCCACCGTCGCCAACCTCGTCGAGGAGAAGCTGCACCTCATCGGCGCGCACACCTACCTCCTCGACGGCGACAACATCCGCCACGGCCTCAACCGCGACCTCGGCTTCACCGATGCCGACCGGGTCGAGAACATCCGGCGCGTCGGCGAGGTGGCGAAGCTCTTCGTCGATGCCGGCCTGATCGTGCTGGTGTCGTTCATCTCCCCCTTCCGGTCCGAGCGGCAGATGGCGCGGGACCTCGTCGCGGCCGGCGAGTTCGTTGAAGTCTTCGTCGACGTTCCGCTTGCCGTCGCGGAGCAGCGCGATCCGAAAGGCCTCTACAAGAAGGCCCGCGAGGGTACGATCAAGAATTTCACGGGCATCGACAGCCCGTACGAAGCGCCCCTCTCGCCCGAGCTCCGCCTCGATGCGGCGAACCAGCCGGCCGAGGCCCTTGCCGAGACCGTGATGGGGCACCTCCTTGCCAAGGGCTATGTGGGCGGCAAGCACCGCCTGCGTTAGGAATTGCCTGGCCCGCCCGCGGAAGGTGCGCGCGCATCGACGTTCGCCGCCCACTTCCGCCCTGCGGGGCCGCGCGTTCGCGTCCCCGCGCGCCCTTCGTGCATATCGAATCATTCCGCCATGAGGCTTTCGCCCCGGCGATCCGCTGGGAAGCTGCCCGGCAAGCCGATCATTAGTGTGCCTTCCGAGTCACACCTGCCAGAAATACCGGTGATCGGCCGGGCCCAGCCGCCCCCGCGGGATCGGTCCTAAGCGGCTCATTTCTCGGGCGAATCCGCGATCCCACCTCGCGTACGGGTTGCCGGTGCGCGTCGCGCACCTGAGGACATTACTGGACACCCGCTGGACGCGACGGTACTTCTACAACGCGATAGTATTGGAATGTCACGATTGGCGAGACGGCCGGGCCGCGACGGCATTCACGTGCGTGACTGGAAGTACCGGACAATATTCTGGAATTTCGCGCACTTTGCGCGAGGCGGCAGGGGGTCAATCTTGGCGATCGACATTTCGTCGCGCAATGGCGCGGCGCGTACTTCGGCGTGTCTTCTGGCATCGGAGTATCCAAAGCAACGCAACCGCGCCAAAGCACTTCTCGGAAGCGCTGCAATATTAGCAGGTTCGTTCGGGGGCGCCGGCCTTGTGGGCGGTGTGGCCCTCGTCGCGACGACCCCGGCCTACGCGCAGTGCTTCGTGGGTGGCGGCCCGACCTTCGGCACACAGTTCTGCACCGACGACCCGTTCGACGATGCCGAGTTCTTCCAGTCGCCCTTCTCGACCATCTACGCCTTTGGTCCCGGCGTCGTTACCGTAGCCTTCGGCGACGACGTGGAGATCGACGCCTGGGGCAACATCGTGACCGGCGGTACCGGAATCATCGGCGTGTCCTTCGGCGACGACGTTGAAATCAACGCCAACCGGATCTGGTCCTATGGCGGCAGCGGCATCATCGGCGTCGCCTTTGGCGGCGACGTCGAAGTCAACGCCTATGGCCGCATCCGCGCCGACGGCTTTGCCGGCATCGGCGCCTTCGCTTTTGGCGGCGAGGCGGAGATCAATTTCGAAGGCGAGGACATCACCAACTATGGCGGCTTCGGCGTGTTCGGCTTCGGCACGGACGGGGTCGACATAGAGGGCCGACGCTCGAACGTCGTCGCCGAGGGGACAGGCATCTTCGGCGTCGCCCTGGATGGCGACGTCACCATCGATGCCGGCCGCGTCCGCTCCTACGACAGCAGCGGCGTGATCGGCCTTGCCTTCGACGGTGACGTCGACATCGACGCGCACGGCACCATCCGCGCCGACGGCTTCGCCGGTATCGGCGCCTTCGCTTTTGGCTACCGGTCCGATGCGACCATCGACTTCGAAGGCGAGACCGTCATCAACCGGGACGGCCTCGGCGTGATCGCCGTCGCCGATCGCAACGTCGACATCGAAGGCCGCCGGTCCGAAGTGTACGCCCTCGGCGACGGCATCGTCGGCACGTCCCGCTGGGGCGACGTCACGATCGACGCCGGCAACGTCTACGCCTTCGGCAATGGCGTGGTCGGCACCGCCTATGACGGCAATGTCGACATCGACGCCCATGGCGAGATCTTTGCCGCCGGCTTCGCCGGCATCGGGGCCTTCGCCTTCGACGGCGACGCGAATGTCAACTTCGAGGGCGAGCGGATCACCAATTTCCTCGGCAATGGTGTCGTGGCCGTCGCGGTCGACGGCGACGTCGACATCGAAGGCAACCGGTCGCGGATCACTTCGTTCGGCACCGGCATCACCGCCACCGCCTTCGGCGGCGATGTCTACATCGACGCCGGCCGCGTCACGTCCTTCCAGGGCAGCGGCATCATCGGCACGGCCTTCGGCGGCGACGTCGACATCGACGTCAACGGCCGGATCGAGGCCGACGACGGCATGTTCGGCGCGGCGGCGATCGCCTATGGCGGCAACGCGACGGTCACGGTCAACGCCGAGATCGACCCGCCGCTGATCGGCGCTTATGCGGCGACCTATGGCTGGGGCACCGCCGCGGTCTACATCAATGACGACGTCGAGGCCGAGTTCATCGGCGCGTTCGCCGCCAATTACGGCCGCGGCGACGTCGTGGTCGACACCGACGACGACATCGCGGCCGGCTTCACCGGCATCCAGACCATCAACTATGGCCGGGGCACGACCGACGTGCGCATCGACGGCGACATCGGCGGGCTCTACGCCCCCTGGGTCCTGGGCGATGGCGTGAACACCTTCGCCGGCTATGGCGCCGGACAGGTCCATGTCGATCTCGACGAGCGCCGCTCGATTTTTGCCCGCGACGACGGCATCGAGATCAACAATATCTTCGGCCGCGGCGACACCTATGTCGACGTGCGCGAGGACGCGTTCATCTTCGCCGGCGACAACGGCATCGACATCACCGCCTTCAACTCCCGCGACGTCGACATCGACATCGAGGAAGGCGCAGGCGTCTTCGCCTTCGGCCGGGCGATTAGCGTCGACGCCACCCGTTTCGGCTCGAACCGGGATGCCGACGTCGACATCAACAATGACGGCTTCCTGATGGGCCGCGGCTCGTTCTTCGACCCGACGATCTACGTCCGGACAGATGGCACGGCGAACATCAACAACTGGAATGACGGCCTCATCGCCGGCGACTTCTTCTCGTGGGGTGCCCTCGTGATCGACGTCGACGGCGTCGGCGACGATGGCCACGCCGAGATCGACAATTACGGCACGATCATCGGCCGCGTCGCGCTGACCGACAATGACGACGAGTTCTGGAACTACAGCGACCAGAGCTGGCGGACGACCGGCAACAGCTATTTCGGTGCCGGCGACGACACGTTTCACAATTACGGGGCGATCTACGCCGAAGATACGACGCTCCTGTTCGGCCTCGACACGCTCTATAACTATCGTGGCGGCGCGATTGTGATGCAGGACGGAGACGTCTCCGAGTTCCTGGCCACCGGCGGCGACTATGTCGGCGGCATCGATTACTCCGAAGGCAACTTCGCCATCCTAGCGATCGACGCCGAGCTCGTCGGCAACTTCCAGTCATACTCGGATGAGTTCCGGATCATCGGTGCCGCCAGCGGCGCCACCTTTGTCGCCGTCGACAATCTCCACGTCGGTCCGACCAGCTATGATCCGACCGGAACCCGCGTCGTCGACGCCGGGACGAGTGGCGGCACGGGCGACGAGTTCCGGCTCCTCAACGGTCCGATCACCGCCGGCCTTTTCACCTGGGATCTCTACTTCGACGAGGAGAATGACGACTGGTGGCTCCGCAACGCGCCGAACGAGCAGGCCACCGAGCTCGCTTCGATCGTGACGCTGGCACAGTTCGTCAACCAGGGCTTCACCGGCACCTGGCACGAGCGCACGGCCGACCTTCGCAACGGGACGTCCACCGGTCCCGGCGGCTCGACCGGCGGGGCTGACGGAGAAACGGTCGACAACAGCAATGGCGGGATCTGGTTCCGTGCCTTTGGCGACCGCCTCAACCGCGATCTCAGCACCGCCTTTAGCGGTCCGTCCATGGGCTTCACGGCCCCGAACGCCTCGCAGCAGACGACCGGCGGCTTCGTCGGCGGCGTCGACAAGATCTTCGACACCAACAGCGGTGGCGTGGTGATCGGCCTCCTCGGCAGCTACCAGGCCTCGCGCACGGTCTACTCGCCGACCGGCACGACCAACACGACCACCGGTGCGGGCGTCGGCGGCTACGTCTCGCTGCTGTCCGGCGGCCTGTTCCTGGACGTCCTTGCCCAGGCGCAGTTCTTCGACATCGAGCATGCCGTCGGCGGGCAGTTCGCGGAAACGGCAAACACCGCCGGCCGCACCTACGGCGTCATCATTGACGGCGGCTACCGGTTCGGCGACGGTGCGGTCCATCTCGAGCCGCTCGCGACATTCGCCTACTCGACCACGTCGGTCGACGGCTTCACGATGCTCGAGAACGACGTGACCTTCGGCACCGGCGCCAGCGCCCTCGGGCGCCTCGGTCTCCGGCTTTCCGCGACCGTCGACGGCACCCGGGTCTCGATCCAGCCCTTCGTCGAGGCCAGCGCCTGGCACCAGTTCCTCGGCACCAACAGCGTCACGCTCAGCGGGGATACGGTCGACGTCACGCTGGTCGACGCGACCGGAGGCACGACCTACCGGGCCACCGGCGGCATCGAGCTCCAGGGCGCGGGCGCACTGTCCGGCTTCATCAACGGCCAGTACACCTTCGGCAACGGCCTCAGCGGCTATGGCGGCCAGGCAGGGCTCCGCTTCGGCTTCTAAGCCACGACCGGGCGCTTCCGTCAGGAGCGCCCGGTCCCTTCGATGACGTCTATCGGCGCCGACGCATCACGATGCGTCGGCGTCTTCGTGAGGAGAGTTCGCGAGATGATGACCTTTGGTGGCATGGTGCGGTCCGCCCTTGCCGGAGCCGCATTCCTGGCCGCGACCGGACCGGGCATGGCCCAGGAAGCAGCGCCGCCGGAGGCGCCGCAATTGGAGGTTCAGTTCTCCGGCTGGCGCACCAGCTGTTCCGGCGCCAACCGGACCGCCTTGCTCAATTGCGCAATGATCCAGCAGGCCGTCACCGCCAATGGTCAGCCGTTCGTCTCGGTCGAGGTCCGCGTGCCCGGCGAAACGCGGGCGCCGGTGATGCTGATCCGCATCCCGCTCGGCTTCGCGATCGAGCCGGGCCTCCGGTACTTCGTCGACACCAACGAGCCGGCGGATTTGCCGATCCAGGCCTGCGAGACTGCCGGCTGCTACGCGGGGACAGCCGTTACGGACGCGCTCCTCAACGCCATGCGCCGCGGCGCCACCTTCTTCCTGAGCTTCGAGCAGACCGACGGCGTCCGCGGGACGATCGAGATCCCGCTTGGCGGTTTCGCCGCGGCCTATGACGGCATCCGCTAGTCGAGGACCTGCAGCCTCAGGCTCCGGATATCAAGCGCGGTCCCGTCGCCGGGAATGCCGGGCTCGATGATGAAGGCATCGGCAGCGGTGCCGCCGGGCGGCACGTCCCATTCGAGCGTGGCGGTCTCGAACTCGGTGCCGAGCCCGATCGTGCGCCACTCGAGGAGCCGCGTGCCGCGGAGGTATCCGATACGGAGCGTTGAGGACGGGCGCGTCGGCGCGGCGCGGACCTCCATGATCAGCCGGACGTCGTGGCCGCCGAGGCGCTCCGCGACCCCTGGCCCGACGATGGCGCGGAAGCCCCCCGTGGTGGACGATGCGAGGCGCACATAGCCGCCGGTATCGTCGGTCTCGTAGCGGACCGGATTATCGGGACCGCCTTCGAAGATCGTTGGATCCTCGCCGGTGAAGAGGGCGATCGTCCCGTCGGCTGGCGCCGCCGCGACTGCGGCCGGCTGGGTCGCAACGGCCGCGGGACTGGCCGCCTCGTTGCTTCCGACAATCAATGGCAGGAAGACGTAGCCGCACCAGACCGCAACGATCAGCGCGAGAACACTGATGGCGATCGTGAGCACGCGCCCCGCGCGGTTCCGCTCCGGGCCTTCCGCTTCGTCGGACAGGACCGCGGCCGCCGCCGCGCGGGGGGCTCCGGTCCGGCGGTAAGGGCGCCGCCGCGTGGGCGGGGCGTCGGCAGGGTGGTGGAAGTCCGGATCGTCCTCCTCGAACTCCACGTCGATGACGCGCGCCTCACGGGCGGCGGCTACGATGGCGACGGCGTCGGCCTGAAGCGTCCGGTCCTCGAGATAGAACATCGCCCGCTCAGCCGGAGCGGAACGCGAGAGGGGCCGGCGCGGCCTGACGCCGGGCGTCGCCGGCTCGCTCAGGTCGACATCGGGCACCGGGGCATAGCGGGACGCCGGTTCGGCGGCGACCGCGGCCTCCGCACGCCAGCGCGGCAGGCGCCAGCGCCGCTTCTGCGGCGGCTCGGGCTCCGGTGAAGGTGCCGGGGCTACGGCGGCCGGACCAGCGGGCCGCCTCCGGCGCATGCGGCTGAAGCGGTTGCGGCGTTCGGGACGCGGCGCGGCTGGCGGCTCATCCTCTTCGTCGGGCTCGCCATACGAACCGATATCTTCGGTCCCGTGATGGGACCTGCGATCGTCCGACAGCGCGAAGCCGAGGCGCTCCTCCCAGCCGCCGATGGGAAGGCGCGGCTCGGATGGGCGCCCGTCGGGATCCTGCCACTGCGCGGTCGTCTCGTCCCACGCCAGGTCGATGGCGGCGGAGCCCCAGATGGACTCGGGCGCGGACGCCGTATCGCCGGCCGTGGGTGCGGACTGCGGCTCCTCTGCGGGCGGGTGAGGTGGGTTCCAATCGCCGGCATAGGCCGGCTGGGGGTGGGGCTCCGGCTCGAAATCCGCCTCCGCCTCGGCGAAGACCGATTCAGCGACCTCCTCCTCGATGCGCGCCACAGCGGCCTCGAAATCGTCGATGCGATCGGCGATCACGTCTTCCGCGAGCGGCGGATCCTGGCGCTGAAGGCGCCGCACCATGCCCTCGCGCACATGCGCGTACACACGGTCGCGCGCCCCCGCGTCGTCAACCGCACCGACGCGGTCGAGCGCATTGCGTAGCACCGAATAGAAATCCGTCATGACGCTCCGCGCCGACCGTCCGCGACACCTCCCATCGCCCCGTTAACCCATAACGCAACGACGGTGCGAGCCGAACAAAAAACCGCAAGTCCGCCCTCGCCGGGACGGCCGATGCCATCCGACCTGACGGATGCAACTCGACTTAACTAAGGCAGGACCGCCAGAGGCGGCGCGTCGAAAGCTGCCGTTCTGCGGCACTTTCTTGGAACAGTCGCATCCGGACAGTACATTGTGTGGTCAAACGTCGATCGTCGAAGAGGAATCGCCTGTCGGATCGGCGGAAAGGTAGTGCTGCGTCCGCCGATGGTGCCCGTTACAACGCCCACGCCACAGGCTGCCCTGATGCCGCTGGCAAAGCTGTGGCGCCGCCGCGGCTTGCTTGGACTTGCGGCCGCCATCCTGCTCCTCCTGGTGGCCGCCGGACTCGCGTCGTTTCTCGGCGCGGCGGTCGCACTGGGCCTTGTCGCGGGGGCGGTCCTCCTTGTCGACGACCGGGTTCGCGAGGACATCCCGGCCGAGACCGGGACCGCGCCGATCGTCGCACCGCTGCGCGATGATCTCATGGCCGCCGGGATTCGCCGGCTCGCCTCCGCGCTGCCCGATCCTGCGTTCATCCTCGACGCCGGTGCCGTCGTGCGCCACGCGAATGACCGGGCCGTCGCCACGTTCGGCATCAACGAGGGCGAGTTCCTGCCGGCGCGACTCCGCTATCCCGAGCTTGCGGCCGCCTTCGACAAGGTCGTCAAGGGCGCAGGCCCGCAGCAAGTGCAGTTCGCCGAGCGCGTGCCCGCTGAGCGGTCGTTCGCGGCGTGGTTCGCCCCGCTCGACCATGCCGCAGCGCCGTCGCAGATCCTGCTTCTCCTCGACGATCTCACCGCGATCCAAGCCACCGACAGGATGCGCGCCGACTTCGTCGCCAATGCGAGCCACGAATTGCGGACACCGCTCGCCTCGCTGGCAGGATTCATCGAGACGCTGCAGGGTCCGGCCCGCGACGACGACAATGCCCGCGCGAAGTTCCTCGGCATCATGCATTCGCAGGCGACACGGATGAGCCGCCTGATCGACGACCTCCTCTCGCTCAGCCGGGTCGAGATGAGGGTCCATGTCCGGCCCCGCGACCCGGTCGACCTCGTCGCCGTGCTCGGCCACGTCGCCGACACGATGGCGCCCCTCGCCAAGGAGCTCGGCGTCGCGATCGAGCTTGAGGTCCCGCCCGCGAAGGTCATCGTGAGGGGCGACCGGGACGAACTCGTCCAGGTCTTCAACAATCTGGTCGAGAACGCCTGCAAGTACGGCCAGGCGGGCAGGCGGGTGATCGTACGCCTCACAGCGCCCGAGCGGCATGGCGCGTGCTCGGTGACGGTCGCCGATTTCGGGCCCGGCATCCCCGCCGAACATGTTCCCCGCCTCACCGAGCGGTTCTATCGCGTGGACGGAGACGACAGCCGGCGTCACCGGGGGACCGGCCTCGGCCTTGCGATCGTGAAGCATATCGTCACCCGGCATCGCGGCCGGCTGCAGATCGAGAGCGTCCCGGGCCAGGGCTCCGAGTTCACGGTCCACCTGCCCGATGCGGAAACGACATCGAGCGGCGAAACGCCGAAAGACTAGCGTTTTCTGTCACTTCCGCCGTCATCAAACCGTGACGGGCCCGTCATAGAACGATTGCATCGGGTCCCTAGGGTCCGCCTCGTAAGAGACGCGGGGCCGCAACCGGACGTGGCCCGCACACCCGTTTTCCCAACTTGGGGAGTCCAAGCAAAATGCAGCTCAAGACCATTGGCGGCGTCGCGGCGCTTGCCCTTCTTGCGACGAGTTCGATCGTCGTCGCCCAGACCCGCGAGCAGATCCGCATCGTGGGCTCGTCGACCGTGTTCCCCTACACTCAGGCCGTTGCCGAGGAGTTCACCAACCTGACCGGCTATGCGGCGCCTGTCGTTGAGTCGACTGGCACCGGCGGTGGCATGCAGATCTTCTGCGCGGGCGTTGGCATCGACCAGCCCGACATCACGGGCGCTTCGCGCGCCATGACTCGCTCCGAATATGATCTCTGCGTGCAGAACGGCGTCACCGACATCACTGAAGTACTGATCGGCTACGATGGTCTTTCGGTTGCCCACGCCGCGACCGCGACGGGCTTTGGCCTCACGAAGGCCCAGCTCTTCCTCGCGCTGGCCGCTGAAGTCCCCGTTAACGGACAGATCGTGGCCAACCCCTACACCAACTGGTCCGAGATCGATCCGTCGCTGCCGAACCAGACGATCACGATCTTCGGGCCGCCTCCGACCTCCGGCACTCGCGACGCCTTCGTCGAGCTCGTGATGCTCGAGGGCTGCGAGACCTTCGCCGAGATCACGGCGCTCGAGGAGGCTCGCATGGAAGAGGTGTGCTCGCGCATGCGTCAGGATGGCCCGTTCGTCGAGATGGGCGAAAACGACAACCTGATCGTCCAGCGCCTCGGCGCCGATCCGAATGCTCTCGGGATCTTTGGCTACTCGTTCCTCTTCGAGAACCAGGACACGCTGACGGCCGTCGCCATCGAAGGCGTGGCGCCGAACGCCGAGACCATCGCCGATGGCACCTATACCGTGTCGCGTCCGCTGTTCTTCTACGTGAAGAACGCGCACCGCGCCGTCATCCAGGGCCTTCAGGAGTTCATCGAGGAGTATGTCTCCGAAGCGGCTTTCGGCCCGGGCGGCTACCTCTCGGCCCGCGGTCTGATCCCGCTTGGTGACGACGAGCGCGCTGCCACCGCGGAGGCCGCGGTCAATGCCGAGCACATGACCCGCTACCAGTAGGGTTCTCCGGGAGGGCCGTCGGGACGACGGCCCTCCCTTTTTCTTCTGCCCCTGGCCGAGGCAAAATATGTTCGGGACGGCAGTTCTACTTATTCTTGTTTTGTCGATTGTCGCCTTCTGGGTCGGTCGATCCAGCGGTAAGCGTTTCGTCGCCGCCGAGGGCCGAGCGGTTCACTCGCGCCCGGCCTATCATGGTCTTTTCGTTGCCGTTTGGGTTGGCATTCCTGCAGCCGTTCTCGTCCTTCTATGGACGTTGCTGCAGGGCACGGTCGTGGAAAGCCTCCTCCAGGCGAGCCTGCCCGAGAGCCTGACTGCAGGTGCTACGCAGACGCAGATCGACCTCATCATGACCGAGGTCCGCAACGTCGCCGCTGGCGTGATCTTCGCCGAGCCTTCACCGGAAGTGGCGGACGCAGCAGCGCGCCTGACCCGGTGGGAGCAGATTGCGTCGTGGGGCATGGTCGTCGCAGCCCTTGCGCTCATGATCGTCGCCCTCGTCATTACGCGCGCCAAGCTCGCGCCCCGCTTCCGCGCCAGGAATTCTTTCGAGAAGGTGCTCTCTGGCGTCATTATCGCATGCGCCGTGGCCGCGATCCTCGTCACCGTCGGGATCATCGTTTCGCTACTTATCGAATCGCTCGCGTTCTTCCGGATGGTGCCGATCACCGAATTCCTCTTTGGAACAAGGTGGGAGCCGCAGATGGCGATCCGGCCGGATCAGATTGCCGGTACGGGTGCATTCGGCGCGATCCCGGTTCTGACCGGCACGATTCTCGTCGCCGCTGTTGCGATGGTGTTCGCAACGCCCGTCGGTCTTTTCACGGCGATGTATCTGGTCGAATACGCCAACCGGCGCGTGCGATCGGTTGTCAAGCCTGTCCTTGAGGTACTGGCCGGCGTTCCGACGGTTGTTTACGGCTTCTTCGCCGTGCTCACCGTGGCACCGGCCATCCGATCCGCCGGCGGCACGATCGGGATCACGACGTCACCGAACAGCGCTCTGGCGGCTGGCCTCGTGATGGGCGTCATGCTCATCCCCTTCATCTCGTCTCTCGCTGACGACGCGCTCCGTGCCGTTCCTCGCACTATGCGCGACGGATCGCTGGCCCTGGGCGCGACGCGCGCGGAGACGATGCGCAAGGTGCTGTTCCCTGCGGCCTTGCCGGGCATCATGGGCGGCGTTCTGCTCGCATTCAGCCGAGCGATCGGCGAGACCATGATCGTCGTCATGGCGGCCGGCCTGATCGCGTCGCTGACCTTCAATCCGCTTGAGAGCGTCACGACGGTTACGGTGCAGATCGTCACGCTGCTTATCGGCGACACTGCATTCGATAGCCCGAAGACCCTGGCGGCCTTTGCTCTCGGCCTCCTGCTCTTCGTGATCACCCTCCTTCTCAACGTCCTCGCGCTCCGGATCGTGAACCGGTTCCGCGAGAAGTACGACTGAGGCCAGCATGGCAATGTCCGCAACCGACGTCGCCGCGCGCGACTGGAGTTCCTCGAAGGCGCAGGGCAACCGGCGCCGGCGCTACGCCGCCGACTTGCGCCTCCGCATCTACGGTATCGTGGCGATCGCGATTGCGATCGGTGTTCTTGGCATCCTCCTCGGTACGATCTTCCTCGGCGGCGCGAGCGCGTTCACCCAGACGCGGGTCGAGGTCACCTTCGACATTTCGACGGACCTCGTGACGCCCGATAACATCCAGCGGGGCAACTTCCGTCAGGTCACATCGAACGCGATTGCGACACTGTTCCCGCAAATCACCGATCCCGCGGAGCTTCGGGCCGCCTCGGCGATTCTGACGAACAACGCCCAGTTCTTCGTCCGTGACGCGGTGGCTGCCGATCCATCATTGATTGGCCGAACCGTCACCCTCGAAATCCCCGCATCCGATCCGTTCGATCAGCTCAACAAGGGCGTGATCGACCGTAACCTTCCAGAAAACCAGCGGCGCGTCACGGACGTCCAGGTCGGGCTGTTCGACCAGCTGGCCGAGCAGGGATTGGTCAGCCGGCCCTTCAATTGGGGATTGTTCTTCAACACCGACAGCCGCTTTCCCGAACTGGCCGGCCTCCGCGGCGCGATCGTCGGCACCTTCTACATGTTGCTGGTGACGTTTCTGATCAGCTTCCCAATGGGTATCGCCGCCGCGATCTACCTGGAGGAATTCGCGAGGAAGAACCGGTGGACGCGGCTCATCGAAGTGAACATCAACAACCTCGCCGCGGTGCCATCGGTGGTGTTCGGGCTTCTCGGCCTTGCTGTTTTCCTCAATTTCATGGGGCTGCCACGCTCGGCGCCCTTGGTCGGGGGCCTCGTACTGTCCCTGATTACGCTGCCGACGATGATCATCGTGACCCGCGCCGCGCTCAAGGCGGTGCCCCCATCGATCCGCGAAGCGGCCTACGGCATCGGGGCCTCAAAGCACCAGATGGTCCTGCATCATGTGCTGCCGCTGGCGATGCCGGGTATCCTGACCGGAACCATCATCAGTCTTGCCCACGCGCTCGGTGAGACCGCGCCGCTGCTCCTCGTTGGCATGAACGCGTTCATAACCAGCCCCCCTGGCGGTATCCTTGACGCGGCCACCACCCTGCCCACCCAGATCTACATCTGGGCGGACAGCCCCGAGCGTGGCTTCGTGGCGAAGACGTCAGCCGGCATCGTGGTGCTGCTGGGCTTCCTCATTGTGATGAACGCCGTCGCCATCTTCCTTCGGCGCCGTCTTGAACGCACCTGGTGATCCAATGGAACAGCGAATCAACGTGGCGGCCATGAGCATTCCTCCCTCGGCGACTACTGAGTTGGTGACCAGCAACGAGCCCAAGGTCCGGGCCGACAAGGTCAACGTCTACTATGGTCAGAAACGCGCCTTGTTCGATGTCTCGATCGACATTCCCGAACGGGCCGTCATGGCGTTCATCGGACCTTCGGGTTGCGGCAAGTCGACCTTCCTCCGCTGCATCAACCGGATGAACGACACCATCGACACCGCACGCGTTACCGGTGAGATTCTCCTCGACGGCGCGAACGTGTACGATCCGGCGCTCGACGTCGTGGAGTTGCGCGCCCGGGTCGGCATGGTGTTCCAGAAGCCGAACCCCTTCCCGAAATCGATCTACGAGAACGTCTCCTACGGTCCGCGCATCCACGGACTCGCCTCGAACCGTGCCGAAATGGACGCGATCGTCGAGGGCAGCCTTCGCAAGGCGGCGTTGTGGGACGAGGTGAAGGACCGTCTCAACGAGCCCGGGACCGGCCTGTCGGGCGGCCAGCAGCAGCGCCTCTGCATCGCCCGCGCCATCGCGGTCAGTCCCGAGGTGATCCTGATGGACGAGCCGTGCTCGGCGCTCGACCCGATAGCGACCGCGAAGGTCGAGGAGCTGATCTCAGAGCTTCGCGAGAATTTCACGATCATCATCGTCACCCACTCGATGCAGCAGGCCGCGCGCGTGTCGCAGCGGACGGCGTTCTTCCATCTCGGCATCCTCGTCGAGACGGGCTCGACCGACCAGATCTTCACCAACCCGCACGACCAGCGGACACAGGACTACATCACCGGTCGCTTCGGCTGACGCCGCAAGGAGAAGAAGACGTGCCAGACAACCACATCGTCAGCGCCTTCGACGACGATCTGAAGGACATCGCCCGCAACGTCGCCGAAGTCGGCGGCCTCGCGGAGCAGATGGTCGACCGCGCCATCACCGCGCTGATGCGGACCGATGTCGACAGCGCCGAGCGCGTGATCGAGGACGATCGCCGGATCGACCGGCTGCAGCGCGAGATCGAGGAGAAGGCGATCCTTCTCATCGCCCGGCGCCAGCCGATGGCGCGCGATCTCCGCGAAGTGGTGGCTGCGATCCGCATCGCGGCCGACCTCGAGCGCGTCGGCGACCTCGCCAAGAATATCGGCAAGCGCGTGATCGCCCTCCAGGGCCAGCTGCAGCCCCCCTCGCTCCTTCATGGCGTGGAGCACCTTGCGCAGCTCGGCATCGAGCAGCTCAAGAACGTCCTTGACGCCTACGCCCGGCGCAACGTGGCTCAGGCGCTCGCGGTCTGGAACCGCGACGAGGAGATCGACGCGCTCTATACGTCTTTGTTCCGCGAGCTTCTGACCTACATGATGGAGGATCCGCGCAACATCACCTTCTGCACGCACCTTCTGTTCTGCGCCAAGAATATCGAACGCATCGGCGACCATGCGACGAATATCGCCGAGACCGTGCACTACCAGATCACCGGCGTGCCGCTGACCGAGGAGCGTCCGAAGAACGACCGGTCGAGCCTGTCTCGCCTGGATGACCTCCCGCAGACCGATGACTGACCGCCGTTCCCTTCACCCCGCTGAATCCGACGGAGGCCGCCGATGATTCCGCGCGTCATGATCGTTGAGGACGAGGAGCCGCTCACCGAGCTGCTCCGCTACAACCTCGAAGCCGAGGGCTACGAGGTCCAGGCCGCCCTGCGCGGCGACGAAGCCGAGCTGAAGCTCCGCGAAACCATCCCGGACCTCGTGCTCCTCGACTGGATGCTGCCGGGCGTTTCCGGGATCGAACTGTGCCGCCGCCTTCGGATGCGCGACGAGACCCGGACGCTGCCGATCATCATGCTGACCGCGCGCGGCGAAGAGACCGAGCGGGTTCGCGGCCTCTCGACCGGCGCGGACGACTATGTCGTGAAGCCGTTCTCGGTGCCCGAGCTCATGGCCCGGGTCCGCGCCATGCTGCGGCGGGCCAAGCCTGAGACCATCGCCTCGATCCTCCGCAATGGCGACCTCGAGCTCGACCGCGAGACCCACCGCGTCCGCCGAGGCGGCCGCGAGATCCATCTCGGGCCGACCGAGTACAAGCTGCTCGAGTTCCTGATGCAGAGCCCGGGCCGCGTGTTCTCGCGCGAGCAGCTCCTCGACGCGGTCTGGGGCCGCGACGTCTATGTCGACGAGCGCACTGTGGACGTCCATGTCGGCCGCCTCCGCCGCGCCATCAACCGCGGCCGCTCGCGTGACCCGATCCGCACCGTCCGCGGCGCCGGCTACGCGCTCGACGAGCAGTACGCCGCCTGATTGCGGCAGCCGCCCGGTCGGCTGCGCTTTCTGACAGGTGGCAACGCAGCATCGTGGGGCGAGCGTCCCGCCGTGTCATCGGCGGCATCGCCGGAGGCATTGCGGGCGGCGCCGGCGATTGATCTGCCGGCGCCGGGATTCGCTAGCTGCGAAGGGTGGCGCCCGTCGCTTTCGTCACCTCGGCGACGACCTTGGCCGACACCGCCTCGATCTCGGCGTCGGTCAGCGTCCGCTCGGTCGGCTGCAGGGTCACTTCGATCGCGATCGACTTCCGGCCCTCGCCAACCGACGCGCCCTGGAACAGATCGAACACCTCTACCCCGGCGATGAGTGCCTTGTCCGCACCCGCCGCCGCGCGAACCAGCTTCGCCGCCTCGACAGTCCGATCGACGACGAACGCGAAATCGCGCCGCACCGTCTGGAGGTCCGGAAGATCGAGCGCGGGCTTCGTTCGCGTCGGCCGGCTCTTCGGCACCGGCAGCATCTCGAGGATCACTTCGAATGCCGCGACCGGGCCGGTCACGCCGATCGCGTCGAGCGTAGATGGATGGATCTCGCCGAACCAGCCGAGCACCGTCTTCGGGCCGAGCTGGACCGTGCCGACGCGGCCGGGATGGAACCACGCCGGCCCGCCGGCGACGACCTGCACCTTGTCGGTCGCGACGCCCAGCGTATCGAGGAGCGCGAGGAGGTCGGCCTTGGCGTCGAAGACGTCGACCGGAGCTGCGGCGCCCGACCAATGCCGCCCGGCGCCATCGACCCCCGCCGTGCCGCGGCGGATACCGGCGGCCGCGGTGAACTGATCCGCCGGCGCGACGCCGCGGTAGACCTGGCCGACCTCGAACAGCGCGACGTCGCCGAAGCCGCGGTCGGCGTTCCGCTGCGTGGCGGCGAGGAGGCCCGGCAGGAGGCTCGGCCGCATGTCGGACATGTCTGCCGCGATCGGGTTGGTCAGAACGAGCCCCGGCTGGCCGCCGCCAAAGGCCTCGGCGCTGGCGTGCGGAACGAACGACCACGTCATCGCCTCGACGAGCCCGCGCGTCGCGAGCGCGCGCTTGGCGAGGCGCGTCCGGCGCTGGCCGAGCGTCAGGACCGGCTTCGACACCCCTTGGGGTTTCCGCATCGGCCGCAGCGGAATAGCGTCCACCCCGACCATGCGCACGACCTCCTCGACAAGGTCGGCCTTGCCTCCGATATCCGGACGCCAGGACGGCGCCGTCACCGTGCGATGATCGCCATGCCCGGCTACGGAGAAGCCCAGCCGGCTAAGGATACCCGTGACTTCATCCGCCGGCAGATCGATCCCGGACAGGCGCTTCACCTCGGCCAGCGGGAAATCGACCACGGCAAGGCTGGCCGGCACGGTACCGGCGACAATCGCCTCGCTGGCCTCGCCACCGCACAACTCCAGCACCATGCGGGTCGCGAGATCGAGACCGGCCAGGCAGAAGGCCGGGTCGACACCGCGCTCGAAGCGGAAGCGCGCGTCGGAGTGGATGCCGAGCTTCCGCCCGGTCTGCGCGATGTTGAGCGGATGCCACAGCGCCGACTCGATGAGGACGTCGGTGGTCATCTCGGAGCAGCCGGTCGCCTCGCCGCCCATGATGCCGCCGAGCGATTCCACGCCTTCGCTGTCGGCGATCACGACCATCGTCTCGTCGAAGGTGTAGGTGCGGCCGTCGAGGGCGAGCAGGCTCTCGCCCGGCCGTGCCCGGCGGACCACGAGGTCGCCGCGGACCTTCGCGGCATCGAAGACGTGGAGCGGCCGGTTGCGGTCGAAGGTGATGTAGTTGGTGATGTCGACCAGCGCATTGATGGGCCGAAGGCCGATCGCGCGGAGCCGCTTCTGCAGCCACTCCGGCGACGGACCATTCTTCACGCCGCGTACGAGACGGAGCCCGAACGCCGGGCAGAGCGACGGGTCATCGAGGTCGATCGTGATCTTGACCGGGTTGGCGCCGGCCCCATGCATAGGCGGCAAAGCATGTCCGACCAGCGTGCCGAGCCCTGCGGCAGCCAGATCACGCGCGATACCGACGACCCCGAGGCAGTCGGGCCGGTTCGGGGTGATCGCGACGTCGAACACCGGATCGCTCAGCTTCAGCACATCCGCGTATACAGCGCCGACCGGCGCATCCTCGGGCGCCTCGATGATCCCGGTGTGCTCGTCCGACAGCCCGAGCTCGCGCTCGGACATCAGCATGCCGCGGGATTCGACGCCGCGTATCGTCCCGATCTTGAGCTCCGTGCCGGTTGCCGGGACCACCGAGCCGGGCCGGGCGAACACGCCCTTGATGCCGGCACGGGCATTCGGCGCACCGCACACGACCTGGACCGGCTCGCCTTCGCCGGTATCGACCACGCAGACGCGCAGCCGGTCGGCATTCGGATGCTGCTCGGCCGAGATCACGCGGACGACGCGGAACGGCGCCAGCGCGCGGCCGGGATCGTCCACGCTCTCGACCTCGAGGCCGACGCGCGTCAGCGTCGCCTCGATTTCAGCCGCAGTCGCGGTGGTCTCGAGGTGATCCTTCAGCCAGGACAGGGTGAACTTCATGAGCTGAGCCCTCCCGCGAGCGTCGGCAGGTCGAGCGGACGGAAGCCGTAGTGGCGGAGCCAGCGGATGTCGGCATCGAAGAAGGCGCGGAGATCGGGCATGCCGTATTTCAGCATCGCGATGCGGTCGATCCCCATGCCCCAGGCAAAGCCCTGGTAGCGGTCGGGATCGATGCCGCCATGCCGCAGCACATTCGGATGCACCATCCCGCAGCCAAGGATCTCGAGCCAGTCGTCGCCCTCGCCGAACCGGACCTCGTTGCCGACGCGCCTGCAGCGGATGTCGACCTCCATCGACGGCTCGGTGAACGGGAAGAAACTCGGCCGGAACCGCATCTCGACGCGGTCGACCTCGAAGAACGCCTTGCAGAATTCCTCGAGCACCCATTTGAGGTGGCCGATATTGGTCTCCTCGTCGATCACCAGCCCCTCGAGCTGGTGGAACATTGGCGTGTGGGTCTGGTCGCTGTCGTTGCGATAGGTGCGGCCGGGAATGACGACGCGGATCGGCGGCTGCTGCGTCTCCATGGTCCGGATCTGGACCGGCGAGGTGTGGGTGCGCAGCACCAGCTTCTCGCCGTCGGCGCGCGGCGGCATGAAGAAGGTGTCGTGCATTTCGCGCGCCGGGTGGCCGACCGGGAAGTTCAGCGCGGTGAAATTGTAGTAGTCGGTCTCGATGTCCGGCCCTTCGGCGATCGCGAACCCGAGTTCGGCGCAGATCACCGTGATCTCGTCGATCACTTGGCTGACCGGATGGATGCGGCCGGTCTCGAGCGGCGACCGCCGCACCGGCAGCGTCACGTCGACCGCCTCGGCGGCAAGGCGGACCGCAAGCGCGGCGCCCTTTAGCGACGCGCGGCGCGCGGCGATCGCCGTGGCAACGCGATCCTTGAGCCCATTGATCGCGGGGCCGGCCGTCTGCCGTTCCGCGGGGCTCATGGTCCCGAGCGACTTCAGGAGCTCGGAGACCGAGCCCTTCTTGCCGAGGGCGGAGACGCGAACGGCCTCGAGGCCGGCATCATCCTGCGCGGCGTCGACCGCGTCGCGGATGGCGCGCTCGAGCGCTTCGATATCCTGCATGGAAATTCCTCATTCGCCTCTGGAGAACCTGCGGCGCGGCGAATGAGAACGGGATCGCCGGGCCGTGCGTCAACCCGCGCTCGCAAGGAGCGCGGGCCGTCGCAATGGGGCCTCGGAAATCCGGGAACTTAGGCTGCGAGAGCCGCCTGTGCCCGGTCGACCAGCGCCTTGAAGGCGTCCGGCTCGTGCACGGCGATATCGGCGAGCATCTTCCGATCGACCTCAACGCCGGCCTTTCCGAGGCCGTCGATAAATCGGCCGTAGGTCAGCCCGTGCAGGCGGGTCGCCGCGTTGATGCGCTGAATCCACAGCGCGCGGAAGGTGCGCTTCCGGTTCTTGCGGTCGCGATAGGCGTATTGCTGCGCCTTGTCGACGGCCGCCTTGGCGACGCGGATCGTGTTCTTGCGCCGGCCGTAGAAGCCGGACGCCTTGTCGAGGATCTTCTTGTGCCGGGCGTGCGAGGTGACGCCGCGCTTGACGCGAGACATTGGCCGTCGCTCCTAGCTACGCTGATAGGGAAGGAAGTTGTCCTTGATGATCTTCGCATCCGGTTCCGAAAGGACGCCGGTGCCGCGCGCCTGGCGAACGAACTTCGAGGTGCGCTTGATCATCCCGTGACGCTTGCCGGCCTGGGCCGACTTCACGTGGCCCGAGGCGGTCACCTTGAACCGCTTCTTGGCCCCGCTATGGGTCTTCATCTTGGGCATTTGGCTCTCCATAGGCACCGCGTCGGGACGACCCGAGGGCGCATTGTTCTTGCGTTTGAGCAAAGGACCCCGCCACGGCATGCCCTGCCGGGCGAGGAATGCGGGCTTATAGAGGCGGGACCGAAGCCGCGCAAGCGGGCAAGGGCCTCCGTTGAGCGGACGCGACGTGTCGCCGCCGGCGCACTCAGGGGGACGCGGTCGACCCCGGTCAGCAATCTGGCATGACCGCTCCGACAGACACCGAGGACCTTGGCACCAGCATGTTGGGGAACCCGGCCTACGCGTCCCCGTTGAAGGACACGAAAGGAAGACTCATGATTGGAAGACATGGGCTCGCACTCGCCATCGCCGCGGCAATAGTCGTCCCGTATTTTGCCTTGGCTCAAGGAGCTGACGAAGTGGACTTTGCGATCTCGGGCGACGGCACGAGGATAGCCTTCGACAAAGTCGGAAACGGCCCGGTTCTTATTATCGTGGGAGGCGCTGCAAGTTACCGGGCACTCGACCCGACGACTTCGACCCTGGCGGAGCTGCTTGCGCCGAACTTCTCTGTCGTGACTTACGACCGGCGTGGCCGGGGCGAAAGCACGGACGCGCTCCCCTACGCTCCGGAACGGGAAATCGAAGACATCGCAGCTCTTGTGGACCTGGCCGGCGGACGGGCTTCCCTTGTCGGATACTCGTCGGGCGCGGTCCTTGCTTTAGAGGCTGCAGCTGCGGGTCTTCCGATCGACGCCGTGGTCATGTACGAGCCGCCCATTGTGCTTCCGGGTGGCGATTTTCCGCCTCCGCCGGACGACGTTGTCGCGGTCATTGATCAACTCGTTGCCGCCGGGGACCGCGATGAAGCCGTGGCCTACTTCATGGGAACGGTCGGCACGCCGCCGGAGGAGGTCGAGCGCATGAGGCAGGGGCCGAACTGGCCACTCCTCGAACGCATCGCGCACACGATGGCGTATGACTGGCGCATCCTGTTCAAAGCCTACTACGCCGAAGATCGTTTCCCGGAGGATTGGAGCCAGACGACGGTCCCGGTGCTGATCGTCAACGGCGACGCATCTCTTCCGTTTATGCCGGCAACGGCGGATGCCATTGCCGCCGCGCTACCCGGTGCGGATCGTCTGGTCCTCCCCGGCCAGGGTCACAGTCCCGCGCCGGAGGTGATTGCTCCAGCAATCCGGGACTTCCTGCTGCCCTGATGGGGGGCCGAGCCGGGTAGCGGATCCGGCGCTGGAACCACCTCATTCGCTGCGCCGGAACAGCTCCGGATAGACCTCCACCAGCCCATCTTCGTCCACTTGAAGCTCGGCGCTGAAATCGAAGGTGGCGTCCTCATAGAGATACCGCCGCCCCTTATCGAGGCAGGTATAGCGCTGCCTAGCCACCCGCGGCTCAAGGTCGGGCCAGTCGAAATGAGCAACCGTGATGTCCCGCCCCTTTCCCTCCTCCAACCGAAGGCCATTGATCGGCAGGCTGTTGGTGAAGGGTGTGAAGACGAGGTCGATGTAGGTGCAGCCGGCGAGGTGCGGCATCGGCCGACCGGCAGCCCGCCACGCCGCGAGGCGATCACGGGTCACACTCACCGGCGTCCGGCCCAATCGCTCGATCAGGAGCGACGAAAACGTCCAGTCAGGGTTGAGCTGAGCCCGATAGGTGAGCCCGAAGGACGCGCGATCGCCGGTCCTGCCAACGACAACGCCGGCGGCAGTGAAGCCGTCGGCGTTCTCACGCAATTCGAAATGCTCGAGCCCGTCGCCTTCTGCGGGCACCCAGCGGACCGTCCGCGGAAGGCCCATGGGCGCTAACGCGGCGCCAGCACCATGACCATTTGGCGCCCTTCGAGCTTGGCGTCCGATTCGATCTTGGCGACTTCGGCCGTCTCGTCGCGGACACGGTCGAGGAGCTTCACGCCGAGTTCCTGGTGCGCCATCTCGCGGCCACGGAAGCGGAGGGTCACCTTGACCTTGTCGCCTTCCTCGAAGAAGCGGTGCATCGCCTTCATCTTCACGTCGTAGTCGTGCGTGTCGATGTTGGGCCGCATCTTGATCTCCTTGACCTCGACCACCTTCTGGCGCTTGCGAGCCTCGGCCGCCTTCTTCTGCGACTGATACTTGAAGCGCCCGAAATCCATCACCTTGGCGACGGGCGGGGTGGCGTTGGGAGAAATCTCCACGAGGTCGAGGCCAGCGGACTGGGCAAGCGCGATGGCTTCGGCGATTGGCGTCGGGCCGAGATTGGCCCCGTCTTCGCCGATCAGCTGGACCGTATAGACGCGGATGTCCTCATTGATGCGGGGCCCGTCCTTGGTCGGCGGCGGTGCTCTGTGGGGTCGACGAATGGCAGTTCTCTCCTGTGTCGTTGCAGACAGAAGTCGCCGGGGTGCCGGAATGACGAAAGCCCCGCGCAACCGGCCGCGGGGCCTTGGCATGAATGGCCCGACACCGCGGGGATGTGGCGTACAGTTGTGGCGGCGGCGTGTCGAAGTCAACTCCTCCGCAGAGCAGAGGAAGGCGCTTTTCTTCGGCAATGGCCGCTGCGCCACTCCGCCCGGGCCGTGCTAGAAACCCGGGGCGGAGGCGGGGTTGGAAGGCGACGTTTCTGAAATCATCGTCGGCGCCGGAGAAGCCGAACGCCGGATCGCAATGATCCGGCGGCCCGGACGTTCGCCGGGCGTGTTCTGGCTCGGCGGCTATCGCTCAGACATGAACGGCACCAAGGCCAAGGCCGTCGATCGCTACGCGGCGTCGATGGATCTCGCCTGCACCCGCTTCGACTATTCCGGCCATGGCCAGTCCGGCGGCCGTTTCGAGGACGGCACGATTTCGCGCTGGCTCGACGACACCTCCGCCGTGTTCGACATGACGGTGGGGCCGCAGATCCTCGTCGGCTCCTCGATGGGCGGCTGGCTGGCGCTCCTCCTCTCCGAACGCGAGCGGCTGACTGCCGAGAAGCGCCGCATCGCCGGGATGGTGCTGATTGCGCCCGCGGTCGACATGACCCGCGAGCTGATGTGGAACAGCCTCTCCAAGGCTGCGAAGCACGAGCTGACGGCGAAGGGCGTGTACCTCGAGCCGAGCCCCTATTCGGAGGAGCCAGTCCCGATCACCAAGAAGCTGATCGACGACGGCGAGCTGCACCTGTTCGGCGACCGCCTGATCGAAACCGGTTGTCCGGTCCACATCATCCAAGGCATGAAGGACGAAGAGGTGCCCTACTGGCACGCGACCGGCCTCCTCGAGCATCTCGCCAGCGACGACGTCGTGCTGACGCTCGTCAAGGACGGCGACCACCGGCTGTCACGGCCGGAAGACCTCGAACGGCTTCAGGCGGCGCTGGCCGGCATGCTCCAGGAAATAGGCGACTAGGTCGAAGTCGGAAGTTTTTCCGATTTTGACCAGCGAGTCCACTCCCCTACGCGGGCTCCCTTCACGCGCACCTTTCCGGCGGTCGGCCCGGTGTCGCCGAGATTCTCGACGTAGTGGACCTCGTCGCCGCGCTGGAGCTTGTCGAAATCGCCGGCAAGGACGCTATTGCGATGGAAATAGAGGAGGCTTCCTTCGGCGGTCAGGAGGAAGCCGTGGTCCTCGTCGGCGTTCACCTCCGCAACCTGGCCGAGGTACTGGTTCTCGCCGTCGTGGTGCGGCTGCTTGGTGCGGCCGGTCCGGCGCTCCTTCAGCTCGAAAAGCTGACGCTCCGCGATACGGAAGGCCTCGTTGATGGCCGTCCGGAGGTCCGGCGACTGGTATTTCCGCTGGAGATGCTCGGGCTCATGGGTCACCACGATGTCAGCGCGGCCCGGAACGCCAAGTTCGATATGGACGACGGGGGGAATTCCGATCGTGCTGCTCGGCCGTTCCACCTTCACCCGGCACGACACCAGGCGGTCGTAGATCTTCTCCAGTTTCGCCACCCTCTCCCTGATCTCCTCCTCGGCCCATTCGGTCGGGTCAACGTGGTGGAAAGCCAGCTCGAGCGGCACCTGCATGGTTTGTCTCCTTCTACTCTACAAGAAGAGTGTGGGAGCCGATTGAGGCGCTCGCAAGGGGCAAAACCGCCCCGGTTCAGGCAGAGTCGGCCTGCCCTTCGCCGCGGGCGTAAAGGGCCGCGAGGCCTTCGCGATAGGTCGGATAGGCGAGCCGGACGCCCAGAACCTCTTTCATCCTGAGGTTCCGGACCCGCTTGTTCTCGCCGTAGAAGGAGCGCGCCATCGGTGTCAGCTCCGCGGTCGCAAAGTCCTGCACGGGCGGGGGGTCGACCCCCATCAGGGCTGCCGCAAAGGCCACGACGTCCTGCGGCGGCGACGGCTCGTCGTCGGTGACGTTGTAGACGCCGTTCGCCTTAGTCGCGAAGGCCGCCGCAATCGTTTTTGCGATGTCGTCGACATGGATGCGGTTGAACACCTGGCCCGGCTTGACGAGGCGCCGCGCCGATCCATCGGCGATATTCGCAAGCGCGTTCCGGCCCGGCCCGTAGATCCCGGCAAGGCGGAGGATCGCAAGCGGCTTGCGGGCCCCCTTGGCGAGGTTCCGCCACGCATTCTCCGTTGCCAGCCGTTCGACGGACCGCGCGCTGACCGGGCGCGGGCGCGTCGTCTCATCGACCCAGCCGCCATTCGCATCGCCATAGACGCCGACGGTGGAGAGATAGACGATCGCCTCGAGGTCCTCGGCCGACGCGATATCGGCGGCGTGGTCGACAAGCACTGGGTCGCCGGCCGGCGACGGCGGAATCGACACGAGGAGGTGGGTTGCGTCGGCAACGGCCGCCGCGACCTCAGACGATGCGCCCCGGCCTTCGAAGCGGAGCGCGTCGATGCCTTCGGCCCGCAGCATGCCGATCTTCTCGGCGGATCGGGCCGTGCCGCCGATCCATTCGGCAGCCGGCAGGACGCTTCGAACGTAGGCGAGGGCGCTGTCGCCGAGGCCGAAGACGAAGAGGCGCAAGGGTCAACGTCTCTCGGCGGGACGACGGTCGTCCAATCGTTCTACGGTGAGCGTCCCGACGGTCAGCCGGTCGATGCGGGCCTCGGCGATCCGCACCCTCCGAATGGCAAGGGCGCCGATCGCGAGCGCCCCGATGGCGACCGCACCGGCCGACACGGCACCGATCGCAAGGGCCGCGACGGCCGAAGGGCCGAGCCGCACGCCCTTCTCCTCGGGAAGCTTCAGCGCGCCATGCATGATGCATCTCCTCGCGAACCGGCCACCGGCCGGCCGTCACTGTGCGACGGGCCGGCGCATCGGGCCAATCCTCTGCCCTGCCGCAGAATCCTCGATCAGTTGCGTGAGCCGCCGCTGCCTTGTCTCAGCCTTCCTGGCGCTCACCACCCACCACAGCGCCGCGTGACGGTACGATTGGCCCTGCCCCTCGTACCAGGACCACGCCGTCCCGTGGGCGCGGAATTCGGCCTCTTCCTCGGGTGCGAAGGCCGCGTTGCTGTTCTCGAACGAGTAGCTCCTCTCCCGCTTGAGGTCGCGGCCCTCATAGGCCGCAAGGCCGGCGGGGGCCATTCGCCCCTCCTTCGTCAGCCGCTCGATGTGGCGCTTGTTCACCGCGCTCCAGATCGAGCTCTTCTTTCGCGGCGAGAACCGGATCATCCAGCGCTTGTCGTCGATCGATTTCCGGACGCCGTCGATCCAGCCGAAGCACAGCGCCTCGTCGAGGGCTTCGGGATAGGCGAGACCCTCGAGCTCCGATCCCTTCTTGACCAAGCCGACGAAAAGCCCTTCGGAGCTCGCATGGTTCTTCTCCAGCCAGTCACGCCACGCTTTCGGCGACGGGAAATAGGTCGGATCGGGCACCTACGCGCTCTCCGAGGTTCGTTTCGGCGTATTGCGCCGCTCGAAGACGACGAGACCGGCCGGCGTCATCCGCCCTTCCGCGATCAGCCGTTCGACCCGCGCAATGTTCCGCGCGCTCCACGGGCTATTCGGCTTCCGCGGCGACATCCTGATCGACCAGCGCTTGTCGTCCACCGAGCGCGCCAGGCTGTCGATCCAGCCGAAGCACAGCGCCTCGTCCACGACCTCATCGAGATAGACCCCGGGGAAATCGGCGGCCTTCTTGATCATTCCGACCGTGATGCCGTCGGACGACGCGTGGTTGGCCTCGAGCCAGTCGCGCCAGGCGCTGCGGGATACGAAGTAGACCGGGAGGTCCTTCATGACGCCAACCATTCCGCTCTGACGTCGGCGTCGGTTTCAGCGGCGTGCCGCTCGGCGCGGACAGCGGCAAAGCGGTCGGGCCGGAGTTGCGCGAGGGCCCAGATCGCCATGCCGCGAACCGCGGGCGACGGATCGTCGAGCCGCCGTTCCGCCGCTTCGGCCAGCGCCGGCTCGCCCGAATTGCCGATCGCGAGGAGCGCATTCCGGACCATGCGGTCGCGCCCGATCCGCTTGATCGGCGAGGCCGAGAACCGCGTCCGGAACGCGGCCTCGTCGAGTTCGACCAGCTCCACGAGCCGCGGCGCCTCGTAGTCGTCCCGCGCGGCGAGCTTCACGTCTCGCCCGGCCGCTGCGAACTTGTTCCACGGACATGCAGCCAGGCAGTCGTCGCAGCCATAGATACGGTTGCCGATCGCTTTCCGGAACTCCGCAGGAATCGGACCCTCATGCTCGATCGTGAGGTACGAAATGCAGCGCCGCGCATCGAGCTGATACGGCGCGGGAAACGCTGCGGTCGGGCACGCGTCGAGGCACGCCCGGCATGAGCCGCAACGATCCTCCTCGGCCTCGTCGGGAGGCAGGGCGACGTTGGTGAAGATCGAGCCGAGGAAGAGCCAGGAGCCGAACTCGCGCGAGACGAGATTGGTGTGCTTCCCCTGCCAGCCGATCCCGGCCATCTCCGCGAGCGGCTTCTCCATGACTGGCGCGGTATCGACGAACACCTTCACCCGGCCTTCGGTCGCCGCCGCGAAGCGGCCCCCGATCACCTTGAGGCGGCCCTTGATGACGTCGTGATAGTCGCGGTTCCGGGCATAGACCGAAACCGCGCCGCGATCGCGAAGCGCAAGGTCCGCGAGCGGGTCCCCCGCCGGGCCATAGTTGAGGCCGACCATCACCAGCGACTTCACCTCGGGCCAGAGGACGCGTGGGTCAGCGCGACGCTCCAAAGTCTCCGCGAGCCAGGTCATCGAACCGCCGCGCCCTTCAGCCACGAAGGCACGCAGTCTTTCGCCTGCGGGAAGCGCGGCGTCGGGCGGTGCGACGCGCGCGACGTCGAACCCCTCGGCCCTGATCTCGGCGACGAGGCGCGCCTTGAGGGCCGCCGGGTCGCCGGTCGCGGCGATCCGCCTCAGAAGTCCGGGTCGGCGTAGTGCGCCGGCGGATTGGCGCCCTTGATCCGCTCCGCGAGGATCGGACGGAAGGACAGCCGCGATTTTATCCGCGCGTACCACGCCTTGGCCGGCTCGTCCTCGTCCCATGGCACTTCGCCCATATAGTCCAGGCAGGATAACTCGGCCGCCGCGGCGAGATCCGCAAGGCTCATGCGGCGGCCCGCGAGCCAATTCCGCCGCTCCGCCAGCCATCCGATATAGCGAAGATGGTAGCGGATGTTGGACCGCCCGGCCCGGATCGCTCCGGAATCCGGCGACGTACTGCCCGACCCCCGCGGCGCGATCCGCTTCAGGATCAGTTCGTTGACGAGGAGGCGGGTAACCTCGCCATGCATCTTATGGCCGAACCACGCCATCAGCCGCCGCGTCTCCGCCCGCTCGGCCGGCGTCCCCGGCATCATCGAATCCTCGCCGAAGCGGACGCCCCTTGTCTCGGCGAGGTACTCCGCGATCACCGGCGCCTCCGACACGACGATGTCGTCATGATCGGCGAAGACCGGGAGCGTGCCGGCGGGGTTCAGCGCGAGGAGCTCCTCGTCGCGCCCGACCGGCTGCACCTCGCGCAACTCGACCTCCTCGCCGTACTCGGAGAGCACGAGACGGACAAAGCGGGACGGCGCGGAAAGCGGGTGATGGTAAAGGATCGGCATCGTCAGGAGGAAGGGCGGGGCGCCGTGCTCAGCTGTGGCAGCCGCCAGACTGGCCCCCGGTGACGGGGCTTGGGTATAGGACCTGAGGGTGGCTCGAACAAGCCGATTCGAAGGCGGCGTCGGGGAAATTGATGGACACGCAGACGCTACTCCAGGCCCTCCTGCTCGGCCTGGTGGAAGGACTGACCGAGTTCATCCCGGTGTCCTCGACAGGGCACATCGTCCTCCTCGGGCATTTCCTCGGCTTCGACAGCCCGAACCACACCTTCGAGATCATGATCCAGCTCGGCGCGATCCTCGCCGTGCTGTCGGTCTACGCCCGGAAGCTGATCGCGATCCTCCGCGCCGCGCCGACCGACCCCAAGGCGCGGCGGTTCATCGTCGCCGTGGTGGCAGCCTTCATCCCATCGCTGGTGATAGGCGTCCTCCTCTACGACTTTATCAAGACGGTGCTGTTCGAGACGCCGATGGTGATCGCCATCGCGCTCATCGTCGGCGGCATCGTGCTCCTCGTCGTCGATCGGCTGCCGCTCAGGCCGAACAAGTTCGACGCGCTGGAGTACCGCTGGTGGACCGGCCTCGGCATCGGCCTCTTCCAGGTGCTGGCGATGATCCCCGGCGTCTCGCGCTCGGGCGCCACGATCGTCGGCGGCATGCTGCTCGGCGGCGACAAGCGTTCTGCCGCGGAGTTCTCGTTCTTCCTGGCGATGCCGACGATGCTGGGGGCGTTCGTCTACGACTTCTACCAGAACCGCGACCTCATCGATTTCGACCAGGGCCTGACGATCGCGGTCGGCTTCGTGGCCGCTTTCATCACCGCGCTGATCGTGGTCCGCCGAGTGCTCGACTTCGTCAGCCGCCACGGCTTCGCACCGTTCGCCTGGTGGCGGATCGGCATCGGAACGGTCGCGCTGATCGCCCTGCTGCTCGGGAACTAGCTCAGCTCTTGGCGTCGCGCGCCTTGTTGAACTGGCCGTGCGGCCGGTTGTGGTAGAGATAGCTCGGCAGCACCGATGCGAGCGCCGTCGGCTCCACCCCGAGGTCGCGCAGCGTCCGATGTCCGGCGATCGCCTCGTCCGACACGATCACGTCATGACGAAGCTGGCGCACCTGGTCCGACGTGATGACGCGGCCGGGCAGACGCTGGAGGATTGGCGCGGCTAGGCGTGCCACCCCGAACGGGAGCGAGACGATCGGCCGGCGCCGATCGATGACCTGGAGGAGCCGCTCCATCGTCTCGCGGAACGTCAGTATCTCCGGCCCGCCGAGCTCGTAGATGGCGCCCGGCCCGACATTGCCGTCGACCGCGTGCGCGATAGCCTCGGCGACGTCGGCGGCATAGACGAGCTGGAACCGCGTGTCGGGCCCGACGATCGGGAGCACCGGCGAAACCCGCGCCATGTTGGCGAAGCGTGACAGGAACGAGTCGCCCGGACCGAACTGGATCGACGGCCGCATGATGATCGCGCCGGGAACCGCGGCCCTGATCGCGGCCTCGCCCTCGGCCTTGGTCCGAAAGTAGATCGAGTTCGACTCGGGGTCCGCGCCGATAGCCGAGACGTGGACGAAATTGTCGATCCCGGCCCCGGCGACGGCCGCCGCCACGTTGGCGGCGCCGGTCGCCTGCAGGGCCTCGAACGTCTGCTTGCCACGCTCGGACAGGATGCCGACAAGGTTGACCGCGGCGACGGCGCCGTGGAGCGCTGCCGCGACCGAGCTGGGATAGCGGACACTGGCCTGCACGGCGTGGACCTGCCCGACCATGCCGAACGGACGCAGAAAACCCGCGAGGTCCGGCCGCCGGACCGCGGCGCGCACCCGGTAGCCCCGCATCGCCAGCGCGCGGACGACGTTCCTCCCGAGGAAACCCGAACCGCCGAAAACGGTCACGAGTCTCCCATTGCCATAGGTGCCCTGCATGTCGCTCCCACTCGATCAAGGCCCCGGCCGGCAGACCGGCCATTGCCTCCGGTCTTATCGGCTGCCCGCGGAGCTGTACAGGCGACCGCTCGGCGCGGGTGCGGGGACCGCAACTGCGTGATCAGGGTCACTCGTCTGCAGCCGGGAAAATTGACAAGCCCCAAACCGGCCCTTACATCCCGCGCCGTGCCCAGATGGCGGAATTGGTAGACGCGCACGGTTCAGGTCCGTGTGGTGAAAGCCGTGGAGGTTCGAGTCCTCTTCTGGGCACCATTTCTATGCTCGCCGCCGTGAGATCGGCGCACTGACAGCGCCTTTTGGTCGGGATTGCGGCGTTTCGGCCTCAGGGGCGCCAGCGTCGTAAAGGCAGCATCACAACGCCCTGGGGAAAGCCGTCCTCGAGATCCCGCCAGAAGCGGTCGTGCAACTCGAGCGGATAGACCTCGTCCGGAAGCGCATCGCGCGCGAACCATTGCGCCGTGAGGTCGCCGGCCGGCTCGGCCGGTGCATCGAGAAGCGCGGCGAGGAACCAGAACTTCGCGGTCCGGGTCGTCCCGTCGAACCCGTCCTCGACATAGACCAGCCGCCCTGCCCTCACGGCCAGCCCGGTCTCCTCCCGTGCCTCGCGCTCGGCAGCCGCGGCGAGCTCCTCGTCGGCCTCAACGCCGCCGCCTGGCGCCACCCAGAACGGCCCCGCGCGACTGAACTCCTCGCGGACAAGCAGAATGCGGCCATCATCGACCACAAGCGCGCCGGCGGAAATGCGATGACGCATGATCGATGCTTCCGATCTTCCTTCGAGCGCGCGTCATACCAAGGATCGATCGCTTCAACAGCCGGCCTCGTTGGGGCGGGGTCGGAATCCTTCGAGACGCCAAGCACTTATCCGATCAAAATTGCGCTCGCCGGCAGAAGTTCATCCGGTGCCGGCCCAGGCCTATCCCTCCGGGCGCCATCGGAGGAGGCGCATCGCGTTCGCCGTCACCAGCACGGTAGCGCCGGTGTCGGCAAGGATGGCGGGCCACAGGCCGGTGATCCCGATGAGCGTCGTGACGAGAAACACAGCCTTCAAGCCCAGCGCGATGACGAGGTTCTGGCGGATATTCCCCATCGTCGCGCGGGACAGGCGAACCATTGCGGGGATGTCGCGCATCCGGCTGTGGAGGGATGCCGCGTCGGCCGTTTCGAGCGCCACGTCGGTGCCGCCGCCCATCGCGATGCCGACGTCCGCCGCTGCGAGCGCGGGCGCGTCATTGATGCCGTCGCCGACCTTCCCGACCCGGTCGCCGCGGGCCTTCATCTCCTCGACGATCCGCATCTTGTCGGCGGGGAGGAGTTCGCCGAGCGCCTCGATCCCAAGGGACGCACCGACCGCGGCGGCGGTGCGCTTGTTGTCTCCCGTGAGCATGACGGACGCAACTCCGAGCTGCCGAAGGTCGGACAGCGCCGACGCCGAATCCGGCCGAGGCTCGTCCCGGATGGCAATGAGGCCGCCGATCGCGCCGTCAGCGACGAGCACGGCGAGCGTCTTGCCTTCCTCGTGAAGCGCCGCGATCTGCGCGAGCAGGGAGCCATCCATCGCAGCGCGGTCCGCCGCTGCGGTCGGCGAGCCGAGGAAGAGGCGGGATGACCCCACCGTGCCCTCGATACCTTTCCCCGGTACTGCGGACGACGAGGTCGATGCGGGGATAGTGGTGCGATCGCTTGCAGCGCGATCCAACACCGCGCGGGCGAGCGGATGCGACGACCCGCTCTCCAGCGCCGCGGCAAGACGGAGAACGTCGGCAGCAGGCAGGCCTACGCCGATCACGTCCGTGACCCGCGGCTTCCCTTCCGTCAGCGTGCCGGTCTTGTCGAAGGCGATTGCCGTGAGGGTCCCCAGCCCTTCGAGCACGGCGCCGCCCTTCATCAGGAGGCCGCGACGTGCCCCCGCCGCAAGGCCGGCGGCGATCGCGGCCGGCGTCGAGATGACGAGGGCGCAGGGGCAACCGATCAGAAGGATCGCGAGGCCCTTGTAGATCCATTCGCTCCAGACGCCCCCGAAGAGGAGCGGCGGCACGATGGCAACGAGTGCGCCGACCGCGAGAACGACCGGCGTGTAATACCGCGAGAACCGGTCGATGAACCGCTCGGTCGGCGCCTTGCTCTCCTGAGCCTCCTCCACCAGCCGGACAACGCGGGCGATCGTGTTGTCGCTGGCAATCGTCGTCGAGCGGATGCGCAGGACCCCGTCGCCGTTGATCGTGCCGGCGAAGACCGCCGCGCCTGGCGCCTTGGCGACTGGCACGCTCTCACCAGTGACCGGCGCTTCATCGAGAGCGCTCTCGCCGGAGACGATGACGCCATCGGCCGGGACGCGGTCGCCCGGCCGGACCAGGACGACCGAGCCCACCCCGACCTGATCGGCAGGCGTCTCGATCACGCGGCCGTCGCGTTCGACCAGCGCCACCTTCGGCACGAGGCTGGCAAGCGCCTTGATGCTGGACCGCGCCCGACCGGCCGCGACGCCCTCGAGCATCTCCCCGACCAGGAAGAGGAGCACGACCATCGCGGCTTCCTCGGCAGCGCCAATGGCAACGGCACCCACGGCCGCGATCGTCATCAGCATCTCGATGGAGAACGGCGAGCCGAACCGGGCCGCGGCGAACGCGCGCTGGGCGACCGGAACGAGGCCGACGAGCATCGCGAGGACGAAGGGCCACTGACCAAGCGTCGGAAAGAGCTGGCCCACGGCATAGGCGGCGACCAGCGCGATTCCGGCAGCGGCCGTCAGCCTGAACCGGCGCGTCGATGACCACGCCCGACCTTCGTCGCCGTGGTCGTGGGCATGGCCGTGCAATCCGGCGCGAGATGCAGGGTCGCTCGTTGATGCCCTGGCCGCCCCGACCGCGGCGCCTGCGTGCCGCTCGCGACGATGGTGGTCGTCGTCGTGATGATCGGCATCGTCGTATCCACGGCGGTCGTAGCCATGCCCGCGCGGTGGCTCGTCGGCCTTGGGCGCCTCGACGTCCGATGCGCCCCGCGGCGTCCCGGCAAGACCGGTATCGGCCTTGAACCGATCGGCGGCACGCCCCGCATCGGGCTGCACCTGGTACCCCATCATGCCGAGGCGGCGCTGGATTTCGGCAAGGTCGACCGCACCGACATGGCGGACCACCATCGTCCCCGCCGACAGCGAGACGGCAACGTCCTCGATGCCCGTCATCCGCCGGGTCGCTGTCTCGACCTTCGAAACGCACGCCGGGCAATCCATGCCCTCGACGCGAAAGCGGCTGACGTCTGCGGTTGGCGCGTTCATCGGAAACCTCGGTGCATCCCGTTCCGAGGTCTCGTACGTCCTCTAGCGGCTAGAGGAGCAAGCGAAAAAATGCGGGACTTTCTGTCGATCGGCGATGCGGCCAGTGAGAGCGGGGTGAAGGTCCCGACTGCCGAAGAGAACAGGCGCCGGCTCTTGCCATACGCTGCGAAGCCGGAAGGAACCCGATCTGCTCGTGGTATCGGATCGCGACCTCCATCGCCTTGGCTTCATTCGCCACACCCGCGAGCTTGGGTTCGAAGTGGAGGCCATTCGGACCTCGGGACATGCGAAACAAGCCCAGGGAGACCTCAGTGGACGATGGCTGGTGGGACGCGATTTGGACGGCGGGGCACTGATCGAGACTGTCACGAACTGCCGATGAGCCGAACGGCCGGAGGGGCTCCGGCCGTTCGTGTTCGCGTGGCGGGGCCTAGTTCGCGGCGAGCGTCGGATAGGACGCGCCGATGGTCGTGAACCAGCCGCGCATGACCTCGATGTCGTCGGTGAAGGCGAGCGACAGGAGGAGAAGGAGGCGGGCGTGCTGGGCGTTGAGGTTGTCGGCCTCGATGATGCCCTCGCCGCCGCCATTGCCGACCGAGCCGGAGCCGGTACGGGTGGTGGTGGCGAAGATCACGCCGGCCGCGATCGCCTCGGTGCGAGCGGCGCTCATCTGCGAGCTGATGCCGCCGCCGCCGGTGCCGGCGGTGACGATGCCGGCCGCACCGTCCGCGACGAAGCCGCGGATCGCACCACCGCCGGCCTCCTGGTAGTTGTAGGCGATCTCCACGCGGGGCAGATCCTCGGCGGTGATCGTGCTGAGATCGAAGGGGGTGGCCCAGGCATCGGAGCCCGCGAGGAGCGCGCGCGGGGGCACGCGGTAGATCCGGACGATGCCTTCGTCGACGAAGCCGAGCGAGCCGAACTGCGGCGAACCGAATGTGTCCAGACGGTGCGAGTTGAGCTTGGTCACCTCGCGGGCGGCGTGGATCTCGTCATTCAGCATCAGCACCGTGCCGAAACCGGTCGTCTCGCCCGAGGCCGCGGTGAAGAGGGCGTTGTAGAGGTTCGCCGGCGCATCGGTGCCGACGACGTCCCAGGGCCGCATGGCGCCGGTGATCACGACCGGCTTTTCGCTCTGCACCGTCAGGTCGAGGAAATAGGCGAACTCCTCCATGGTGTCGGTGCCGGTCGTGACGACGACGCCGTCATAGATCTCGAGCGCCGCATCGACCGCCAGGGAAAGATCATAGTAGTCGACGATGCGATAGCCGCCCGAGCCGCGATTGCCGAACTGCAGCCAGGAGACGTCCGCGAACAGTTCCTCGTTCGGAAGGTCCGTCAGCATCTGCTCCATCGTGTAGGTGCCGGAGCGGTAGCTCTGGAAGCCGGTCCGGTTGCCGTCCGTCGCGGCGCCCGAAATCGTGCCGCCGGTGGCGATGACGATGATGTTCGGCAGGGGCGAAGCCTCGGCCTCGGCGCTGAGCGGCGGGACATCGGTGTTGTTCGGCGGGGGCGCATTCTGCGCCTGCGCAACGCCGGCGACGGACATACTTAGCAATGCCGCGCAGCCGGCCGCTGCGATTGTCTTAATGGGGTACATTACTCGCCTTTCGGGTGGTTGGTGGGATCAACGAACCCACGCCGCTAAGCAAGCGCCATGCCGCCCTGACCCGAGCAGGGGAGCGTTCGCCGCCGGCAATTCGCTGCCCAATCTTCGGGCCGGCGCCTGCCCAGTTGGGCAGCGCAGCACGGCATTCGCGGGTTCAGGGGACGGTGCGATGCAGGCAGGGCCGCGGTTCCGGCAGGATCAGCACCGCGTTTCACTGGTATTATTGTCAGGATCATGAAGGGTCACAGCGCTTCGCCGGCGGTGGCTGCCTGTATTTCAGGCCGCTCCAGCGTATCGCGCCGCAACATGAGCGCTGTGTCTCACGACATGTCTTGGTCTTCTTGTCGGCGAAACGGGATGCACCGCTGCGCGTACCCAGATTGCGGGAATCGCTCCCTCGCCCGAGTGCGGACCGAAGGAATGGTGCTGCCGGACAGGATTGAACTGTCGACCTCTCCCTTACCAAGGGAGTGCTCTACCACTGAGCTACGGCAGCAAGGCCAGCGTCGCGCGGCGCGCATAAGCTCCGCGGGCGGACTACTGCCATAGGCGCCTAGGCCGTGCAAGGACGGCGGGGCGCGCCGGGACGTTCCGCCGGCAAGAAGGCCGCCGGCGGAGCGTCTCAGGAAGCGATGGCGACCGGAGCCGGGGTCGGAATCTCGATCTCGACCTCGAGGGTCGAGACCGTCGGACCACGGTCCATCTTCACCTGCACCTTCTCCTTGTCGACGGAGACGTGCTTGGCGATGACGGCAAGGATCTCCTCCCGAAGGAGCGCGACGAGATCCGAGCGTCCGGTTGCCGTTCGCTCATGGGCAAGCAGGATCTGCAGCCGGTCCTTCGCGACCCCGGCCGAGTTCTTCCGGTTGAAGAAGGAGAGGAGGCTCATGCGGCCCTCCGGCCAAAGAGCTTCCCGAAGAAGGTCTTGCGGTCGTCGGCGATCGTGGTCGTCGCCGGCTGCTCGACCTTCTCGCCGAGGAGGCGCCGCGCCGCCAGCATGTAGGCGCGGGCCGGAGCGCTCTGCGGCGAGCCGATCGTCACCGGGGCGCCGACATTGGACGCCTTCAGGACGTCCTGGCTCTCTGGGATGATGCCGAGGAGCGGGATCGAGAGGATCTCCAGCACATCGTCGATCTTCAGCATCTCGCCGCGGGCGGCCCGGCCGGCATCGTAGCGGGTGAGGAGTAGCCGCTTGTCCATCTTGTCGCCGCGCTCGGCGATCTCGGTCTTGGAATCGAGAAGGCCGATGATGCGGTCGGAGTCGCGGACCGACGAGACCTCGGGGTTGGTCACGACCACCGCGATGTCGGCGTGGCGCATCGCCATCGTCGCGCCGCGTTCGATGCCCGCGGGGCTGTCGCAGATGATGAAGTCGAATTTTTCGCGGAGCTCGGAGATGACCTTGGCGACGCCCTCGGGGTTGAGGGCTTCCTTGTCGCGGGTCTGCGACGCCGGCAGGAGCGACAGGTTCTCGATCCGCTTGTCGCGGATCAGCGCCTGCGGGAGTTTCGCGTCGCCCTGGATGACGTTGACGATGTCGAACACCACCCGGCGCTCGGCACCCATCACGAGGTCGAGGTTGCGGAGGCCGACGTCGAAATCGACGACGCAGACATTCTTGCCGCCCTGCGCCAGCGCCGCGCCCAAGGCCGCCGCGGATGTGGTCTTGCCGACCCCGCCCTTGCCTGACGTAACCACTACCACTTTGGCCATAGGCATACCCCTTGGTTGATCAGTTGAGTTCGGCGAGACGGATCGAATCGCCGTCGAGCCAGGCCTGCAGCGGACGTCCGCGCATGGCAGCCGGCATGTCTTCGGCGGTCTGGTAGAGCCCGTTGATCGCGATCAGCTCCGCCTCCATGCGGCGGCAGAAGATCCGGGCGCGCTGGTTGCCGTTCCAGCCGGCGATCGCGCGGCCGCGGAGCGGGCCGTAGACGTGGATCGAGCCGGAGGCGACGATCTCCGCACCCGACGCCACGGCGCCGACCACGGTGACGTCGCCCTGGAAGACGATGGATTCGCCCGAGCGCACCGGACGGTCGATCAGCATCACGCCGAGTTCGACCACCTGCGGCGGCGGAGGTGGCGGCGGCGTAACCATCGCCGTCCTGATCTCGGGCACCGCGACGGCGGCAGGCTCGTCGGGAGGAACGTCGACGTCCTCCGCCGGACGGCCGCCATTGACGAGCGGCGGCATGTCGGGGTCGAGCAGCGCCGGGCGGACGCCTTCGACCCCCATGACGCGGACGCCGCGGGCGGCGAGCTCGTCGAGGAGTTGCCGCAAACCCGCCTTGTCGGAAATGGCCTTCGAGACGTCGAGGATGACCGGACGGGCGACGAAGAAGCCGAGCGAGCCGCTGATGAGGTTGTCGAGCTCGCGGAACCAGCCGGCCAGCGGCGGCTCGGGAGCGAGGACCAGGGCAAGGAACGACTTGCCTTTGAGCCTGAGGGACTGCCGGGTCTTGGTCGCGATCGTCACAGGGCGTTAACTTTCCGTTTCACCCTGTTAGGCCGTGATCCTGGTTAACAACCTCTTAACGTTAAGGGCCTCGTCCGGCCGATTTTGCAGGGAAACCGTAGGGCTGTGGAAAGCCGCAGTCCGAAAAATGGTTAACGGCGGAGACGCTCAATGAGCGCCATCGCCGCGGCGGGCGCCCGTTCCTTGGCGCCGTTGATCATGAAGATGAACACCGGCCGCTCCGCGCCCCTGGCCGCGGTGCCGACATGGGGCAGACCGTCGGCCGGCTCCCCTTTCGCCCATTGCACGGCGCGCCCGCGCCAGGCGTCGAGCTCCGCCGGGGGATAGCCGGTCGGCTCATCCGCGGCGGCATTCTGGAGGCGGGCATAGACGACCTCGCCGGTCTGGTCGGCGATCGAGGGATATTTCTTCGAATCGGCATAGACGATCGCAACGCCGGCGCGGCGGGCGATGTCGATGAAGGCCGGGTCGACGAAGGTCTCGTGCCGTGGTTCGAAGGCATGGGTCAGGCGAAGGCCGCCCCGGTCGCGGGGGAGAAGCGCGAAGAAGGCCTCGACCTCCGCCCGGTCGAAGCGCTTGTGCGGCGGCATCTGCCACAGCAGCGGACCGAGCTTGCCCTTGAGCTCGAGGACGCCGCTGTCGAGGAACCAGGCGACCGCCTCCGCGGCGTCGGCGAGGTTGCGCTGGTTGACGACGCCGCGATGGCCCTTCACCGCGAAGACGAAGTCGTTGGGGGTCTCGTCGCGCCATTTGCCGAAGCTCGCTGCGGATTGCGTCCGGTAGAAGGTGCCGTTGATCTCGATCGTCGTGACGTGCCGGCTCGCATAGGCAAGCTCCTGCGCGTGCGGGTGCTTCGCCGGATAAAAGTTGTTGCGCCACGGCGCGAAGGTCCAGCCGCCAATGCCGACGCGGATCATCGAGGCACTCCCCTGTTGCGGCCGGGACGAGCCGGAAGCCCATGGCCCGCGGCGGTATAGGCCGGCCGCCCGGGCGGCGGAAGCGCCTTCCGCCGGCAACCTGTGGCAATCGACAGCATGACGGGAACCCCCACGGATCGTCCGGCGTTCCCAGGCATCAGCCTGTCCTGGGGGTGGACAAGTATAGGCGGCACAGACAAGCGCGCCGGAGCGGCGGGTGACGTTCTTTTTCCCACCCGTTCCCTCTAACGGCGGCGAAACTTTCGCACTAAGCTCACGGCAAAGGTCCGGCACGCCGTGGAAATCGTCGAGAGCTCGTTGATCATCACTGGTATTGGTAAGACCATCTTCGCCTTGCGACCGTCGGCAGAGATGCCACGCCGACGACAGGAGTAGTGTATGCTTTCATGGGCAATCATCGCGCTGATCGTCGCGATCATCGCGGGCGTTATCGGATTTACTGGAGTTACCGCAGGTGCAGCAACCATGGCCCGAATTTTGTTCGGGCTTTTCCTCATCATATTTCTTGTGCTACTTATCCTTGCACTTGTGACCGCGAATGTCGGTGTCGCCTAACCGACATGGAGCCCATGCAAGACTCGGAACCTTGTTGGGGCTCGCGCGTTGGGCGGAGTTAATGTAGAACCTGTGCGCTGCACAATGCGGCGGTCGGGGACGAAATTTGCCAAACTTCCACGAAAGGGTAGGACGATGAACAGATTGGTAGTTGGGTGCGTGGCGGCAGCCGGCCTCGTTGCTGCTGGGTGCTCGCCGGTTGGCGTCGGCACGGGTGTCGGTGCCGGTCTTGGCGCGATCGTGACGGCGGCTCTGGGCGGCAACGCTCAGCAGATTGCCATCGGCACGCTGATCGGCGGCGCCGGCGGCTTCGTGGTCTCCTCGGTGACCCAGGCGCAGAACCAGCCTCCGGGCGTTTGCCAGGCGCACAACCAGTTCGGCCAGCCGATCTACGTGACGCCGCAGGGCCAGTACGTGACCTACAACACGGGCTATCCGCTGCTCGTCAATTGCTGATCGCCTGATCCGCAGAATCAAAGGGCCGGAACGCCAAGCGTTCCGGCCCTCTTTGCATTGGCCCCGCCGCTCAGCGGAGCAGCGCGGCCACCGTCGCGTTGTTGGCCTGCTCGGCCGGGGGCAGCGCCTCGCCGCCGGCGAGGAGTTCCTGGAGGCGCGTGCGTGCACGCGAAACCCGGCTCTTGATGGTGCCGACACGTACGCCGCAGATGTCGGCCGCGTCCTCGTACGAAAAGCCGCTCGCACCGACGAGGATCAGCGCCTCGCGCTGTTCGTCGGCCAGAAGCTGGAGCGCGCGCATGAAGTCCGCCATTTCGAGGTGGCTCTCCTGCCGGGGCATGTCGGGCAGCATGCTCGCGAACTGCCCGTCGGCGTCCTCGACCTCGCGCCGGCGCTTGCGCCCTTCGGAATAGAAGTGGTTGCGGAGGATCGTCACCAGCCACGCATTGAGGTTGGTCCCCGGCACGAACTTGTCGCGGTTCGCGAGCGCGCGAGCCACGGTCTCCTGTACGAGGTCGTCGGCGCGCACGCGGTCCCCACAGAGGGAACGCGCAAAGGCGCGCATCATCGGCAGCGCGGCGATGAGGCCGGCGCTGATGTCCTGTTCATCGTTCGGTCGCGTCATGGCTGGCCTAATTGTCCGATTTGGGGTCGGGGGTGCCGATCTTCCGGATGATCGCCATGAGATTCTCCGGGATCGGCTCAGCCATCGCCTCGCCATAGACCTGATGAAGCTTCTTGCCGATCCAGTCGCTCTCGCGCGGCCGGCCCGATCCGGAGCGTGCCCCTGGGCGCATGGGAACGCCGCCCTGTTGGTGCTCCGGCATCGATTCTCGTCCTATCCTTTTCACTGTGGTGATCCCGCTTTTCCCGCAGTCTACCGACAAACGCTCCGGCGCCGGTCGGGTTCCAGCGGCGTCGGGCGACAGGCTTTCCTGGTTACCGACCGATGAACCTTGACCGGACCCGCGTTATTGCGTGTGGTCGGCGACGGACCGCAGCGGAGGAGAGCCTGACATGACCGAGCGACCTCCGAGGCGGCAACTGAAGACCAAGGGCGACAAGCGACGGGCGGATCCCGCGGTATCGGCGGCGATAGGCTCGAAGCTTCGCGCCGTCTATGATGAAGTGCTCTCGGAGCCCGTCCCGCAGGGTCTCGCGGACTTGGTGAAGCGACTCTCGTCCAACACGGACGGCAGCGGGAATGGCGAAGACAGCCCCCCGTAGCACGCGTCGCCTCGACATGTCCGAGCATTGGAGACCCGCGCGTTGAGAAGGCTGAGCATTTCAGCGCGCCTGATGCTGCTGATCCTGGTTGCAGCGCTGCCGGTCATGGCGCTCTATGTGTGGAGCGCCCTCGATCAGCGCCAGGAGACGCTGGCGACCGCCGAGGACCAGCTCCTGCGCTCCGCACGACTTCTCGCCGCCCAGCAGAACCAGTTCTTCGAAGGCACGCGAAGCGTCCTCAGCACCATGCTGCTCGCCGCCGAAGCCGTCGGCGTCCCGAGCGACGCCTGCAACGCGCTCCTCCGGTCGATCGGCGCGCGCGAGCCCAACTATCTCACGGTCAGGATCGCGGCGCCGGACGGCAACGTGCTGTGCAGCTCTTCGGCGGACACGATGGGGATCAACATCGCCGACCGCGGCTATTTCCAGGACGCTGTCGCGACAGGCGCTTTCGTGGTGGGCATGCCGCAGATGGACGATATCGCCGGCCGGACGATCATACCGCTGGCCCTGCCCCTCCGCGGGGGCAGCGCAGGCGAGGTCGGGCTCGTCGGGATGGTGGGCTTCGACTATGACGGCTTGATGCAGACCCTTGCCCTGTCGCGTCTTCCGGCCGGCGGCATTGCGGTCATCTTCAACCGCGACCGCGCGATCATCGCCCGCCTCCCGCAGGGCGTCACGATCGCGGACGCCATGCTCGCCCCGGTGCGCCCCGAAGTCGCCCAGGAGTCTGGCGGAGCGGGCCTTGTGCGGGGCGAGCCGGAGAACGGCGAGGGGAATCTCTGGGCGGTATCGCAGCTCCTCCCGGAGCAGGGGCTCTATGTCGCCATCGGCGTGCCGGTCTCGACCATCGTGGCCGGAGCCGAGAGCGGACTCCGGCGCGGCATCGGCATCCTCCTTCTCGTCCTTGCCCTCGCCGCGCTCAGCGCCTGGCTCGTCGGGCAGGTGACGATCAACGGCCCGCTCGACCGGCTCGGCGCCGCTGCGGCCGCTCTGCGGAACGGCGACCTCAAGACGCGCGCGCACCTCCCCACGGGCGCACCCGAGCTCCGGCGCCTCGCCCACAGCTTCAACGACATGGCGGCGTCGATCGAGCACAACGACCAGGAGCTGCAGCAGCGCAATGCGAAGCTCAACCAGCTCATCGACGACAAGGAGATGCTCGTCCGGGAGATGAACCACCGGATCAAGAACTCGCTCCAGCTCGTCTCCTCGATGGTCGGTCTCCAGCTCGGGAACGTCTCCGATCCGGCGGCGCGAAGCAGCCTCGTCACGGCCCAGGCGCGCGTGGCCACGATCGCCAAGGTGCATGAGCGCCTCTATGCCGGCGCGCGGCTTGATCGCGTCGACGTTGCCCTGTTCCTGTCCGAGCTGTGCCGCGATCTCGCGCAGACGCTGGGCGTCAACGACCATGGCGGGGCTGTCGTCGTCAGTTCGGTCGACGTCAGCCTTCCGCCGGACAAGGCGATCCCGCTCGGGCTGATCACGACGGAGCTGGTCACCAACGCCGTCAAGCACGGGCACAATGACGGGCCGTCGCGGACCGAGGTCACCCTGTCGCCGACCGGCAGCGCGGACGAGCTCTGCCTCAGCATCAGCGACAACGGCCCGGGTCTTCCGGCGGATGTCGAAAGCCACACCGGCCTCGGCCTTCGCGTCATCCGCGCCCTCGCCGCCCAACTCGGGGGCGAGCTCGAGTTCGAGCGCCTGCCGTCCGGCACGCGGTTCTTCGTCCGATTCCTGCTCGACGGGGCGGAGGAGAGATAGAGGAGCCGGCGACGCGGGGCGTCACCGGCTCTCGGGGCCGGCGGGGCGGGAAGCGGGGGGCGGTGCCGGCCCTGCGCGGAGGCGTTCAGCGCTCCGCACCGTCCCTCAATCCGCGAAGCCGCGCATGGTTCCGGTTCATATTTGTGCCACGCTGTTGGGCTCTCGTAGCGGCCTCGGTCGGGGGCGGACTGGCGTGCCGGCTTTGTGCGATGCCCGGAGTGGACATGACGACCGTTCCTCAAGCTTTCAGCGATATCCCTCGCCTCCGCCGTTTCGCGCGGGCGCTGACCGGAAGCCAGGCGGCCGGAGACGCGTCCATCGCCTTGTTCCTGGAAGCAATCCTGAAGGATCCGCACAGCCTGCCGCCAAAGGCGCGTCCCGAGCTGTCGGCCTATGCGCTGTTCTGCGCCGTCTGGCGCCAGGCCGAGCCGGATTGGCGAGGACCCGGATGGCGCAGCCTGCGGCGAGGTGCGGATGCGCGACTGGCGGCCCTGGTGCCTGACCGGCGCATCGCATTCCTGCTGCACCAGCTCGAAGGTTTTTCGATCGACGAGACTGCCGCGATCCTCGAGACCACCCCCGACGGGGTGGAAGACCTCCTCGACGCCGCCGACGCCGACATCGCGCGCCAGATCGCGACCCGCGTCCTCATCATCGAGGACGAGCCGCTGATCGCGCTCGACCTGGAGCGGCTGATGGCTAGCCTCGGCCACCGCGTGGTGTCGGTCGCGCGGACACGCGCAGAGACGGCTGCTGCGATCAGGATCGAGCAGCCCGGCCTCGTCCTCGCCGATATCCAGCTTGCGGATGGCAGTTCCGGAGCCTCGGCGGTCGAGGACATCCTCGAGCACGCTTCTCCCGCCGTCATCTTCATCACGGCGTTTCCGGAGCGGCTGCTCACCGGGGCCCGCCTCGAGCCGACCTATCTTCTGACCAAACCGTACGATCCGGAGGCGGTCAAAGCGATGACGAGCCAGGCCCTCTTCTTCGACGGCGATCGGATACCGCGGGCCGCCCTCGCCTAGGGGCGGTGCTCGACGGCGCGATCAAGCATTCGGGAGAGCATCCCGGCGAGCTCCTTGTCGCCGATCGGCTTGCTCAGTTTCGGCGCCGCCTGCAATGCCGGCTCGTCGAACGGCAGGCGCGCATACCCCGTGACGAGCGCGAACGGGACGCCCTCCGCCAGGAGCCGCTCCGCGATCGGGGTAACCCGGCGGCCGCGGATGTTGACGTCCAGGAAGGCGGCGTCAGGACGCATCGTATCGATCAGGTCGCGCGCCCGCTCCAGCGTCCCCGCAGGTCCGATCACGCGGCAGCCGAGCGCGGCGATCCTCGTCTCCATCTCCATCGCGACAAGGGCATCGTCCTCCACCACAAGGACCGCCGGGGGGATGGAGGTTACCTGGGGCATCAGTCCGTCAACGCCATTTCGAGGTGCCCGGCGAGCCCCTCGCGGCGGAACTCGAGCTCGGCCAGTCCGCCGAGCTGGAGGTTGACCGCCCGCGTGATGAGGGTCGTGCCGAAACCAGGTTCGGGGGTCGATTCGATCAGCGGACCGCCCCGCTCCTCCCAGTCGAGGTCGAGCTTGTCCGCGCTCCGCGTCCACGAGATGGCGACCGTGCCCGCCGGGTTGGACAGCGCGCCATGGACGAGGGCATTGGTGACGAGCTCGTTGATGACGAGGGCAAAGGTCGTCGCCTGGAGCGGCGACAGCCGCACCGTGGGTCCCGAGATCGCAACCCGGGTCGCTTCCTCGCCGGCCTGGTTCCGGACGATGTCCTCGATCAGCCGGGCGAGGTCGGCATGATGCCATTGCGCGTCGATCAGCGCGCCCTGCGCAAGGGCCAGGGCCTTCGTCCGGCCTATGAAGGCCGTCCGGAAGCCCTCGACGGTATCGGCCTGGGTCTGGAAGGCGAGTGACTGGATGACGGCGAGAAGGTTCTTGGCGCGGTGGGCGAGCTCGGTCACCAGCGTATCCGCATGACGCTCGTCCCGCCGCTGCTGCGTGACGTCGTCGAGCGTCAGGAGAATCAGGCGGAGATGGTCGATCCGGCGGGCGGAGATCCGGAATGCGCGGGTCTCCGGAACCGCGAACAGGCCTTCGACCGGGATGTCCTCGAGGACGTCGCTGTCGCGGAGGATCGCGTCGATCCGGAGCCGCAACGCGTCGAAGTCGAAGGCACCGTCCGCGATCGCCGCCAGCGGCTCGCTGCGGATGTCCGGGCGGTCGAGCCGGAAGAGGATGCAGAACGCATTGTTGGCCCAGCGCACCCGGCGGTCGTAGTCGACCACGATCAGCGGATCACGGGTGGCGGCGATGATCTCCTGGGCAAGCAACGGGTCGTCGGCAAGGACATCCTCGGCGCGCTCCCGCGCCGGCACCGTCGTGAAGACGAGGACGACCAGCGGCGGCGGCGGCCCGGCCTTCGTCTGCAGGCTGCGGCCGCTGACGAACAGCGGTCCCGACCACGGCAACGGAATGTCGAAGAACGCCTCCTCGCGGTCGAGAACCGCGCGCAGCGCCTCCTCGAACACGGTGGTGCTCCAGGCGCCGTCATTGGTTGCCAGGATCGGCGCACCGACCGGCGCGGTGTCGATCAGCCGTCGGAAATCCTCGTTCGAGGCAATGACGTCGAGACTCGCGTCGACGACGGCCATGGCCTCCGGCGAATTCTCGATGACGGCCCGGGCGACCTTCACGAGCTGATCCCGGCTGAACGCCGGCGTCTGTTCAAGCATGGCGGGACCATTCCACACCTCGACGCCGTCGAACGCGGTTCGACGGGCGACACTCCCTCGGCTCACGGCGGCCCCACCGCAAACCAGCTAGATCGGCTATCCATCACGAACGGTTAATAAGCCACGCCTCGATCTGGCGATCCGCCTCGGCGGCAGGAACGCCATAGCGCTCGTGGATGAGCGCCGCGAGCAGCCCGCGATTGCCGTCCGCTGCCTCGAGATCGTCATCGGTCAGCTCGCGCCATTCGGTTCGGATCGGGATCGCAAATCGGCTCCAGCGCGACTCGACCTGCTTCCAGTTCATCATAGGTTCCTCGTTCCCACTTAAGCCAAAGCCAAACGCCGCGAAGGCTTCGTCGGTTCCCGCGCGGGTATCTCTAAGTCCTTTACCCGACTTGAGAATGAGGGAGGGCCGGCACGGCGGCCGGCCCTCGTGTGGATGGATCGCCTACCGGACGCGCAACGAGGATGTGCCGTCATTGCGGTTGGGCGGCAGCTGCGGAATGTTGCCGAAATACTCCTCGCACCAGCCGCCATAGCCCGTATTCTCGCAGACTTGCACGCTGAGGCCGGTGTCGACGCGGATCGACGAGATGCGGTCGTTCCATTCGGTGCCGAGGTTCGACAGGCCCTGGTCACGGCCGAGGCAGAATGACGGGCCGGTATAGTTGAAGTCGGCGTAAAAGCAGACCTGGCCGACCGGCGTCGGCAGCGGGATGCCCGGCCCCGGCGCCGGCAGCGACTGCGTCGTCCGATATGACGAGATCCGGTTGTCGAGATTGTTGGGGAGCTGCTGCACGTTCTCGGCGAACACACGGCAGACGCCGTTGAAGTTCGCGTTCGAGCAGACCTCGACCCACGCGCCCTGCCCGACCCGGATCGACGAGATGTTGTCGTTCCAGCCTGCGGCGAGATTGGCGTCGGCCTGGCCCATGCGGGCGCAGAAGGCCTGACCCTGGAAGCCCGGATCGCTGTAGAAGCAGACCTCATTGGCGCCCGGCCGCGGCGGCTGCGGCGGCGGGGTCGGCGCCTGGGGCACGCCGAGCTGACCGAGGATGAACTCGAAGATGCGAAGGCCGAGCTGCGGTCCGATCACGTTGACCGGCTGGGTACCGAACTGCGGCGAAACCGACTGCAGGTAGCGCGCCGACACCCACCCGGTGCGGCCCGCATATTGCGCCTCGCACCAGACATAGCCCTCCACGCAGCGCGTCAGCACCGCGACCCCATTGGCCGGGATCGATCCGATCGACGGGTAGTTCGTGCCCGGCCCGGTTCTCATGTTGAGCTGGGCGGTGGCGCGGACCTGGACCTGGCCGCCGGCGACGGGCGGCGGAGCCGGTTGCGGCGCCGGGACGAACACGCCCGAGGCCGCGCCGGTGCCGAACGCGAGGTAGCTCGCGGACGCCCAGCCGACCCGGTTCTGGTACGACACCTGGCACCAGGCAGGTCCCGGCGTGCAGTCGAACACGCTTACGACCGCGTTCCGCGGCAGGACGAAGAGGACGGCATAGTTCGTGCCCGGTCCGCTGCGGGCGTTGAGGTCGGAGGTCACGCGGGCCTGGCTGTCCTGGGCTGACGCGGGCTGGGCGAGAAGAGGGGCAGTTGCAAGCGCTGCGACCAGCAGCCCGCGCGTCAAAATCGATTGTCCAATCATCATCGGCTCTTGGCTTGGCCCCCCGGCCAATATCGAGGGGCAACGCCATGGCCGCCGCTGGGTTCCGCACCGCGCGCACACAGGTCCAAACGGAACTATTCGGGCGGTTCCGCGTTGATTGGGTTCCGCACGCCGATCGCGTGCAAAGCAAAGGAGACCCCAAGATGAATTGGGACCGTATCGAAGGAAATTGGAAGCAGTTTGCCGGAAACGTGCGCGAGCAGTGGGGCAAGCTGACCAATGACGATCTCGACATGATCAAGGGCGAGCGCCAGAAGCTCGCCGGCCGCATCCAGGAACGCTACGGCATCGCCAAGGACGAGGCCGAGCGGCAGATCGACGACTGGCTCACCCGCCACTAAGGGCGGCGTTATCGGACGGAGCCTTGATGGGGAATTCAGGTCAGTTCAACTGACGAGGAGGTTTCATGGACCCGCGTCTTCCGGAAGATCGAAATGATGTCTTCACGCAACCCGATCGCCGTGCCGTGCACGTGGAGACGGGTCGCGAGGCCCGCCAGGGACCGCTCGGCCGGCCGATCCTCTATGTGTTGATCGGCGGCCTCATTCTGGCGGCGATCTACCTGATCGCGACCCAGATCTGGAGCAACAGCGAAACGCTGCCGCCCGCGGGCCAGATCGAAGACGCTGCTCCGGCGGTCGACGTCGTGCCGCCAGCGGCCGAGCCCGCACCGGTGGTTCCCGTGACGCCGGCCCCGGTCACCCCGGCTCCAGCGCCCGCGCCGTAGCGCGCAAGCAGACCGTGAAAGGGCCCGCAGGATGGCGGGCCCTTTCCGCTGTGCGGCCGGTAGCGCGCAGTTCCGCGTGTCGGCCTCGACTTCGAGCAAGGTTTTGATCACGATTGGGGCTCGAACCCACCGACGTCGACGACGCGGTCCGGACGGCCCGAAGATTGTTTTCCTGGAGAGGCGGATGAGCGTAGCAGACCAGATCGTCGCAAGAATCCCCAAGCTCCGCCGGTTCGCGCGTGCTTTGACGGGGAGCCAGCAGAGCGGTGACGCCTATGTGGCGGCCCTCCTCGAGACGCTGGCCGACAATCCCGACGAGCTGAGCGGCGGGGGGGACCTGACGATCGCCCTTTATTCCCGGTTCTGCCGGATATGGCAGACGATCGACGTAAACGGCCGCCCGGATGCGGCGACGGCCGCATGGGAGGCGACCGCCGATCGGCGGCTCGCGGCGCTGGTGCCGCCCGAGAGACTCGTGTTCCTCCTCCGCATCCTCGAAGGCTTCAGCACCGAGGAGACCGCCGCCATTCTCGGCCTCGACGAACAGCGCGTCGAGGCGCTGATGGACGAGGCGAATGCCGACATCGCCGCCCAGCTCTCGAGCCGCGTCCTCATCATCGAGGACGAACCGCTGATCGCGCTCGACATCGAACGGCTGGTGAAGAGTCTCGGCCACGAGGTCACGTCGATCGCCCGGACCCACAAGGAAGCGGTGGCCGCGATCAAGAAGGAGGTCCCGCAGCTCGTCCTCGCCGACGTCCAGCTCGCGGACGGCAGCTCGGGCATCAATGCGGTGAAGGACATCCTACGGGAGATCTCGATCCCTGTGGTGTTTATCACCGCGTTCCCGGAGCGGCTCCTGACCGGCGAGCGGCCGGAGCCGACGTTCCTGATCTCGAAGCCGTACGACCCTGAGGCCGTGAAGGCCATGATCAGCCAGGTGCTGTTCTTCCAGGGCGACGGAACGGACCGCAAGGTCGCCTGAGGCGGCCCGAACGCAACGGCGGGGAGGATGACATGAACACTGCCAATCTGCAGCTCGAGGGGCTCTATCTCGCCGTCGCCGCCGTGAACCAGGCGCTGGTGCGGAAGGGCGTGCTGACGACCGACGAGGTCGACTTCGCGCTCCGCACCGCCGAGGCGATCGCCGAGGGCGACCGCGTCGAAGGCATCTCGCCCTCCAACCGCGACGCGGTCTGCTTCCCGATCCGGCTCCTCCAGATCGCGAACCGCAACGCGGAGGACAATGTCGTCCCGCCCTTCTCCGAACTGGCGAAGAGCGTGGGCGAGACCAAGACGCCGTACAACGACCAGCTCTAGCGCGGCGTTCTCGTCGCGGGCGCGGCGGCGGCGGTAGACTTCGGCGGAGGGCGACACTAGGTTCCAGCGGACTTCAGGGTGAGTAACCGCATGGACTACGGGTCAATTTTCGCCGGGGCGATCGACGCCCTCCACTCCGAGAAACGCTATCGCGTCTTCGCCGACATCGAGCGCATCGCCGGTCGGTTTCCCCGAGCGATCCTGCGCGCCGATGGCGGCCAGCGCGAGATCACCGTGTGGTGCTCGAACGACTATCTCGGCATGGGCCAGCACCCCAAGGTGATCGGCGCCATGATCGATGCCGTCCAGCGCATGGGGGTGGGTGCCGGCGGAACCCGCAACATCTCGGGCACCAACCACCCGCTGGTCGAGCTCGAGCGGGAGCTCGCCGATCTCCACGGCAAGGACGCGGCGCTCGTCTTCACCTCCGGCTTCGTCTCCAACGAAGCCGGCATCTCGACGATCGCGAAGCTCATCCCGGACTGCGTGATCTTCTCGGACGAACTCAACCATTCGTCCATGATCGAAGGAGTCCGCCGTTCCGGGGCGCAGAAGCGGATCTTCCGGCACAACGATCTGGAGCATCTCGAATCGCTGCTCGCGGCAGCGGGACCCGATCGCCCCAAGCTGATCGTGTTCGAGTCGGTCTATTCGATGGACGGCGACGTCGCCCCGATTGGGCAGATCGCGGACCTTGCCGAGAAATACGGCGCCCTCACCTATATCGACGAGGTGCACGCCGTCGGCATGTACGGACCGCGTGGTGCCGGCATCTGCGAGCGGGACGGGGTGATGGACCGCATCGACATCATCGAGGGCACGCTCGCCAAGGCCTTCGGGACGCTCGGCGGCTATGTCGCTGCCTCGAAGCCGATCGTCGACGCGATCCGCTCCTATGCGCCCGGCTTCATCTTCACGACGGCCCTGCCGCCGGGACTCGCCGCGGCGGCGGCCGCTTCGATCCGCCACCTGAAATCATCCTCGGCCGAGCGCGACGGCCAGCAGGCGGCGGTCGCAGCGACCCGTCAGGCGCTCCTCGACGCCGGCTTGCCGGTAATGCACACCGACACCCACATCCTGCCGCTGATGGTCGGCGACGCCGAGCTCTGCCGCCGCGCCAGCCAGATGCTGCTGGACGACCACGACATCTACATCCAGCCGATCAACTACCCGACGGTCCCGCGCGGGACCGAGCGGCTGCGGATCACGCCGACGCCGTTCCATGACGCGGAACTCATCGCGGAGCTCCGCGAGGCGCTGGTGACGGTGTGGTCGTCGCTCGGCCTGCCCTTCAGCGAAGGCAACCGCCGCCCGGCGGCGAGCACTCCGGCACGGGAGCCAGCCCCCGTCGCCGCGATGTCGCGCGGCTAGCGCTAGGGCCAACGGAATGAGAAAGGCCGCCGAACCGGCGGCCTTTTCGTTTCTAGAGCGGGCGCTTCTGCAGGAGGTCGCGGATCTCGGTGAGGAGAACCTGCTCACGCGGGGTCTCCGGTGGCGGGGCCGGCGCGACGTCCTGTGCCGCCTCCTGTTTCCGCCGCAGCCGGTTCATCGCCTTCACGACCAGGAACAGCACGAAGGCGACGATGACGAAGTTGATGAGCAGCGTGATGAAGTTGCCGTAGGCGATGGTCGGCCCCGCCTCTCGCGCGGCTTCGAGCGTCGTCGCCGGCTCGCCCCGCAATTGGACGAAAAGGTTGGTGAAGTCGGCACCGCCGGTGATCACGGCGATGATCGGGGTGAAGATGTCCTGCACAACCGAGGTGACGAGGCCACCGAACGCGGCGCCGATAATGACGCCGATCGCAAGGTCGACAACATTGCCCTTGAGGGCGAACTCACGGAATTCCTTCAGCACGGGCGCCACTCCTCCTAGAGTGAATGTTCGCTCGCGTACCTTAGCGATCGCATGGATGATTGGGAGGACGAAGGCGCCTTCCGCGAAAAGTCATGAACCGAAATATTGCATGATGACCTCCCGAAGATGCGGAGCGCGTCGATGCTCGATCAGGTAGACGGCCTGCCACGTGCCGAGCGGCAGCGTCCCGGAGCGGATGGGCAGGGTGAGTGCCGTGTCGGTCAGGGCCGCCTTCACATGCGCCGGCATGTCGTCGGGTCCCTCTTGCTGATGGCGCCAGGGACCGTCCTCGGGGGCGAGGCGCGCCAGGGCGACCATCAAATCGCGACGCACGTCCGGATCGGCATTTTCCTGGATGGTCAGCGACGCCGAGGTATGGCGGACGAACAGCGACAGCAGGCCATCGCCGGCGTGGTGGCCGGCGAGCCAGGACCGGATCGCCGACGTGAGGTTGGTGAAGCCCGGTCCGTCAGTCTCGATCTCGATCCGGCCCGAAGCCATGCGCATGGCGCTCGCGGCGGCGCCGTCATCCGTGATGCTGATCCTGGCCAAGCCGACTCTCCTGCTGCGGTGGCGACAGGATGTGCGCGCCGCGCGGCGGGACGGCAACTGCCGTGACAGCGGCAGCACCCGCGAAGCGACGCCGCGTGCAAGTGCCGGACGCCAAGCTGCCCGCGCGATTCGATCAATGGTTTGCCAGCCGGGGCTGGCAACCGCGGCCGCACCAGTTGGAGCTTCTGGCGAACGCCGCCGCCGGGCAGTCTACTCTCCTTATTGCCCCGACGGGCGCCGGCAAGACGCTCGCGGGCTTCCTGCCGAGCCTGATCGCGCTCGCGGGCAAGGCGCCGGATGCGCCGGGCGAGCGCCGCTCGGTCCACACGCTCTACGTCTCGCCGCTCAAGGCGCTCGCGGTCGACATCGCGCGGAACCTCGAACGGCCCGTCCAGGAGATGGACCTCGGCATCCGGCTCGAGACGCGGACCGGCGACACGCCGCAGCACAAGCGGCGGCGGCAGCGCTACGACCCGCCCGACATCCTCCTGACGACGCCGGAACAGGTTGCGCTCCTGATCGCCTCGCCCGAGGCGGAGCGGATGTTTGGCGATCTGAGGATGGTGATCCTCGACGAGCTCCATTCCCTCGTCACGTCGAAGCGCGGCGACCTTCTCGCCCTCGGCCTCGCGCGCCTGCGGAAACTGGCGCCGAACCTCATCACGGTAGGGCTATCCGCGACGGTCGCCGAGCCGGACGACCTCCGGGCCTGGATCGTCCCGCAGGACGACCCGGCGGGGGCCGACCGCGCGCTGTCCGAGCTCGTCCTCGTCAAGGGCGGCGCGAAACCGGACATCTCGATTCTAGCGTCGGACGAACGCGTCCCCTGGGCCGGCCACACCGCGCGCTACGCCTATCCCGACATCCTGGCGGCAATCGCGCGGCACAAATTGTCGCTCGTGTTCGTGAACACGCGCAGCCAGGCCGAGCTGATCTTCCAGGAGCTGTGGCGCCTCAATGCCGACGGGCTCCCGATCGGGCTCCATCACGGCTCGCTCGACGTGTCGCAGCGGCGGAAGGTGGAAGCGGCCATGGCGGCGGGGTCGCTGCGCGCCGTCGTCTGCACGTCGACGCTCGACCTCGGCATCGATTGGGGCGACGTCGACCTCGTGGTCAATGTCGGGGCACCGAAAGGGGCGAGCCGCCTCGCGCAGCGCATCGGCCGCGCCAACCACCGGCTCGACGAGCCCTCGGAGGCGATCCTCGTCCCGGCGAACCGGTTCGAGGTGCTGGAGTGCCGGGCCGCTCTCGACGCCAACTATCTCGGCGCGCAGGACACGCCACCGATGCGCACCGGCGCGCTCGACGTGCTGGCGCAGCACGTCCTCGGCATGGCCTGCGCGCACGCCTTCGACCTTATGGCCCTCTACGACGAGGTCCGGTCCGCCCTCCCCTTCCACGATCTCGACTGGGAGACCTTCGAGCGTGTGGTCGATTTCGTGGCGACCGGCGGCTACGCCCTCCGGAGCTACGAGCGCTACGCCAAGATCCGGAAGGGAATCGACGGCCGCTGGCGGGTGACCAATCCGGCCGTCGCCCAGCAATACCGGCTGAACGTCGGCACCATCATCGAGGAGGCGATGCTCAATGTCCGCCTGACGCGGCTGAGCAAGACCGGGACGGCGATGCGCGGCGGCCGCGTCCTCGGGAAGATCGAGGAGTACTTCATCGAGACCCTCGCGCCCGGCGACACGTTCCTCTTCGGCGGCCAGGTGCTCGCCTTCAACGGGATTCGCGACAACGAGGTGATCGCGAGCCGGACGCGCGACGACACGCCGAAGATCCCGGTGTTCGAGGGCGGCAAGTTCCCGCTGACGACGTATCTCGCCAAGGGCGTGCGCGAGCTGATCGCCGACCGCGACGCCTGGCAGCGCCTGCCGGATTCGGTATCCGACTGGCTCCGCATCCAGGAGGAGCGTTCGGTCCTGCCGATGCTCGACCAGCTCCTCGTCGAGACGTTTCCGCGCGGCAACCGGCACTATCTCATCGCCTATTCCTTCGAGGGACGGCTCGCGCACCAGACGCTCGGCATGCTGCTCACGCGCCGGCTCGAGCGGGCAAAGCTCAAGCCGCTCGGCTTCGTCGCGACCGACTATGCGCTCGGCGTCTGGGGCCTCGGCGATCTCGGGGCCGCGTTCGAGAAGGGCAAGCCGTCGATCGAAAAACTGTTCGATCGCGACATGCTGGGCGACGACCTCGAGGCCTGGCTCGCGGAGAGCTACCTCCTCAAGCGGACGTTCCGGAACGTCGCCATCATCTCCGGACTGATCGACCGCCGTCACCCCGGCGCCGAGAAATCCGGGCGGCAGGTGACGGTCTCGACCGATCTCGTCTACGACGTCCTCCGCCGCCACGAGCCGGACCATGTGCTGCTGCAGGCAACCTGGACCGACGCCGCGTCGGGGCTCCTCGACATCCGCCGCCTCAGCGACATGCTCTCGCGCGTCGAAGGCCGAATCATCCATAAGAGGCTGGACCGGATCTCGCCGCTGGCCGTCCCGATCATGATGGAGATCGGGAAGGAAGCGGTGCCGGGCGAGGCGCGCGAGGACGTCCTCAAACACGCGGCCGAAGATCTGGTCCGCGAGGCGATGGAATGAACGCGGGAACGCGATCGATCTTCACGGCAGATGGCGCGGGACGCGCGGCGCGAGACCGTCCGCTGCCGCAGGCGGCCGAGCTGATGCTTGCCGGCATCGCGCTGACCGTGCTGCCGGAAGGCGGGCTGTGGTGGCCGGCGGAGCGCATGCTGGTGGTCGCCGACCTCCATTTCGAGAAAGGCTCGACCTTCGCGCGGCGCGGGCAGCTCCTGCCGCCCTACGACACGCGCGACACGCTCGCGGTGCTCGGCACGCTCGTGCGCCGGCTCGACCCGCGGACGATCGTCGCCCTCGGCGACTCCTTCCACGAGAGCCGCGGCGCCGAGCGCCTCGGCTTCGCCGACCGCGCCGCGCTGAAGGAATGCCAGGCCGGACGGACTTTCGTCTGGATCGCGGGCAACCACGACCCCGAGATCGCGACGTTCCTGTCGGGCCAGCACTGCGACGACCTGCGGGTCGGGCCGCTGCACTTCGTCCACGAACCGCTGCCGGGCGCGGCCCGGGGACAGATCGCGGGGCATCTCCACCCGGCGGCGCGGGTGGTCGGCCGCGGCGGCTCGGTCCGGCGCCGCTGCTTCGTCAGCGACGGGCAGCGGATGGTGATGCCGGCCCTCGGCGCCTATGCCGGCGGGCTGAACGTCCTGTCGCGCCCGTTCGCGCCGCTCTTCGTCGGCGCGATCAGCGCCTACGTCCTCGGCGAGTCGGCCGTCTACAAGGTCGACCGCGCGCGGCTTCGACCGGACTGACGCGCTACTGCCAGAAGCCCATCCGCTCGAGGGTCGCCTGGTTGGCCGTCAGCGGCGTCGGGCCTGCCGCAAAACCCTGCTGCTGCAGGATGTACGCCAGCGCGGCGACATAGCGCTCCTCCGGCGTCGAGGGCAGGTGGAATTCCGGATTCACCTCGTCGCGCATCTGCACGAAAACGTCCCAGAGGGTGTTGTCGTACCAGCGATTGATGAAGATCGGACCGATCAGCGCCGGCGCCGAGCCCCATTCGCGCTCGTCGATGCGGCCGAAGAAATCCGGCCCGTGACAGCGCGAGCAGAAGCGGTTGTAGGTGTCGCGGCCGAACGAGATCTGCTCCTCGGCGTAGGCGACCGGCTGGAGGCCGGGAAGCCGGCGGCCGATGGTCGCCGCTCCCTCGACGGCAATTTCGATAGGTTCTGCGGCAAGGGTGCGAAGCCAGGCGATCAGATTGGCGCGCTCGGCGGGGTCCTCGATGCCCGAGAGCGTCATCCGCGTTCCGGGCACGGCGGCGTCGGGATTGGCGAGGAACGCATCGAGCCGCTCGACCGTCCACGTCGCGCCGGCCGCACCGAGCGCCACCATTCCCGGCGAATAGTTGAAGCCGGCTGAGCGGGCGACCGCGGCGCCGAGGATGCCGTAGAGGTTCGGGCCAATCAGGGGGCCGGCACCCTCCTCGATCGTGTGACAGGCGGCGCAGACCGCGCCCTCCGCGGCGCCAGCGGCAGGATCGGCCGCTGCGACGCGGGAGCGGAGGTCCGGATCGGCGGGAGGATCCGCCGTGGCCGGTGCCGCCACGGCGGCGGGCTCTGGCACGGCAGCGGGGGCGGCCGCCGCGGCTGCCACTGCGGGATCGGGGGCGGGTGCGGCCGCGACAGCGGGCTCCGGGCCGGCCGCCGCGGGCGCCACCGCGGGATCCGGGGCGGGGGCGGCAGGTTCAGGAGCGGCTGGCGCCGGCTCAGGAAGCGGCGCGGCGATCTCAACGGGAACTGCGGGTGGGGGCGGTTCGAGGGCGAGCGCCGGGGCGGCCGCGGGCTCCACAGGTGGGGCAGCTGGCGGCGGCTCCGGAGCCACGGCCGGCGCGGCCATTGGCTCCGCCGGGACCGGGGCCGCCGCGGCGGCCGGTTCGGCTGCCAGCGAAGCACCGGCGACTTCCGGAGCAGGTGTGGGCAGACTGCCGGGTGCTGGTTCGGCGGCGGCCGCCGGAGGGGTGTCGTCCTCGGCGTCGTTATTGCCGCAGGCGGACAACGCCAGTACCGCCGCGAACGCCATCAAAGGCACCCAGCGGCCGACGCCCTGGAAGCGGGTTGCTCCGGCGTTCATGGCCATCCCGGCGTCCCCTCCTGACGCAGAACGGTACTGTTTTGCCGGATTGTGGCGGAGCGGGGGCGCGGATGCATCCTCGAAATCACCGGCTCCGCGAAAGGTGATGCCGGCCGCTGAGCAGGTCCGGAAACGAAATCGGCGCCCGAAGGCGCCGATTGAACTCAGCCAGGCAGCGTCCGCTAGAGCGGCGCGGGCGTGGTGGCGAGGCTCCGGAGATACGCGATGATGTTCGCGCGCTGGGTCTCGTCGGCGATGCCGCCGAACGGCATCGTGGTCCCGGGCACGGCGGCCTGCGGATTGGCCAGGAAGGCGTCGAGACCGGTGTAGGTCCAGACCGCGCCCTGGTCATGCAGGTCGGTGAGTGCCGGCGAGTAGCCGAAGCCCTCGACGCCGCCGACGGCGCGATAGACGACGCCGAAGAGGTTCGGGCCGAAGCCGTTGGCGCCGCCCTCGGCGAGGGTGTGGCAGCCGGCGCAGGCGGTCGCCGCGGTCTCGCCGGCGGCAACATCGCCGGCTTCGATACGGGCCAGGAGGGCCGGGTTGGCGATGTCCTCGCCGGCCAGCACGATTTCGACTTCCTCAGCGGCCGGAGCGGCGGGCGCTTCGGCAGCGGGACCCGGGGCCGGTTCCGCAGCAGGAGCCGGAGCGGGCTCGGCGGCGGGCGCTGGGGCGGGCTCAGCCGCGGGCGCGGGAGCCGGCTCGGCAGCAGGCGCCGGTTCGGGCGCGGGGGCCGGAGCAGGCTCAGGGGCGGGCGCCGGGGCAGGCTCGGGCGCCGGGGCAGGTGCAGGCGCCGGCTCGGGTGCAGGAGCCGGAGCGGGCTCTGCCGGGGCGGCTGCGGCGCCGGTGAAGCCGAGGCCAGCAAGGGCCGCCATGTCGGTCGGCAGTTCGGTCTCGCCAGCAGTGAAGCCGTTCTCCGACAGGATGAAGGCGACGATCGCGGCGTAGGTCTCGGGCGACAGCGAGCCGGGATTGCCCATCGGCATCGTGGTCGAGATCTTCTCGTAGAGCGCCGATACCGGACCGCTGAACCAGTGCGTGAAGGCTTCGCCGGCGAGCGGCGGAGCGAACCCGCCCACGAGCTCGGCGCCATGGCAGCCGGCGCAGTTCGCGGCGTACGCCTCGCGGCCCTCGTCGACCTGCGCCTGGGTGAAGGTCACCGGGGTCAGGTCGGCGGCGGGAACCGCGGGCTCGGCCGGAGCCGGAGCGGGCTCGGGAGCCGGGGCAGGCGCCGGTTCGGGCGCAGGCGCCGGGGCCGGCTCGGCCGGAGCAGGCGCAGCACCCGCCTCGGGCAGCGGCGCCGGGTTGGCCGACAGCGTGCGGAGGTACGCGATCAGATTGTGGCGGTCGGTCTCGTTCGCGATGCCGGCGAAGGGCATGGTCGTGCCCGGCGCGTAGGCCTGCGGGTTGGTCAGGAAGGCGTCGAGGTTCTCGTAGGTCCAGACGTCGCCGGCGGCGTTATGCGCCTGGAGCGCCGGCGAATAGGTGAAGCCTTCGTGTCCGCCCTCGGGGCGGTTGACGATGTCCCAGAGGTTCGGGCCAAAGCCATTGGCGCCGCCTTCGGTGACCGTGTGGCAGCCCATGCAGGCGCCAGCGACGCCCTCACCGGCGGCCGGATCGGCAGCGGCGATCAGGGGCCCGATATCGGGCGCGGCAGCCTCGGCGCCGGCCGGAACCTCGAGCGGAGCCGGCTCGGGCGACAGCGAACGGAGATAGGCAATGACCTGCGCGCGGTTCGTCTCGTCCGCGATGCCGGCGAACGGCATGGTGGTGCCCGGCGCGAAAGCCTGCGGGTTCTGGAGGAAGGCGTCCAGATTCGCATAGGTCCACATCTCGCCTTCGTCGTGAAGGGTGCGCAGGGCCTCGGAGTAGCCGAAGCCCTCCATGTGCGCGATCGGGCCGTTGACGATGTTGTAGAGGTTGGGACCGAAGCCCGCGGCGCCACCTTCCTCGAAGGTGTGGCAGCCCACGCAGGCGCCCGCGGCGCCTTCGCCTGCGGCCGGGTCCTGCTCGGCGATCAGCGCGATGAGCGCGGCGTTGTTGGCGCCGGCGTCGGCGACGACCGTCTCTTCGCCCTGCGCGGGTTCCTCAACGTGAGGCTCCTCCGGACCGAAGATGCTTTCGGCCACGATCCGGAGGGTCACCAGCACGAGCAAGGTGCCCAAAACCGCGCCAGCAATTTTGTTGAACATTCTTGCGCCCCAGCTCCGCAATGTAACCGATTTTTGACGCGCCACCCCTCAGCGGCGGTCTTGACCGGGCCCATATGTCCCGGCTTGTGGGCCGGAAGCTATAGGGCATCAGGTGCGGGATGCAACACCAAACGCCCCGATTCCAGTGCCTTGGGATGCGACAATGTGAGCAGGAAATAGCCACGCGCCAAGGCGCGGCGCGTTGACCGCGGCACGGTTGTCCGATAACCGCCGCAGCGTTCCAACCGGACTGCGGCTTCCCGGCCACAGTTCGCCATTTCTCAACAGATCGGACTTGTTCCATGCGTCGCGTCGTCTTCCAGGGCGAGCCCGGCTCGAACTCGCACATCATGTGCCGCGAGGCCTTCCCGGCCAGCGAGGCGGTGCCGGCGGCGACGTTCGAGGACTGCTTCGCGGCGATCGCGGGCGGCGACGTCGATGCCGGGTTGATCCCGATCGAGAACTCGCTCGCGGGCCGCGTGGCGGACATCCACCACCTCCTCCCCGAGTCCGGGCTCCACATCACCGGCGAACACTTCCTGCCGATCCATTTCCAGCTCCTTGCGCTGCCAGGAACGGGGATCGCCGACATCCGGACCGTCCACAGCCACGTGCATGCGCTCGGGCAGTGCCGGCAGATCATCCGCAAGCATGGCTGGAGGCCGATGGTCGAAGGCGACACCGCGGGAGCGGCGCGGGAGATCGCCGAGCGCAAAGACAGGAGCATGGCCGCGCTCGCGCCGCGCCTCGCCGCCGAGCTCTACGGGCTCGACATCCTTGCGGAGAATGTCGAGGACGCGGAGCACAACACGACCCGCTTCGTCGTGCTCACCCGCACGGCGTCCACCCCGGCGCCGGCCGGCGACATCATGACGACCTTCGTGTTCCGCGTGCGCAACGTGCCGGCCGCGCTCTACAAGGCGCTGGGCGGCTTCGCGACCAACGGCGTCAACATCACCAAGCTCGAATCGTACCAGCTCGACGGCCAGTTCTCGGCGACGCAGTTCTATGCCGACGTCGAGGGCCATCCGGACGACCGGCTGGTTGCGCTCGCGCTGGAGGAGCTTGCCTTCTTCTCGACCGAGGTCCGCATCCTCGGGGTCTATCCGAAGAGCCCGTTCCGCAAGACCATCAAGCCGGCGTCAGGCTGATCCGGGTCTGCGACCGCGCCGCCGGCGCCCGTTCGGCGGCGAGCCGCTCGAGGCTGACATAGTCGGTCTTGCCGTTGCCGAGGAGCGGCAGCTCGTCGACGAGGAGCACGCGATCGGGGATGGACAGCTCCCGGGCGCCGTCAGCACGCGCTACCGGGACGATGGTGTCGTAGCTGACGTCCGGTGCGGTCGTGATCACCACCAACGCCTCGCCGCGCCGGTCGTCGGGAATCGCGACCACGGCATGCTCGTTGTCGGGCCAGGCGCGGTTGATGAAGGCTTCCACGGCCGTCAGCGACACCATCTCGCCCGCGATCTTGGCGAAGCGCTTCGCGCGGCTGACGATGGTGATCATCCCGGTATCGTCGATCGTGACGATGTCGCCGGTGTCGTGCCAGCCGTCCGGCGGCGGAAAGAGGCGGTTCGGCTCGGTCGGGAAATAGTAGCCGGCCATGATGTTCGGCCCGCGGATATGCATGCGCTTGCCGGCCGTGATGCCCTCGACCTCCTCGAGGCGGACCTCGATCGCCGGGAGGAGCGGGCCGACCGTGCCGATGTGATTGTCGCCCGGACGGTTGACGGCGACCACCGGCGCGCCCTCGGTCACGCCGTAGCCTTCGAGGAGCTCGATGCCGCAGCGCTCGCGCCAGATCTCGCGGGTCGCGTCCTTCACCCGCTCGGCGCCGAGCACCATGAGGCGGAGGGTCTTGAAATCGTCGGGGCCGGCGGATTTCGCCCAGCGCGCGGCAAACGTGTCGATCCCGATCATGATTGTCGCCTTCGTCTCCCGGGCGAGCTTCGGGATCTCGTCATAGTGCAGCGGCGATGGGTACAGGACGCCCTTGAACCCGATCGCGATTGGCAGCAGGAGGCCCGCCGTGAGCCCGAAGGCGTGGAACACCGGCAGCGGATTGAAGAAGATGTCGTCGTCGGTGCAGGCGATCGACGCCTGGACCTGTTCGACATTGGCCAGGATGTTGGTGTGGGTCAGCGCGACCGCCTTCGGCTGGCGCTCGGTTCCCGACGTGAACAGGATGATCGCGATGTCGTGCGGCCGGGCGCGGAACGGCCGGTGCGTCTTCTCGGGATGGCGCGCGTCGAGGAGGCCCCTCAGCCGGGCGCCCATGCCGATGCTCGCGCGCACGTCGTCGAGATAGACGACGTTCCGCTCGGCGCTGATCGCTTCCAGTTTGGCGCCGAGATTGGCGCTCTCGATGAAGCGCCGCGAGGTGAGGATCGTCGTGACCTCGACGCTGCGGCAGGCGGCTTCGAGGTCGATCGGGCTCGCGGTGAAATTGAGCATTGCCGGGACGCGGTCGAACGCGAACAGCGAGAACAGCGCGACCGCGCAGCCATTCACGTTGGGCAGGAGGACGCCGACCCGCTCGCGGGCCCGGGTGATGTCGGCGATCTTGCGGCCGAGGACGAAACTGCCGAGCAGCAGCCGCTGATAGGTCAGCGGGGTGCGCTCCTGATCCTCGAGCGCCACGGCGCCGTGACGCCGCGCCGCGGTCTCGATCAGCGCCTCAAAAAGCGTCCGATTCCAACGGCTCGGATCGACCGGCCGAAGCGTCGGCGCGACGTAGTCCATTCTCCAGCCTCACGCCTCGCAAGGCGCCCCTTCTCCCGTACCCGATTGGGTGGGTAAGGCGAAGGAGTGTCAAGCGGGGCGAGCCGGAAAGGTCTGGACCAGTTAGCGAAGCCGGACCGGCGCCTCCTTCGTGGATGGCCGCGTCGCCGGAATGCGATCGCCGCAAGGACGATCACGATGCCGCTATAGGACGCATAGCGGCAATTTCCCCCGCTGCGCTTGCGTTTCCGGGGCGGGCGCATGATATCTCCCCTCGGGAGGTTGGCTGTGGACGCGTCCCTCGCCAACCGGGTCAGGTCCGGAAGGAAGCAGCCCCAACGAGTCCGGCGCGGGTCATGCGTCAGCCTCCCACCCTTTGAGGGAGCGGACCGGCCGGCATTCGCGGCGGGATCCGGGCTCCCGGCAGCTCACCGGTCATGAACGGCGACACGACGACCGACCCCCAAGGCAACGCGCCGTATCGCGTGCTTGCCCGGAAATATCGCCCGCAGCGCTTCGAGGACCTCATCGGCCAGGAGCCGATGGTGCGCACCCTTTCCAATGCGTTCGAGACGGGGCGGATCGCGCAGGCGTTTCTCCTGACCGGCGTCCGCGGGGTCGGCAAGACGACGACCGCCCGGATTCTTGCCCGCGCGCTGAACTACAGCCGGCCTGGCGTCGACCGCCCATCGCTCGATTTCTCCGAGCTGGGCGAGCATTGTGCGGCGATCATGGAAGGCCGGCATATCGACGTCATCGAGATGGACGCGGCCTCGCACACCGGCATCGGCGACGTCCGCGAGATCATCGAGGCGGTTCGGTACAAGCCGGCGCTCGCCCGGTACAAGGTCTACATCATCGACGAAGTCCACATGCTGTCGAACCAGGCGTTCAACGGCCTCCTCAAGACGCTCGAGGAGCCGCCGGAGCATGTGAAGTTCGTGTTCGCGACCACCGAAATCCGGAAGGTTCCGGTGACGGTGCTGTCGCGCTGCCAGCGTTTCGATCTCCGGCGCATCGAGGCCGACCGGCTGGTTCGCTTGCTGACGGACATCACGGCGAAGGAAGGCGTCGCCATCGAACCCGAGGCGCTCGCGACCGTCGCCCGTGCCGCGGAAGGCTCGGCCCGCGACGCGCTGTCGCTCCTCGACCAGGCGATCGCCCACACCGGCGGCGGGGACGCCGCGCCGGTCACGGCCGAGACGCTGCGGACCATGCTCGGCCTCGCCGACCGGACGCGGGTCATCGACCTGTTCGAGGAAGCGATGCGCGGCGACGCGCCAGCGGCGCTGAACACGCTCGCCGACCTCTATGCTGCCGGCGCCGATCCGCAGCTCGTGCTCCAGGACCTTGCCAATCTCACCCATCTGGTGACGCGGCTGAAGCTCGTCCCCGGGGCGGCCGATGACCCGGCACTGACCGAAGAGGAGCGCGGACGTGGCCGGGCGCTCGCGGACGGGCTGTCGCTGCGCACGCTGACACGCTGCTGGCAGATCCTGCTGAAGGGGATCGAAGAGGCGAGCACGGCTGCCCGTCCCCTCGCCGCCGCGGACATGGTGATCGTGCGGATCGCCCATGCGGCTGACCTGCCGACGCCCGACGAAGCCGTGCGCATGCTGGCCAATGGCGGTGGCGCGGTGCCCGGCACCACGTCCGCTCCCAGCCCATCGGGCGGCGGACGTGCCCCAGTCGAGGCCCAGAGGCCCGCGGGACCGCGCCTCGAACTGGCATCGACGCGCGGGGCGGCAACTGCGGTCGCCTTCACGCCCCATACGGAAAACCCCGCGCCGGCGCGCGAAGAGCCGCCGCTCGCCATCAAGGCGTTCGATGAACTCCCGGCTCTGGCGGCGGCGCGGCGGGACCTCCCGCTCAAATTCGCGCTGGAGCGCCAGGTCCGGCTGATCCGGTTCGAGCCGCCGCGGATGGAGATCGCGCTCACTCCGGACGCGCCGAAGGGCCTCAGCGGCGATCTATCCGCGCGTCTTTCCGAGTGGACGGGACGGCGCTGGATCATCACCATCGGAAACGGTCCGGCGGCCCCGACGCTTCACGAGCAGCGGCAGAGCGCCCGCGAACGGCTCGAGACCGACGCCCGGAACGATCCCGTCGTCGCCGCGGTTCTCGAACAGTTTCCAGGCGCGGAGATCGTGGACATCAGAGTGCGCGCGGCCTCGGTCGACGAGAGCGCCGCGTTGCCGGCGCCGTCGGTCGAGGCCGACGACAGCGAATAGCCCTTTGGAGGTTCGAATTGCGTGACGTCATGGGTATGATGAAGCAGGCCAAGGAGCTGCAGACCAAGATGCAGCAGGTCCAGGAGCGCATCGCAGCGCTCGAGGTGACCGGCGTCTCGGGCGGCGGCCTGGTTTCGGTGACCCTCTCCGGCCGCGGCGACATCCGGTCCCTGAAGATCGATCCGTCGCTCCTCAAGAGCGACGAGGGCGAGATCGTCGAGGACCTCATCATCGCCGCCCACAATGATGCCCGAGGCAAGCTCGAGACGCGGACGGCGGCAATGGCCCAGGACCTGACCGGCGGCCTCTCGCTGCCCCCCGGCCTGAAGCTGCCATTCTGACAGCCCGCCATGGCGGCCCACACCGAGTATATTCCGGGCGTCTGCAACATCGGCACCGAAGAGATCCGCCGGCGCCGCAACAGCGGCGTCCTGGCGCTCGGCTTCACGGCCGTTCTCTTCATCGGTCTCTTCGCCATGGACGCCAGTCCGTGGTGGTTCGCGATCCTCTTCCTTCCGTCGGCCGCCGCGGCGATCAGCCTCCTCCAGGCTTCGTTCCGGTTCTGCGTGTATTTCGGCCTCTTCGCGCTCTTCAATTTCGGGCGTGGCGGAGAGACGACGCGGGTCGCTTCCGAAAGGGCGAAGTCCATCGACCGTGCCGCGGCAATCCGGATGATCACTTACGGGATGGCGGTTGCGGCCACCTTCACGTCGCTCGCCGTCCTTCTCGCAGCCAACCGCTGATGGCGCGCGCGGTTGCCGGCCCCGAGATCGAGCGGCTGATCCAGCTCCTAGCGAAGCTGCCCGGACTCGGACCGCGCTCGGCCCGACGCGCCGCGCTCCACCTCATCCAGAAGAAGGACCAGCTCCTGGTACCGCTGGCGCAGGCGCTCGACATCGCGGTCGAGCGCGTGGTCGTGTGCTCGACTTGCGGCAACATCGACACCAGCGACCCCTGCACCGTCTGCAGCGATCCCCGGCGCGACGATGCGGTACTGGTCGTGGTCGAGGACGTCGCCGATCTTTGGGCGCTCGAGCGTGCCGGAGCGATCAACGCCCGGTACCACGTCCTTGGCGGGACGCTGTCCGCCCTCGACGGCGTCGGGCCTGACGACCTGACCATCGACCGGCTGGTCGAGCGCGTCGCGGGCGGCGGGGTCAAGGAGGTGATCCTTGCCGTCAACGCCACGGTCGACGGGCAGACCACCGCGCATTTCATCACCGACCGCCTCGCCGGCCTCGGCGCCAACGTCTCGCGGCTCGCGCATGGCGTTCCGGTCGGCGGCGAACTCGACTATCTGGACGAAGGGACGCTTTCTGCAGCCATCCGGAGCAGAACGCCCTTCTGACGGAGCCCTCGATGAACCCCGCTGTCCTCCATGACGTTCACGAATTCTGGTTCGGGGTCCTGGAGGCGCCGGAGGATCCGGCCGCAGACAAGGCGCCGATGTGGTTCCGCCAGGACGACGCGACGGACGCGCTGATCCGCGACCGGTTCGGCGTCTATCTGCCCGAGGCAGCCGCGGCGAGCTGGGACAATCTCGAAGACATGCCGCGGACCCAGCAGGTCGGGCTGATCGTCCTCCTCGACCAGTTCCCCCGCAACATTTTTCGCACCTCGGGTGAGGCCTTCGCCTATGACTACCGCGCGCTGGACCTAACCGCCCGGCTGATCGCATTGGGGATCGAGCGCTACTGGCTCGCCGAGCGGAGCTTCCTCTTCCTGCCCTTCATGCACAGCGAGGAAATCGCGCACCAGGACTATTCGGTCTTTCTCTATGCCGAGCAGGCACTGACGGCGCCGACCAACTGGAAGGAATCGTTCCGCACCGGGGTCGACTTCTCGACGAAACACCGCGACCTGATCCGGAAGTTCGGGCGCTTCCCGCACCGCAACGCCGTCCTCGGGCGGGCGTCGACGCCGGAGGAGATCGCGTTCATGGAGAAGCACGGCCGGGGATACTAGGCACAAGCGATGCCGGTCAGCGACGCCGCGTTCCGACGGATGGCGCTCGCGCTCCCCGAAGCGGCGGAAGGTGAGCACGAGGGTCTCCCGACCTTACATGTCGGCGGCAAGCGGTTCGCGACGCTCGGCTGGCGGTAGGCCGGCACCGCCACCCTTGGCGTCGCGGAAGAGCTCCGCGTAGCGCTGACCGAAGCCATCCCGGGACTGTTCGCGCCCATGCCGGGCAAATGGGGCGATCGCGGCCACACCTATATGCCGCTCGATCTGGCCGACGCCGCGGCAGTCGAGACGGCCCTCCGCGCGGCTTGGCGACGGGCGGCGCCGAACCAGCTCGCGGCAACGCTCGACCCTGGTCGCGAGGACCGCGACAGCTATGCTAGGCGCGTCACTGCAGGGCGGCGGCGTCCGTGATGACGTGGCTCCAACCGCCGTCTGGCCGGGCGGTGATGACGGGCATCCAGTCGCCGCCGAGCAGGAGGTCCACGGTGCGTTCGAAGGCGGCCGGATCGAGCCGGCCATTGCCGCCAGCTACGAGAGCATTGACGGCGTGCATCCTTCCGAAGGCCAGGGGCTCGGTCGGACCAGCGGCCTCGACATGGCCGGTGACGATCGCGAGGGCCTCGGCAGGGTTGTCCCGCGCATGGTCCCAGCCGCGCATCGTCGCGCGGACGAAGCGTGCCATCCGGTCGACGAAGGCAGGATCGGACAGGTTCGCCTCAAGGACGAAAAGCCCGTCCTCGAGGAGCGCGATCCCCTGCTCGTCGAGGCGGAAGACGACGAGCTGGTCGCGCGGGATCCCGGCTTCGATCAGCTGAAAATATTCGTTGTAGGTCATTGAGGAGACGCAGTCGGCCGCGCCGTCGCGCAGCCCGGCCACTGCCTCGCCCTGCGGCACCAGCGTGACGCCGTCGGGGCCGCCCTCGGTCGGGATGCCGAGATGGGCCATCCACACCAGCATCGGAAAGGCGTTGCCACCGGGCCAGATGCCCACTCTCTTGCCGCGGAGATCGCTCGGCTCGGTGACCCCGGCGCTGTCGAGGCAGGCGATTCCGAAGCCCGATCGCGTGAACATCTGGGCGACATTGGTGAGCGGGAGGCCTTCGGCGCGTGCCAGAAGGGCCGTCGGCAGCCATTCCAGGATGACGTCTGCGTCGCCGGCCTCCAGCACGGCCAGCGGGTCGATTTCCGGGCCGCCGCGGAGGATCGTCACGTCGAGTCCTTCGTCGGCGTAGTAGCCGAGGTCGGCGGCGGCGTAGTAGCCGGCAAACTGCGCCTGCGGATACCACTTCAACTGCAGCGTCACCGCGTCCTGCGCGAGTGCCGGCGGTGCCGCAAGCGCGGCGACAAAGAGCGCAAGGCGCAGTGCCAGGTTCATTTTTCAGCCCCGAACAGCTTAAATCCCCGACGGCGAGCATAGCGCACTACGCACGTTTGCGCAGGGGACCGTTCGCGGCCGGGAGGTGTCGTGCGCGCGGGCACCTGCGACTGCGGCTGAGTTTTCGAAGGCAGCGCGGAACCAGGCATCGGCACCGGCCCTTGTGGTGATGGATCGCCAGCAAGCGGCCGGGTCGTCTCCACCGCCTGGCCGTGACACGAGGTTCCAATGCCGAAACCGCCAGCCCGAATCGCCGCCCTCGCGCCACTCCTCGGCACATGGAACACGACCGGTGTCGTATTCGCCGCCGACGGCAGCGAGGGCGCCCGTATCCTCGCCACGGATTTCTATGAGTTCTTCCCGGGTGGCCATTTCATGCTCCACCACGTCGACGCCCGGCTCGGCGACGCCGTGACGCGTTCGATCGAGATCTTGCGCTGGGACAAAGAGCGCAAAGTCGTCGCCGCGCGGTCGCTTAACGACCGGGGCGGCGTTGAAGACTCCATCATTCAGCTTCGCGGCCGCCGTCTCCGGATCACGGGCGAAAGGATGCGGTTCGAGGGCTCTTTCAGCCCCGATTTCCGAACGATTTCCGGCCGGTGGCAACAACAGGGCGAGGAGGAAGAATGGAAGCCGGCCATGGACGTCGTCCTGACGCGGGCATGATCATGACGGCTGCACGGCCCTGCTTTCCCCGCGATGCGTGGCCCGCCAGAGCGCGGCGCACCCAGCGCTGCCAGCCGGCCACACCGGCTTGACGCGCCTCGCCGCTAAGCCCCAATTCGGCAGGTATCAGGAGAAACGCGCCTAATGTTCCCAAAGCCGGTCGCGGGCCTTCGGCCCAACAGCTTCGCCTTCGAGACCCAGCCGCTCGTGAAGGCGACCGGCTTCCGCGAATACGACGCCCGCTGGTGGTTCGGCCACGAGAGCAGCCCGGTTCTCCCCGAGCTCAATCTGATGGGCGTCCAGGCGCTCGGCCTCGGCCTCGGGACGTTGATCCAGGAGCGCGGCGTCCGGCCGGACATCGTCGTCGGCCATGATTTCCGCTCCTATTCGCTCTCGATCAAGCTGGCGCTGGTGAACGGGCTCGTTGCCGCGGGCTGCCGCGTGAAGGACGTCGGCCTCGCGCTGTCGCCGATGGCGTATTTCGCGCAGTTCGACCTCGACTGCCCGGCGGTCGCGATGGTCACCGCGTCGCACAATGAGAATGGCTGGACCGGGGTGAAGATGGGCGCGGACCGGCCGCTGACCTTCGGTCCCGACGAGATCACCCGCCTCAAGGAGATCGTGCTCGGCGCGCTGTGGCAGCCGCGGTCCGGCGGCTCCTACACCTTCGTCGAAGGCTTCGCCGAACGCTACATCGCCGACCTCGCCTCGCGTCCCAAGCTGACGCGGAAGCTGAACGTGGTCGCGGCCTGCGGCAACGGCACCGCGGGCGCCTTTGCGCCGGAGGTGTTGCGTCGCGTCGGCTGCGAGGTCGTGGAGCTCGACACCGAACTCGACCACACTTTTCCGCGCTACAACCCGAATCCCGAAGACCTCAAGATGCTGCACGTCCTTGCCGACACCGTGCGCGAGGTCGGCGCCGATGTCGGCTTCGGCTTCGACGGCGACGGCGACCGCTGCGGCATCGTCGACAATACCGGCCGCGAGATCTTTGCCGACAAGGTCGGGGCGATCATCGCCCGCGACCTCGCCGCCAAGCATCCGAACGCGAAATTCGTCGTCGACGTGAAGTCGACCGGCCTCTTCCGCACCGACCCCGAGCTGACGTCGAAGGGCGTCGTCACCGACTACTGGAAGACCGGCCATTCCTACATGAAGCGCCGCGTCACCGAGATCGGCGCGCTGGCGGGCTTCGAGAAGTCCGGCCACTTCTTCTTCAACCGCCCGATCGGCCGCGGCTATGACGACGGGCTCCTGACCGCGCTCACGATCTGCGAGGTGCTGGAGCGCAATCCGGACAAGTCGATGGCGGAGATTTACGAGGAGCTGCCGCACACCTTCGGCTCGCCGACCATGTCCGCCCATTCGGACGACGAGAAGAAATACGGCGTCGTCGACACCGTCGTGAAGCGCTTCGAGGACATGTACGCGAAGGGCGAGACGGTCGGCGGCCACCCGATCGTCGACCTCGTCACCGTGAACGGCATCCGCGTCGTCACCGATGACGGCACGTGGGGCCTCGTCCGCGCCTCCTCCAACAAGCCGGAGCTCGTGGTCGTGGTGGAAAGCCCGGTCTCCGACAAGCGTTTGCGGGAAATGTTCGCGGCCGTCGATGGCGTGCTCCGCGAGAATCCGGGCATCGGCCCCTACAACCAGACGATCTGAGCGATGAAGTCGCCCGCGATCCCTTCCCTTGTCGCCGCCCTCGCGGTCGCCATCCTCGCGGCGGTTCCGGCGGGGGCTCAAGTGGTGCCCGAAACCGACGTGCTCCGCGTCGGCGTGCTCGCCGGCGACAACCAGGCCTATGTCAGCGCCCGCGCCGAGCCGTTCCGGCGTTACCTCGCCGATACCCTCGACATGGACGTCGAGCTCTTTGCCGCCGTCGACTACGAGGCGCTGGTCAACGCGCAGGTCGCCGGCACCGTCGACGCCGCGTTCCTGTCGGCCACCGTGTTCGCGGGCGCGAGCACCGCCTGCGGCGGCTGCATCGAGCCCCTCGTCGTCCCGATCGGCCCCGGCGGCCAACCCGGATATTTTGCCGTGCTCGTCGCGCCCTCGGGCGGGGTCGTCGGCACGCTCCGGCAGCTGCCCGGTCGCCGGCTGGCCGTGTCGGGTGCGGATTCGATCGCCGGCCGTCTGCTGCCGCTCAGCCTGTTCGCGGCCGAGGAGGTCGCCCTCGACGCCGTGACGCTGGTCGAGCGCGTCGGACCGGCCGAGGCGCTTGCGGCGATGCTCGCCGGCGAGGCGGACGCGGCACTCGCCTGGTCCACCCTGACCGGCAACGCCGCCACCGGCTACGATGGCGGCGCGCTGACCCAGCTCGTTGCCGCGGGCCGCCTCGACATGAACCAGGTGGCGCTGATCTGGACCTCGCCGCTCATTCCCTACGGCCCGCTCGCGGTTCGCGCGGATCTTCCGGACGATCTCAAGAACGGGCTTCAGGATGCGATGGTCGGCCTCACAGCCGATCCCGACGCGCTGGCGGCGATCGACCGGGAGTTCGGCAACGGCTACCAGCCCGCGACACCCGAGATGTTCGAGGTCCTCGTCACGATCGCCGCCGGTGGATAGAGCGCGTCCCGAAGGGGAAAGCGCGGGCATCGTAAATGAGCCCTGAACGGAATTCTTCGGCCGTTAGGTAAAGGCCATCCTACCGCGCCCCGCCGATCACGCTTTTCCGCGGCCACACGTAAAGCAGACGTAACTGCCTGTCGTCACAGGGTAAACGAAGTCCAACTCCCGGCGCTAAACTTGTCGGCGGCGCTTAACCACTGTGCAGGCGATCCCACGCAAATCTGCCTTCCGTCGGGCGACAGAGCCCGCAGGAAGAGCAGGACAGTCGGATGCGGACCTCCACGCGGCGCCATCGGCGCCAGGGCCTCGCAGTCACCATCGAATACGGGCTGATTGCCGCCATGCTGTGCGCGGCGATCGTGGCCGCCGCGTTCGCGCTCCGCTCCGCGGTCTCCATCGCCGATCCCGACGGCACGCCGGTGCCGGTGGCCACCGCCTCGGCCATGGGCGAGCGATGAGCGCGTTCCTCGAGATCACCTTCCTCGCCTTTCCCCTGCTGATGGCATTTGCGGCCGTCTCGGACCTCCTCACCTTCCGGATCCCCAACCTCGTCCCGCTCCTCGGCGTCGCGGGGTTTACGGTCGCGGCCCAGATTGCCGGCTTCGATGTCGGCACGATCGGCCTCCATGTTGGCGTCGGGCTGGCGGCCCTTGCGGCCGGTCTCGTGCTGTTCGCGCGGGGCTGGGTAGGCGGCGGCGACGCCAAGATCGCCGCGGTCGCCGTCCTCTGGGTCGGGCCGGCGGCGGCGCCGCAGTTCATCGCCTGGACGCTCGTGGCGGGCGGCCTCCTGACCGTCGCCACCATCGCGGTGCGGCGCCAGCCGCTTCCTGCCTTCGCGATCCGGACGTGGACGCTCCGCCTTCACGATCCCCGAAGCGGCATCCCCTACGGGATCGCGATCGGCGCCGCCGCGCTGGCGGTGTATCCGCAGACCTGGACCGCGCTGCTGCTCGCCTGAGACGGCAACAGGGTCGCTGGCGATAGGCGCCGATTGCCCCTAGTGTCCGCCCGGCTTCACCTGCGTCTTGCGTACGAAATGTCCCAGCCCGGCGTCTCGCGGAAACTCGCCGCCATCCTCGCGATGGACGTCGTCGGCTATTCGCGGCTGATGGGCGCGGACGAGGAAAGGCACGCTTCTGAAGCTCCTTTCCAGTGGCGCAGGACGTTCCTCAGCCAGGACGAGTTCGACCGGATGACGGCAGGTCTTGCCATGGCCGGCATCCATCCCGGCGACGTCGCGGCGCGCACCGGCGGTGCGGCGCCAAAACCAGCGGATCTCCAATGACACGAATCGCCTTGGTCGAAGCTGTTTCGGGCGTCCCGGTGATCCCGATCGATGCCGCCGATCCCGACGCCCTGCCCGCGGCGTTTTCCGAGCTCACGCCAGCGGCGCGGCGCTATGCCGAGGCTGCCGGCTTCAAGGCCGGTGCCGGCACCACCCTCCTTGTTCCCGGCGGGTCGGGCGGCGTCGACCGTATCCTCTTCGGTCTCGGCAAGGCGGGATCGACCGAGCGCGTGCCGCTGCTCGCCGGTCGCCTCGGAACGGCTCTGCCGCCGGGTGCCTATCGGCTCGGCGATGGCTTCGACGACCGGAGCCTCGCCGCGCTTGCGATCGCCAATGGCGGCTACCGGTTCCGGCGCTACCGCGCCGCCGGCGATGAAGACGGCGTCGTGCGGCTCGTCGTTCCGGAGGGCGCCGATGCCGCGGAGCTCACCCGGATCGTCGCCGCAACGACCCTCGCGCGCGACCTCATCAATACGCCCGCCAACGACATGGGGCCGGCGGATCTCGCCAACGCCGTGATCGCGGCCGCGAAACCGCACGGCGCCACGGTCGAGGTGACGATCGGCGATGACCTCGCGACCGGCTTTCCGTTGATTCACGGCGTCGGCGCCGCGGCGACCGATGCCCGGGCACCGCGGCTGATCGACCTCCGCTGGGGAGACCCTGCTGCCCCCAGGATCACGCTGGTCGGCAAGGGTGTCGTGTTCGACACCGGCGGCCTCGACCTGAAGCCGTCCTCGAACATGCTGCTCATGAAGAAGGACATGGGTGGCGCCGCCAACGCGCTCGCCCTCGCCACCCTGATCATGGGCGCGAATCTCAAGGTGCGGCTCCGTCTCCTGATCCCGGCCGTCGAGAACGCAGTCTCCGGAGCCTCCTTCCGGCCGGGCGACATCTTGAGGAGCCGCAGGGGGCTGTCGGTCGAGATCGGCAACACCGATGCGGAAGGCCGGCTGATCCTCGCCGACGCTCTCGACCTCGCGTCCGAGGAGGAGCCGGAGCTGCTCCTCGATTTCGCGACGCTGACGGGCGCAGCGCGGGTTGCCCTCGGCCCGGAGCTTCCCGCCGTCTTCACCGGCGGAGACGCCCTCGCCGCCGAACTCGCCGGCCACGCGGCGGACGTGGCCGATCCGCTGTGGCGCCTGCCGCTGTGGCGCCCCTATCTCTCGATGCTCGACAGCAAGGTCGCCGACATCAACAACGCGGGAAGCGGCGGCTTCGCCGGAGCGATCACCGCCGCCCTGTTCCTGTCGCGCTTCGTGACGAACCCGGAGCGCTGGGTCCACACCGACCTGTTCGCCTGGGTGCCCTCGGCCAAGCCGGGGCAGCCCGAGGGCGGCGAGGCGCAGACGATCCGCGCCTTCTACGCTCTCCTCAAGGCGCGCTACGCCCGCTGATCAAAGATCAGTAGTAGACCCGTTGCGGATAGACCGTCGTCGCCGGGTAGCCGGGCACCGATGGCTGGTAGGTGCACTGGAGGCCCGGATTCGTCGGCGTCGGCGTCGGGATGGCGACCCGCGGATCGACGCCCGGCCCGACATAGGGTTGGTATCCCGGCTGCAGGTAGCAGGTCATCTTGTCGGCCGACCAGGACATCCGCCCGGTGCAGGTCGTGTATTGCAACTGGATGTTCGCCTGCGCCTGGTACTGGTTCCAGGTGATCTGGCCACTGCAGCTGATGTTCCCGGTCACGCCATAATTGCCGCGGCCGAAGCCCTGGAGGCAGAACGACACGAAATAATTGCCGTAGAGCGGCTGCTGGATCATGTAGCAGCCCTCGAAGCCGTAGCCGGGGCTTGGCGTGGGGGTCGGTACCGCGATGTTGGGTTGTGGCTGGGCGGCGGCACTTCCGACCGCGGTCAGCACCAATCCGGCGCCTATCGCGAGGGCGCGGAGAATCCTTGGAACGGTAGGCATATGACATCTCCCGGAACCAGCCCGCTCTGAGCGGTAAGGATTGCCGGATGAACGCCCGCTGAACGCAAAAGGTTCGGGCTCTTGATTGGTCCTCAGATGAGACCACATTCAGTCTCAAGTGAAACGAAGGTTCGAGCATGGTCGCAGCACCTCGAATTGCCGACGCATTGGGCCTTCGGGCGGAGGCGATCCCGTCGCCTTTCGACCTGATCAAGCGGATCGAAGCCGGACTGCCGGTGGCCGCACTCAACCGGATCAGCGCCCTCGTGGCGCCGCACGACGCCCAGTTCAAATACCGCATCGTCCCCAAGGCGACCTATGGGCGCCGGAAGGCGGCCCTCAAGCTGTCGTTTGAGGAAGGGACCCGCCTTGCCCGCCTTGCCCGGGTTTGGGAGCTCGCCCTCGACGTCTGGCAGACGGAGAAGGATGCGCGCGATTTCCTGTTCCGCCCGCACCCGATGCTGGAAGACCGGGCGCCGATCGACCTTGTGATCGGAAGCGAAATCGGCGGCGAGCTGGTGCTCGACGTCCTCGGCGGCTTGAAGTACGGCACCGCCGCTTGACGGCGCAGATCCTCGACCGAACGCTGACGGCGTTCCGGATCGGGGACCCTTCCGGCGCCCATCCGATCTTCGATGCGACGGGATCGATGATCGCGCCGGGGCGCTGGAACACGGCCGGCAGTCCGCTCATCTACGCGAGCGAACATTACTCGACCGCGCTCCTCGAGAAGCTCGTCCATGGCAGCGGGCGCCTGCCGCCCAACCAGCACTTCGTCGCGATCACGATCCCACGAGGCGTGACGTACGAGGTGTTCGCGCCGCCGTCTCTACCCGGCTGGGACGCGCGCCCGCCGACGGTCAGTTGCGACTACGGCGCGACATGGTGCCTGGAACGGCGGAGCGTGATTCTGCTTGTCCCGAGCGTCGTTGCACGCCTCGATCGCAATGTGCTGATCAACCCGGCCCATCCCGAGTTTACCGCGATCACCACGAGCCTTCATGAACCGGTCTACTGGGACCGCCGACTCTTCGGTGCGTAGCTCGGCTAGCGCGGTCCGGGCTCGTCCGGGGCGCGGCGGCGCAGCCAGGGGCGCGTTCCGGCGGGCACTTCGAGGTCGTCCTCGATCGGCTGGTAATATGCCGGCACCTCGGGCCAGACGCCGCGGTCGAGCCCCTTCCTCACATTCTCGCTCACGACGTCGAACGCGTCGATGCCGACACGGCGCATCAGCGGCATCATGTCGATCGTGAAATCGCCGATGGCGCGGATCTCGCCGGTGAAGCCGTCGCGGTCGCGAAGGAGCCGGGCGATGGAGAAGCCGCGGCCGTCCATCATCTTCGGGAACGACACCGCGACTACCGGGAAGCGCGGCAGGTCGGGGACGACGTCGTCCCACACCGCATCGGGCGGGAAGACGATGCCGACGGGCGCGTTGCGGCCGGACAGGGTCTCACGCTCGCTGCGCCAGCGGGCGAGCGTGACCAGTGCCGGGCTGTCGCTCGGCACCTCCGCGTCGTCGGCCACCACCGTCCAGTCGTCGGCGGTGAAAGCGCCGTCCTTCCATAAATTCATCAGTCGATCGTCCTCGTGCCGATCGCAGCCGGCCGCTCATGTTTGCGAATGCTTCTTACCCGGGATGGCGGGGAAAGTCCCCACCACCCGGTCGGAGCCTTGGGCGCGCTATGTCAGATGCCGCTGCCGTCGCTCTCGAGGTCGATGTGGATGCCACACTCCACCTTGCCCGTGCCGCGCCAGCGCCCGGCGCGCTGGTCCTCGCCGGGCAGCACCCGGTCCGTGCACGGGACGCAGCCGATCGAAGGATAGCCCTTGGCGACCAGTGGATGGGCGGGGAGCTCATGGTCCTCGGCATAGGCGAGGAGATCGGAGGACGACCATTCGGCGAGCGGATTGATCTTGATCCGCGTCCCGTCGGCCTCGAAGAGCGGCAGCGACGAGCGGCCCGCGGTCTGGAAGCGCTTGCGGCCGGTGAACCACGCGTCAAAACCCTTCACCGCCTTGGCGAGCGGCTCGGTCTTCCGGATTCGGCAGCACAGATCGGGATTGGTCATCCACAGCGCCCGGACCGGATCGAGCGCGGCGAGCCGCTCCGCGTCGGGGGTGATCGTCCGCACGTCGCGAAGCCCGAGGCGGTTCGTGACCGTCGTGCGGTACTCGAGCGTCTCCGGGAAGAGGCGGCCGGTGTCGAGGAAGAGCACCGGCACCGTCGGATCGATCTCCGACAGGAGATGCAGCAGTACGACCGACTCGGCGCCAAAGCTCGATACCATCGCTACGCGGCCGGGAAACAGCTCCTCGACCGACAGCGCAATCACGTCGTGGGCCGACAGGCCAGCGTAGCGCTGGTTATAGCGCGCCGCGAGCTCGACCGCCGACGCGTCGGGCTCGACCGTGGCGACGGCGTCAAGCGGGCGCATAGAGCGCCTCCTTGAATGGTTCGACCCCAAGTCGTCGGTAGGCAACCAGGAACGTCTCTTCCGGACCATTGCGGTGGCGGAGATAGGTCTCGACCACATTCTCGATCGCGTCCACGATCTCCTCGCCCGAAAAACCCTTGCCGACGATCTCGCCGATGGACGTGTGCTCGTCCGCCGAGCCGCCGAGAGTAATCTGGTAGAACTCCTCGCCCTTCTTCTCGACGCCGAGAATGCCGATGTGGCCGACATGGTGGTGGCCGCAGGCGTTGATGCAGCCGGAGATCTTGATCTTCAGCTCGCCGATGTTGCGCTGGCGGTCGAGCTCAGCGAAGCGTTCGGAAATTCGCTGCGCGACCGGGATCGAGCGGGCATTGGCGAGCGAGCAATAGTCGAGGCCCGGGCAGCAGATGATGTCCGAGATCAGCCCGGCGTTCGCCGTCGCGAGGCCGTTGGCCTGGAGGATGCCGAAAATCTCGGCGAGGTCGTCGAGGGCGACGTGGGGCAGGACAAGGTTCTGCTCGTGGCTGACGCGAATCTCGCTGGCGCTGTAGCGCTCCATGATGTCGGCGATCACCTCCATCTGCTCGGAGGTGGCGTCGCCCGGCGTGCCGCCGGTCGGCTTCAGCGAGATGGTCGCGAGCACGTAGCCCGGCACCCGGTGCGGGACCGTGTTTTGCTTCACCCAGGCATCGAGCGCAGGGTCGGTTCCGCGGGCGGTATCGAGGGTCGGGCTGTTCGCGGAGCGCGGCGGCAGATCCGGCAGCGCGAAATAGGCCTCGATGCGGCGGACCTCCTCCTCCGGCAGGAGAAGGGCGCCATGGCGGATGCGCGCCCATTCAGCCTCGACCTTCTCACGGATGACGTCCGCACCGGCCTCATGGACGAGGATCTTGATCCGCGCTTTGAACTTGTTGTCCCGCCGCCCTTCGAGATTATAGACGCGCAGGATCGCCTCCATGTAGCTGAGGAGGTCCTCTTCCGGCAGGAAGTCGCGGATCTTGTGGGCGATCATCGGCGTCCGGCCGAGGCCGCCGCCGACATAGACGGCAAAGCCGAGCTCGCCATTCGGCCCCCGCTTGGCATGGACGCCGATATCGTGGACCTGCACCGCCGCACGGTCGCGCTCGGCGCCGGTCACCGCGATCTTGAATTTCCGGGGCAGGAAGACGAATTCCGGGTGCAGCGAGGACCACTGCCGCAGGATCTCGGCATAGGGCCGCGGGTCGACGATCTCGTCGGCGGCGGCGCCGGCGAAGTGGTCCGCAGTCACGTTCCGGATGCAATTGCCCGAGGTCTGGATCGCGTGCATCTCGACCGAAGCGAGATCGGCGAGGATGTCGGGCACGTCACGCAGCGCCGGCCAGTTGTACTGGATGTTCTGGCGCGTGGTGAAATGGCCGTAATTGCGGTCGTACTTCCGGGCGATATGCGCGAGCATCCGCATCTGCGCCGGGTTCAGCGTCCCGTAGGGGATCGCGACCCGCAGCATGTAGGCGTGGAGCTGGAGGTAGAGGCCGTTCTGGAGGCGGAGCGGCCGGAACTGGTCCTCGGTCAGCTCGCCCGCAAGGCGCCGGCCCACCTGCTCGCGGAACTGCGCGACGCGGCCATTCACGAAATCAACGTCGAACTCGTCGTAGCGATACATCGTCCAACCCCCGGCCTTCGCCGTTGTTCTGTCTAGGCCGCCGCGCCGGCCAGCTTCTTCCGCTCTTCGTCGCCATAGACCACCGTCGGCCCCTTCGCGCGGATGAGCTCGCGAAGGCGCACGGGCACCGGCTTGCCGTCCTCAACCGTCACGTCGACCGGATAGGGATCGATCAGGAATTTCCCGACCACGCCTTCCTGGCCAAGGGCGACGGCCGCATCGAGCGTCGGTCCATCCTCGAGGATCGCGGCGTCGTTGACGTCGGTAACCCAAGTGCGGTCGGGGCCGACGAAGATCACGAGCCCGTCGATCAGACGGTTCGCCGTCAGCACCTTCTTCGGACCCGCTACGGCTGCCTTAAACATGTCTCTTCCTTAAGCCGCGAGTTCGGCGAGCGGGCGCTGCTCGATGGCGAGCGCGCCCTCTGCGACGACATCGCCGATGATGATGAGGGCCGGTCCCTTGAGATCGCCGCGGCCGGTGATGCGCCCGAGTTCGTCGAGGCGACCACCGAAGGCACGCTGGGTCGGCCGCGAGGCGTTCTCGATGACCGCGACCGGCGTCGATGGCGCGAGGCCGGCAAGCGTGAGCTGCACGGCGACCTTCGCGGCGACGCTGACGCCCATATAGACCGCAACGGTCGCCCCGCTGAGCGCGAGGCCGCCCCATTCGGGCAGCGTCTCGCCGTCGACGTCATGCCCGGTCGCAAACACCAGCGAGGAGGCGACGCCACGCAGCGTCAGCGGGATCTCGGCCTCCGCCGCCGCCGCGAACGCGGCGGTGATGCCCGGCACGATGTCGAACGAGATTCCTTCGGCGCGCAACGCGGCGATCTCCTCGCCGGCGCGGCCGAAGATCAGCGGATCGCCTGACTTGAGCCGGACGACGCGCCGTCCCGCCTTGGCCTCGCGGACGAGGATGGCGTTGATCTCGGCCTGCGAGATCGAGTGGTCGCCCTTCCGCTTGCCGACGAAAATCCGCTCGGCATCGCGGCGGCCCTGGGCCACGACCGCTTCGGGCACGAGCTTGTCGTAGACGATGACGTCGGCCTCCTGGAGCGCACGCTGGGCGCGCAGCGTCAGCAGGTCTTCGGCCCCGGGACCGGCGCCGACAAGGGATACGTGCCCGACATCGCGGTCGCCCGCCACAAGCTCGCGCCGCGCCTCGTCCTCGGCATCGCCGATGCGGCCGGCAAACACCTTCTCGGCAATCGGCCCGCGGAAGAACCGTGCCCAGAACCGGCGCCGGCCATCCACCGTGCCGATCGTCGAGGCGACCGTACTGCGAAGCTTCTCGGCGAGCCCGGCAAGATCGCCGAACGCCGGCGACAGCAGCGCCTCGATGCGCGCCCGAACGTGCCGCGACAGCACCGGTGCGACGCCTGCGGTGCCAACGGCGACCGCGAGCGGCGCGCGGTTCACGATGGCCGGCGTATGGAAATCGCACAGCTCGGGCCGGTCGACGACATTCGCGGGGACACCGGCCGCCTTCGCGAGCTGGTGATAGTCGCGATCCGCGGCCTCGTCGCCGGTGCCGATGAAGACGAGCGCGGCACCGCCAAAATCCTCCGTCCGCGGTTCGCGCTCGATCAGCCGGCCGCCAGTCGCCCGCAAGTCGGCGAGGAGCTCGATCGACGGGGTCGCAGCGAACAGCTCGATCCGGGCATGCGTCTCCCCGACGAGCCGGACCTTCGCCGCGGCTTCATCACCGCCGCCAACGATCACGACCCGCTTGCCTTCCACCTGGTGGAAGGCGGGGAAGACGCTGAGTTTCCTGCCCCCTTCTGCCATTCCATTCTCCACGACGTACGGCCGCACGATCGCCCGGATCGCGCGGCCCGCCCTTGGTGCCCGAAATCTAGAGACGACGGCCCCGGCCATCGAAGCCGCGGGTTCCAATCTCCCGAAGCCGCACGAAAAACAATTCTAAGGAAGGCGCCGCAAGGTGCGAGGCCGGTTCGTTGCAGCTGCGCAACACTCATGCTGCGGCGCAGTGCAGCCACAATTGTCACGCGCTTTCGTCACGATCCGATGACTTGATGGTTGCGGGCGATGAGGCGCGCTTTACCGGGGTTGCGGCCCCTCATAGAATCACGCGCGCCGGGAACGGGAGGACATTTCCATGCGTGCGACGCTTCGCGCCGTGCTGGGCGCCGTAGTCGGAATCTGCCTTGCGGCAACCGCCGCGATCCCGGCCTCGGCCCAGGAGGACATCCTCCGCCGCCTGATCGTCACCGAGAATGCCGATTACACCGGCTTCGACTACGAGACGCTCCGCGGCGTCGACCAGGGCGCCTGCGAAACCGCGTGCCTCAACGACAATCGCTGCCGGGCCTTCACCTTCAATACCGCCGCCGGCTGGTGCTTCCTGAAGAATGATTTCGGCGCCCTGACGCTGGCGCAAGGCGCGATTGCCGGCCGCGTGGTGAACCAGGCGCCGCTCACCGACACCTTGCAGCGCCAGCGGATTGCCGAGCTCGACTTCGTCGCGACCGACTACATCGACATCGCGCAGGCCCTCGCGACGTCGCTCGACAATCTCTTCGCGGCCGGGACCCGCTCGAACGGAGAACTCATCCGCGCGGCCAACGCGGCCCGGAATGCCGGCAATCCGACCCAGGCCGCCTCGCTGTTTGGCGCCGCGCTTGCGATCGCCGACGAGGATCCGAAAGTCTGGCTCGAATTCGCCCGCGCCAATCTCGCGCGGACCGGCAACAATTTCGACGAGCGCACCCAACTCCGCGACCGCGCCCTCGGCGGCGCGATCAACGCCTATCTCCGTGCCGAGGACGATACGACGCGCGCCGCGGCGCTGGTCGCGATCGGCGATGCGATGATCCTCCGCCAGCAGCAGCGCGTGGCGATCAAGGCGCTCCGCGCCAGCCTCGCGCTCCGCGACGACAGTTCGGTCGCCGACCATCTGGCGCGCCTCGTTGCCGAATTCGGATTCCGCATCATCAGCCATCGGGTCGACGCCGATACCAACGAGCCGCGGATCTGCCTGGTCTTCTCCGACCCGATCCCGGCGGCGATGCCCAACATCGCCGACTATGTGACGGTGACGGGCGGGACCGGTCTCGCGATCGAGCCGGAATCGACGCAGATCTGCGTCGATGGCGTCCAGCATGGCGGCACTTACCGCATCCAGGCCCGCGCGGGTCTTCCCGCCGCCGACGGCGAGGTTCTCGCCAACACCGTTGCGCTCGAAGTCTTCGTCCCCGATCGCGGCGCGTGGGTCGGCTTTGCCGGCACGGCCTATGTGCTGCCGGCCGGCCCGCAGCCGACCATTCCGATCCAGTCGATCAACACCCCGACCGCCGAGGTCGAGATCTACCGCATCGGCGACCGCAGCCTCGTGTTCGCCCTCCGCGAAGGCATCTTCCTGTCAGCCCTCGAGCAATACCGGGCCGAGGAGATCGCCAACACCTATGGCGAGCGGATCTGGACCGGCACGCTCGAGATCGACACCGCGCTCAACGAGATGGTCACGACCGCGATCCCGGTCGAGGACGCGCTGGGCGACCAGGAGCCGGGCGTCTATGTCATCACCGCCCGCCTGCCTAACACCGAGCAGGATTATTGGGAGCCGGAGGCGACGCAGTGGTTCGTCATCTCCGACCTCGGCCTGACGGCCCTGACCGCGACCGACGGCATCCACGCCATCATCCGCTCGCTGGGCACGGCCCTCCCGATCGAGGGCGTCACCGTCCGGCTCATGGCGCGCAACAACGAGGTGCTCGGCGAGGCCACTACCGACGCGAACGGCTATGTCCGCTTCGCGCCGGGTCTTGCCCGCGGCACTGGCGGGCTGTCACCGCAGCTTATCGTCGCCGACACCGGCGAGGGCGACTACGCCTTCCTCGACCTGACCCGGACCGCGTTCGACCTGACCGATCGCGGTGTCGAAGGCCGACCCGCGCCGCTCGCGGTCGACGCCTATTTCACGACCGAGCGCGGCGTCTATCGTCCCGGCGAGACCGTCTATGCGACCGCTCTCGTCCGCGACAGCCGCGCGATGGCGATCGAAGGTCTCCCGCTCACGGTCGTCGTGGAACGCCCGGACGGCGTCGAGAATGCCCGCGCCGTCCTCAATGACGAGGGCCTCGGCGGCTACGTCTACGAACTCGCGCTCCGTCCCGACGCGATGCGCGGCTCGTGGCGCCTCCGGCTCTACACCGACCCGGAAGATGTCCCGATCGCCGAGCTGTCGTTCCTCGTCGAGGATTTCGAGCCCGAACGGCTTGCCTTCGAGCTGACGACCGACGCGACCGCCTTCGATCTGTTCGGCCCGACCGAGATCGACCTCGCCGCGCGCTACCTCTATGGCGCGACGGCGCCGAACCTCACCGCGTCGGGCGACATCAGCATCCGGGCCACCAACACGGCCCCCGGCTTCAACGGCTACGTCTTCGGCCGCGACGACGATCCGTTCGAGCGGATCCTCGAGCCGATCGCGGATGCGCCGGTCACCGACGAGCGGGGCAACACCGTCGTCACGGTGTATCTGCCGGAGGTGCCGGCCACGACCCGGCTCCTCGAGGCCGAGGCGATCATCCGCCTCACCGACACCAGCGGCCGCGCCGTCGAGCGTCGCCTCGCTCTGCCGGTCACACCGGATGGGCCGCGGATCGGCATCCGTCCGCTCAACGGCTACGACGTCGCCGAAGGCGCGACGGCGGAGTTCGACGTCATCGCCATCTCGCCCGAGTTCGAGCGCACCGCGATCGAAGGCGCGAGCTGGACCCTCAGCCGCGTCCAGCGGACCTACCAGTGGTACAGCACCAGCGGCATCTGGCGTTGGGAGTCGGTCACCACCACCCAGCGCATCGATGCCGGGACCATCGACATCGGCACCGGTGCGCCCGCACGCATCGCCGTCCCCGTCGACTGGGGGCGGTACCGCCTCGAAGTGACGTCGACCGGCGACAATCCGACCTCGTCGAGCGTCGAGTTCTGGGCCGGGTGGTACGTCGCCGACGCCGGCACCGACACGCCGGACGTTCTCGAGGTGGCGCTCGACCAGCCGAGCTACCGGCTCGGCGACACGGCGCGGCTCCGCCTCGACCCGCAATATGCCGGCATCGCGCTGATCGCCGTCCTCGACGACCGCCTCATCGACATGCAGATGGTCGAGGTGCCGGAAGGCGGGACGACGGTCGATCTCCCGATCACGGAGGAATGGGGTCCGGGCGCCTATGTCACGGCCACGCTCTACCGGCCGATGGACCTCCAAGCCGACCGGATGCCTGCGCGCTCGCTCGGCCTGACCTGGGCGACCGTCGAACCCGGCGACCGCGACCTCGCCGTCACGATCGACCTGCCGGAAGAGATCCGGCCGCGCGGTCCGATGGCGATCCCGGTCGCGATCACCAATCTCACGCCCGGCACCGAGGCCTACGTCACGGTGGCGGCCGTCGACCTCGGCATCCTCAACCTGACGAACTACCAGCCGCCGCGTCCGGACGACTGGTACTTTGGCCAGCGCCGCCTCGGCACGGAGATCCGCGACCTCTACGGCAACCTCATCGACACCACGCAGGGCGCACTCGGCGCGCTCCGCTCCGGCGGCGATGGCGGGGCCGTCCGGCTCGGCGCGCCGCCGCCGGTCGAGAAGCTGATCGCGTTCCATTCCGGCGTCGTCCGGGTGGACGAGAACGGCGAGGCGACCGTCACCTTCGACATGCCCGACTTCAACGGCACCGTCCGCGTGATGGTCCAGGCGTGGTCCGCGGCGGGCGTCGGCAGCGCGGTCAAGGACGTCTTCGTCCGCGATCCGGTGGTGGTCGTCACTTCGGTGCCGCGCTTCCTCAATGTCGGCGACACCTCGCGAATTCTCGTCGAGGTCAACAATATCAGCGGACCGGCGGGCAACTACCGGCTGACGGTCGAGGCCGACCAGGGCCTCGCCCTCGGCGTCACGTCCTTCGACCTCACCTTGGCGGAGCAGCAGCGGATGACGCTCGTCGTGCCGCTCGAAGGCGTGCTGGTCGGCGACCATCAGGTCCGCCTGGCGCTGGTGATGCCCGACGGCCAGTCGCTGCCGAAGGACTTCATCCTCGGCGTGCGGCCGCCCGGACTGCCGATGACCCAGCGCAACCTCGTCGAGATCCCGGCGGGCGGAACGCTGACACTCGACGCCACGGCCTTTGCGGGCTTCGTGCCGAGCACGGCGGAGCTCACGATCTCGGCCGGCGCCGCAGCCCGTCTCGACGTCGCCGGCGTCCTCGCCTCGCTCGACCGCTATCCCTATGGCTGCGTCGAGCAGACGGCGAGCCGGGCGATGCCGCTCCTCTATCTCAACGAGGTCGCGGCCGCGATCGGCGTCGCCTCCGACACCGGCGTCGAGCAGCGCATCCGCGATGCGATCGGCTCGGTCCTCGCCAAGCAGACCGCGTCCGGCGCCTTCGGCCTCTGGGGGCCGTATGACGACGGCGACCTCTGGCTCAACGCCTATGTCATGGACTTCCTGGTCCGCGCCGAGGCGGCGGGCTTCGACGTGCCGGAATTGCAGCTGCGGATCGGGCTCGACGCGCTGTCGAACGCGATCGCCTATGCGCCGGACTTCACCAATGCCGGCGAGGACGTCGCCTACGCGCTGTATGTCCTCGCTAGCGCCGGCCGGGCCTCGATCGGCGACCTTCGCTACTATTTCGAAGGCAAGCTGACCGCGTTCCGGACGCCGCTCGCCCGGGCCCAGCTCGGGGCCGCGCTTGCCCTTTACGGCGATGGCGTCCGCGCCCAGCGCGCCTTCGACTCGGCGCTCTCGCTCCTCCCTGAGTGGATCGATGCGCCGACCTGGTGGCGGCCGGACTATGGCTCGGCCCTTCGCGACATCGCGGCGGTGCTGGCGCTGGGGGTCCAGGCCGGCGTCAACATCGACGACCGCGCCCTGGCCGACCGCATCGCCAGCATCCGCGACAATCGCCGGTGGACGAGCACGCAGGAAGACGCCTGGACGCTGATGGCGGCAGCCGCCCTCATCGACCAGGCAACGTCCGCCCCGCTCCTTCTCGACGGTACGCCGATGGCGGGGCCGCTGTTCCGGAGCTACACCGACGACGCCCTCGCCGGCGCGCCGGTGACGATCGAGAACACCGGCGCCGAGGCCGTCGAGGCCGCGCTGACGGTGATCGGCATCCCGGTCGAGCAGCCCGCGGCCGGCGGCAATGGCTACACCATCGAGCGCACCTACTACCTGCGCGATGGCACGCTCGCCGATCCGACCACCGTGGCGCAGAACGACCGCTTCGTGGTGGTGCTCACGGTGACGGCCGATCAATCCCGCCAGGCCGACCTCCTCGTGGTCGACCCGCTGCCGGCGGGCTTCGAGATCGAGAACCCGAACCTCTCGCTCTCGGGCGACGTCAGCCGCTACCCCTGGCTCGAAGCCGAGCAGTACATCGACCACACCGAGGCGCGGACCGACCGCTACGTCGCGGCCGTCACCCGCTTCAGCTCGGACCCGTCGCGCTTCTCGGTCGCCTATACCGTGCGCGCAGTGTCGCCCGGCGTGTTCATCCACCCGGGCGCCATCGTGGAGGAGATGTACTACCCCGAGCGCCGGGCCAACACGGCCGCCGGCACGGTCGAAGTCGTCGGCCCGACGCAATAGGCCGGGGGCAAGGAGTGCCGAACGTGGTTTGCGGCACAACAGATGGGGCGGTCTCCCCCTTTGCGGCGGAGACCGCGGACCATCGGCGACACTCCTCTTCACCTCTCCCCGACGGGGAGAGGTGCGATCGAAATGCGAAGCAGATCGATCCGGGTGAGGGGAGACAGACCTCGAGGCCGGAACCCCCTAACCCGATCCGTCGCTTGCGCGACGGCTCGACCTCTCCCCGCTGGGGAGAGGTGGGAGACTCTCGACGCGTCCCTGCGTTGCGCCACGGTCCCCAAGGGGGGAGGCAGGGAGTCCGGGATCAGCTCCCGGTACCCCCTGTCAGCACAGACCCGAGCTGGGCTTCCTTCTCCCCCCTTGCGGGGGAGACCGCGGAGCTTGGGCCGAAGGCCCCAGCGGAGCGCGTGGGGGGTGATCGGCCCCGCCATTCATCGCGACGGGCGAGACATCCGTCCGTCCTGCCATGACCCACAACCACCTCGAGCGCCGCTGGCTCGTCGCGTTCTTCTCCCTGTGGGGACTCGGCACGACCATCGGCTTCGCCGCGCTCGTCCTCTTCGCCACCATCCAGTCAATCCGCGCCGAGCTCCCGCGGATCCCGCATCCCGAGATGGTCGCGACCTCGTCGATCGTCGTCGATCGCAACGGCCTCCTGCTGCGGCCCTTCACCATCGGCGACGGGCGCTGGCGGCTGCCGGCGACCGCCGGGGAAGTCGACCCGCTCTTCTTCGAGATGCTGTTCGCCTATGAGGACCGCCGCTTCGAGGAGCACAATGGCGTCGACTGGCCAGCGCTCGGCCGCGCGGCGATCCAGTTCGCGCGGAATGGCGGCATCGTCTCCGGCGCTTCGACCATCACCATGCAGGTCGCGCGGCTCCTCGACGGCAGCGACACCAGGAGCCTGTCCGGAAAGCTCCGGCAGATCGTCTTCGCCCGCGAGATCGAAAGCCGGCTGACCAAGGACGAGATCATCCAGCTCTACCTGACGCTGGCGCCCTATGGCGGCAATCTCGAAGGGATCCGCGCCGCGACCCTGGCCTATTTCGGCAAGGAGCCCGCGCGGCTCACGCCGGCCGAGGCGGCGCTCCTCGTCGCGCTGCCACAGTCCCCCGAGGCGCGGCGGCCCGACCGCGATCCCGTCGCGGCGCAGGCGGCACGCGATCGCGTCCTCGACCGCATGGTGCTCGCGGGCGTCGTCTCCCCCGAGGAGGCGGAGATGGCCAAGACCGAAGCCGTGCCGACCGGCCGGCGGCCGTTCCCGCTCCTCGCGGCGCATCTCGCCGAGGCAGCGGTCCTCGCCAACCCGCGCGAGACGGTGCACCGGCTCACCATCGACCGGTCCGCGCAAATGGCGCTGGAGCGGCTCGCAGCCGATCGCGCCCTGCCGCTCGGCAGCAACATCTCGGTCGCCATCGTGGTCGCCGACCATCGCACCGGCCAGATCCTCGCCTCCGTCGGCTCGGCCGGCCTCCTCGACAACGACCGCGAAGGTTTTGTCGACATGACGCGGGCGATCCGCTCGCCGGGGTCGACGCTCAAGCCGTTCATCTACGGCCTCGCCTTCGAGCTCGGCCTCGCGCTCCCGGAAAGCCTGATCGAGGACCGGCCCACCGGCTTCGGCGAGTACGCACCCGTTAATTTCGACGGCTTCTATCGCGGTACGGTGACGATCCGCGAGGCGCTGGTCCAGTCGCTCAACGTGCCCGCGGTCATTGTGCTTGATGCCGTCGGCCCGGCCCAGCTCGTGGCGCGCCTCCGCCGCGCCGGTGCTGCGCCCGTCCTGCCGGAGCTGTCATCGCCGGGCCTTGCGATCGGCCTCGGCGGCGTCGGCATCAGCCTCCGCGACCTCGTCGGCGCCTACGCCGCGATCGCCAATCGCGGCCTCGCGGTGCCGCTGATCGACGGCGTGACGCCGCCCGCCCCGATCCCGACGTCGAACATCGTGCTGGACGACACCGCTGCCTGGTACGTAACCGACATCCTCGCCGGCGTCCTGCCGCCGTCCAACGGCTCGCCCGGGCGCATCGCCTACAAGACCGGCACGTCCTACGGCTATCGCGACGCCTGGGCGATCGGCTTCGAGGGCCGCTATGTCGTCGGCGTCTGGGTAGGCCGTCCCGACGGGGCGCCGATCCCCGGCCTGTCGGGCATCGGCGCCGCGGCGCCGATCCTGTTCGAGGCGTTCGACCGCCTCGGCGGGCGGATCGAGCCGCTGCCGCTCGCTCCGGCCGGGGCGGTGGCGATGGCGACGGCCGACCTGCCGGAGCCGCTCCGCCGCTTCCGCCACCAGCAGCCCAATATCGTAGCGCGCGATCCGGCGCCCGAGATCACCTTCCCGCCGGACGGCGTGAACGTCGATCTCGGCCTCCGCTCCGGCTCCGGCGCGCCGCTCGTCATCGAGGTCCGCAACGGCGCGCCGCCCTTCACCTTCCTCGCGAATGGCCTCCCGATCGGCCGCGCCGATTTCGCCCGGCAGGAGACCTATGACGCGGGCGAGCCGGGATTCGTCACGCTCGCGGTGATCGACGGCAACGGCCGTTCCGATCGGGTGACGGTGTTTTTGGAGTAACGGTCTACCGCACGAAGCATCGCGACTCGGCTATTCTTCCGACCGTCGCCGCGGCACCGTTCAAGGCGCGCGGGCGACTTGGGCATTCGGGAGGCCGCCATGGATTTCGCCGTCAACTACCTTGCCGTTCTCGTCGCGACCGTCGCAGCCGCGATCGTTTCCGCCGCGTGGTATTCCTTCATCTTCGCGGGCGCGGTGAATGCGCTCCGGGCCGGTGACGCCACCATTGCCGGCCGGACGCCGGGGCCGCCGCTGATCCTCCTGTCGGTCATTGCGAACCTCGTCGCCGCGTTCATCCTCGCGGTCTTCCTCGAAACGCTGTTCGGCACCCCCACGATCGGCAACGGGCTCTTGGTCGCGGCGCTGGCATGGCTGGGTTTCTCGGCGACCACGATGACCGTCATCCAGACCTTTGGCTACCGCGCGCCGGGCTTCCTCCTGGTCGACGGGCTGCAGTGGCTGCTCGTGCTGCTCGTGCTGGGCGCAATCATCGGCGCCTTTGGCTAGCTGCGAGCCGGAGGGACGTCCACGTCCTCCGAAGAGGGGGGTGGGAATGACCAACAACACCCTCCTCCCCGGCTCGAAGGCCGGGGAGGAGCTTGTGGATCGATTTCCCGCACGACCGTCGCCGAGCAAAAGGCGAGTTCGAACGGGCCTAGAGCAGCTTCGTGCCAAGCGGAACATCGCGGTCGGGCACACAGAGCACGACCCGGCCGTCCGCATCGTGGAAGCCGGTGACGAGGCACTCCGACATGATCGGCCCGATCTGCTTCGGCGGAAAGTTGACGACCGCGACGACGAGCCGGCCGATCAGCGTTTCCGGCACGTAGTGGTCGGTGATCTGCGCACTCGATTTGCGCACCCCGATCTCGGGTCCGAAATCGACATTGAGGATGAATGCCGGCTTGCGCGCCGCCGGGAAGATCCGGACTTCCACGATCCGGCCGACCCGGAGCTCGACCCTGGCGAAGTCCTCCCGGCCGATCTCGTCCATGGCCAACCCTAGCTCAGCGTCGTTCCCGCCGGCATCGCCGCCCCGCGAAGGAAGGCGTCCGCTGCGACCGGCTTGCCTCCGGCGCGCTGGAGCTCGACGAGGCGGACCGCGCCGTCGCCGGTCGCCACGGTGAGATTGCCGTCGAGCACCATCCCCGCGGCGCCACGTCCCTCGACCCGCATCGACCGCAGCACCTTCACCCGTTCCATCTTGCCGCCGATCGGCATCACCGTCCACGCCCCCGCGAAGGGCGACAGTCCGCGGATATGGTTGTGGACCTCCGCGGCGGGACGGCTCCAGTCGATCCGGGTCTCGGCCTTGTCGATCTTGGCGGCGTAGGTGACGCCCTCCTCGGACTGCTGCGACAGAGTCAGCGACCCCCGCTCGATCGCGCCGAGGGCGCGGACCATGAGGTCGGCGCCGAGGCGCGCCAGGCGGTCGTGGAGATCGCCGGTCGTCATGTCGGGGCCGATTGCGATGCGCTCGGCCATCGCCACCGGACCGGTGTCGAGCCCGGCCTCCATCCGCATCACCATGACGCCGGTCTCCGAATCGCCGGCCATGATCGCGCGGTGGATCGGCGCCGCGCCGCGCCAGCGCGGCAGGAGCGAGGCGTGGACGTTGAACGCGCCGAGCGCCGGCGCATCGAGGATTGGTTGCGGCAGGATCAGCCCATAGGCAATGACCACCGCGACGTCCGCGCCGAGCGACGCGAAGCGCTCCTGCTCCTCGGCGCTGCGAAGCGATCTTGGCGTGAAGACCGGGATAAGAAAACCCTCGGCGAGGGTCTGGACCGGCGACGGCCTGTCCGCCATGCCACGCCCCGCCGGCCGCGGCGGCTGGGTGTAGACGGCCACTACCTCATGGCCTTGCCCGACGATCTCGGCCAGCGTCGGGACGGAGAAGTTCGGCGTTCCCATGAAGACGATGCGGAGGGTCATGGGACAGGCCTTTCCGACCGACAGTCGGCCAAACTCGGAGCAAGAGAGGATCGTCACCCCGGTGACGGAAAAAGATCGATCGTTGTCTGCGGCGGCGGCAGCAAACTAAGAAGGCACTAGAACGTCGGCTTGACGCCGGTCTTCGCCGCCTTCTGGAACTTCTTCACGACCATGTCCCGCTTCAGCTTCGAGATGTGGTCGATGAACAGCTTGCCGTCGAGATGGTCGACCTCGTGCTGGACGCAGACCGCCAGCAAGCCTTCGGCCTCGCGCTCCTGCCGCTTGCCGTCCTTGTCGGTGTACGCGAAGCGGATCTTCGCCGGGCGTTCGACCTCCGCGTAATATTCCGGGATCGAGAGACAGCCCTCCTCGTAGATCCCGCGCTCGTCGGACTTCCAGAGGATCTCGGGGTTGATGAGGAACAGCGGGTCCTTCACCGACACCTCGCCCTCGGCGGTCTCCTTGTTGACGACGTCGAGCGTCACGAGGCGGCGCGGCACCCCGACCTGGACCGCGGCGAGGCCGATGCCGGGGGCGTCGTACATCGTCGCTAGCATCTGCTCCATCAGCCGCTTGAGGTCGTCGTCGATCCGCTCGATCGGCGCGCTCTTCTTGCGGAGGATCGGGTCGGGGATGCTGATGATTTCGAGGAGAGACATGGGCGCTCAGATAGGGTGCCGGCAATTGCGGGTCAACGGAAACCCGCCCCGCGGCTCACTTCCGGACACCTCGTTCTCCTTTTGATCTCGTGCGGCGAATCGGCTAGCATGCGGCGATGGACCAGATCGTCGTAACCGTCGGCAGCCAGCCGATTTCGCTCGCCGCCGCATTCGTCGTCGGTCTTCTCGTCGTGGCTGTTGTGGCGGCCTTCGCGTTGGTGCGGCGGTCCGGCGAGCGATCGGCCGTGGTTGCCGCGGAGGCAGTCACGGCGGCGGAAGCCTCGGAGGCGCGGCTCGCCGAGCTCGCCAAGAGCCAGTCCGAGCTGTCGGCGCGGATGCAGACCATCGCCGAAGTGTTCGGATCGCGGCAGGCCGAGCTCAACCGCTCCGTCTCGGAGCGGCTCGACGGCCTCGGCCACCGCATCGGGCAGACGGTCGCCGACACGACGCGGCACACCAACGAGAACCTGTCCCGCCTCGCCGAGCGCCTCGCGGTCATCGACCGCGCCCAGGCCAACATCACCGAACTGTCGGGGCAGGTCGTGCAGCTCCAGCAGGTGCTCGCCAACAAGCAGAGCCGCGGCGCGTTCGGCCAGGCGCGCATGGAGGCGATCATCCAGGACGGGTTGCCGCAGGGCAGCTACCGGTTCCAGGCCACGCTCAGCAACCGCAACCGGCCGGACTGCGTGGTCTCGTTCCCCAATGGGGCGCCGCAGCTCGTCATCGACGCCAAGTTCCCGCTCGAGGCGTGGAACGCGCTGAAAGGGGCCGACGGCCCGGTGGCGAAGAAGGCGGCCGAGGCCCAGTTCCGTCGCGACGTCCAGAACCATGTCGGCGCCATTCGCCAGCGCTACTTCATCTCCGGCGAGACGCAGGACACCGCGTTCATGTTCGTGCCGTCGGAATCGATCTTCGCCGACATCCATGAGCGCTTCGAGGAGCTGATCCAGTTCGCGCACCGGAACCGCGTCGTCATCGTATCGCCGACGCTGCTCCTCCTCTCGATCCAGGTCATCCAGGCGGTGCTGCGCGATACGCGGATCAAGGAGCAGGCCCACATCGTGCGCGACGAGGTCGTAAAGCTGCTTGACGATGTCGGCCGGCTCGACGACCGCGTGCGCAAGCTGCACGGCCATTTCACGCAGTCGCTCAAGGACGTCGACGACATCGTCGTCTCGACCCGGAAGATCACCACGCGCGGCGAGAAGATCGACGCGCTCGACTTCGGCCAGCCCGGCGCTCAGCCCGAGCTCCGCCTCGCCGGCGAATAGCGCCTTCGCAGCAGCCGTTCGGACGGGCGCGTTGTCCGCACGCCCCGCCGGTGCGAGAAACGCCCATGGACGCAACAAAGCCGTTGATCGCCGGATACAGCTACCGCCGGCTGGTGCGGGCGCGGGATTTCGCAGCGGCGAACTTTGCCGCGCCGCTGTCGGTGGCGCGGCTCGCCGAGGAAGCGTGCCTCTCCCCTTGGCACTTCCACCGCCAGTTCACGGCCGTGTTCGGCGAAACGCCGCACGCCTTCCTCGCCCGCCTCCGCCTCGATCGCGCGAAGCAGCTCCTCGCGGCCGACGATGTCTCCGTCACCGACGCGTGCTTCGAGACCGGCTATCTCAGCCTCGGCACCTTCAGTTCGTGGTTCCGCGACGAGATGGGCATGACGCCTTCGGCCTATCGCCGCGAGGTGCGCCGCGTCTTCGGCACCGAGGCGCCGTGGCGATTCGCCTATATCCCGACCTGCTTCCTCGGCTTCTGGCGCGGCGGATAGCAAGATCGAAGAAGCGGGCCCCGGCGACGCTTGCTAAGCGTCGGCCATCGCATTTGAGGAGCCCGCAATGATCCAGAAAATCAGCCACACCTCGATCTTCGTCGACGACCAGGACGCCGCCCGCGACTTCTATGTCGACAAGCTCGGCATGGAGGTCCGCCAGGACCAGACGCTGCCGGGCGGCTTCCGCTGGCTGACCGTCGGCGCGAAGGGCCAGGACGTCGAGATCGTCCTCATGAAGCTCGACACCGCGCCGACCCTCAGCAAGGAGGACGTCGACGCGATCCGCGGCATGCAGCGCCGCGGCGTATTCGGCGCCGGGGTCCTCCAGACCGACGACTGCCGGCGGACTTACGAGGAGCTGAAGGCGAAGGGCGTCGAGTTCCTGTCGCCCCCGAAGGACGAGTTCTACGCCATCGAGGCGCTGTTCAAGGACCCGTTCGGCAACTGGTTCAGCATGACCCAGCCGAAATGACCGCTCACTCCAGCCCTTCGAACAGCACCGTCGACAGATAGCGCTCGGCGAAGGACGGGATGATGAGGACGATGTTCTTGCCCGCAAACTCCGGACGGCGGCCGACTTCGATCGCGGCCGTGATCGCGGCGCCGGAGGAGATGCCCACCGGGATTCCTTCGAGCCGCGCGCAGAGACGCGACAGGCCGACGGCCTCCTCATTGGTGATCCGGATGACCTCGTCATAGACGGATGTGTCGAGGATCGGCGGAACGAAGCCGGCCCCGATGCCCTGGATCTTGTGCGAACCGGGCTCGCCGCCAGAGAGGACCGGGCTGCCGGCTGGCTCGACCGCGACGATCCGGACGCCCGGACGCCGCGCCTTGAGCACCTGGCCGACGCCGGTGATGGTGCCTCCGGTGCCGACGCCGGCGATGAAGGCGTCGACCTCGCCTCTGGTGTCGGTCCAGATCTCCTCGGCCGTGGTCCGGCGATGGATCTCGGGATTGGCGGCGTTCGCGAATTGCTGCGGGATGACGGCGTCGCCGATCTCGGCGCGGAGCTCCTCGGCCCGCGCCATGGCGCCGCGCATACCCTTCGGCCCTTCGGTCAGCACCAGTTCCGCGCCGAGGAGGACCAGCATCTTCCGGCGCTCCACCGACATCGTTTCAGGCATCACGAGGATCAGACGGTAGCCGCGGGCGGCGGCGACGAAGGCGAGCGCGATGCCGGTGTTGCCGGAGGTCGGCTCGATGAGGGTCGTCTGGCCCGGGCGGATGCGGCCCTCGGCCTCGAGGGCGTCGATCATCGCGACGCCGATGCGGTCCTTCACGCTCGACACCGGATTGAAGAACTCGAGCTTGGCGAGGAGGTTCGCGCCGACGTCGTGACGCTTCGCGAGCCGGTCGAGCCGGACGAGGGGCGTGTCGCCCACGGTCTCGGTGATCGAGCCGTAGATGCGGCCGCGCCCCGGCTTCTTGTCACCGCCCGCCATCGGATTTCCCTCAGCTCTCATTTCGCCAGCATAGCATGGCGCGTTCAGCCGGTTCCGGTGGAACCGAAACCGCCGCTGCCCCGCGGCGTCGCCGACAATGCCTCGGCTTCGACGAGCACCGCCTGGACCACGGGGGCGATCACGAGCTGCGCGACCCGCATGCCGCGGCTGATCGTGACCGGCACCGGGCCGAGATTGACGAGCAGCACCTTCAACTCGCCGCGATAGTCGGCATCGATCGTGCCCGGCGCATTGAGGACCGTCAGGCCGTGCTCGAGCGCGAGGCCCGAGCGCGGCCGCACCTGGCCCTCGAAGCCGACGGGGATCTCGACCGCGAGGCCCGTCGGCACGAGCGACCGCTGGCCGGGCGAGAGCATCACGGGCGTGCCCTCAGGCAACGCTGCCACGAGATCGAGGCCGGCTGCGCCCGCCGTCTTGTAGGCAGGCATCGGCAGGCCCTCGGCCGCCGGAAGCCGCCGCACGAGCACGGATGGCGCGGTCATCCGGCCGTCCTGATTCCGGGCATGCCGGCGATGCGCTCCACGATGCGTTCGCCGAGCTCGGTCTTCGGCATGCGCGGCCACGACTCGGCGCCGGCCGCCGTCACGATCCGGATCTCGTTCTCGTCGCCGCCCATGATTCCGCTAGTCGCCGATACGTCGTTGGCGATGATCCAGTCCGCGCCCTTTGCTGTCCGCTTGGCGGTCGCGTTCTCGACCACGCGCTCGGTCTCGGCGGCAAAGCCGATCACGAGTTTCGGCCGGTGCCGCGGGTGCTTGCCGATGGCGGCCAGGATGTCGTCGTTCGCGACGAGCTCGAGGTCGAGGCCACTGCCCTGCCCCTTCTTGAGTTTTGACGCAGTCGGCCGCGCGGCGCGCCAGTCGCCGACGGCGGCGGCCATGACCGCTACGTCCACCGGAAGCGCTCGCTCTACCGCGGCGAGCATTGCCGCCGCAGTCTCGACGCGTACGACCGCAACGCCCGCGGGGTCGGGCAGCGTCACGGGGCCGGTGACAAGGGTCACCTCTGCACCGGCCGCTCCGGCGGCGGCCGCAATCGCAAAACCCTGCTTGCCGCTGGAGCGGTTGGCGAGATATCGGACGGGATCGAGAGGCTCGTGGGTCGGGCCGGCCGTCACCAGGACGCGGACGCCGTCCAGCATGTGGGTCCACGCCTCCGGCCGCAGCGCATTCCCGGTCGCGGTGACGATATCGGCGATTTCGGCCATGCGGCCGAGCCCGGCCTCCCCCGACTCCGCCATCTCGCCTACGACAGGCCCAACGAAGCGGATGCCGTCGCCCCGGAGAGTCGTCACATTGCGCTGCGTCGCGGGGTTCGCCCACATCGCCGGGTTCATGGCCGGCGCCGCGAGCACGGGGACCTTCGCGGCGAGGAGGATCGTCGTCGCGAGATCGTTGGCGAGACCGAGGGCCGTTTTCGCCAGGAGGTCCGCCGTCGCCGGCGCGATCAGGATCAGGTCCGCCTCGCGCGCGAGCCGGATGTGGGAGACATCGTGCTCGGCGTCGCGATCGAAGAGATCCGTGAAGACTTTTCCGCCCGACAGAGTGCCGACCGCGAGCGGCGTAACGAATTCCCGTGCGGCCGCGGTCATCACCGGCCGGACGACCGCACCGGCGTCGCGGAGGCGCCGGATCAGGTCGAGCGATTTGTAGGCGGCGATGCCGCCGCCGATGATGAGAAGGATGCGCTTGTCGCGAAGCATGCGGCGGAAATTATCGCAACAGGGCAATGGCGACCACCGTCAGCGCGGCGGCGATCACCCACAGCGCCAGGCGGGTCCAGCGCCCGCGTCGTGCCTGCTCGGCCGCCATCGCCTCGACGGTGATCGGGTCGAGGCGAAGCCCCTCCCGGCTGAGCCGCGCCAGAGCGCGCGTGACGTCGCCCGCCCGCTCCCCGAGTTCGGGGAGCACGGCGATCAGCCGGCGCGTCCAGCGCGCCGCGCCCATCGCGTCCTCCACCATGCCGAGCGGCCCCATATTCCGGGTGAACCAGTCGGCGATGATCGGCTCGGACGTCGACCACATGTCGAAATCCGGATCGAGCGATCGCGACACGCCTTCGACGACCATCATGGTCTTCTGGAGAAGAAGGAGCTCAGGACGGGTCTCCATGTCGAACTGCTCGGTCACCTCGAACAGCTGCGTCAGCACGCGGGCCATCGAGATTTCGCTCGCCGAGTGGCCGTGGATCGGCTCGCCGATGGCGCGGAGAGCCTGCGCGAAGTCGTCGATGCTATGGCGGGCCGGCACGTAGCCCGCCTCGCGATGGACCTCCGCGATGCGGCGGTAGTCGCGGCGGAGGAAGCCATAGAGGATCTCCGCGAGGAAGCGGCGCTCGGGCCGACTGAGACGGCCCATGATGCCGTAGTCGACGGCGACGATGTTGCCGGCATGGTCGACGAACAGGTTCCCCTGGTGGAGGTCGGCGTGGAAAAAGCCGTCGCGAAGAGCCTGGCGCAGGAAGACCTGCATCAGCCGCCGCGCGAGGAGCGGGAGGTCGTGGCCGGCGGCCCGGAGTTCCTCCACCTTGGACATCTTGATGCCGTCGACCCATTCGAGGGTAAGCACATCGCGGGAGCTCCGCACCCAGTCGACGGCGGGCACGCGGAAGCCCTCGTCAGCCGGCGAATTCTCCGCCATCTCCGAGAGCGCGGCGGCCTCGAGCCGGAGGTCCATCTCAAGGGTCACCGAGCGTGCGAGCGTGTCGACGACGGCGACCGGACGGAGCCGCCGCGACTGCGGATCGATGCGCTCGAGGAAGCGGGCGCCGGCGAAAAAGGTCGCGAGGTCGCGGGCGAAGCGGCGGCGGATGCCGGGGCGGAGCACCTTAACGGCCATGGTCCGCACGGAGCCGCCCGGCCCTTCGACCTCGGCGCGATGGACCTGGGCGATCGAGGCGGCGGCCACCGGCTCGGAGAAGCTGAGGAACAGCGCTTCGGTCGGCCGGCCGAGAGTCCGGGCGATGCGGAACTTCGCCTCTTCGATCGGAAAGGACGGGATCTCGTCGCGGAGCGAGCCGAGGCCCGCGGCGACGTCGGCCCCGACCAGGTCGGGGCGGGTTGCGAGGAACTGGCCGAGCTTCACCCAGGACGGTCCGAGCCGGTTGAGCGCCACCGTCAGGCGCTCGCCTTTCGTCCGCCCGGCGACGCGGCGGCGCGCGAAGACGCGCCCGACGCGGATGGCGGTGCGGGGGAGGAACGGCAGAGGCTCCGGGTCGATGAGGCTGAACGCACCCTCGCGAGCGAGGACGAAGCCGGCGAACGCCAGGCGGAAGAGCGCAGTGACGGCCAAGGCGTCAGAGCCTCCAGCCGGAATGGATGGCGGCGATACCGCCGCTGAGGCGCCGGTAGGACACCCGGGAGAGGCCGGCGGCGCGGATCATCTCCGCGAATCGATCGGGCGATGGGAAGCGCCGGATCGACTCGACGAGATACCGATACGGCTCCTCGTCGCCGACGATCAGGCTGCCAAGGCGCGGGATGACGTTGAAGGAATACGCCTCGTAGAGCCAGTCGAGCCCGGCGACGTCGACGGTCGAGAATTCGAGCACGAGGAGCCGGCCGCCCGGCCTCAGCACCCGCGCCATCTCGGACAACGCCTTCTCGATGCGCGGGACGTTGCGGATGCCGAAGGCGATGGTGACCGCGTCGAAGGACGACGACCCAAAGGGCAGCTCCTCCGCATTGGCCTCGGCGAAGGTCACGCGGTCGGCGAGGGACCGCGCCGCGGCGCGCTCGCGGCCGACCTCGAGCATCGAATTGTTGATGTCCGCCACCACGATTTCCGCGGCGTCCGAGCGGCCTGCGATGCGGAAGGCGACATCGCCGGTGCCGCCGGCGACGTCGAGCACCCGGTAGGGCCGCGCGCGCCGGAGCGGAGGGGCGAGCCAGCCGACCAGCTCGCTCTTCCAGAGCCGGTGAAGCCCGCCCGACATGAGGTCGTTCATCAGGTCGTAGCGGTCGGCGACGCGATGGAAGACCTCGTCCACGAGACCCTGCTTCTCCTCGACACCGACATCGCGGAAGCCGAAGGAGGCGGGGTCGTCCTTGGAGGTCGAAGTGCGGGTCATCGAGATCGCTCGGCGGGCGTGTGGTCAGCGGCGGCGGCGCCGACCGCCGCCAGGGAGTTGCAAGGCCTTGGCGGCCGGGACCATATCGGAGCGCCGCGCCCCGCGCCAACCACGCTTGCCGAGTGACGAGATGCCCGAGCTGCCGGAAGTCGAGACCGTCCGCCTCGGGCTGCTGCCGGCGATGCTCGGCAAGACGATCGCGAAGGTCTCGCTCGCCCGCGCCGACCTCCGACGTCCCTTTCCGCGCGGCTTTGCGAAGCGGCTGACCGGGCACCGCGTGGCCGGGATCGATCGTCGCGCGAAGTACATCGTCGTCGCCCTCGACAGCGGCGACAGCGTGATCCTCCATCTCGGGATGTCGGGGTCGTTCCGCATCGAGGCGATGGCGGGCTCCGGCACGCCCGGCGAGTTCCATCACCCGCGGTCCAGCGCGGAGAAGCACGACCACGTCGTGTTCACGCTCTCGGATGGGACCCGGGTCATCTACAACGACCCCCGGCGCTTCGGGCTGATGGACGTCGTTGCCACCGCGGCCGCGAACGCGGAGGGGCCGCTCGCCGGGCTCGGCCTCGAGCCGCTGCATGGCGACCTCACGGCGTCCCGGCTTGCCGCCCTTCTCCGCGGCCGGCGGACGTCGATCAAGGCCGCGCTCCTCGACCAGCGCATCATTGCGGGCCTCGGCAATATCTATGTCTGCGAGGCGCTCTGGGACGCCGCGATCTCCCCGTTCCGGACCGCCGACGATGTCGCAGGTGCGGGATCGAAGCCGTCCGCCGCGGTCACCCGACTCGCAAAAGCCATCCCGAAGGTCCTCCGCGCGGCGCTCGATGCGGGCGGATCGAGCCTTCGCAACTATGCGCGGACGGACGGCTCGCTCGGCATGTTCCAGCACCGCTTCCGCGCCTATGACCGCAAGGGCGAGAGGTGCTCCCGACCTGGCTGCGGCGGAACGATCGCCCGCGTCGTCCAGAACGGGCGCTCGACCTTCTATTGCCCGCGCCACCAGAGATGACGACGGATTTGACGGCCGCAGCGGGTCTGACTATAAGCAGCCCCCAGTCAGCGGCGGCGGCCCGGTTCGCCGCCGTTTTTCATCGTTCCTATCAAGGATGGCCAATGGCCAATACCTCTTCTGCCAAGAAGGCCACGCGCAAGATCGCGCGGCGGACCGACGTGAACCGCGCGCGCCGGAGCCGCGTCCACACCTTCATCCGGAAGGTCGAGGAAGCGCTCGCGGCCGGCAACAAGGACAACGCGGTCACCATCCTCCGCAATGCGGAGTCGGAGCTCATGCGGGCCGCCGGCAAGGGCGTGCTCCCGAAGAAGACCGCGTCGCGCAAGGTGTCGCGTCTGACGGCGCGCGTGCAGGCGCTCTAAGAGCGCCACCGTACCCAATTTCGAGGTGCTTAGACGGGGGTGGCCGAAGGCCGCCCTCGTTGCGTTTCGTGACAAGGTCACGAAGCCATGATGACGCGATTTTCCCTTTCATTTCAGCCTGATGGGCGGCAGTCCGAATACGGCCTGTCGCGTGCGCCATTTCGATGACGCCCGGTCCCAAGCGAGTCCACGGGGCCAATGGAACGCCGGCAAAAAAATCTCTGCGCAAGGTTCCATGGCGATTCCGACGCGGATCAAAGAGGTTACCCCGCCGCGACCCCGGAGAGACCTCCGTCGGCATCCCCCGGCGACCCCGAGGGCCTGTTGCGAGGGCGGCCGGCTGTGTACTAGGTTCTCTCCTGTGACGCCGGCGCGGCAAGTCTTGTGTGCAATGGCGATCACATGGAAGGCGGAAACTCGGCTCGCATGAAGTTCAATGATAGCTATTTTGAGTAGTGCTCCAGCGAACTAGCTGACCGTTTCCCGCTTTTACTGGGTATCCCTCGGGTTAAGTTGGTAGATACCCAGCCCACGAAGTACCCTGTATCGTTGTGTTTTGATGCTGCGGGCCGTGCAGTTGCGGATTGATGCCGCCTGCACAGGGGGATGAACTATGGCTCAGGAGAGCATTGGCTACGCTGGAGACGTCTCTGCCGAAGAGGCCTGGCAGAAGCTCGGCGCAGCGCCTGAGGCCACGCTCATCGACGTGCGCACGCAGGCGGAATGGACCTATGTTGGGATTCCGCACCTTGGCGAGTTGGGCAAGGAAGTCGTGCTCATCGAATGGCAGCAGTTCCCGTCCGGCGCGATCGCGCCGGGCTTTGCCAAGCGGCTTGCGGCCGAGCTCGAGGCCAATGGTATCGACAGCAAGGCACCGCTCTATTTCATCTGCCGGTCAGGGGTTCGCAGCCGAGCGGCGGCGATCGCGATGACCTCCGCCGGCTACACCCACTGCTACAACGTAGCGCCAGGGTTCGAAGGTCCGCTGGACCAGACCCGCCACCGCAACGCCCTCGCTGGCTGGAAGGTGGCAGGCTTGCCCTGGATTCAGACGTGAGGGAGATCCTAACGTTGACGAAATTGGAACCGCCGTCAGGCGGCCCGGTGCCTCGCAAGATTGCCGCCGCCGCAATCGATGCTCTTTCGGGAGACAAGGCCCTGCGCGATTCTGATCCGGGCTCAGCCCATGCCGACACCGACACCATCCCCACCGCCGATGACTGGCAGGCCGTCGCCGCGCAGCTCCGCAAGGACCTCGGCGAGGACGTCTATTCGTGCTGGTTCGCGAGCGTGGCGTTCGAGACTGCCGACCGGACCACGCTGCAGCTCTCGGTGCCGACGCGGTTCCTGAAGTCGTGGATCCAGTCGAACTATCGCGACAAGCTGCTCGACCTTCTCCAGGCGGCTGGCCTCGAGACGCGCCGTGTCGAGCTCACGGTCCGGAGCGCCGTGCGCCCGAAGCCCGACCTCGTGATCGAGCCGGAGCCGAAGGCGAACGGCGCCGTTCCGGCCATCGACCGCCCCGTCCCCTCGCTGCTGCCGCACGCCAAGCCGGTGCCGGCGGCGAAGCGGGTCACGAACAGCGGTCCGCTCGGCGGCTCGCCGGTCGATCCGCGCTACACCTTCGCGAGCTTCTGCGAGAGCGCGACCAACCGGATGGCGCTCGCCGCCGCCCGCATGGTTGCCGAGTCGGAAGGGCAGGCGCCGTTCAACCCGCTGTTCCTCCACGCCGGGGTCGGGCGCGGCAAGTCGCACCTCCTCCACGCCTGCACCGCGGCGGCACGTGACGCGCAGCCGAGCCGCAACGTGGTCTATCTGACGGCGGAGCATTTCATGTTCCGCTTCGTCGCCGCCATCAAGAATCAGTCGGGCGTCGCCTTCAAGGAGAGCCTGCGCGAGATCGACCTCCTCCTGATCGACGACGTGCAGTTCCTGCAGGGGAAGTCGGCGCAGCAGGAATTCTGCCACCTCCTCAACGTGCTCATCGACGGCGGCCGGCAGGTCGTGGTCGCGGCCGACCGGCCGCCGCTTGAGCTTGAATCGCTCGACGAGCGCGTGAGGTCGCGGCTCGGCGGCGGCGTAGCGCTCGAGATCAGCGCGCCGGAGCTCGAGCTGCGGCGGCGCATCCTCAAGACCCGCTGCGAGGCGGCGCAGGCGCTCAATCCCGGCCTCGACATCCCGGACGCCGTCCTCGAATACGTCGCGCAGACCGTAGCGACCAACGGCCGCGACCTCGAAGGCGCCCTCAACCGGCTGATCGCGCAGTGGCAGTTCACGCAGACGCCGGTGACGGTGTCGTCGGCCGAGATCACGCTCCGCGACCTCATCGGCACCCGCGAGCCGCGGCGCATCCGGATCGAGGACATCCAGAAGGCGGTGTCGCGCCACTTCAACGTCTCCCGCCCCGACCTCCTGTCGAGCCGGCGCACGCGGACCATCGTCCGGCCGCGCCAGATCGCGATGTACCTCTCGAAGGTGATGACGCCTCGGTCCCTGCCGGAAATCGGGCGGCGGTTCGGCGGTCGCGACCACACCACCGTGCTCCACGCGGTGCGCAAGATCGAGGAGCTGATGGCGGCCGACCGGGCGCTCGGGGACGAGATCGAACTCCTCCGCAAACTGATCGAGGACCAGCCGCAAAGCTGAGCTCCGCAAGGCGGGGAAAGCGGGCGTTCCTGCTTGCTTTCGGGTCCGTTCCGGGCCACGTTTCGGGTCCATTCCCTGAAGCGTGGCCCGCTGGTTTTCCGCGGCACGCCGCCCGAGCTTCGACGATCCTCATGCGAGCAACCCTGGAGCGTGCGAACCTCCTGAAGGCCCTGAGCCACGTCCATCGCGTGGTCGAGCGCCGCAACACCATCCCGATCCTGTCGAACGTGCTGCTGCGGAGCGACGGCGCGCGGCTCCGCCTGAAGGCAACCGATCTCGACCTCGAGATCGTGGAGACCATCGCTGCCGATGTCGGAAGCGGCGGCGGCACCACCGTGCCGGCGCACATGCTCTACGACATCGTCCGCAAATTGCCCGACGGCTCGGAGGTCTCGCTCGAGACGATGACCGACGGCCGGGCGGTGACGATCCGCTCGGGCCGTTCCGAGTTCTCGCTGCAGATGCTGCCCGAAGCGGATTTTCCGGATCTCACGACCGGCGAGTTCCGGGTGTCGTTCACGCTGAAGGCGTCGGAGCTCCGCGACCTCGTCGAGCGCACGCAGTTCGCGATCTCGACCGAGGAGACGCGCTACTACCTCAACGGCATCTACCTCCACCTCGTCACCATCGGCGACAAGAAGATGCTGCGGGCCGTAGCCACCGACGGCCATCGGCTGGCCCAGGCCCAGATCGAGGCGCCGGCCGGGACCGAAGGCATGCCGGGCATCATCGTGCCGCGGAAGACCGTCGGCGAATTGCAGAAGCTGATCGACGGGCCCGATAGCGAGGTCCGGCTCGACGTCTCGGAAACCAAGATCCGGGCCACGATCGGCGAGATCGTCCTCACCTCGAAACTGATCGACGGCACCTTCCCGGACTATGTCCGCGTCATCCCCAAGGGCAACGACAAGGTGCTCAAGGTCGACCGCGGTGCCTTCGCCGAAGCCGTCGACCGGGTCTCGACGATCGCGAGCGAGCGCGGCCGTGCCGTGAAGCTGGCGCTCTCGGACAGCAAGCTGGTGCTGTCGGTCAACAACCCCGACAGCGGCAGCGCGAGCGAGGAGCTCGGCGTCGACTTCTCCTCCGATCCGCTCGAGATCGGGTTCAACGCGAAGTACCTCCTCGACATCGGCGCGCAGCTCCGCTCCGGCACGGCGGTCTTCAGGCTCGCCGATCCCGGCTCGCCGACCCTGATCCAGGACGACGAGGACCCGGACGCGCTGTTCGTTCTCATGCCGATGCGGGTCTGAGGCCGCGACCGTCACCCAAATCGAGGCTGCCGACACCCCTACGAGCTTGACTCTCCGGTCCCCGAAGGAACAAATAGCGAACGTCAAGGGAGAGAAAGCATGACCGCATCCGTGATCCCGACGCTTCGCTATCGCGACGCGCGGAAAGCCATCGACGTCCTGTGCGAGGTGTTCGGCTTCGAGCGGAACCTCGTCTACGAGGACGAGGGCCTCGTGACGCATGCCGAGCTGCGGCTCGGGAACGGCATGATCATGATCGGCTCGGTGCGCGACGACAATCCGTCGGCCAACAGCCTCGGCACCAACATCGTCCAGCCCGACCAGATCGGCGGCGCCGAGACGCAGACGTCCTACCTCGTGGTGGACGACGCCGACAGCGTCCATGCCCGCGCGCGGAAGGCGGGGTTCACGATGGTACTGGACCTCAAAGACGAGAGCTATGGCGGCCGCGGCTTCACCTGCCGCGACCATGAGGGCCGGCTGTGGAGCGTCGGCACCTACGATCCCTTCACGCAGATCGGCATCTGACCCCGAAAGCAGAAGGGCCGCCCGATCTGGACGGCCCTTCCATTGTCTGTCTTGCCGCAAGCGGCCGTCAGACGATCGCAGTCAGGGCAAAGCGCCCGTTGCGATCGGCTAGGCCCGGACCTCGACAGAGGCGAGAGTCCAGGTCACCGCAGCCGCGGACGGCTTAAGACAATGAGTCACTGGATCACCTCCTTTCGTTTGTTGATGGGACGCAAAGTATGGGGTCGCTTCGGCACCTGCGCAAGGGCGTCCTG
>JBFXAJ010000003.1:0-193563 GCA_050184415.1 Bauldia sp.
CCAATGGCGACTACGTCTGGACCTCGCCGACGCCGTTCACGCACGAGACCGGGCCGCGCATCTACTACGTCGCGGACATGGCGCCGCGCTTCACGACCGAGAACTACACGACGGTGCTCAACGCATCGGGCATCGGCCGCTCGTTCCTCAATTCGGCGACCGTGGCGATCCCGGCAACGATTATCTCGGTGATGGTGGCCGCCTTCGCCGCCTATGCGCTCGCCTGGATGAAATTCCCCGGGCGGACCCTGTTCGTGATCGCGATCGTCGGCCTCATGGTCGTGCCGCTGCAGATGGCGCTGATCCCGGTCTTGCGACTGCACAACGAGATCGCGAGCATCATCGGCGTACCGGGAAAGGGCTATTTCTGGGTGTGGCTGGCACACACCGGATTCGGGTTGCCGCTGGCGGTCTATCTCTTGCGAAACTACATGATGGGGCTGCCGCGCGAGATCATGGAATCGGCGCGCATGGACGGTGCGTCCCACTTCCAGATCTTCACCTCGATGGTGCTGCCGCTGAGCGTGCCGGCGCTCGCGTCGATCGCGATCTTCCAGTTCCTGTGGATCTGGAACGACCTCCTCGTCGCACTGGTGTTCCTCGGGTCACAGGACTCGCAGGTCGTGCTGACAAGCAAGCTGGTCGACCTCCTCGGGACCCGCGGCAATGACTGGCACCTCCTGACGGCGGGCGCCTTCATCTCGATCATTGTGCCGCTGATCGTCTTCTTCTCGTTGCAACGCTATTTCGTCCGCGGCCTGATGGCCGGCTCAGTGAAGTGAGGGAACCGTGTCGAGCCTCTCCATCAAGAACGTCAACAAGAGCTACGGCAACGTCCACATCCTCAAGGACATCAACCTCGAGATCGAGTCGGGCGAGTTCGTGGTCTTCGTCGGCCCGTCGGGCTGCGGGAAGTCGACCCTTCTCCGCTGCATCTCGGGCCTCGAGACGATCACCTCCGGGACGATCTCGATCGACGGGCGGGTCGTGAACGACATCGCGCCGTCGAAGCGCGGCATCGCGATGGTGTTCCAGAGCTACGCGCTCTACCCGCACATGAACGTGTTCCGGAACATGGCCTACGGCCTGAAGCTCCAGGGCATGCCGAAGGCGGAGATCAAGCAGCGGGTCGAGGCCGCGGCCGCCAAACTCCAGCTCACCAGCTATCTCCACCGCCTGCCGAAGGCGCTCTCCGGCGGCCAGCGCCAGCGCGTCGCGATCGGCCGGGCCATCGTCCGCGATCCGAAGGTGTTCTTGTTCGACGAGCCGCTGTCGAACCTCGACGCGGCGCTCCGGGTGCAGATGCGGATCGAGATCTCGCAGCTCAAGGACCAGCTCCCGAACACCACCATGATCTACGTCACCCACGACCAGGTCGAGGCGATGACCATGGCCGACCGGATCGTGGTGCTGAAGGACGGCGTGGTGCAGCAGGTCGGCTCGCCGATGGAGCTCTACGAGCGGCCGCAGTCGCTGTTCGTCGCCGGCTTCATCGGCTCGCCGAAGATGAACTTCCTGAACGGCGGCTTTGCCGGCAAGTTCGGCGCCAACACCGTCGGCATCCGGGCCGAGCATCTCGACATCACCGCCGGCGCCGGCGCGTGGTCGGGCAAGGTGATCTACTCCGAGAACCTCGGGTCCGACAGCTACGTCTATGTCGACATGGGCACGCAGGAGCCGGTGATCGTCCGGCAGAGCGGCAAGTCGCCCTACCACGCCGGCGACGTCGTCAGCCTCTCGCCCAAGATTGCCGAGCTGCACCGCTTCGACGCGTCAGGCCGGCCGATCCTGAACTAGCATGGAAAGCGGTCCAATTGCTCCTTCCTGAACCTGAGCGAGTGGTGCGGGATGGTGAATGGCACTTTCGAGTCCGGACGGCCGACGGCCGGCCAACACAGCCTTGGGAAGCTATCGTTCCAATTTTCGCAGTCGGCGATGCTCCCGAAATTCGTTGCATCGGCACAGGCTTTTTCATCCACACTTCGGGAATCGTCGCCACAGCCGCGCATGTAATCAACGAGCGCCAGTCCAAAGAAGGGCTCGCTGTCCTCCACTACTTAGGTGACAACCAAATCGCTTTTCGGTTTGCCTACGGCGCCAGTTGTCATACGCAGGCCGACGTTGGCGCGCTTTTCCTTCGCGCCCAACGAAAAACCGGCGGCGATCTTCTAAAGAATAGGGTTCTTTCTCTTACCGAGCGAATTCCTCCGCCGAACAGTAATATATTTACATGGGCGTTTCCTCGAATGCAAACGACGCTTACTGATACTACCGCTAGTATTTCAGTTGCGCCTCAATTCATCGCGGGGACCATGGTTAAGGAGTACCGTGACGGAAGGGATTCGGTCCTTTTGCCGGGGTCTTGCTACGAGGTGCGCTTGAAATTGTCTGGTGGAACAAGCGGTGGACCATGCTTGGATGAACAAGGCAATGTATTCGCAATAAATACTAGTGGGATTGACGACGGTCAAGCAAACGACATTAGTTTTGTATCCCACGTTCAACGTATTGGCGGTCTTGCCGTACCGATGTACGCCGGCTCCAGTAATGAAACCCCTTCAGAGACAACTATAAGCAAGCTCATTCAGAAGGGTGAAATTATTGTAAGATGAACAAAGGAAGCGCGGCAACCGAGATACACAGTCTGGAGCTGAAACGCGCTGATTTCGGCGACGGCTTCATCTTTGGCGCGGCCACCTCGGCCTACCAGATCGAGGGCGGGCAGATCGACGGTCGCGGCTCCTCGATCTGGGACACCTTCGCCGCGACCCCGGGAAACGTCACCGACGGCACCGATGGCTCCGTCGCGTGCGACCACTACCACCGCTGGCCGGAAGACCTCGACCTCATCCGCGACGGCGGGTTCGATGCCTATCGCTTCTCGTTCGCTTGGCCGCGCATCCTTCCCGACGGCGTCGGGGCGCCGAACGAGAAAGGCCTCGCCTTCTATGACCGCCTGGTCGACGAGATGCTGGAGCGCGGCCTCAAGCCGTTCGCGACGCTCTATCATTGGGACCTGCCGAGCGCTCTCGAGGACAAGGGCGGCTGGCAGAATCGGGACATCGTCGCCTGGTTCGCCGACTATTCGGCGCTGATCGGCCGGCGTTTCGGCGACCGGCTGGCATCCATCGCGACGCTGAACGAGCCGTGGTGCACCGCCTGGCTGAGCCACGTCGAGGGAAAGCATGCGCCGGGCCTTCGCGACTACCGAGCCGGCGCCCGGGCCATGCATCACGTCCTCCTCGCCCATGGCGCGGGCATCGATGCGCTGCGGGCCGAGGGCGCGAGGAATCTCGGCATCGTCCTCAATCTCGAAAAATGCGAGCCGGCGACCGACGACGAGGACGACCGCGCCGCATCGCGTCTTTGGGAAAGCATCTTCAACCGCTGGTATCTCGGCGCGGTCTATCGCGGCGAATACCCGATCGACCTGTTCCGGAAGCTCGGGCCGTATCTGCCGCCGCGGGCGGTGAACGAGTTGACCGAAATCCGCCGCCCGCTCGACTGGTGCGGGATCAACTACTACACGCGCGCCCTCATGCGGCACGATCCGGCCGGTGGGCTGTTCCCGGTCGCCAAGACCGAAGGGCAGTTCGAGAAGACCGACCTCGGCTGGGAGATCTATCCGCAGGGGCTGACCGACCTCCTGATGCAGGTCGCGCGCGACTACACAAGGCTGCCGATCTACGTCACCGAGAACGGCATGGCGGAGGTCGCCGGCATCGACGATGTCCGGCGCACGCGCTTCCATGCCGAGCATCTTCGCGCCGTGCTCGCCGCCAAGGCGGCCGGCGTCAACGTCGCCGGCTATTTCGCATGGTCGCTCCTCGACAATTTCGAGTGGGCCGAGGGCTATCGCAAACGCTTCGGCCTCGTCGAAGTCGATTTCGCGACGCAGCAGCGGACGCCGCGATCGAGCTACCGCGCATTTCAGGCGATGCTGCGGCGCTAGAGTGCGCCCGCGTCTCGGCGCACCACCAGTCTAGTGGGGAATGCGCGGATCGTGGACGTCATCGACCGTGAAGTCGCGCGACGCGAGGCGAATGGTGATGACCACGCCCGCGAGCACGTCGATCAGCGCGATGATCGTGAGGATGAAGAACGTCGAGTTTCCGGCGCCCGGCGCGACCACGAACTCGATCACGAAGATGATGAGGACGATGATCGAGATCAGATGGTTCGTCACCGCCGTGCGGGCCATCGTCGCGGAGCGGAACACCTCGCCGAGAAGCGACAGCAGGCCGATCACGACCATGAGGTCGCCGACCGTCATGGTCCATTCCTCGCCCGAGAACAGCGGCAGCGTGAAGATCGGATCGGTCCAGATGCCTTCCCAGGCAGCCAGCATCACGATGTTGAAGATGATCAGTGGAACGAGCGTGTAGGGGATGTTGCGCATGGCGCCTCTCCGCTTTCGGGCCGTGCGATCCTAGCAGGATCGCCCGTCACACAAGAGAAAGGGCCGGCGCATGGCCGGCCCTGTCCACATTCTTGCGATCCGCGTCGGCGAGCCTCAGCTCTCCGACTTCGGCGTCAGCACCTGCCGGCCGCGATACATGCCGGTCTTGAGGTCGATGTGATGGGGGCGGCGGTGCTCGCCCGAGTCCTTGTCCTCGATGTAGGTCGGCGCCTTGAGGGCGTCGGCCGACCGGCGCATCCCGCGCTTGGACGGCGAAGTCTTCTTCCTTGGAACGGCCATTTTCGGCTCCGGCAATCTCGGTCGATGTCAGGATTGGCGGGCTCTATATAGCGCCGGGCGCGGTTTGACCAGCCTCTGCGACCGAAAAGCCTAGAGGCCGAGGCAGAAGACGTCGGGGCCGTTCGCCACACGGCGCTGGATGATATCCGCCAAATTGCGCACCGTCCCGCTCGGGTTCGCCGGATCGCGGACGATCGGGTTCGGCAGGACCGCGGCAAGGAGGGCAGCCTGCCGACCGCTGAGGTCGGACGCCGCAACGCCGAAATGATGGCGCGCGGCCGCCTCAATGCCAAAGATGCCAGGGCCCCATTCGGCGATGTTGAGGTAGATCTCCATCAACCGCCGCTTGCCGAGGACGAGATCGGCATAGAACGCGATCGGGATTTCGAGACCCTTCCGGAAGATCCCGCCACCCTGCCAGAGGAAGAGATTCCGCGCCGTCTGCATGGCGATCGTGCTGGCACCGCGATTGGCGCCGGACTCGATCACCTCACGGAGCGCACCGAGATCGACGCCGTGATGCTGGCAGAAGAAATTGTCCTCCGATGCGATCACGGAGCGCACGAGGACGGGCGCGACGTCGTCGAGCGTCACCCATTGGCGGTCGACCGGCTGGAATGTGACGCGGTCCCAGAGCATCAGCGTCGAGGTCGGCGCGACGATACGATAGAGCGGGGTGAGCAGGAGCGGAATCGCAACCAGGATCAGGACGGCAAGCAGCGCCCAGCGCAGGATGCGGCGCCACAGCGGGCGGCGCCTGCCCTTCCGGCTGCGCCTTGTCCGTCCTGACGTTTCGCCTACGGCTGCCATGGCTTTCGCATAGCATCATGCCGTTACCGGTTTCCGGTACCATGATGGCCGGTCCCTTGCCGCGCCGATTCACCCGTGGCGGGGTGGACCGCGCCGTTGGCCGCACCGTGTGGCCGGCGATGCGTCGCGGGCTTCGGCCTCCGCCCTCCAGCAGAAAGCGCCTGATCATGAAACCCATCCTCGGCCCGGCGGTGGTCGCAACCTGCCTCCTGTTCGGGGCCACGCCCGCGGCCGCCGACCCGGCGCTGTTCGTCGCCCGCGACGCCGATACGACCATCTACCTCTTCGGCACGATCCACTATGCCGCGTGCGACCCGGTCGCGCCCGGACCGGCCGGGCCGCTCACGATACCGGATGTGAACTGCGTCGACTGGATGTCGGACGAAGTCGAGGCGGCGCTCGACGCCGCCGACGAGCTCTGGGTGGAGACCGTGGACATTGCGGATGAGGCTCTCGTCGCCAGCCTGATCCAGGAGCTGGGCTACCTCGACGACGGCGTGCTCCTCACCGACTTCATGCCGGAGGAGGAAGTCCGGCTGATGGCCGAGATGATCGCCGGCCCGATGGCGGACACGCTCCTGCCGGAGCTCAACACGATGCAGCCCTGGCTGGTCTCGATGCTCGCCGGCGCGACATCCATGATGGGCGGCGGCGCGTCGCCGACGGAAGGCGTCGACCTCATTCTGATGGAGCTTGCCGAAGAGCGGGGCGTTCCGATCCGCGGCTTCGAGACCGCCGACGCCCAGATCCGCCTCTTCGCCTCCGACCCGATCGAGCTTCAGGTCGCTGCGCTGCGGACGACCATCATCATGGAGAACCATGGGATCGACGTCGCCACTCTCACGCAATGGATGTTCGACCGGATGTGGGGGTTCTGGCTCGCCGGCGACCTCGAATCGCTGGCGTTCCTGATCCTCGGCGAAGACGAGCGCTTCTTCGAGCAGTTCGACGCCGAACTCGAGGAGCTCCTCGGCGTCCCCGCAGCGGAGCTCGATGCCATCGGGGCCGAGCTGGAGGGGTTGCTCGAGGGGTTCCTCGATCCGACGGAGCGCGCCGGCGTCGCCTATGAGACGGCGATCGGGGTCCGCAACCGGGACTGGATTCTGGCGATCAACGACATGCTCGACCGGGCGGGGACGTTCTTCGTCGCCGTCGGCGCCGCTCACCTCACTGGGGAGGCAGCGGTCCAGACGCTGATCGAGCAGCCGGGCGTAACAGTCGAGCGCGTCCAGTAGGACGGGCGCGGACCAGCGCTCGGGCGGCGTCCGCCTCGGCGGGCGCCGTCGTTGGCTTACGCGGCCTTGCCGAGCACCCGCGCCATGGTCGCGCCGATGTCCGAGGGCGTAGGCGCCACGTGGACGCCGGCGGCCTTGAGGATCTCGACCTTTTCCTGAGCACTTTCCCCGACCGACGAAACGACCGCGCCGGCATGGCCCATGCGGCGTCCCTTCGGAGCCGCCAGGCCCGCGATATAGGCGACGACCGGCTTCGTCATGTGCTCCTTGATGTAGGCCGCGGCCTCGACTTCCTGCGGGCCGCCGATCTCGCCGATCAGGACGACCGCGTCGGTGTCCGGGTCAGCCTCGAAGAGCTCGAGGATGTCCTTGTGCGACGAGCCGTTGACCGGGTCGCCGCCGATGCCGACCGAGGTCGAGATGCCGATGCCATAGGCGCGCATCTGCGCGGCGGCCTCGTAGCCGAGCGTGCCCGAGCGGCCGACGACGCCGACGCGGCCGGGGAGATAGATGTGCGGGGGCATGATGCCCATCATGCCCTCGCCGGGCGTGATGACGCCGGCGCAGTTGGGTCCCACGAAGCGCATCCGCTTCTCGATCGGGAAGCGGCGCAGGAAGCTCTTCACCTGGACCATGTCCTGGGTAGGAATCCCGTCGGTGATCGAGACGCAGAAGGTGATCCCCGCGTCAGCGGCTTCCATGATCGAGTCGGCCGCGCCCGACGGCGGCACGAACACGATCGACGCGGTGGCGCCGGTAGCCTCGACCGCCTCGCGAACGCTGTCGAAGACCGGGAGGTTGAGATGGCTCGCCCCGCCCTTGCCGGGCGTCACGCCGCCGACCACCCGCGTGCCGTGGGTGATCATGTCCGCGGCGTGGAAGGTGCCGATCTTGCCCGTGATCCCCTGGACGAGGACCTTGGTATCCTTGTTGAGGAGGACGGACATCGGTTCAGCTCGCCTTCTGCTTGGTCGCGCCACGCCATGCGGCAACCGCCTTGTTGGCGGCATCGGCCAGCGAATCGGCGATGATGATCGGGTAAGGGGCGGCTCTCAGGATCGCCATGCCCTGCTCCACATTGGTCCCCTCGAGGCGGACCACGAGCGGCACCGGGATCTTGACCTCCTCGATCGCCTTGATCACGCCCTCGGCGACCCAGTCGCAGCGGTTGATGCCGGCAAAGATGTTGACGAGGATGGCTTCGACATTGGCGTCCTGGAGGACGGCGCGGAACGACTTCGCTACGCGCTCGGGTGATGCGCCGCCGCCGATGTCGAGGAAGTTCGCCGGTTCGCCGCCCGCGAGCTTGATCATGTCGAGCGTCGCCATCGCGAGGCCCGCGCCATTGATGATGCAGCCGATATTGCCGTCGAGGCCGACATAGGAGAGCCCGCCATCATTGGCGAACGTTTCCCGCGGGTCCTCCTGCGACTTGTCTCTCAGCTCGGCGAGGTCGACGTGGCGGAAGAGGGCGTTCTCGTCGAGCGCCATCTTGGCGTCGAGCACCAGTACGGCGCCTGAGGCGTCGAGCACCAGCGGATTGATCTCGAGCATCGAGGCGTCGCTGTCTACAAAGGCCTCATAGCAGCCGAGGATCGCTTCGGCCGCCTTGTTGAGGCGGGCACCGCCGAGGCCGAGCGCGATCGCGATCTGGCGCGCGGCGAAGGGACGGAGGCCCAACGCCGGGTCGACGATGGTGCGGAAGATCTTCTCGGGGTGGGTGGCGGCGACCTCCTCGATGTCCATGCCGCCGGCCGGCGAGGTCACGATGATGGTCTGCTCGGCCTTCCGGTCGATCAGGAACGACAGGTAGAATTCCTTGTCGATCGCGGTGGCCGCCTCGACATAGACGCCCGCGACCAGCTTGCCCTTCGGGCCGGTCTGGATCGTGACGAGCGTCGTGCCGATCAGCGATTCCGCCGCTGCCTTCACCTCGTCGAGGCTCTTGCAGAGCTTGATGCCGCCGGCCTTGCCGCGGGCGCCGGAATGAAGCTGGGCCTTGACCACCCAGCGCTCGCCGCCGACTTCGCGGGCGCGGTCGACCGCTTCTTCGGGGGTCGTCGCAAAGCCGCCGCGGGGCACGGCGACGCCGTAACGCGACAGGATTTCCTTGGCCTGGTATTCGTGAATATCCATTGAGCGATCCGGTGCGTCAGGCGGCGGGCTGGCGCTTCCGCGCAGCCGCCTCGATGGCGTCGTTCACGACGAGGACGTTCCTCGCCATGCGTTCGGAAGCGGCGTCGATCATCTTGCCGTCGAGCGCCGCCGCGCCCTTGCCCTGCGCCTCGGCCTCCTTGAGGGCGGCGACGATGCGGCGGGCCTTGTCGACCTCGGCCGGGCTCGGCGAGAAGACGTCGTTGGCGAGCTCGATCTGCGAGGGGTGGATGGCCCACTTGCCCTCGATGCCGAGCGCCGCGGCCCGGCGGGCGGCGAGCTTGTAGCCCTCGGGATCCTTGAAGTCGCCGAACGGGCCGTCGATCGCGCGCAAGCCGTAGGCGCGGCAGGCGACCGTCATCCGCGACAGGGCGAAATGCCACTGGTCGCCGGGATAGTCGGGGTTGAGGCCGCCGATGTTGACGGTGCGCGCCTTGTTCGAGGCCGCGTAGTCGGCGACGCCGAAATGAAGCGCCTCAAGCCGGCCGTTCCAGGCGGCGATCGCCTCGACATTGGCCATGCCGAGCGCCGTCTCGATCAGCGCCTCGAGGCCGACGCGGGTCGAAAAGCCCTTCGCCGTCTCGATCTGGTTCACCATCATCTCGACCGCATAGAGGTCCGCCGGAACGCCGACCTTGGGGACGAGGATGGTGTCGAGCTTGTCGCCGGCCTGCTCCATCAGGTCGACGACGTCGCGGTACATGTAGTGGGTGTCGAGGCCGTTGATGCGCACCGACATCGTCTTCCCGGCGGCGCGCCAGTCGATGTCGTTGAGGGCCTGGACAATGTTCCTGCGGGCCTGCTCCTTGTCGGGCGGGGCGACCGCGTCCTCGAGGTCGAGGAAGATGAAGTCGGCGGCGCTCTGGGCCGCCTTGTCGATCATCGAAGGGTTGGAGCCCGGTACGGCGAGCTCGCTCCGCTGCACGCGCGCTTTGCGCAGGTAGTTGATCGTGTGGCTCAAATAGCACTCCCGCGGCCGCGGACCTCTTCGGTCACGGCTCTCGCCAAGCCTCTTCTGTCGGAGGCTCCCCCTCCATCGTGGGCACCCTCCTTATCAGCGGATTTGAGGTCCGCCAATGCCAGGGCCGTGAGGCGGCGGGACGCGGGGATAAGCCGCTACGGACAACGCGGGACAAGCCGAAACCCCCGAGCCAGACGGGCTGGCTCGGGGGACGGTGCCCCGGAGGTGGCACCCCGAGGGCGGAGCGGCCGCCCTCGATCAGGCTTCGGGCTTAGGGAGCCGGCGGCGGGGTCGGCGTCATGGGCGCCGGCTCGGGCAGCATCGGGGCGGCTCCCGGCGCCGCGGCGTCGTCACCCGCGGCGAAGATGTCGTCGATGATCACGCCGCAATATGCGGCGACGTCGGCGGCATAGGTGGTGCCCGCCTCGAGGATGACGTTGCAGCGCTGCACGAGCTCAGTCAGCTGCTCCGGCGTCCACACCGCGATGGCCGCGCCGATAACGGCCGGATCGGTCGCGGTGGTGTCGACTTCGAGATCGCCAAACGGATCCTCGACCGCGACCGTCGCCGTGGTGAAGTCGCCGGCGCCGACCGCTTCCGCGTCGATGGCGAGGGCGTCGATCGTGGCCCGCCAGTCTGCCTGTGCGAAGGCTGACCCTGCCGAGAGCGCGGTGGCAAGGGCGATGCCGGCGGCGGTCGTGATCAAAAGGTTCGGCTTGAGATTCATTCGTCTGCTCTCCATGGACCCCTCCAGCGCCCGGCAAACGGCAAAGCCCCCGATCGGTTCCGAAGATTTCTCAAAAAATCATTGTATGCCAATGCCTTAGTTAGGACAATCGATCGCCATGTGATCGCCCGATTGACCGGTTTCCGCGGGCGGCATGCCGTTCCGCCTGCTAAGGATGCGGGGAAAATCACGCGCATCGAAGGCAGGGTCGGGTGCCGGACAACGATAGCGGGCAGAAGTTCGTCCTCGGCCTCGACGGCGGCGGGGTGCGCGGCGTGATCACGCTTGCCTTCCTCGAGCGCATCGAGGCCATCCTTGGCGCAGGCGATCCCGCCTTTCGGCTCGCCCACCGCTTCGATCTGATCGGCGGGACGTCGACGGGTGCGATCATCGCGACCGGGCTTGCCCTCGGGCTCCGCGCGTCTGAGCTGAAGGCGGTCTATTTCCGCCTTGCGCCGCGCGTCTTCGCCCGCTCGCGGTTCCGCGTGAAGCTGATCCAGAGCCTCTTCGACGCCACCGCGCTCGAAGAGGAGATCCACGCCATCGTCGGCGATCTCCGGATCGAGTCCCCGAATCTCCGCACCGGCCTCGCCATCGTCATGAAGCGGCTCGACACCGGCAGCCCGTGGCTGATCTCGAACAACCCCGGATCGCGCTACTGGGATGACCCGGCCGACGGCTCGCATGTCGGCAACCGGCATTTCCGCATTGCCGATCTCCTCCGCGCATCGACCGCGGCGCCCTACTATTTCGCACCGCACGAGGTGGCGATCGTGGAGGGCGAGCCGCCGGGCCTTTTCGTCGATGGCGGGGTCACCCCGCACAACAACCCGATCCTCGCGCTCCTGCAGCTCGTGACCGTTCCCGCCTACGGCTTCGGCTGGCCCGTCGGGGAGCGGAGGCTGCACTTCGTCTCGATCGGCACCGGGCTCCACCGCCAGCGGCTGAGCGCCGCGTCGGCGCGGCGGACGCCCGCCGCAGCGCTCGCAGTCGAGGCGCTGCGCGGCATGTCGAACGAGGCCGGGGATCTGGCGACGACGACCATGGAGCTGCTGGGCCGCACCGACACGTCATGGCCGATCAATGGCGAGGCCGGCGACCTCCAAGGGTTCCGGCTGACGCGCGAGCCGCTCTTCACCTTCCAACGCTACAATGTCCGCCTCGATCGCGAGTGGCTGCGCAGCGAGCTCGGCCTTGCTTTGGACGCCGGGACGGTCGAGCGCCTCACCCAGCTCGACAATGCCGGCGATCTTGCGCTGCTCCACGAAATCGGAACTGCGGCGGCGGAGCGTTTCGTGCGTCCGGAGCATTTCGCCACGCCCTCGGCGCTGGCCGGCGCGGAAAGCTCGGCGACGCCGATGCGATGATTCACGCACGCCGTCCGCACCGTAATCTTCCCGCGCCAGCGCGAACGCGCCGTCATGCTCCGGCGATTGCGACCGCTATCCAGAATGCGAACGCCGCCGACGGAATCAGCGGATTGAGCCACCGCGTCCAGCGGCTCCGGCGCCCGGTGCTTCCCGACGGGAGATAGAAGGCGGCGAAGACGGGGTCCCGGAGAAGCAGCGCCTTGAGGCGCTCGAGCCCGCCGGTCATGCGCCACGTCACGATGAAGAACGCCACGCAGTACGCCAGCGCGAGGGCGACGAGCGCGAGGCGCGCCGAGACGAGAAAGGCGCTCGGCGCTTCCGGGACATGTGAGGTGAAGAACGCCCCGGCGAGAAACGCCTGCGCCACGATGAACGTATTGAGCCGGTGTTGCAGCAGCAGGTCCGCCGCCTGGTGGTAGGCGACGGCGCGGTCAAAGCGGGCCCGCGGCGTGTCGCCGGGAAACTCGGCGGTTGGCGGGCCGAGCTGTTCGAACGGATCGTGCAAGGGGTTTTCGATGCGGTTGAATTTCTGACCCCGCGATGCTGCGGCAGGCATGGCGAGCGGGCAAGGCCTGGCAAGTGTCGCTGGGTTCCCACAGCGATACGGAACAGAGCCGCGAAGTCCGGGACCGTCCGACCAGGCTCATCCCTTGTGCAAGTGAGTACTCACATCTATTGTGCAGCCTCGTCTTGGAGGACATGCCATGAACCCCGTTCTGCAACGCCTCGTCCGCAGACCCACGTTCCCGCCGGCGCTCATCCTGCCGACGGTCATCATGCTGATCTTCTCGTTCTTTGCCCTCTCCGCGGCCACCGACCCCCAGCGGGTGATGCCCGTGGTGTCGCTCGGGATCGTCGACCTCGATTCCGCGTCGCCGGCGCCGATCGGTCCCCGGCTCGCGGCCGGGCTCGACCAGGCGCTGCCGATGTCGGTCGTGTCGTTTGCGGCCGAAGCGGACGGCCGGAGGGCGCTCGACGAGGGCGACGTCGTCGCCCTACTCGTCATCCCCGAGGGATTTGCGGCCTCGCTCGGACAGGGCACGCCGGCGACCTTGCCGATCATCGTCAGCCAGCATTTGTCGCAACTGGAGGGCCAGCTTGTGACCACGCTCCCCGTCCAGCTGCAGGCGGTGATCGGCGGGGCGGTTTCGGCGCTCGCGGGAGGAGCGGCGAATCCGCCGCCCGCCCCGATGGTGACCGTCGTACCCGAGTTCCTCCACGCCGCTCCGAATCCGACCGCCCTTGTCGCGCCGGCAGTCATGCTGCAGGCGACGTGGCTGGCGGGCTTTGTCGGCGCGCTTCTCGTCTTCATCACCACGCGCGGCGAGCGCACGCGCGAGGCCGCACTCACCGTCTCGATGTTCAGGAGCGTCGTGCCGCTGGTCGCAACCGCGCTCGCCAGCCTGGTCCTCGCCATCGTCGTCTCCTGGACCACCGGCCTTTGGGGCAGCGTCTTCGTCATCTGGGGCGTGGTCTGGGTTTCGGCGGCGGCGGTGGCGCTGCTCTTCCTCGGCCTCTTTTCGCTCCTCAGCTTTGCCGCCATCGTGATAGTGCTGCCGACGGTCTTCTATCAGGCAGCGCTTGCCGGAGCGCAGGCTCCGATCGCCGCCCTGCCGGACTGGCTGCGCTGGGCAGCGGATGCGGTTCCGTTCTCCGCCGTGGTGGAAGGCTATCGCTGGGCGCTGATCGGCGGGCCCGACAGCTGGAACCCATGGGGTACGATGCTGATCATCGCTGCCATCGGCCTTGCTCTCGTCTGGATCGGCACCTTCGTCCACGCGCGCCTCCGTCGGGTGACGATTGCCGCGGCGACCTGACGAAACGCCGCCCGAGGCGGTCGACCCGACGCTCGCCGCAGCGGCATCAGCCATCGCCGATGCCGTCGAGGCCGCCGAGGGACCGATGACCGCCAGGAAGCGGCTCATCGTCGAGGCCGCGGTGATCTGCTTCGCCGAGAAGGGCTTCGAGGCGACGCCGACGATCGAGATCGCCAGGCGCGCCGGCGTGGCGGAAGGGACCATCTTCCGCCACTTCGAGAACAAGAAGGACCTGCTTCTCCGTCTCGTCAGACCGCTGGCGGCCAACGTCGTGCTTCCGGCGGCGCTGGACGAGCTCGCCGGCGTCATTGCCGAATCCGGCGGCGACATCCGCCTGATCATGCGGACGATGATGCTCCGGCGCGTCGCGTTCGCGCGCCTCCACGCGCCGCTGATCCGGATCATCCTGCAGGAGCTGCCGTTCCATCCGGAGCTCCGGGCCTTGCTGCACCAGGAGGGCGAGAGGTTCCGCGCGGCGGCCGAGGCCGTGCTGACGCCCCATGCCGCGACATCGGGGCTGCGCCCGGACCAGGTGGTTCGCCTTTTCGCGTCCGTTGCCGGCAGCTATGTCATCCTCCGGGTGATCTTTGCGCCGGACCTCGACTGGAACGATGAGGACGAGGTCGACGCGACCGTCCGCTTCGCGCTTCGCGGCTTTGGACTGGAGGCATAGTCCCGCTCGTTGCTTGCGGATGGTCCGCGGTTCGGAGACGATCGGCCGTGACGGCCCGACGGTCCCGCCTGCGCGAGGTGGGACCGGAACAACGAAGGCGGTTCCGCCTGACAGGAGAGCGGCGATTGCCGGAGCAACGCCAGACCAGCGCCCACAAGATCCCGGCCGACCGGAAGCCGGCGGGCGCCAGCAGCCGCTACCTCCGGCAGCGCCTGACGTCGATCCTGCTCCTGCCGCTCGCGCTCATCGCCATCGGCCTCGGCGTGATGGTGCTGGGGGCGGACTATCTGACGGTCCGGAGCGTGCTGCGCCATCCGGTGGTCGGCATCGTCATCTTCGCCTTCATTGCGCTCGCCGCCTATCACATGACGCTCGGCATCATCGAAATCGTTGAGGACTACGTCCATCGGCCGTCCTGGCAACGCGCCGCCGTCATCGCCGCGATCGGCTATGCGGCGCTGGTGGTCGCGGGCTCGGGCTACGCGATCCTGAGACTGAGCTTCGGGAGCTGAAGCGTGGCGGATCCGACTTCCGTGACCGGGGCGCCGGGCGTCCTTGGCCGCGCCTACCCGCTCATCGACCATGAGGCCGACGTCGTGGTCATCGGCGCCGGCGGCGCCGGTCTTCGTGCCGCCGTTGCCGCCGCCGAAGCCGGGCTCCGCGTCGCCTGCGTGACGAAGGTGTTCCCGACCCGCAGCCATACGGTGGCGGCGCAGGGCGGCATCTCGGCCGCACTCGGCAACATGGGCGAGGACGACTGGCGCTGGCACATGTTCGACACCGTGAAGGGGTCCGACTGGCTTGGGGACCAGGACGCGATCGCGTTCCTCTGCCGGGAAGCGCCGTCGGCGGTCTATGAGCTCGAGCACTACGGGGTGCCGTTCTCGCGGACCGGCGACGGCCGTATCTACCAGCGCTCGTTCGGCGGCATGACCACGCATTTCGGCGAGGGCCGGGCACAACGCACCGCGGCGGCGGCGGACCGGACGGGCCACGCCATCCTCCACACCCTCTACGGCCAAGCGCTGCGCCGGAAGGTCGCGTTCTTCATCGAGTATTTCGCGATCGACCTCCTGATGGAGGACGGCGTCTGCCACGGGGTGGTCGCGCTCTCCCTCGCCGACGGCACGCTGCACCGCTTCCGCGCGCATCGCACGATCCTCGCCACCGGCGGCTACGGCCGCGCCTATGCCTTCTGCACCTCCGCGCATATCTGCACCGGCGACGGCGCGGGGATGGCAATCCGGGCCGGGCTGCCGGTCCAGGACATGGAATTCGTGCAGTTCCATCCGACCGGGCTCTACGGCCACGGCATGCTGATCACCGAGGGCGCGCGCGGCGAAGGCGGCTACCTCGTCAACGCCGAGGGCGAGCGCTTCATGGAGCGCTATGCGCCGCACTCGAAGGATCTCGCCTCCCGGGACGTCGTCGCGCGGGCGATCGCACTCGAGATCCGCGCCGGCCGCGGCACCGGCCCGAAGCGCGACCATGTCCTCCTGAAGCTCAGCCACATCGACCCGAAGGTCATTAAGGAACGCCTGCCGGCGATCAGCGAGACCGCCCGGATCTTCGGCGGCATCGACGTCACCAGGGACCCAATCCCGGTGGTGCCGAGCGTCCACTACAATATGGGTGGCGTGCCGACGAACCGTCATGGCGAGGTCGTGACCAAGGTCGGCGGTGATCCCGACGTCGTGGTGCCGGGATTGCTGGCGATCGGCGAAGGCGCCTGCGTGTCGGTCCACGGTGCGAACCGGCTCGGCTCCAACTCGCTGGTTGATCTCATAGTCTTCGGCCGCGAGGCGGGACGGCGCTGCGCGGCGATGATCGGAAAAAATGCCGCGCTGCCGCGGATCGCGGAGGCGGCTTCGGACGTTGCCCTGCAGCGTCTCGACCGGCTCCGCCACGCTTCCGGCGGCACCCCGACCGCGACGCTGCGGCGGAGGATGCAGACGGCCATGCAGGAGGACTGCGGCGTGTTCCGCACCGAGGAGAGCCTCGCAGACGGTGTCCGCCGCCTTCACAAGATATGGGCCGGCAGCGACGACATCCGTGTCAGCGACCGGTCACTGATCTGGAACAGCGACCTGGTCGAGACGATGGAATACGAGAACCTGATCGTGCAGGCGGTTGCGACGATCGAGGCCGCCCGGTTCCGGACCGAGTCCCGCGGGGCCCACGCCCGCGAGGATTTTCCGCAGCGCGACGACGCCAGCTGGCTCCGCCACAGCCTCGCCTTCGTGGACGATGCAGAGCGCACCGTCCGGCTCGACGACCGGCCCGTTCACCGTCAGGCCAACGGAGACGCTCCCACCTTCGAGCCGCAGGCGAGGGCCTATTGAGGCCCCTGTCTCAGACGCTCGCCGGGTTGGCCGCAGCGGCCGCGTTCGGCTTTCAGCACCTGGCCGTGGCGCAGCCGATCGAGCAGGCCGTGCTCGAGCAATGTTCGGCGGAACTCGGGCTGACCATCGAGGAATGCTCCTGCACCCTCGAGACGGCGCGCCCGCAACTGACGGAGCGGCAGATCGCCTATTTCCTCGTTCGCACCGCGCGCGACGAAGCGGAGGTGGCACGGATGCGAACCTTCATGCCGCTCCGGGAAAGGCTGCCGATCCTCTTCATCGTCATGAGGGCGGTCGAAACCTGCGCGCCGGACAAGGACGTCGACCTCCCCGCCTCCTGATCCTCGCCGATCCGTGACCGGCCGTCGCGGGACAAGGCATTGTGTCGCCGCTCGCTTTGGTGATTGTGGCGGACGAACCGGTGCTTCCCTGGCGCCGGAAGAGGACGTCCGATGGTTTCCTTCCGCCTGCCGCGCCGATCCAAGCCCGACGAGGGCCGGACTTGGCCGCAGCCCGACGGCAGCGGGGAGCGCCGGACGCTCCGCGTCTATCGTTACGATCCCGATCGCGACGCGAATCCGCGGATCGACACCTACACGGTGGACGCGGATGACTGCGGTCCGATGGTCCTCGACGCCCTCGTCAAGATCAAGGACGAGGTCGATCCGACGCTGACCTTCCGCCGCTCCTGCCGCGAGGGCATCTGCGGGTCCTGCGCGATGAACATCGACGGCGCCAACACGCTGGCCTGCATCCACCCGCTCGAGGACACGGACGCCGCGATCAAGGTCTACCCCCTGCCGCACCAGCCGGTCGTGAAGGACCTCGTCCCCGATCTCACCAATTTCTACGAGCAGCACGCCTCGGTCGAGCCGTGGCTCCACACCAATGATGACGCGCCGGCGGACGAGTTCCGCCAGACCGAAGGCGAACGCGCGAAGCTCGACGGGCTCTACGAGTGCATCCTCTGCGCCTGCTGTTCGACCGCGTGCCCGAGCTACTGGTGGAATGCCGACCGCTTCCTCGGACCGGCGACGCTGCTCCAGGCCTATCGCTGGATCTCCGACAGCCGCGACGAAGCCGCGGATGAGCGGCTCGACGACCTGGACGACCCGTTCAAGCTCTACCGCTGCCGGACGATCCTCAACTGCGCGCCCGCCTGCCCGAAAGGCCTCAATCCCGCCGAGGCGATCGCCGACATCAAGCAACTCCTGGTCGATCGCAGCGACTGACGTCAGTCCCGCTCGCCCTTCCGCGGCGGCTTTCCGGGATGGGTCGGGACGAAGGCCGGGGGATCGCTGGCCGGAAAGCTCTCCTCGGCCGCCTCGTCGATCTCCTCCTCGCGCGGCGGACCTTCGTCCTCCGGATAGGGAGGCTTCCTGGGATCGTTCATGCTCTTCCCCAATCTGTTTTGCGGGTCTCAGGTACCGAGGCTTGTCCGTCGGGCCCTAGGACGGTATCTCGCCCCTTGACCAACGCCGATGCCCGAAAGAGGCTGCATTTGGGCTTTAGCCGAGCAAAGGCGGCCCGATCTGAAATGCAGTGGCCGAGAGAGGTTTTTGCGGATGAGGCTGCTCTGGACCGCGCCCCTTCTGGCGCTCACGCTCGCTGGCTGCGGTGCAGTCGGCGCCATCGACATTCCGCTCGGCGGCCAGCCCGCCGCCAACGCAACCGGGATGCCGACCGACCTGACGACCGCGGCGGCCCCGACCACGCCGGTCGAGACCGGTGCCGCGCTTCCGCCGCCCGTCGGCTACGATCCCGGCCCCACGGCGACGACCGCCACCACGGCCGGCGCGGCGACCACGACGACGCCGCCCGGCGGCGCGCAGACCGCCGCGGTCAACCCGACCACGGCCGGCGGCGGCGCCACCCTCGGGCGCACCGATCTCCTCGGCGGCTGGACCGTCACGGCGGGCTCCGACACCTGCCAGCTCTTCATGACGCTGACGGCCTGGACCGGCGGCTACCGCGCCTCAACGCGCGACTGCTCGTCCACGATCCTCGGCCAGATTTCGGCCTGGGACCTCAACGGCAACCAGGTGACGCTCGCGTCGGCCGATGGCACCGCGCTCGCGACGCTGACGTCGACGGGGGGCGGCCGCTTCGAGGGCACGCTGACCGCCGGCGGCACGCCGATCTCCTTCTTCCGCTAGAACATATCGCGGCGGGGCTCCCCCCGCCCGCAAGGGGGCTGTTGCTGATGGCGAGGACCAAGATCGCCTTGATCGGGGCTGGCCAGATCGGGGGCACGCTTGCCCATCTGATCGGCCTCAAGGAGCTGGGCGACGTCGTCCTGTTCGACGTCGTCGACGGCGTCGCGCAAGGCAAGGCGCTGGACCTTGCCGAAGCCGCGCCGATCCACGGCTTCGATATCGGCTTCGCCGGCTCGAACAGCCTGTCGGCGATCGAGGGCGCGTCCGTCTGCATCGTGACCGCCGGCGTGCCGCGGAAGCCGGGCATGAGCCGCGACGACCTTCTCGACGTCAACCTCAAGGTGATGGAGCAGGTCGGCGCCGGGATCGCCAAATACGCGCCGGACGCCTTCGTCATCTGCATCACCAACCCACTCGACGCGATGGTCTGGGCACTGCAGAAATTCAGCCGCCTGCCGCCAGGCCGCGTCGTGGGCATGGCCGGGATCCTGGATTCCACGAGGTTCCGCTACTTCCTCGCCGAGGAGTTCAAGGTCTCGGTCGAAGACATCACGGCTTTCGTCCTCGGCGGCCATGGCGACGCCATGGTGCCCCTCATCCGCTATTCGGCCGTCGGCGGCATCCCGCTGCCGGACCTCGTGAAGATGGGCTGGACCACCAGCGACCGCCTCGAGAAGATCGTGCAGCGCACCCGCGAGGGCGGTGGCGAAGTAGTCGCGCTCCTCAAGACGGGCTCTGCCTTCTACGCGCCCGCGGCGTCCGCGATCGAGATGGCGGAAAGCTACCTCAAGGATCGCAAGCGCCTCCTCCCCTGCGCGGCCTATCTCGAGGGCCAGTATGGGGTTGCGGGCCGCTATGTCGGCGTCCCGGTGGTCATCGGTGCATCAGGTGTGGAACGCATCATCGAGATCGATCTCAACCGCGCCGAACGCGATATGTTCGATGCCTCGGTCGCTGCGGTGAATCAGCTCGTCGAGACCTGCCAGCGCATCGTACCGAGCCTCAAGGGCTGACCGCGCCGGACCCCCGGCCGGTCCACGGAAGGGGGAGGCGGATGACGTATCGTGACGCGACTGCGCCCTATGCGGGCTTCTGGGTCAGGTTCGTGGCCCTGATCCTGGACGGCATCATCGTCGGAGCGGTCTTCTCGATCCTCAATCCGCTGGTGTTCGGCACCAGCTATTGGGACCTCGACGAGATGTACTCGCTCGGCAACACCTGGCTCGGAGCCGTACTCCAGGCCGCCTATGTGTGGACGATGTGGTACTTCTTCGGCGCGACCCTCGGGAAGATGGCGCTCCGGCTGCGGGTCGTCTCGGCAGACACCCTGGGCTATCTCAGCTTCGGACAGGTGGTCGGACGCTGGTTCGCGCAGATCCTCTCCGCGATCCCGCTCCTCCTCGGCTTCATCTGGGCCGCGTTCGATCCGCGGAAGCAGGCCTGGCACGACAAGCTGGCCGGGACCTTCGTCCTCGCGGAGACGCCGGGCTATCCGCGGCGCCCGGCCGGGGAGGCCCGCTGATGACCGCGGCGATTCGGAGGCTCGGGGCCGGGGTCGCGGTCCTTGCCGCTGCCGCATCCCTCCAGTCGGCAGCGCAACCTGCGCCCGCGTCGCTCCCCGAGGCCCTGGTCGCGGCGTTCGCCGACACCTGTCTTGTCGAAGCGAGCACGCCCTTTGACGAGGTCGTCGCCGCGGCGGGAGCGGCCGGCTGGCTGGATGCCGAGCCGGAGGTGCATCCCGAACTCCGCGCCGTTCTCGATATCGTCGAGGCGGCGATGGAGGACCTTGGCGAGGGCGCGGGCCTCGCGCTGTTCCAGCGCCCGACGGCCTATCGCAACGCCATCCTGGTGCTGACGCAACAGCCCGCGGACGCGACCGTGACCATCGGCTGCTCGGTCTATGATTTCGACGGCACCGATCCGATCCCGGTTGCGCTCCTCGAGGCCCTCTTCGGCCCGCCGATGCTCCTCAGCGAAGATCCCCCGACCACGGTCGTCAGCCAGCGCTGGGAGCCGGTAACAGCGTATCCGGCCCTTCTTGAGGCAGTCAGCACGTTCATTCCCGAGGAAGTCCGCTGATCCCGACCGACGGGTTCTCCGGGACCGTGCTGGCGTCGCGCTGGATCGCTCCCTAGGGCCATCGGCCTGACGCGCAAATACCGCACCGCTGCCATATGCGGCGCGCCGGGCGATGCTATGATGGCCCTCAGGGTAGCGCAGGGCATCGCGCACGGGCCGATCCGCTAACCCGACGAGGGTAAGGAAACCATGTCCATCCACCCGATGGGAGCGGCGCGCGCGCCGCAACGGAAGCTTGTTGCAGGCGCGGCGGCTGCCGCGCTCCTCCTGGCGATGCCGGCCGCCGCGCAGCCGGCGAAGCCAACCCCCAACGCTCCGCCGATCGCCGCCGCTGACGCCTCGGCAGCCTTCAGCGACGCCATGGCCTACTGCGCCAATGCCATCGACGACATCCAGATGGCCGAGGGCGCGCTGCTCGACCTCGGCTGGGAGTCCGAAGGGATCGTCGACCACGGCCCTTACCAGCGGACCGTGAACGCCTCGAAGATCGGGGATGCGCTCGGCGACCTCTACTACTACGCGGCGGTCGAGCAGTATGTCTCGGTCACCCTCGCCTACTGTACCTTCGAGATCGAGGGGCAGATCACCGGGGTCGACCTCACGGCCGGGGCCGAGGCGTTCGGCCTCGAGGGCGACGTGCAGGTCGACGGCGAATCGCAGTACGGCACATGGGAACTGTTCCTCGACGAGGAGGTGTTCCTCGTCCAGGCCGAAGCCCATTCGGACTATTTCTTCCTGCAGCTGAACTGGGTCGGCAACGCGCCGACGGCGCCGGTCACCGGCAAGTAGGCCGGAGACCGCCCGGCGCCGGACCGTCCGGTCGGCGCCCGGTCAGACCCAGGGGCGCGCCGCGCCGGCGCGCTCCTCGAACGAGGCGATGTGCTCGCCTTTCTCGAGGGTGAGCCCGATATCGTCGAGGCCGTTCAGGAGGCAGTGCTTCTTGAAGGCGTCGATCTCGAAGCGGATCACGCCGCCGTCCGGACCGCGGATCTCCTGCGCCGCGAGGTCTATCGAGAGCGTGGCGTTCGCACCGCGCTCGGCATCGTCCATCAGCTTGTCGAGGTCTTCCTTCGGGACGACGATCGGCAGGATGCCGTTCTTGAAGCAGTTGTTGTAGAAGATGTCGGCGAAGGACGTCGAGATGACGGCGCGGATGCCGTAGTCGAGCAGCGCCCAGGGCGCGTGCTCGCGGCTCGACCCGCAGCCAAAATTGTCGCCGGCGACGATGATCTTCGCCGTCCGATAGGCGGGCTTGTTGAGGACGAAGTCCGGATTGTCCGTGCCGTCCTCGTTGTACCGCATCTCGGCGAACAGCCCCTTGCCGAGACCCGTGCGCTTGATCGTCTTCAGGTAATCCTTCGGGATGATCATGTCGGTATCGACATTGAGGATCGGCAGCGGCGCGGCAACGCCGGTCAGGCTCGTGAAGGGCTGCATGGTCGGGACTCCGGATTTGCCGTGTAGATGCGTCCTGGGGCCGGGGAGGTCAACCGGGCGAATTGCGAATTGCGAATAGGGGAAGGGGGTCGTCCCGCTATTCCCTATTCGCTAATCACTATTCGCCCTTTTTTCATCCCGCCGCCGCCTCGATCGCTTCCATGTCGTCGTCCGACAGGCCGAAATGGTGGCCGATCTCATGGATCAGCACATGGCTGACGATGGAGCCCAGCGTCTCTTCATGCTCGGCCCAATAGTCGAGGATCGGGCGGCGGTAGAGCCAGATCATGTTCGGCATCCGCCCCGAGCGCGGCAACGCTTCGTCATGGGCGAGGCCGATGCCCTGGAACAGACCCATGATGTCGAACGGCGTTTCGGCGCCGAGCTCGTCGAGGACGTCGTCCTCGGCGAACTCGGTCACGCGGATCTGGGTCTCGCCGATCTTGTCGAGGAACGTCTTAGGCAGATTGGCGAACGCCTCGCGCCCGATCGCCTCGATGTCGTCGAGGGAGGGCGCGGGCCGGTCGTTCCAGTCGGTGCTCGGCTTCGGCGTCAAATGAGGTCGTCCACGGACACACGAAGGGCGCGGGCGAGCCGACGATAGGTATCGACCGTGCCCTCGCGCTTGCCGGTTTCGATCTGCGACAGATAGGGCTGTGCGATGCCTGCCTGCTCTGCCAGCGCCGTCGCCGTCAGGCCCCGATGCTCCCGCCAGACCCGAACGGCGTTCTCACCCTGCAGCATTCGGTCGACGACGGCAGCGGGAACCAGTTCCTCCTCGCCCGCCGCCAAGCGCGACTGAAACCGCGAGACGGCCGCGATGTCTTCAGCGTCTTCGGCCGCTTCGACCAAAGCTTCATATTCAGCCTCTGCGAGGACGACCATGCGCTCGCCATTGGGGCTGACGATCACCTGCTTAGTCATAGGCACTCCCTCGCGGCGCAATCCGGCTCACTGCTACGACTTGTCCATCGTCAGTGAACACAACGCGCCAATCCCCCACGCGGAGGCGGAGAACCCCGTCCATACCCTTCAGGGCTTTGATATTGTTGGCGAGCGACATCGGATCCGCGAGATACTGGTCGAGCTTCGAGCGAATGGTGACGGCGACGTTGCGCGGCAGGCGAAGAAGCGCCTTCGTTGCCTCCCTGCTGAACGTCAGCTCCCTCACGAAAAGACGATATCAGAGCCCATAGCGCTCTGCTATGAGCTTCCGGATCAGGTAGCGAACGCCAGCCCGTGCTCTGCCAGCACCGGACGCAGCAGGCGGATCGTCTTCGGGCCGACGCCGTGGAGCGCGAGGAGGTCGCACTCCGTCCAGCGCGCGACATCCTCGAGCGTCGTGATGCCCACAAGCGCGAAGGCCTCGATCGACGGCTTCGACAGCTTCGGGAGGCCGGTCATCCCTACGCCGCCCGGCGCGGCCACTCGCGGATGTCGACGAAGCGGCCGGCGATCGCGGCGGCCGCGGCCATCGCGGGCGACACGAGGTGGGTGCGGCCCTTGAAGCCCTGGCGGCCTTCGAAATTGCGGTTGCTGGTCGAGGCGCAGCGCTCGCCCGGCGCCAGGCGGTCGGCGTTCATGGCAAGGCACATCGAGCAGCCCGGCTCGCGCCAGTCGAAGCCCGCGGCGATGAAGATCTTGTCGAGGCCTTCCGCCTCGGCCTGCTCCTTCACGAGGCCCGAGCCCGGAACGACCATCGCCGAAACGCCCTCGCGCACCTTGTGGCCGTCGATCACGGCGGCAGCCGCGCGCAGATCCTCGATGCGGCCGTTGGTGCACGAGCCGAGAAAGACGCGCTCGATGGTGATGTCCTTGATCGGCGTGTTGGCCGAAAGGCCCATATAGGCCAGCGCGCGCTCGACGGCACGGCGCTTGTCGGGGTCGGCGATGTCGGCCGGGTCGGGAACCCTGCCGTCGATGGTGACGACATTCTCGGGGCTGGTGCCCCAGGTCACCAGCGGCGGGAGCGAGGCGGCGTCGAGGCGGACCTCGGTGTCGAAATAGGCGCCGTCGTCGGAGCTCAGCGTCTCCCAGTAGCGGCGGGCCGCATCCCAGGCCGCGCCCTTCGGCGCCTTCGGACGGCCGTCGATATAGGCATAAGTGGTCTCGTCGGGCGCGATCAGGCCGGCGCGGGCGCCGCCTTCGATCGACATGTTGCAGATCGTCATCCGGCCTTCCATCGAGAGCGACCGGATCGCCTCGCCGGCATATTCCAGAACGTGGCCAGTGCCGCCCGCGGTGCCGATCTTGCCGATGATGGCGAGGATGATGTCCTTCGCGGTGACGCCGTCCGGCAGCCGGCCGTCGACGGTTACGCGCATGTTCTTGGCCTTGCGCTGGATCAGCGTCTGCGTGGCGAGGACGTGTTCGACCTCGCTGGTGCCGATGCCATGCGCCAGCGCGCCGAACGCGCCATGCGTGGACGTGTGGCTGTCGCCGCAGACGATCGTCATGCCCGGCAGGGTGAAACCCTGCTCGGGGCCGACGATGTGGACGATGCCCTGCCGCCGGTCGAGCTCGTTGTAGTACTCGACGCCGAATTCGGCCGCATTTTCCGCCAAGGTTGCAACCTGGGTCGCCGATTCGGGATCGGCGATGCCGAATCTGCGGTCGCTCGTCGGGACATTGTGGTCGACCACGGCCAGCGTCTTCTCCGGCGCGCGGACGCGGCGGTGCGAGGCGCGCAGCCCTTCGAACGCCTGCGGCGAAGTCACCTCGTGGACAAGGTGGCGATCAATGTAGAGGAGCGCGGTCCCGTCCGGGGCCTCGTGCACCAGATGATCGTCCCAGATCTTGTCGTACAGCGTCTTCGCAGCCATGGCGGCCTTGGAATTCTGGAGGGGAGAATGATCCGCGTGATATGGGGTAACGGGCCCGTGGCGGTCAAGCTTTGAGCCGGCTTCGCGTCTTCCTCATTGTCGCGGCGATCCTCTGCTCCGCAGCGCCGGCCGCGGCCGCGCCCGAGTGCAATCGGCTCGAGCATGCGGGCAACGCATACTCGGTCTGCATCGTCGACCTGACCGCGTCGGACCTCCGCCTGTTCTGGCAGGACGCCGGCGGCACACCGCTCCGCACGATCCGCTCGGTTGCCGACCAGCTCCCGGCCGGCGAGCGCCTCGCCTTCGCGATGAACGCAGGGATGTTCGACGGCGACTACGCGCCCGTCGGGCTCTTCATCCAGGACGGCGTCGAGCTCGTCGCGCTGAACACCAACGAGGGGCCGGGCAATTTCCACCTCCTGCCGAATGGCGTGTTCTACTGGAACGGCGATACCGCGGGCGTGATGGAAACCAACCGGTTCGTGGCCGAGCGACCCGATGCGATGTTCGCGACGCAGTCGGGGCCGATGCTCCTCATCGACGGCGAGGTCCACCCACGTTTCCTGCCCGACAGCGACTCGCGGAAGCTGCGGAACGGGGTCGGCATCGTCGACGAGCACACCGTCGCGTTCGTCCTTACCAACAATGCCGTCACGTTCTACGAATTCGCCCTGATGTTCCGCGACGCGCTTGGCGTCCGCAACGCGCTCTATCTCGACGGCTCGGTATCGGCGATGTTCGCCCCGGCCCTGAACCGGCAGGGCGCGGGGTGGTTCGGGCCGATTCTCGGGGTGGTGGAGCGATAGCGCAGCTCGCCTGATCTCCCGGGATCAGCCAGGCTTACACGTCGCGAGACGCGCTCCCGAGCCTCCCCCTTGAGGGAGGCGGAAGATTGCGACTGCAAGGAGCAAGCTTCGGTGGGGGTCTGTGACTCACCGCTGGCCTCGGACTTGCGTATGGGCCCAGACCCCCCACGGTTTCGTATCGGCTTCGCCTCGCGAAAGCCCGCTCCCCCTCAAGGGGGGAGCTCGGGAGCGCGCGGCATCGCAATAGGACGATCTCGGATCGGAGCAACGCCAGTAAACCCGATGCGCTCAAATCATCGTTGCGGTGCCGATCGTATCCTCCGGCATCGTCGCGGTGGCCCGCGCAGCGAGCGCCTGGGGCGTCCCGACGTCCACAACCACGAGCTCCGGCGGGACCCCGAAGCGAATCGGCAGGCCCGAGCAGCCAAGGCCGGCCGAGATGATGAGGTGCCGGTTGCCCTCGTGGATGTGGCCATAGGCGTAGCGCTGGCCGTAATGCGAGGCGACCGGGAAGCGGCCGAGGAGGGGCAGGCGGATCTGGCCGCCATGGGTGTGTCCCGACAGCGTCAGGCCGTAGCGATCCGGCACCCGCGGGAAAATGTCGGGCTCGTGGGCGAGAAGAATCGCCGGGCGGCCGTCATTCGGGATGCGGGCGGTGAGGCCGTCGAGATCGTCGACGCCGGTCTTGGTGGCCTTGTCGGCCAGCTGGTCGCCGAGGCCACCGAGCCAGAAGCCGCCGCCTCCGGGCAGCGCGATCAGCTCGGCGTCGTTCTCCATCAGCGGCAGGCGCCGGGCATCCATCGCCCGTTTCACGACATTGACGTCGCCGTGCCAGAAATCGTGGTTGCCGAGGATCGACCAGGTGCCGAGCGGCGCATGGAGGTCCGCGAGCGGCGCGGTCCAGTCGTCCATCGGCAGCGGCCGGGCGAAGAACGGATTGAGGCCCTCCACGAAATCGCCAAGGAGGACGAAAATGTCCGGCCGGAGCTCGTTTGCGGTGGCCACGATCTCTTCGATCCGGGGCCGCGACATGAACGGGTCGCAGGCATGGAGGTCGGCGACGATGCCGATCCGAAGCACCCCGTCGATCGGCCGCCAGTCCGGCGGGCTGACCTCATAGCGGATGACGAGCGGGCCACGGTTCGGCTCGACCGCGATCGAATAGCCGGACAGCGTCACAGCGCTCAGCGCGGCGCCACTGAGCATGAACGCCCGACGGGTCAGCATCCCCTAGCCCGCACCTTGGCGTCCCCGCTTGCCTGACGATCGGATCGATCGAATCGCACCAAAATCCCCGCGCAGTTCAACCGACCGCGCGTGGCATTTGTGCGACGAAGCTGGCACGAATTGGCTAAGCCCGCAAAGTCCCGGGCGGGGGACTCGTCGAAGTCGGATGTTTCCGACTTCGACCACTTGAGTCCGGCTCCCTAGCGGGCGGCGGCGGTATCCGCCGTGCTCCGCTGATCGGCCTTCTCGACGATGCGGGCCGACTTGCCGCGGAGCTCGCGGAGATAATAGAGCTTCGCGCGGCGGACCTTGCCGCGGCGGACGACGTGGATCGAATCGATCAGCGGCGAATAGACCGGGAAGACGCGCTCAACGCCCTCGCCATACGAAATCTTGCGGACGGTGAAGCTTTCATTGAGCCCGCCGCCGGACCGCGCAATGCACACGCCCTCATAGGCCTGGACGCGCGTGCGGGTGCCCTCGGTCACCTTCACGTTGACGCGGACGGTGTCGCCGGGCGCGAACTCCGGAACCGGGCGCTGCGCGGCAACGATGTCCGCCTGCTCTTTCTCGAGCTGCTGGATGATGTTCATGGCGGTAACCTTGGCTGTCGGTGACGGAGCGGCGCGCTAGGCGGCCGGCAGGACCGTCACAACCTGTCTTGGCGCGGGTCCATACAGGATGCGACCGGCCTTGTCGATGCCCGGAATGCAGCCAAGGTGCCGCGCACAGCTATTTCGGCCGGGGGAGCTCGGGGCGCCGCTCGGCCGTGAGCCGTTCCGCCTCGGCCCGCCGCCACGCCGCGATCTTCGCATGGTCGCCGGAGACGAGGATTTCGGGGATCGGCTGCCCTTCGAAGACCGCCGGCCGAGTATAGTGCGGATACTCGAGTAGGCCGTCGCTGAAGCTTTCCGAGACGGCGGAGTCGGCGTTGCCGAGGACGCCCGGGAGAAGGCGGACTGTGGCGTCGAGAATGGCCATCGCGGCGATGTCGCCGCCCGAGAGGACATAGTCGCCGATCGACACTTCGCGGAGACCCCGCGCCTCGATCACCCGCTCGTCCACGCCCTCGAAGCGGCCTGCGACGATGAGGACGCCGGGACCGGCCGCCAGTTCGCGGACCAGCCCCTGCGTCAGCGGCACGCCGCGCGGGCTCATCAGCCAGCGAGGGCGCGGATCATCGGCGGGAGAAGCCGCGTCGATCGCCGCTGCGAGGATGTCGGCACGCAGCACCATCCCGGCACCGCCTCCTGCCGGCGTGTCGTCGACGGTGCGATGACGGTCGGTGGCCGCGTCGCGGATATTGCGGACGTCCAGTGACCACAGGTCGTTCGCCAACGCCTTGCCGACGAGACTCGCGCCCAGGGGCCCAGGAAACAGCTCGGGGAAAAGGGTCAGCACCGTAGCGGCGAAGGGGGCGCTCACAGTGCGCGCCCCTTTCTCCCCCCTTGCGGGGGAGACCGCGGAGCTTGGCCTGCGCAGCAGGCCGTGGCGAAGGGCGTGGGGGGTGCTCGACGGGCGCTGCGATGGACCGCGAGGTCGACCCCTGCCCAAAGCGCTTCGCGTTTTGACCTCCCCGCAAGGGGGAGGCAGGGAGCGCGATGCGCCGTCACGGCGCTTCCTCCTCGCCCTCCACCTCCTCGGGCGGGGCGACGACGACACGTCCTCCGCCGACATCCACCTCCGGCACGGCCGCCTTGGTGAACGGCACCAGCATCGCCGGACCATTGCCGAGACTGATCTCGAGGATGTCCCCGGCGCCGTGATTGTGGATCGCGGCGACGCGGCCGAGCTCCACGCCCTCGACGGTCACGGCGACGAGCCCGATCAGATCGGCGTGGTAGAAATCGTCGTCGTCGTCTGGGTCGGGCAGGTCTTCCCTTCGGACCGTCAGCTCGACGCCGTTGAGTGCCTCGGCAGCGCTCCGGTCCGCGACCCCTTCGAGGCGCACGACCATCATGTCCGCCGAGGACGATCCCGCGGCCGGCCGGATCGTCTCGATGACGAATTTCCGGCCGTCGGGCGCTTCGAGCGGGCGATAGTCCGCGATCGCCCGCGGATCGGCGGTGTATGATTTCAGCCGGATCTCGCCGCGCACGCCATGGGCGGCGCCGAGCCGCCCGACCGTGACGCGGCCTCCGGCTGACGCCATCGGCTACGCCGCGGCTTCCCCGGCGGCCGCCCTGGCCTTGGCGCGCTCCTCGGCCTTCTTGCCGGGCTTCGCCTTTTCGGGGTTGTTGCGGGCTGCGCGGGTGCGGACGCCGGCGGCGTCGAGGAAGCGAAGGACGCGGTCGGTCGGCTGCGCGCCGACGCCAAGCCAATGATTGATGCGGTCGAGGTCGAGGACGACGCGCTTCTCGGCGTCCTTGCCGAGCAGCGGATCATAGGTGCCGACCTTCTCGATGAACCGGCCGTCGCGCGGCGAGCGGGTGTCGGCGATGACGACGCTGTAGTGCGGACGCTTCTTGGTGCCGCCGCGGGCCAGTCTGATCTTGAGGGACATTTTTCTCGTTGGTTCCTGTTGCTGTCGTTGGTCCGTTGCCGCGGACTATTTCTTCTTGCCGGGAAGGCCGGGAAGTTTTGGGCCACCGCCGCCGAGGCCGCCCAGTCCCCCGAAACCCCCGGGGAGGCCGGGCAGAGCGCCGGGCCGGGTGAGGCGCTGCAGGTCGGCCGGGTCGAGCGCCGGCATGCCGCCGCCGCCCATACCGCCAAGTCCCCCGATGCCGCCCATCATCCGCTTCAGCATACCCTTGTCCTTGCCGACGCTCTTCATCATGTCGGCCATCTGGCGATGCATCTTCAGCAGTTTGTTGACGTCCTCGACCGAGGTGCCGGAGCCGGCGGCGATGCGCTTCTTGCGGCTCGCCTTGAGGATGTCGGGCTTCTTGCGCTCCTCGCGGGTCATCGAGGAGATGATCGCACCCTGGCGCTTGAAGATCGAATCGTCGAGCCCGGCGGCGTCGATCTGCTTCTTCACCTTGCCGATGCCCGGCAGCATTCCGAGGATCCCGGACATGCCGCCGATCTTCTGCATCTGCTTGAGCTGATCGCCGAGATCGTCGAGGTCGAACGACCCCTTCTGCATGCGCTTGGCGAGTTGCTGCGCACGCTCCTGGTCGATGTTCTCCGCCGCCTTCTCGACGAGCGAGACGATGTCGCCCATGCCGAGGATGCGGTTGGCGATGCGCGAGGGCTGGAACTCCTCCAGCGCATCCGCCTTCTCGCCGGTGCCGATGAACTTGATCGGCTTGCCGGTCACCGCCCGCATCGAGAGCGCGGCGCCGCCGCGGCCGTCGCCGTCGACGCGGGTCAGGACGAGGCCGGTGATGCCGACGCGGTTGTCGAACGAGGTCGCGAGCTGGACCGCGTCCTGGCCCGTCAGGCTGTCGGCGACGAGGAGGATCTCGTGCGGATCGGCGGTCCGCTTGATCTCCGCCATCTCGACCATCAGCGGCTCGTCGATATGGGTGCGGCCGGCGGTGTCGAGCATCAGGATGTCGAAGCCACCGAGGCGGGCGGCCTGCATCGAACGGAACGCGATCTGGGTCGGGGTCTGGCCGGCAATGATCGGCAGCGTGTCGATGCCGTTCTGCTCGCCGAGGACGCGGAGCTGCTCTTGAGCGGCCGGGCGCCGGGTGTCGAGCGAGGCCATCAGCACCTTGAGCTTGTTCCGCTCCTTGAGGCGCCGGGCGATCTTCGCCGTCGTCGTGGTTTTGCCCGAGCCCTGGAGGCCGACCATCATGATGGCGATCGGCGCGGGGGCGTTGAGGTCAAGGGTCTCGCCGTCGTCACCGAGCGTCTCGACCAGCGTGTCGTGGACGATCTTGACGACCATCTGGCCGGGGGTGACCGAGCGGATCACCTCCTGGCCGACGGCGCGCTCCTTCACCTTGTCGGTGAACGAGCGCACCACGTCGAGCGCGACGTCCGCCTCAAGGAGTGCGCGGCGGACCTCGCGGATCGCCTCGTTGACGTCCGCTTCCGACAATGCGCCGCGGCCGGTCAGGCGGTCGAAGACCGCCGTCAGCCGACTGGAGAGAGATTCGAACATGCCGCCTCGTGACCTTTTCGCCCGTACCCTCGCCGCAAATAGGAAAGCGCGCCCGCAGGCGCAACGCGCTGGCGGACGGTGACCTCCGGGATCACGTCCCGGTTGGCGGCTCGAGCGAACGAATGTCGATCGAAAGTCGGCGCCAGTAACGCTGCCGCACCGCAAAAGTCAATTCAGCCCACCCGCGCGGGCCCTTGGCCGCAGCTCGTCCTTGCGCGACAATCGCAGGAGGTGGGCAATCGCGGAGGCACCGATCAGACCATGACGACGTCGCAGTTTCACCGGCTCAGCAGAGCGTTTGCGGGTTTGGCCCTGGGACTCGCGGCAGGGATCGCCTCGCCTGCCCTGGCCCAGGTCGAGGCGCCGGCCCAGGGCACTCCGCTCCGCGCCGAAATCCTCGACGCGCTCCGCGGCCACGCGGTGTCCGAACTCGGCGCTCCGATCGAGTTCGTCGTCAACGATATCCGGGTTCTCGGCGAATGGGCTTACGTCGATGCGACCCCGCAACGGCCCGGTGGCGGTGAGATCTTCTACGTCTACACCCGCTATCAGGGCGCGCAGGACGCCGGCGCCTTCGACGACAACGCGGTGGCCCTCCTCCGCCAGACACCGGCCGGCTGGCTGGTCTACGAGTACTCCTTTGGCGCCACGGACGTCGCCTGGCTGCCCTGGATGACGTGGTATCCGGTTCCGCCCGAGGTGTTCCCAGGGCCTGGGACCGGCGGCCCGGCGAAATAGCCGGCGTTCGCCGACGGTCGCGGCTAGTCCGTGGCCTCGTCTTTCAGCTGAGCCTTTGTCTCTGCATCCACGGCGCTGATCGGAATCCCGCTCAGCGCCGCATGGAGGCCGTACAGCATGTTGAGGCTGACCCGTTTTGGGTCCCAATGCTTCAGCCGCCGGTAGGCGGCGACCGCGCCTAGCGAGCGGAGGTCGGCCTCGGTTTCGACACCGACCTCGCGGAGCCACAGCGTCGACCGCGGGCCAAGGCCCGGGAGCCGATCGCCGGCCCCGCTATTCCGCGTCGATGAGCGTCTGGATCTCGGCAAAATGCGGGGCCACCACGGCCACGTTCTCGTCGGTGGGGAGCAGGAAGGGCGGCATGAATTGCCGCATCATCGTCTTCTCCTGCTCGGTCAGGGTCGGGTCGGCGAAGGCCTGCGCGCCGAGGACCGCCATCATCACCTGCGAGTACTGAGTGAAGCCGGTGAACCCGAACGGGGTGACGATCCCGTCCATCTCGGCCATCGCCTGGTTGAGCGCGCCGAGGGCCGCCATCGCCGCCGCCGGATCGTCGCCGGCCGGAATGTCGTAGCGCTCGCTGATGGCTTCGAGCGCCGGCGTGATGGTGGCGTAGCCCGCGATGAAATTGAGCACCAGTTCGTCCGTCAGCGCGATCGGCGTGAACATGTCCATGCCGGGAATGCCCGGCATTCCGGGGATCGCCATATTGGGCAGCTGGGCCTGTGCCGGCAGCGCAGCCGCACCCAGCAGCGCGAGCGCCGCAACGCCGTTTCTCACCACAGACGCCAGGGTCTTCATCGAACGATCCTTTCGGGCACACCCCCCTTGGGCTCGGGGAGCTTTGCATCCGTTCGCGAAAAACGGCAACGGGCCCTTTCGGGCCCGCTGGCACAAGAGACTGCGTTGAACGGGTCAGGCCGGACGCGGCACGGCGCCACCAACGGAGACCGGCGCGGTCTCGCCGTCCTTGACCGGTACGAGGCCGCGGACCGGCGCCCGGCCGGCGACAACGTCCGCAATCGTGTAGCTGTCGAGCGCGCGAAGGAACGACGTCATGGCCTCGTCCAGCGCGCCGCCGAGACCGCACGTGGCGCCGATCGGGCACTCATGGGCGTGGTCGATCCCGCAATCATTGAGCTGGAGGTTCGGCTCGGTCGCGCGGACCACGTCGCCCAGCGAGATCTGGTCCGCGGGCCGCCCGAGACGGATGCCGCCATTGCGCCCGCGCAGCGTCTCGATCAGCCGGTTGTCCACGAGGACATGCATGATCTTGAAGAGGTGCAGCTCCGAGATCCGGTATGACCGGGCGATGTCGCGAATCCGGCTCGGGCCGCCGGTGTTCACCGCGCAATACATCAGGGTCTGAATCGAATAGGTGGTCTGCTGGGTGAGCCGCATCGAGGCGGAACTCCTGTCGGAAGATCGTCCGGATAGTAACCTCTCGCACCCGTAGTGTCACGGATGCCAAAGGGGAAAGTTGAGGAAGTTCTACAACTTTCTGTGGGCGTCGGCCAGAGAGCATCCCTAATGACCGCGATAGGAAATTGTCGCGGTGCTGCCCCTCAGCGACGCCGCCGCATGAGCCCGCGAACGAGACCGAACGCGAACGCTGCCGCGACCGTCCCAAGGCTCGCGAGGCGCGCGCCCTCGGGGCTCATCTTGAGCTCGGGCACATCGGACAGGGGCTCGACGGGCCGGTGATGCTTGCGCCGCTGACCGGCCACGACAACGACGATCAGAGCGAGCCCGATGAAGATCGCCGCCATGATGAACAGCGACGGGACCGGGTCGAGCGCGGTCCGGATCGCGGTGTAGATCCCGGCCGTTGCGAAGCCGATCGCAATAAGAATGAATACGGCCGCGAGGCCCCAGAGGGCGATCGCTTCTCCAATCCTGCGGGCTTGCTTGCCTGCGAGGTCGCCGCCCAGCCGGACGAGCCCGGACAGCCAGCCGCCCATCAGTGCCGGAGCTTGCCGATGACGTAGCCGATGCCGAGGGCGACCAGGACCGACGTCAGCGGGCGCGCGGCGATCATGTCCTCGATCTCGCTCGCGGCGACCTCGCCGCGGCGACGGGCTTCGCTGGCGGTCGACTTGAGCGCCTCGGCCATGTGGCTCACCCCCTCCTTCGCCGCCTCGCCGGCATGGGACGCCTGGCGGCCGATGTAGTCGGAGACCGTGCTGACGAGCGCCGCCAGATCGGCACGAAGCTCCTTGATCTCCCGGCCAAGCTCAGCGGCCGTGTCCTCGGTATCCGTCTTAGCGGTTGCCATTCTCCACTCCTCCGCCGCCGCGCCCTGCCGGTCCTGATCAGCCGCCCGCACCGTCAACGGTGCGGACCGGATGGATGCCATCACCGTTTCGCGGCAAAGTCCACTGGCACGGACAACGCCGAAATCAGGTCTTGCGTTGCCGGGTCAGAGTGGTATTTTCGTTATGCGCGAACGCGTCGGCCGCTCTTTGATGTGTCGATGTCGCGAACGGAATGGGGTCTGTCACCAGCCCAAGGGGTTCCTAGAAGGCACTTTGCCGAACGATCCTCACCCGGCACGACCGTTTGGTCAGCTGTCGGATTGTTAGAAATGCATTGTGTTTTTGTGTTCCAAATGCCGGCGACTTTCGCCGGCATTTGCTTTTTGGGCCTCCCGTCCCGGTCACCAAGATGCGGTTTGCCCTTCCCCGCATTCCGCGCTAGCGGCTGACGACGCCGGCGCGATGGACCGGCGAAGGAACGGAAATCCCGATGCTGAAGGCCATGAGGCAGTTCCTGTCGGACATCACGCGGTCCGACCAGCCGGACGGCGACGTCGGCGCCAATGACGAAACCCTCGCGGCAGCCGCCCTCCTCGTCCACGTCATCTCGATCGACGGCCACGTCACGGACGATGAGCGGGAGAAGCTCCGCGGGCTGATCGCCGCCCGCTTCGGCCTCGACGGGCCGGCCTCCGAGGCCCTGATCAACCGCGCCTATGCGGCGGACCGCGAGGCGGTCGACCTCTACCGCTTCACCAGCATCCTGAAATCGCATCTCGACGAGGCCGGACGGCTCCGCGTGATCGAGATGATGTGGGAGATGGCGTTCGCCGACGGCGAGGTCCACGAGTTCGAAGAGAACGTCATGTGGCGCGTCGCCGAGCTTCTCGGCGTGCCGTCGCGCGAGCGCGTGCGCCTCCGGCAGAAGGTCCGGCAGGACAAGGCGTGATGCGTGCATTCTGCAACAGGTCTTGCAGAATGCGACGCAGGACCGGTTACCAGATCGTTGATATTTCAACAGGTTGATCGAAAGGCCGCGGACCACCACAATTCGTGGTGTGAATGACGGTGGCAACGGCCTTGCAGCCCTTCACGCCAGGCTGATCTTTCGGTAGTGCGTGTTCAGCTCAATCGGGTGGGGGAAGGCCTTCGCGACCGACCCCTCGCTATGCCTTCCCCCGCTCCCGATTGCTCGTCCTCGCGAGCCGCACCATGGAGCCCTGCTCCGCCACGATTTCCCATGTCCAGGACACGGCGTCTCGCCCGGCACCCCTTCCGTTGCCGCGACGCCGATCCCAGATACGGGCCTATAGCCACCCTACCGACGACCGAGGAGTGATGGCCGGCAAGGCCCTGACCATCGATGCCGGATCGCAGCCCGTCTCCGCCCTCTGGCTCGAGCCGAAGGGCAGCGACCGCGCCCTCGTCCTCGCGCACGGTGCCGGCGGCGGAATGCGCCAGCGCTTTCTCGAGGCGACCGCGAATGGCCTCGCCGACCGCGGCATCGCCACCCTTCGGTTCCAGTTCCCGTACATGGAAGCCGGGCGCGCGCGACCCGATACGCCTGCGGTCGCCACCGCGGCCGTGCGCGCCGCCGTGGCCAAGGCCGGTGAGCTGGCGCCGGACCTCGCGCTCTTCGCCGGCGGCAAATCGTTCGGCGGCCGCATGACCTCGACCGCGCAATCCGAAGCGGCTCTTCCCGGCGTGCGCGGACTGGTGTTCCTGGGCTTCCCGCTCCACCCGCCCGGCAAGCCGTCCGATGACCGTGCCGCCCATCTCGGCGCGGTCGATGTTCCGATGCTCTTCCTTCAGGGCAGCCGCGACGACTTCGCCCGCCTCGATCTCCTCGAGCCGCTCGTGGCGCGCCTCAAGCCGCGGGCGACACTTGCGCTCTACGAGGGCGCGAACCATTCCTTCCACGTTCCGAAGGCGAGCGGCCGGACCGACGCCGACATCCTCAACGACGTTCTTGACGAAATAGCCCGATGGACCGACCGAATAGCCGGGGAGTGACGCGCTCGCGCGCGATCACCACCCGATCACAGCACGACTCGATTGTGGTAGTCCGTCCACTCGCCACGCTCGGCGACAATCTCGGACGCATGAAAATCGGCATCAAAGACGCGATAGCGGGGCTGTTCCGGTCCGTGAAGACGGCGGCCACACCCGTTTCTGCGCAGCCACTGTCGCGCGGCCTCCAGGCTTTGGAAGCTGGCGAGCTTGGCAAGGCTGCGGATATCCTTCTCCCGTTGGCCGAGCAGGGCGTTCCTGAAGCGCAGTTCGCCGTCGGATCGATGTACCAGTCCGGCAAGGGTTATGCGGCCGATCTCAGCGAGGCACTGCGCTGGTATCGCCTTGCCGCCGCGCGCGGCCACACCGAGGCGCAGTACAATCTCGCAAGGCTCTACGCCAAGGGCCAGGGTGTGCCTCGCGACGATGCCGAGGCGCTCCGCTGGTATCGCCTCGCCGCCGAGGCGGGGCACCCGATGGCCGGCTATGCCGTCGGCGCCTGCTACTATCACGGCCAGGGCGTCGCGCGGGACGTGGCCGAGTCGGTGCGCTGGTATCGTCTTGCGGCCGAGAAGGGCGTCGCCGCGGCCGAATTCGGGCTCGGCGCGATGTACCGGAGCGGCGAGGGCCTGCCGCGAAATCCCGCCGAAGCGTCCCGGCTCATCCGCTCGGCCGCCGAAAAGGGGAACGCGGACGCCCAGTTCGCGCTGGGCGTGATCTTCGACGAAGGCGAGGGGGTTCCGAAAGACTCGAAAGAGGCCGCGCGGTGGTTCCGGAAGGCGGCCGATGCCGGGCACTGCCAGGCCCAGTTCAACCTCGGTCTCATGTATGAGAATGGCGAGGGCGTGCCGAAGAGCTGCGCCGACGCCGCGCACTGGTATCAGATGGCCGCGGCCAAGAACGATGCGGACGCCCAGGACAGCCTCGGCCGGCTCTACGAGCGCGGCAACGGCGTCCCGCAGGACTATGTGCTGGCGCACATGTGGTACAACCTCGCCGCGGCCCAGGGCGACCGGGACGCGCAGCATTCGCGGGACCGCATCGCGTCCGACATGAGCCGCTCCGAGGTCCTGCAGGCCCGCCGCCTCGCGAGCGACTGGAAGCCGGCGGCGTAGCCCGCAATCGGGCAGGCCGTCCTTACTGCAGCGTCAACTCCGCGCCGTCGAACGTGACGACCACCGTCTCGCCTTCGAATGTGACGACGAGGTCGCCGGTCTGCGCCGGCAGCGCCGCCGTTGCGGTGCCGATGGTCAGGAGGCCCGGAACGACCGTCACCACGAGGCCGTCGATCACGAAGCGGTAGCCTCGCTCGATCGGCTCGGCGGCCTGGTTGGTGCCGCCGATCACGGTGACGAGCCCGACCCCCTCGAGCAGCACCGCGGTCTGCGGCGGACCGAGGGCAACCTCGCCACAGGCCTCCACGCGTTCGTTGATGCCTGGGACGGCCGCCTCGAACCGGACGATCATCGCGTCGTCGGGCACGAAGTTCGCGCCGAGGAGAGCGATCCGTTCCTCGGTGGGCAGCGGCATGACGGCGTCGAGCATGCAGGTCACGGCTATGGCACGGTTGGCCTCGGGGACGCCGAGCTCGTCGTCGGCAACGAGCGCGACCAGGAGATCGCGAAGCGCGGCGTTGGCCTCGTCGTCGGTCATCGCCGGGCCAACCGGATCCGGCGCCGGTAGGGTGACCGGCCCGGGCGTCGGGCCGGGCTTCGTCGGGATCGGCAGAGCCGGATCGGGCGCCGCGGCGGCCTCGACGATCTCGGGGAACGCCTCCGCCGGCGCCCAGCCCACGCGGCCCGGGGTCCAGACATAGTCCTGGAGCTGCGTGATTCCGTCGTCGATCCGGTCGACGAGATCGAGGAGCGTCATGGGGCCGACCGGCTCGCCGTCCACCCATACATAGTATTGGCCGCCGCCCGCGACGCTCGGAGGCAGGATCGGCGTCGCAGCGACGCCACCCTCGCGGGCAAAGAAGACGGGCTCGCCGCGTCCGGTCGTATCGATGACCACGACGGTGAGCCCCTCGGGCGCCCAGGTCAGCTCGAAGGCGACCTTGGCAATGCCGGCGATGAGGACGATGCCGGTGGCAGTGACGTCGCCGTCGGTGACGCCCGTGAGCGTGCCGGCATCCTCGCCGCCGAGAACGCCGCCGAGATCGGTGCCGGTCTGGACGAGGTCGATGGTGGTCCCTTCGGCTTCCCCGGTGCCGATGTAGCGACCGGTCATGTCGGCCGCGGCGGCGGCGCCGGCCCAGAGAAGGGCGAGCGTGGCAAGCGAGATGCGGACGATGCGCATGGTCACCCCTTCGAGAGCCGGTCGCGGCGGCGTCGCAAGGGGCCACGGGTCAGGGCGGATTGCAAGGCCGCGCGACGGCGCGACGATTGCGGCCTGCCTTTCGCTCATGGCAGCCGATAATGTGCGCCGCCCATTGGCACCCGCAAAGGATCGAACATGGCCGTCAGTCCGCCTCCCGCCGAGCTTGGTATCAAGGCTCCCGATTTCGCCTTGCCGGGGACGGACGGGCGGACCTACCGCCTCGCGGACGTCGCCGGACCGCGCGGCACCGTCGTGGTCTTCATGTGCAACCACTGCCCCTATGTGAAAGCGGTGATCGAGCGCATGACCGCCGACGCGCGGGCCCTTGCGGCCGAGGGCCTCGGCTTCGTCGGCATCAGCGCGAACGACGCCGAGGAGTATCCGGAGGATTCGTTCGAGAACATGAAGGCCTTCGCGGCCCGCCATGCCCTGCCCTTCCCCTATCTCTATGACGAGAGCCAGACGGTGGCGCGCGCCTACAAGGCCGAGTGTACGCCCGACTTCTTCGGGCTCAATGCGGCTGGAGAGGTGCAATATCGTGGGCGGCTCGACGAGGGCCGCAAGGACCAGCCGCCACCCAACGCACGCCGCGAACTCCTGGAGGCGATGCGGCTCGTCGCGGAGACCGGCCAGGGACCGGCCGACCAGATCCCGTCGATCGGCTGCTCGATGAAGTGGAAGGAATAGGCGCGAGACGATCCGCTGAAGCGAGACGCCGCCGGAGGCCGCGGCGGCGTCTTCAAGCGGCGCGGAGGAAGCCTCGCTACGGCGCCGGCGGCGCGGCGGCGACCTGTCCCCTGATCTCGCCGGTCCGATGATCCGTGGTGCGGATCCGGATGTACCATTGCCCAGCCAGGAGCTGGGCGGCCTGTGGCGCGCTGATCGTGGTCGAGCCGTTGATCGGGCTCGTCATGTTGTTGCCGAGGCTGATGATGGTGTTGCCGTTGGCGGTAGCGGCGGCTGGTCCGCCGAACTCTCCGCGGAGGGCCGGGCCGCTCAACCCGGTGTAGGTCACGTTCCAGGTCAGCACCATCGTTTCGGGATTGTAGGTGACGGTCGCCGTTCCGGTTGCGGCGGTGTCGACCGGTGGAACTTCGTTGGCGCCATTGAGCGTGACGGAGAAAGTCTGGGTCTGGGCTATCGCAGATACTGTGAAGGCCAGAAACAAAGCTGCAGCAGTACCAAAGACTCCTGAAGCAACCCGCAGAGTTCGCATGCTTTCGTTTCCTCCTCTGAAAGTGCGACTATTCGTCTCTGCACTCGTATTGTGGCGCAACGGTGACCATAAAACCTGAAGTGTGCCTCAGTTTTTCTTTGATCTATTCGAGATATTTCTGTTCTACTTGCAAGGAAGACTGGATGAAGGACGTATCGCTTCCGGCTGAAATTGAGGCCAATTGCGACCTCGTGGCCGAGTGATTTGGACCATGCCCGGATTGTCGACCCCGTCATTGAGGTGGGGAGGCGCTCCTAGACCTGCATCGCGGACGGCCCGGGAAGGAAATGACTGCCGACGCCAAGTCGTTCGCCGTCAAAGGCCGGTCGCGCCACGCGGTGATCGGCTGTTGCTCCAGTGGAACGCGGTCCTATTCATCGCACCGCGATCGAGATCGACGCGCGACGAGCCGGCCTTCAGGCCGTCCGGGCGAACGCGAGCCAAGCTGAACGAAGGACCAACGGCTCCGTTCAGGCTCCATTCAGTGCTGCAGCTGCACAGAGCCGCGTATTGGAATGCCGATCACAGAGAAAGGGGATGGTCTGTGTAAGCACCTGGAAACGCACAACCGGAGAACAGCTATGCACACTCAAATCGTCGGCTATGCCGACCAACGAAACAGCATCGAGGATCGCGCCACGAAACGCGAATCGATCTTCAGGAAGATCAAGCCGATACTCGGCGGCCTCGCTCTCGCCGTCGTCGCGGCCTTCACCACGGCCGGCAGCGCGGCCGCGCAGAACAACGTCGTCACCATCCAGCAGGTCTCGAGCGGCCGCTTCGTGGACGCTCATGAGTTCGACGGCCAGGATTGGCGCCTCGTGACGCGGCCGGCCCAGAACAACAATACGCAGCTCTGGCGTATGGTCCCGCTCGGCGGCAACGTCTACACCTTCCAGCAGATGAGCAATAACCGCTTCGTCGATGCCCACGAGCATGACGGCGAGGATTTCCGCCTCGTCACCCGTCCCGCGCAGAACAACAACACCCAGCGCTGGCTGGTCCTGCCGCTCGGGGGCAACATCTTCACCATCCAGCAGGTCAGCAACGGCCGCTATGTCGACGCCCACGAGCATGAGGGCGAGGACTATCGCCTCGTGACGCGTCCGGCCCAGAACAACGCCACGCAGCAGTGGCGGATCACGGTCGTCTACACCGAGCCGGCGCCCCAGCCGCCGCAGCCGGTGGTCCATTCGACCGGCTCGTTCCAGCTCATGCCGCAGCAGTCGGTGAACCTCGACAATGGCGTCGTCGGCCAGAACGGCGCGGACATCGCCTACCAGGTCGTCGGCTTCCAGCGTCAGCTCGCCCCGGTGAACGGTGCGCAGTTCTCCTACACCAACGGCAACCAGCGCGGCTTCGCCGGCTGCAATGCGGCGGCGTTCAACGCGAACGCCATCCCGCAGCAGTCGATCCCGGCCGGACACTACATCTGCGTCCGCACCAGCGAGGGCCGCGTCAGCGAGTTCCGCATCACCAATGTCGGCCAGATCCTCGGCCGCCTCGACATCAGCTACACCACCTGGCAGTAGCCTGAGCCGCAAACAGCGAAGGGCTCCGCCGCAGGGCGGAGCCCTTTTCGTTGAAAGGCGACACCGGCCAGCGGCGGCTCGGGCTTCCCGGGCCGGCGAGCGGGATCAGTCAGACAAAAGGCGCGTCGTCCGTCTCGGCCGCGCCGTCGCCACGCCCCTGGCGATCCCTTTCGCGGTCCATGACTCCTTGAGCGCAGCGACCTCCGCCTTGCCGGCATAGATCGGCGCTCCCATCGCGTGCGTCGGCGCATGCCACGTCGCGACGGCGTGCCCCGCGGCTCGCGCGGCATAGGTGGCCGCCGGCGAACTAGCCTCACGGGCAGCGGCATGCGCGTCGAGCGACAGCCTCCGGACTTCGGCCATCCCGAGGGTCCGCTTCCCCGCCACCCAAGCCTTGATCGCGTCGATCGCCTTCCGCGGTCTGTCGTCGTCCGGATGCGCGCGCTCGAAGATCGGCAGCACCCGCTGCGCCTCCCGCGCCGCGAGTTCGGCGAAGCGGATGTGGTACGCGGAGTTGCGGGTGAGATCGGTTGACAAGGTATGTCCCGAAGTCTTGGCCTGCGGGTTGCCGCCGGCACGTCTCGCCGATGGGATCGAGGCGGCATTGCCGATTGCCGGCGGACGCCGCGCACATGCTATGCCTGTAATGCCAGGAAGGCGATTGCGGGGCCGGATTGGTGCGACTGGGGGCTCTTGCGGCGGTTCCGTTGCTTGCGGCGTGCGCTTCGGTACCTGAGGGCCGGCCTACAGCCACCACCGCCGCTCCCATCCGCTGCGCCTCGGGCGAGCCGATGGTGGAGACCGTGCTGTTCCTCGGGCTGGCACGACCGGGCGGATCGCGATGGGCAAGGCCGAACGGCCGGTCTGGGGACCGGCGGTCCTGGCGAGCCTCGTTTCAATCGCGACCATCCTCCTCGTCCTGCTTCGGCAGGACAGCCCGTCATCGGCGACGATCTCCCGCTCCTGGCGACCGTCATCCTCTACTACGCGACGGCCTATCTCGCCTATGCGATGGGCCGGTTTCTGGCGGCGGAAGGAGGACGCGGAGGATGCCGCGGCCGCTGCAGAGCGCCGTCCGGCGGACGCCCTCATCGCCGGCTGGCGCGATCGCCCGGACCGGCTTCGGTGAGGCGATGGCCGATGTCCGTCCGGCAGGGCCGCCGGATTCCTTACGCCCTCCTTACGCCGACGGGCATCTTCGACATCGCCGCCTGACGGCCTCCTCCTCCATCTCCGCGCACGTCGGCGGCCCGCGGGACCGCGCCCCCACCGAGAGATCCATGCAGGACCTCCTGTTCTTCCTTCTTACCTTCGGCTTCTTCGCCCTGGCCGCCCTGGCCATCCGGGCACTCGAACGCCTCTAGGCACACGCATGACCTTCGACCTCTGGCTCGGCGCCGTCGTGTCGGTGCTGCTGCTCGGCTACCTCGTCTTCGCTCTCCTCCGGCCCGAGAAATTCTGAGCCGTCCCGATGGCGTCCGACATTCTCCAGTTCATCGTCTTCGGCGTGGCGCTGGTGCTCCTCGCCTGGCCGCTCGGCACCTACATGGCGAAGGTCTTCGCCGGCGAACGCACATTGTTCGCGCCGGTCTTCGGACCGGTCGAGCGAACGCTGTACCGCGCCGCACGGATCGATACCGGCAGCGGTCCCCAGGGCCAAAGCTGGGGTCGCTATGCGATCTCCGTGCTTGCCTTCAACCTCGCCGGCTGGGTCGTCCTCTATCTGATCCTCCGCTTCCAGAACGTGCTGCCCTGGAATCCGCAGGATCTTCCGGGGCTGGCACCAGATCTTGCTTTCAACACGGCAGTCTCCTTCGTCACCAACACCAACTGGCAGGCCTATGGGGGCGAGACCACGCTGTCCTATTTCAGCCAGATGGTCGGCCTGACGGTGCAGAACTTCGTTTCCGCCGGCACCGGCATAGCGGTAGGCGTTGCCGTCATCCGGGGCTTCTTCGGCCGCGAGCAGCGGACGGTCGGCAATTTCTGGGCCGACCTCACGCGGGCGGTTCTCTACGTGCTCCTGCCGCTCTCGATCATCGTCTCGCTGATCCTTTCCTGGCAGGGCGTGCCCCAGAACCTATCGTCCTATGTCGATGCGACGACGGTGGAGGGCGCGAACCAGCTCATCGCCCAGGGTCCGGTGGCCTCGCAGGTCGCGATCAAGCAGCTCGGCACCAATGGCGGCGGCTTCTTCAGCGCTAACTCCGCCGTCCCCTATGAGAACCCGACGCCGCTCTCGAACTTCGTCGAGATGCTGTCGATCCTCCTCATCCCGGCCGCGTTCTGCTTCCTCTTCGGGCGGATGGTGAAGGACCGGCGCCAGGGCATCGCGATCTTCGCCGCGATGGCCGCGATCTTCGTCGGCGCGCTCACCCTCACCTACAGCTCCGAGATGGCGGGCAATTCCCTCCTTGCCGGGCAGCCGATCGACCAGACCGCCGGCAACATGGAGGGCAAGGAGGTCCGGTTCGGCACTGGCAACTCCGCCCTGTGGGCCACAGCCACGACCGCGGCCTCGAACGGCTCGGTCAACTCGATGCATGACAGCTACACGCCGCTGGGTGCGGTCGGGCCGCTTCTCCTGATGCAGGTCGGTGAGGTGGTCTTTGGCGGTGTCGGCTCCGGCTTCTACGGCATGCTCCTCTTCGTCGTGCTGACGGTGTTCATCGCCGGGCTGATGGTAGGACGAACGCCGGAATATCTCGGCAAGAAGATCGAGGCGAAGGAGGTGAAACTCGCCCTCCTCGCCTTCTTCATCATGCCGATCGGCATCCTGATGTTCGGGGCGATCGCCGCCCTTGTCCCGGCCGGATACTCGACGGTGCAGGATGCCGGACCGCACGGCTGGAGCGAGATCCTCTACGCCTACACCTCCGCGACCGGGAACAATGGCTCCGCTTTTGCCGGTTTCACCGCGAACGTGCCGTTCCACGACACCATGCTCGGCATCGCCATGCTGCTCGGCCGGTTCGCGATGCTGATCCCGATGCTCGCGGTCGCGGGCTCGCTCGCCGCGAAGAAGGTGGCGCCGCCATCGGCCGGCACCTTCCCGACGCACACGCCGCTCTTCGTCACCCTCCTCGTCGCCGTGATCATCGTGATCGGCGCACTCACCTTCGTGCCGGCCCTCGTCCTCGGCCCGGTCGCGGAGCAGGCGGCGATGGCAGCCGGCCAGACCTTCTGATGATGAACGCCCAATCCCCGACCGCCATGTCCAAGACCCAGGAGCCCGGTCTCCTCGACCGCCGCATCGTCGTTCCCGCCCTCGCTGCGGCCGCGCGGAAGCTCGATCCGCGCGTGATGATCAGGAACCCGGTGATGTTCGTCACCGAGATCGCCGCGGTCCTGTCGACGATCTTCTTCTTCCGCGACCTCGTCGCCAGCGCCGAAGGCGTCGCCGTCGTCGGCCAGATCGCGGTCTGGCTCTGGTTCACCGTCTATTTCGCCAATTTCGCCGAGGCCATGGCCGAAGGACGCGGCCGCGCCCGGGCCGACACGCTCCGGGCGACCCAGAGCGAGACCCAAGCGAAGCGCATCGCCGGCGGCGGGACGGAGATCGTCTCGAGCCGCGCGCTACGGCCCGGCGACATCGTCATCGTCGAGGCCGGCGACATCGTCCCGGCCGATGGCGAGGTCGTGGAAGGGATAGCGTCGGTCGACGAGTCGGCGATCACGGGCGAATCCGCGCCCGTCATCCGCGAGTCCGGCGGCGACCGCTCGGGCGTCACGGGCGGCACGCGGGTCGTGTCCGATCATCTCCGGATCAAGGTCACCGCGAGGCCCGGCGAGAGCTTCCTCGACCGCATGATCGCGCTGGTCGAGGGCGCCGAGCGGCAGAAGACGCCGAACGAGATCGCCCTCAACATCCTCCTGGTCGGCATGACGATCATCTTCCTGATCGCCGTCGCGACCCTGCAGCCCTTCGCGATCTACTCCGGCGCGACGATCTCGGTCGTCTATCTGGTCGCGCTCCTCATCACCCTGATCCCGACCACGATCGGCGGCCTCCTCTCGGCGATCGGCATCGCCGGGATGGACCGCCTCGTGAAGGCCAACGTCGTCGCGAAGTCAGGCCGCGCGGTCGAGGCGGCGGGCGACGTCGACACGCTCCTCCTCGACAAGACCGGCACCATCACCTTCGGCAACCGCATGGCCGACGCGTTCGAACCGCTGCCCGGCGTCTCGCCGCGCGAGCTCGCCGAGACCGCGCTGGTCGCCTCGCTCGCCGACGACACGCCCGAAGGCAAGTCGATCGTCGCCCTCGCCAACCGCATGAGCGTCACGGCAACCGCGGATGCCGGAGCGGCCTTCATCCCCTTCAGCGCCAGCACGCGGCTCTCGGGCGCCGACCTCCCCGACGGCTCGTCCGTCCGCAAGGGAGCGGAGGACGCCGTCCTCGCCTGGTGCGGCCAGCCGGCGTCACCCCAGCTCGGCCGCATCGTGGAAGCGATCGCGCGCACCGGCGGCACACCGCTCGTCGTGGCGCGCAATCGCCGCCCGCTCGGCGTCATCCACCTCAAGGACATCGTCAAGCCCAATATCCGCGAGCGCTTCGCCGAGCTCCGGCGCATGGGAATCCGCACCGTGATGATCACCGGCGACAATCCGATCACCGCAGCCGCGATCGCCGCCGAGGCCGGCGTCGACGACTTCCTCGCCCAGGCGACGCCCGAGAAGAAGCTCGAGCTGATCAGGCGCGAGCAGGCCGACGGCAAGCTGGTCGCGATGTGCGGCGACGGCTCCAACGACGCCCCGGCGCTCGCGCAGGCCGACGTCGGCGTGGCGATGAATGCGGGCACGCCGGCCGCCAAGGAGGCCGGCAACCTCATCGACCTCGACAGCAACCCGACCAAGCTCATCGAAGTGGTAATGGTGGGCAAGCAGCTCCTGATCTCGCGGGGCTCGCTCACCACCTTCTCGATCGCGAACGACGTCGCGAAATATTTCGCGATCCTGCCGGCCATCTTCGTGACCATCTGGCCGGCCGCGGCGGCGGCCGATGGCGGCGGGCTCCTTCAGGGCCTCAACGTCATGGCGCTCGGCAGTCCGGCCTCGGCCGTCCTCTCGGCAATCATCTTCAACGCCCTCATCATCATCGCGCTGGTGCCGCTCGCTCTCCGCGGCACGCGTTACCGGCCGGCCTCGGCCAGCGCGCTGCTGCGCCGCAACCTCCTCGTCTACGGGCTCGGCGGGCTCATCCTGCCCTTTGCCGGCATCAAGCTCATCGACATCATCGTCAACGCCCTCGGACTCGCCTGAGACACGCCATGCTTGCACAGCTTCGTCCGACCCTCGTCATGATCCTGTCGATGACGGTCCTGTTCGGTCTCCTCTATCCGCTGGCCATGACCGGAATCAGCCAGATCGCGTTCCCATCGCAGGCCGATGGCAGCCTCATCCGCGACGCCGACGGCACGGTGATCGGCTCGAGCCTCGTCGCGCAGGGCTTCGCCGATCCGCGCTATTTCCAGCCGCGGCCCTCCGGCGCCGGCGCGGGCTATGACGCCGCCGCCACGAGCGGCCGCAATCTAGGCCCCACCAGCGCCACTTTGATCGCCGCCGTCACCGAGCGCACCGTCGCGCTGATCCCGGAGGCCAATGGCCGGCTGATTCCGATCGATCTCGTGACCGCGTCCGGCTCGGGCCTCGACCCGCACATCTCGCCGGCTGCGGCCGAGCTGCAGGTGGAACGCGTCGCCGTCGCGCGCGGCCTCGATCCGGCGGTCGTGCGGGAGCTGGTCGCCGACAACACCGAAGGCCGCACTCTCGGCCTTCTCGGCGAGCCAAGGGTGAACGTGCTACTCCTCAACCTCGCGCTCGACGCCTTGGCGGCGCCGGCCGCAATGGTCACCCCGCCGGCCTGAGCCGGTATACTCCGAGCCGACCCATGGCCGTGATCGAACTCTCCGGCGTCACCAAGGCCTACGGACGGCAGCGTGGCATCTTCGATGTGGACCTCGCGGTGGCCGCGGGCGAAGCCTTCGGCTATCTCGGCCCGAACGGTGCCGGCAAGACGACGACGATCCGGCTTCTCCTCGACTTCATCCGCCCGACGAGGGGGAGCGTCCGGGTCCTCGAGCAGTCACCGCGCCTCCGTGCCGTCCGCCGTCGCGTTGGCTACCTCGCGGGCGAGCTCGCGCTCTACGACCGCTACAGCGGGATGGAGATGCTCACGTTCCTCGACCATCTGCGCGGGGGCGGCTCGCTTCCCTACGCACGTACGCTCGCCGAGCGGCTCGACCTCGATCTGAGGCGCGCGATCGGGAAGCTGTCGAAAGGCAACAAGCAGAAGATTGGCGTCGTCCAGGCGCTGATGCATCGGCCCGAGCTCTTGATCCTCGACGAGCCAACCTCGGGGTTGGATCCGCTGATGCAGCAGGTGTTCGTCGAGCTGATCGCGGAGCATCGCCGCGACGGCGCCACCGTGTTCCTGTCCTCTCATGTCCTCAGCGAGGTGGAGCGCCTCGCCGACCGCGTCGCGATCATCCGCGAAGGCCGCATCGTCGAGGTCGCGACGCTGGAGGAGCTGCGCCGCCGCGCCGTGCAGCAGTTCGTCATCACCTTCGACGAGGATGTCCCCGTCGAGCGTTTCGCTGCCATCCGCAACATCGCCGATGTGAGGATGGCTGGGCGCACCTTGACGTGCAGCGTCACCGGCTCGGTCGACCCGCTGGTGAAGGCCATTGTCGATTTCCGCGTCGCGAACATCGTCAGCTTCGGTGCCGACCTCGAGGCGCTGTTCCTGTCGTATTACCGCGGAGGGAACGGTGCTTAACAATGTCTTCCTCAAGACGCTCCGCGACCGCCGCCGCAGCCTCGTCTGGTGGTCGCTCGGCGTATTCGTCTTTGCCCTGTTCATTGGGCTGTTCTGGCCGATTCTCCGTGATTCGCAGGACCAGCTCCGGACGGTTCTCGCAACCTTCCCGGACGAGCTCTTCGGCCTGTTTGGCGTTGCCTCGGCGGACGAAATGTTCACGCCGGCCGGGTATGTTTCCAGCCGCGCCTTCGGCCTCCTCGTCCCCGTAGTCTTCGCCGTCTACGCCGCCGCAATGGGCGCGCAGCTCATCGCGGGCGAGGAAGAGGCGCACACGATGGACCTTCTCCTCGCCAACCCGGTCCCACGCGAGCGCATTGTCTGGCAGAAGTGGCTGGCCATGGTGGCGGTGATGGCCATCCTTGGCCTCGCGCTTCTCGCGGCGGTCGTGATCGCCGACATCGCCTTTGGTCTCGGCATACCGTTCGACCGCTACTTCGCCGCGTCCTTGCAGGCGACCCTCCTCGGTCTGGTGTTCGGCTCGGTCGCGTTTGCCGCGGGGGCGCTGGGTGCCCCTCGCGGTTTGACGCTCGGCATCGTCTCCGCGCTCGCGGTGGCGACGTTTCTGGTCAATTCGCTCGGCACCGTGACCGACTGGATGGAGAAGGTGCGCGTCGTCTCGCCGTTCTACTACTACGACTCCAAGCGCCCGCTCGTTGAGGGCTTCGACGTCGTCAACGCGCTCATCCTCGCGGCCGTCGCGGTCGCCGGCGTGCTCGTTGCCCGGTGGGGCTTCCCGCGGCGCGACGTCCGGATCTAGGCGGCGACGATGTCGGTCGACGACCTTCGGCCGGAACCGGAAGCGCTTCTCGCCGAGGCCTGGAAGGAAGGCCGCGGCAAGCTCAAGGTGTTCCTCGGCGCCGCTCCCGGTGTCGGCAAGACCTACGCGATGCTCGAGCTCGCGCGGCGGCGGAAGGCCGAGGGCGTGGATGTCGTCATCGGCATCGTGGAGACCCACGGCCGGGCGGAGACCGCCGCCTTGATCGCGGACCTCGAGGTCCTGCCGCGCGAGGAGGTCGATTATCGCGGCCGGACGTTTCAGGAGCTCGATCTCGACGCGGTGCTGAAACGGCGGCCGGCGGTCGTCGTCATCGACGAGCTCGCGCATTCAAACCTTCCCGAGAGCCGCCATCCGAAACGCTGGCTCGACATCGAGGAGGTTCTCGACGCCGGCATCGACGTCTTCACGACCCTGAACATCCAACACCTCGAAAGCCTCAACGACGTCGTCGCGAGGATCACCGGGGTCCACGTTCGGGAAACCGTCCCCGACAGCGTGATGTCGCTCGCCGACGAGATCGAGCTGATCGACCTCCCGGCCGAGGAGCTGATCGAGCGGCTCCGGGCGGGGAAGGTCTACGTGCCTGAGCAGATCGGCCGGGCGATGCAGAACTTCTTCTCCAAGGGCAACCTGACCGCCCTTCGCGAGCTTGCGATGCGCGTCGCGGCCGACCGCGTCGACGCCGAGATGACCGCCCATATGCGGTCGCACGCGATCGCCGGCCCGTGGCCAGCCCATGACCGCATCCTCGTCTGCATCAACGAATCCCCGGTCGCGAAGGCGCTGATCCGCGCCGCCAAGCGGATGGCGGAACGCGCGCATGCGCCGTGGATCGCGGTGCGCGTGATCACGCCGTTCTCCGAGACGCTGCCGGATGCCGCGAAGGACGGGATCGCCGACGCGGAGCGGCTCGCCGACTCCCTCGGCGCCGAGGTCGTCTCCCTGAACTCCGAAGGGCACGTCGCGGAGGAGATCCTCGCCTTCGCCCGCTCACGCAATGTGACGAGGATCGTCATCGGGCGAGAACGGCCGCGCCGCCTTCTGGCGCATTTCCTCCGCGAGGGTGTGACTCAGAAGCTGATCCGGTCGGCAACCGACTTTGAGGTCATCCTCATCTCCCCGGACAGCGCGGCGCGGAAGGCCGTGATCCAGCCGCCCAAGATCGCTCCGGACCGAAACCTCATTCACTACCTCGCCGCTGCCGGCATCGTCGCAGCGGCGTCCCTCCTGGCATTCTTGGTCGAACGGTTGTTCCCAGTCGCTGGCCTGTCGCTCATCTTCCTGGTCGGGGTGCTCGTAACTGCGACCTGGTTTGGGCTGTGGCCCTCGCTCTTTGCCAGCGTCCTCTCCTTCCTCGCCTACAATTTCTTTTTCACCGAGCCGCGTTTCAGCCTCACGGTTGCGAACGAGGCGACGGTCCTTACGTTGGTCCTGTTCCTGGTCGTGTCGGTGATCGCGGGGAACCTCGCCGCGCGGCTTCGCATGCAGGTCGACGCCCAGCGCGAGATCGCCAAGCGCACCACCAACCTCTATGAGTTCAGCCGCAAGATCGCGAGCGCAGCGACCTTCGACGACGTGGTCTGGGCCGCCGTGCACCACGTGGCCTCGACCCTCAATTGCCGCTCGCTCATCCTCGTCCCCGATGCCGATGGCGGGCTCCGGATCGCCGGCGGCTATCCGCCGGAGGACGAGCTCCCGGTCAAGGACCAGGGCGCAGCGGCCTGGGCCTGGGATCATGGCGAGCCGGCGGGCTGGGGATCGCCTACCCTGCCAACGGCCGACTGGCTCTTCCTGCCGCTCAAGACAACCGAAGGGACGCACGGGCTGCTCGGCGTCTCCTTCGCGCGGGGGGCCTTCCTCGTGCCGGACCAGCGGCGCCTGCTTGACGTCCTCGTCGACCAGGTGGCGATCGTCGTCGAGCGGACCAAGCTCGCCGCCGGCATGGAGGAGACCCGGCTCCTGTCGGAGACCGAGCGACTTCGCGCCGCCCTCCTATCCTCGGTCAGCCACGATCTCCGCACGCCGCTCGCATCGATCCTCGGCGCCGCCACCGGCCTTCTCGATCCGGGCATCAACCTCAAGCCGCCGGAGCGCCGCGAGCTCGTCGAGACCATCCGGGACGAAGGCGAGCGGCTGAACCGCTACGTGCAGAACCTCCTCGACATGACCCGGATCAGCTACGGCGCACTCAAGCTGCGCGAGGAGTGGATCGACCCGCGCGAGCTGATCGGCAGCGCCGTGCGGCGGCTCCAGCGCGAGCTCGCCGGGCATGAGGTCCGCATCGAGGCGCCGGCCGACCTGCGGCCGATCCGGGGCGATCCCGTCCTCCTCGAGCAGGCGCTGGTCAACATCCTCGACAACGCGGCAAAATACGCCCCGGCGGGCACTGCGATCGAGGTGGCCGCAAGGGCCGCGGATCCGGTGCTGCGCATAGTGGTGAAGGACCACGGCGCCGGCATCTCCGAGGCGGACCGCCCCAAGGTGTTCGACATGTTCCACCGGGTGGAGGCCATGGACGTCCAACGGGCGGGCACGGGGCTCGGCCTTGCGATCACCAAGGGGATCGTCGAGGCGCATGGCGGAACGGTCCGCGCGGCAGAGCCTGCCGACGGCATCGGCACCGCGATCGAGATCGAGCTGCCGATCCCGAAGGAGCCGCCGCCATCGCCTCTCGGAACCGATGCGGAGGCCGCGGAGCGATGATCAGACCGCGCATCCTCGTCGTCGACGACGAGCCGCAGATCCAGAAACTCCTGCGCATCGCGCTCGAGGCGAACGAGTTCACGGTGGTGACGGTTGGGAACGGAGCCGAAGGCATCGCCCGCACCGCCGTCGAGAAGCCTGATCTCGTGATTCTCGACCTCGGCCTGCCCGACATGGACGGCAAGGAGGTGATCGCCCGCATCCGCGAGTGGTCGTCGGTGCCGATCCTGATTCTGTCCGTCCGTGAGGGAGAGGCGGAAAAGGTCGCCGCGCTCGACGGCGGTGCCAACGACTATGTCGTCAAGCCGTTCGGCGTCGCCGAGCTTCTCGCCCGAGTGCGCGCCCTCCTGCGGAGCGCCATTCCCGACCTCACACCCGAGCCAGCGGAGCTGATCGTTGGCGATCTCACGGTCGACATCGCCCGGCACGAGGTTCGCCAGCGCGGCGAGGTCGTGAAAGTCACCCGAAAGGAGTTCGACCTCCTCCGCCTCCTCGCCCGCCATGCCGGCCGGATCGTGACCCACCAGCAGCTCCTGCGCGGCGTTTGGGGCAAGGCGCATGAGCACGACACGCAGTACCTGCGCGTCTTCATCGGCCAGCTCCGCCACAAGCTCGGCGACGACCCCGCGCTGCCGACCTACATCCTCAACGAGCCGGGCGTTGGCTATCGACTCCTCGACGACCCGCATTGATATCCGCCCGACAAGCGCTCCGAAGGAGAAAATGGCCGAAGCTGAGACTGAGTTCATTTTTCCGCCTCCCGCCTTCCCCCAGAGGCTCGAAGTCTGCGACCTGGAGGAGGGGCAACATGTCGGCCGTGGCCGTTGCGCTCCTTCCATGAAACGCTATTCCGGCCAGCCCGCTCCGGTCGACGCAGCCGCGTTCGGCGCCCGCGCCCGCCGGCGGCCGAAGAGGCGGAGGGTCGAGACCTGCCTTACGGCGAGCTCAGCGACGAACGCCAGCAGGGCCAGAAGGAGCCAGACCGACCATTCCGGCCGAGCAATCCGGCCACGCGCCAGATCGACCGCGAGAGCCCCGTCGAGGACGGCTCCGCCGTCAGCGCCGCAAGCGTCGGCGGGAGCGACGGGTCGGCATGGCCGAGCTGGAGGCGATAATGTGGAGGACCAATTCCCGGGGTTCCGAGGAGGGCGTATGGTCGTTGTTGCGCGAGTGCCCCTTCGTTAGGTGCCAGTGCGGTCCTGTTGGCGTTCAGCCATCGTGGAAGACCGAAGCTTCTCCACGGCACTTCCTTATAGCGCGCCCGCCACGACCCTCTGCTCCTCGCCCTCGCGGATGACGACCGCCTGCTCCGGGCCGTCGCCGACGCGGAGGCGGTAGTTGCCGGGAGGCAGCGGCACCGGATCGCCAGCCACGACGCCCGCCGCGACTTCGACGCCTGCTGCATCGAGGACGACGAAGGGCAGAGCGGTCGCCTGCTCGATCGCGGCGCCGAGGGCGGCCTGGTCGCCGGCGTCGAAATAGGCGCCGGCGCCGGCCTCGGCCCAGGTCTCGAACAGGGCACGGGTCGCCGGATCGTCGATGGCGAAGCCGACGATATTGAGCCGAACCTCGAAGCCTTCCGCCCGAAGGGCAGCGATCTCGGCGAGCGGGTCACCGCCACAAGTCTCCTCGCCATCGGTGATGAGGACGATGATTCGGGAACCGGCGGCTTCGGCGAGGTCGTCGGCCGCGGCGCGGAGACTCGCCGCGATTGGCGTTCGCGCCAGGTTCACCGACTGCACACGATCAATCGCCGCCGCGAATGCGGCACGATCGAGTGGAGCCAGCGGTAGGAAAAGCTCCTGCTCGCACGATTCCGGGCGGTCGTGGCCGAAGACGCGAAGCGCCACCGGGAGGCGGTCAGGCAGGATCTCGGCACCGAGCGTGCGCAGGACATCCTTGGCGATATCGATCCGGCGCCGGTCGCCGAGGCGCTGGAGCATGCTCCCCGAAGCGTCAAGGATGACGGCCATGGCGACCGGCCCATGGGCGCCGTCGTCTGCACCGACACCGTCGCTCCGCGCTGCCAGCTCGACGATGAGGGTGCCCGGCTCCGGTGGCGTCGTCTCAGCGGTAATTGTGAAGGCGTATGAAGCCGGGCGCGCTAGCCACGTCACGAGGCGCCGGTACGTGAGTTCGGCATCACCCTGCGACGAGAAGCGCGACATGTGACCATGCGTGCCGGCCCAATCCGACAAGAGATTTACTTGCGCCTGTGCTCGTTGCGGGTCGCTGTCCACCGGGAGATACAGGCTGAAAACGTCGGGTCTAGCGATGGCCATGGCGCGCCACAGTTCCACGTTCCTCTCCGCTCGGGCAGCAAACGAAGCGTCAGTAATCACGACCAACGCCCGGTTCCCGGGACGCTGAGCGAGTTGGGTCAATGCGAACAAAACGGCGCTTTCGGCGTCGCTAGACTGATCGCGGAACGGGTAGGCATGAAGCGCGCCGTAAACGACCCCTCTTGCCGCGGTCCATTCCGGTATCAGGAAGCTCTCGGCTTCGCTGCGGAAGGGCAGGAGATTGATCGCCTCACGCTGCGGATCGAGTTCGAGCGCAAGCCGTCTAACCATCCGCTCGATCGCTCCATGCAGCGCACCTACGCTGCCGCTCGTGTCCCAGGCGACCGTGATCGAAGCGATCGGTTGCACGACTCGAACCCGCCACTCCCCTGGAGATGCGACCGCAGTCATGGTTGCGGGATCGTTCGCCTCGGGCGTGAAAGGAACCTCGGTACCGTCCGGCGCCAAGAGTGACAACGAAACCTGCGGCGCGAGTCCGTCGGGGAAGCGCGCATGCAGCAGACGTGTCCCCTCCGGGAGCTCCACGGAGTACCAATGCTCGATCGTCCCACGTCGGACCTCGCCGCGCGTAGAGACGCCGAGAGCAAGGGGCGTTGGTGCGCTCGCATCAGTGCTGATCGGGCTCGGGACGGCGACGGAGGAAGCGACGCCGACATCGAACGGACCTACGGCGGACAGATCGCCCCAGAGCCCTAGAATTGTCGGGCCCGGTGTCTCTCGGATCTCGATGCGGTCCGGCATGGCGATGACGCCTTGAGCCGGATCGAGCACCGTGAAACGTAGCGCTCGTGCCAGAACCGGCCCCGACAGTGGCAGCGGCTGCGCACCTTCCGTCGCTCCAAGTTCAAACTCTCCGAGTTCCTCCCACGGGCCTAGAGGCCCATGGCTACTGGCCGCGATAGCGATGCGTCGGATACGCTGGTCCGGCCGAGTATCGCTTCGCTCATGCCACACGAGCGCACCAAGATCGGCAAGGCGACGATCGCGGAAGCCGATCACCCAGACCGGACCCTCGGCGCGATTGGACGGCAGTAGAACCGGATTCCGACCCGGCCAAACGGCACCCTCCCCGATGAAAGGCTGGGATCCGGTACCCACCGCCCAGACGACGTGACCGCCAAGTCGTCGGTCCGCAAGGTCGAAGCCGTTCGGATCAAGGACATGACCTGGAGGCGCAATTGCTTGGAACTCCGCGAGCGTGGCGAACGCAGCGCGAGGGTCACCGCTGGCCGCAGATAGCGGGACAAGGCGAATAGCGACGGCCAGGATCGGGCGGTTGAAAGGAAACGCCTGCCCGCGGACGGCGGGAGATAGGGCACCCTCCAGCACCCGCGTGAAGGAGGCACCATCGGTCGAAAGCTCGATCGCGAAGTCGGACAGACGGTCCCCTGGCAATGGGCTGCGTGCCGGTTCCAGGACCACTCCGGCGACCGGGACTGGTGTCCCGTTTCCGGCGAGCCAAATGGTGACAGGGTCGCCCATCGCCAACCGAGCGCCGCTCAGGTCGATGACGTCATCGATGAGCTGGTCCGCAGCTGGCGGATCGGCGGTAGCACCCAGCGCATTCCACGCGAGATTGATCCCGCCGGCGAGTTGCGGTGGAAGGGCGCTGTGGGGGTGCGGGTCGACCAAAGGGACGCCTGCGGCGACCCGGAAAGTCACTTGGGTTGTTGCCGGACTATACCCCTGGTGCGCTGCTTCGATTTCCAGCGTCACCCGGCCATCGGGTACGTCTGCGGGCACACTGAACGACAATACAAACGTCATCTCCCGCGCAGGCGGAAGATCGATCGTCTCTGGAAGGCCGTCGATCTCCCAGCGCTCGTCGCTCAGCCAAGTGCGGGTCGATATCGGGAGAGCACGGTCGCTCAGGTTGCGGATCGTGAGCTGGCCGTCAAAGCGCTGCGCCAATGACGCGAACGCCGCCAGCGGCTCTGATGGCACCACGATAGACACCTCGGCCGGCAGGGCCGCCAGCGCCTCGAGGGCGGAACCCATCGAGAGTTCGTAAGGCCCCGGAGTTCCACCGACCATCAATAAGAGAGGTACACCCTCCGGTGGGGTAAAGGTTACCGTCTCTCCGGGTTGATAGAGGTAGACTTGAGGCTCCAGGATTGGCTCTGCAGGATCCCCATGCGCAAAACGAACGTTGAGAAATCCTCCAAGTCGATCGGCGCGGATCGTCAGTGGAGCGCCGTCGGCTGAGGCAGGTAGTAGGAACCAATCTACCGAGTCCTGAAGAACGCCCGTGAGCAGACCCCCGTTGAAGGCGGCTGCCTGCCACGGTTGGTCATTCGGTTCGAGATCCGTTGGTCGATCAAAGAAGGATGGTAGGGCAAGGCGCAGCGAATAGGGGTCAGCGCTGCCGCCCTGCGTCGGCATGAGCTCGAGATAGAAGTCCCCAGGCGGAAGAAGTCCATCCCACTCCAGCCCAGCCTCTTCATCGGAGGTGGGGCCGACAATGTCGGCCAGCCGATAGGAACGATCGCCCCAATACAGGGTCGCTCGCATTGCAGTGCGATCCGAATTCGACACCGACAATCGCACTCGCTGCCATGCATTGAGATGGAACGCGTAAAGGTCCCGATCGTCAGCCCGATCGAGCCAGCCGATGACAGGTTGATCGAATGGGAGCGTGAGAGCCCGAGGCAAATCATCGTTCGGTTCCGCTTCCTCCCCTTCTACGGGCGGACCGACCAGCGTTGCACGAAGCAGCCAAGTGCCGCCATCGTCGCCCTGCAGCCGCACCACATTGGAACCCGGCGGTAAAAGAAGGCGACTCACTCGAAGGGCGCCGCTGGCATCTCGATCGGAGGTGGCGATGATCAAACGGCCGGCGCCGTCATAGAAGGAAAGATTACGGATGCCCTCTCCGGTCGCTTCGATCTCCCAGCGCTGCACATCACCGGCGACATCGAGAGCTACAAAGTCAGGGTCCGCGCCGTCAAAATGGCCGCGGAGGACACTGGTCGCCGAAATTACCGTCGCATACGCCGCTTCATTGTTCGGCTCGATTTCGACTCCAGCCTGCAGAAGACCCTGTTCCTCGAGAAGGAGTACGTAGGTCATGTCCGCGGGCAGCGTTCCGCTGACCCGAAGGACATCTCCCGGCCGCAGGGTGAGGTCGCGAAGCGAGACGAGCCCGGACCCGTCACGCTGGGAAATAAGGCCGCCGTCAGCGCCTAGAAGCGCAAGGCTCACTGGTGCGGCGACGGGCACTGACAATGTCGCTTGATATACTTTCGTTGGGTCTGGAGCGGGCAGCTCGAAATTGTCCCGATCGGCGGTCTGGCTCAGTAAGCGTCCCGTCGCCGGCCTGGCGAGGGCCAGCTGATGGGCACCGTTGATCGCATCGTCGGGTTCCGTGGCAAATCCATCGGGCCGTACGTCGCTCTGTGCCGATACGATCATCGGCGTGCCGGCGGGTGCATTGCGGAGGACGATCGAATAGGTGCCCGCCGGCAGGGCGAGATCCGGAATTTGGGTAGAGCCCGCGTTCTGAATGTTGGCAGAGGCCAGCACCGCGCCCGCGCCGTCTTGGAGCGACATTGTCGCTGAAACGCCCGCGAGTGTTTGAAGGCTTAGTGACCAGACTTCGTTGACCCCCGTGGGCACTGTCCAAGCCACAGCGGTCTCGACACCTTCAGAGCGAGCAAAGCCTTCGAACGGTCCCTCGCGGGTTAGGCCAAAGGCAGGCGGCAGCGACGTGGGTTCCAGAAGGGTCGCCCGGTAGACGATGCCACCCGCACCGGCCCTGAGCACCAACTCGTGCCGTCCGGGACCAAGAAGCAGGCTTGGCGACGTCAGCGTTCCGTCGTTGAGGGGACCGTTCCAGATTTCTAGACCTTCGGCGCTCACCACACGGACCGCCCCTAGCTGACCAGGCAACGCGTCGACCTGGATCGTGTGACGTTCCTCTCCACCGGTGGTCCAGGTAAGCCGAACCTCTTCGGAGGGCTGGATTACTCCGGTGGCGCACCATTCTTCGCCGGCCAGTTCAAAGGGAGATAGCCCCGTTGCTACAGTGCAAGGATCTTGAGCGGCCGACAAACCCGTGCTGGCGCCGAAACCAAGCACGGTGAGTAGGAGCGCGCCGACGATCGAGCGCCATGGAAGATGAGCACTAGCCGGGCTGTCGGAGGACGACCTGGCGGTCATGTGCGCGGCTCCCGCGCGCTCGAGGAAAGTTAGGCGGCGAATAATCGCCGGCATGGGCTACTGCGACAGTTTATTGATCGCCAAGGACCCTAGCGCCGCGATGGCTGAGACTGCAGCGTGGTAACCGGACCCCGCAACCACAACGCCACCCGTGCCGACCCCTGCCGCTCCAGCCAAGCCTAGCCCGCCGGAAACGGCGCAAACAAAAGTGCCAAATTTCGAACTAACGTTCTCTCCGACGACAACCATCCCAATTTGCACGCCGAGGGCAAAGAGGCAGACCCCGCCAGCTATCCTTTGATAGGTCAGCAGCGCCTCCGGAGCGAGCACCGCACCACCCCCTGTGGCGAGCATTCCGAGCGTCCGCCCAGTTGTAGGATCGATCCGCCACCAACCAAATGCGTCCACGGACTGCTCAGGTGCTACGACGAGGTACCCCAGCGCCCGGTCGCTTTCGATCCTCGTTCGGAGGTCAGGCGGCAGCCCTCCGCTCGCACCGGCGCGGTCAGCGTCGACCGCTAACCACACCTCCCCGGCCCGGATAGCGGCCAAGGTTGCGGTTGCGGCGTTCTGGGCACCCGATAAGCCAAAAATGGCTTCGACATTCGTATCGAGGACGCCCTGCCGGATGCGACCCGCGAAGGTATCTCCGGGCATCCAAACGTCATTAAAGATGATGTCGACTTCTTCCTCGGCGACCACTCCGCCTCCGGGGCTCCAGATGAGCCTCTGATGATGCGCGAAGACATTTGGCGATGAAATCGCGACCCCCTGGCCGTCGAAACGCACCCGCGAAAAAAGCCGGAGATCCAGTGCCAGTCGCGGACTCTCACGAATCGCCCCTACACTCGGCACCTCCGGTGTTGCGGTCGCCACTCGGATCGCGTCGGCCATCGCTGCGACGCCGGCGGTCGCGGTTTGGGCAAAGTCCACCGCCGACGGGGTGGCGCCTAGAATCAGAATATCGGTCGCTCCGGCCAGGCGAAGAGCGCGGTCGCGAAACTGATCCTCGGTCGGCGCGACCGCCTCGCGGTCCGCTCGCTGAGCGGGGCCGAGCATGTCGAAGACGGTGCGCCGTTCGACAACCGCGGCGCTCCCGGGAACCGATACCTCGAACTCAAGCCACTCCGCCGTGGGGATACCCCGCTCCGCTTCCGGCATCGCATCGATGCCGATAAGCCCGGCGGCGGCCGCAAGTCCGGCTGCGATGGCACGACCCGCTTCAGTATAAGTGTTGGGATCGGAGGTTCGCACAGCACCATCGCGCGTGAATAGCCGGTCGACGTAAACGGTGTCGCCGACCTGGAGCATCGGCGTCCAGGTCGACGTCCCCTCGACCAGGTTCTGGACGATCGTCGGATCGCCCCCGGCGGCGGCGACCTCCCCGGCGCCTTCGCGCGTGTTGGAGGCATGCCAGAAGGAAGCGACCACACTTCCGAGATCGGCCACGAATCCCGTCCAGCTCAGCAGGGTTTCCTCGCGGATGCCGGAGGCCGACTGAATCTCGACAACGACCCTGATGGTCACTGAGTGACGGAGCGCGTCGGGGAGCTCATCGACAGGAAAGGTATCCGCGGCGACGATCGGACCGACGACCGCTTGCTCAGGATCGAGGTCGGTCCAGCCGGCGCCGCTTCGCATCTGGATCCAGAAATGATCCTTCAACGCCTGGATCGAAGCCCTACGCGTATCGGCGCGGCCATCAGCAAGGACTGACTCTGCTGCCGTCATCAGGACCGGCAGCACGATGTCGGTGTTGTCGGTCCGGGCAGCGATCAGTCGCTGTTGCCGTTCGTCCTGGGCGGCAACAGCGGCTGCAAAAGCATCCGCGGGGAGCCGCGATCTCTCCGCTTCGAGGAGGGCTCGGATATCCCCGTCATCCAAGAGACCGGCCGCGGGCAGGAGCGACCGCTGTTCGACAACTGCCAAGAGCGCCTCGGCCTGCCCGTCCGTCAGCACGGCCCGCGCGAGGCGGACCTCTTCGCCGGCACCGGCCAGAAGCGCGGCGAATGCGAGCGCGCGGTCGAGGCTGTTGCCGCTCCGGTCGCTCAAGACGCCACGAGCACCACGCAGGCTACCCGCATAGGCGACCAGCCGCGTGTTCGTCGCTATCCAGTCGAGAAGCGCGGCGGGATCGGCGCCGACGGTGGCCACGATGCTCAAGGGATCGGAGAGGTCCGGGGGCAGTCCACCGGCGTACCGCCGCGCGATGCCGGATAGCGCCGACATGGCATCGTGGAGTGCCGCGCGTTCGGCTTCGTTCCACCCAGACTCGGCTGCCGGCGGCGCGTTGGCCAATCGCGCAACTGCTTCGGCCGCCGGCGCATATCCGCCAGCGGCCGCCCACTCGTACATCCTAATGGCGTCAGCCATCCGCCCTATACGCTCGAGAGCGCGAGAATACTGATGGACAAACCTAAGCTCGCCCGGAGCGGCAGTGATGGCAGCCGCACACGCGGCGAGCGCCGCTTCCGCATCGATTTCGACAAGGGGGACCGCAGGCCCAGCGTGGGCGTCGCATTGCCCGTCATCCTGGGCGTGCGCGAACGGCGCTGCGAAGAGCCACAAGCACAACAGGAAAGCGGCGGACCGTTTCACCATCGCTACCAGGTTGGAGCCTGAGCCTCTTCGGTGATCCCGCGCTTGTCAAGAATACACAAAGAGCCTCCCGACTTGCTGCCCGGGAGGCCTACTCGAGACGCTGGGACCGGGCGGTTTGCAGAGCGCTCCTGGTGGTCCTCAAACCCGAAACCGGTGCGTTCGGCTCCGCGGCGAAGCGTGGTCCCATCAGGCGCAATTGACCCCTGTCAGGCCGCCTACGGTCCGCCGCCGAACTCGGAGATGCGCAATGTCGCAGTATGGTTTGCCCCGCGACTGAAAGTGGCCACCCAAATGTCGTATCGGCCGGGAAGCGGATTGCTCCAATTGACGACCGGGTTGTGACCAATAGTGTCGTCATTGCAGACCCAGTTGCCGCTGGGATCATTGATAATCAATGTAGTGTCTGCTGCCGCGATCACAGAGATGAACAGCGGATATCCGGCACCAGGCGTGTAATAGAGTTTGTAGTCGGGAGCGGCAGCAGCATAGCCGCGACAACCAGCTGTGACTAATGCCGGCTCGCCGGCGGCGTTGATAGTACCGCCGGCGGCTACATTGGTCCTGAACGGATCGGGCGAAAAACCTCCCGCCAGAGTAACCTCGCCGTAGGTTGCAGGCAGGGAAGGATATAGGGCGCTCCGCTGCGCCATGGCGGTCCATCTCTGAGCAGCCGTGCCGTTGCAGTCCCAGATCTGAACGTTTGTGAAGTTCGCATTGATGGCACCGGCAACATCCAAGCACCGGCCCAGAGCATTCCGGACAACCCCGTCGCTGCTGTATGTCCAGATTTGAGCGGCGGTGTTGTTGCAGTCCCAGACTTGTACATTAGTGCCGTTGGCGTTGACGGCGCCTGTAACATCCAAGCACCGGCCCATGATGTTCTGGATCGCGCCGTTTGGCAAAAAGGCCCAGTCCTGCGCGCCTGTGCCGTTACAGTCGTAAATCTGCACGTTAGTGCCGTTGGCGTTCACCCGGCCAGACACATCCAAGCAACGTCCCATCGTGTGGACGATCGGGGCGAAGTTCTGTGCGGTAGCGTTGGTGGCTGACCCGGCAGCAAGAGCAGCTGCAGCTGCAACCAACGCCGCCGGGGCGAATAGATTGGGTTTGGTGATCACTTCAAGACTCCTTCTCGGACCGGGCCTAGTAAGTGAACATCTCGCCGCCTTCAGGATCGGCGCTCCCTTAAATCGAAGTGGTATCAGGCCGTGCCGAAATTGGACGGCCATGTCGGCCGCCCTGAGCTCATCCTCGCGCCAGGTGCAGGTCGCAACCCGGCCTGCGCATCGGCCCAGCGGCCGGCAATCATCATCTATCCGCTACAAGATCGATTCGCTCCACGCGAATTTGGCTTCTTCTAGACTCTAGAAATGAGTTGGAGCGCACCGACTGGTACCTTAACGAACCTCAAAGCCGCAACACGCGTTCAGATGCTGGCTACCTCACCCGCCGTTGTTGCCGCCGGTCCTTCCGGTAGGGAGTGCGCTCTGATGTCGGCTCCCCCCGTACCCGCCATTCGTCCGTGCGATATATTGCAGAAGCCGGCCGCCGCAGTTGAAGTCGATCCGTTGAAGGAAGAATTCCGCCACCCCCCATTTCTGATCGCCGTTGATCCTTGCTCCGCACCGCCCATGACAGCTGGACAAGCCAGCCCGCAAGAGCCGCTGATCCGGTACAAACCGCCCCCGCCCCGTCACCTTCCGTGACGAGAAGCCCTCCTCCGCTCCCTTCCCGGAGACGCGCCGCAGCGGAGGCAGCGTCCTCGGCATCCTCCCTTCGCTGCCAGAACCGCCCATCGCGTAGGCGAGATAGGCGGTCGCGAAATAGAGGACGACAGTGGCGCGCAGCCGTCTTAGACATCGCGTATGCCCGCTGAAGATCGGCTTGTCAGACCATCCGCTATGCTTGGCCACGGCGCAGCGGACTGGCTCGGGAGGGAACGCCGGGACTAGGAAGTGCATCCTCGTTGCTGGGAGGAGCAGGTGACTTTTATTGGACGGGAGATGGAGCGCGCCGTGATCGAGGCGGCGATCCGTGATCTCGACGTCGGCCGAGGCGGACTGTTGCTCGTCACCGGCGAAGCCGGGATCGGCAAATCGGCGTTGCTGCAGCTCGCAGGCGAGAAGGCCGCCGCCGCCGGCCTTCGGGCTGTCTGGGGGCGCTGCAGCGAGGAGCCAGGTGCGCCACTCTTCTGGCCATGGCTGCAGCTCCTCCGCGCCTGGCTGCGGGGCCGTCATCCATTGTCGCACCCGGGAATCTCGCCGGAAAGCGCGGCTGCCGTCGACCGACTCCTCTCCCCACAGACAATCCCCCGATCGTTACCCGGCGCAACTGAGCCTGAGGATGCCGAGCAGTCCCGATTCCTGTTCATGCAGGGGATCGCCGATTTCTGGCGTGAGGCAGCGGCGATGCGGCCGCTCATGCTCCTTATCGACGATCTGCACCGCGACAACAGTGCTTCGCTCAAGCTGCTGGCGGCAATGACCGAAGCGGCGTTGGTCGCACCAATCTTGATCATTGCAGCGTATCGTCGCGAGGAGGCCGAAAGCGATGGCGCGCTTCGCACGACGCTGGGGACGGTTCTGGGCAGGTCCAATGTGCAGCAGCTGACGCTCAGTAACCTAAGCCCGTCGGAGTCAGAACGGCTGCTATCGGCCCTCACAGGCGGCGACGCCCCGCCTTCCCTGGGACGAGCGGTAGCCACGCGGAGCGAAGGAAATCCTTTGTTCCTTCGAGAGCTTGCGCGCGAGCTCGCTAAAAACGGATCCAGTTCGTCGGCACCAGGTTCGCCGTCCACGCCGCGGCTTCCCGACAGCATCCGGATACTGTTCGGGCAACGTCTCCGCCGCCTCGCCGGGCCCGCTGGCCAGGTCTTGGCGATCGCTGCCACAATCGGCCGGCGCTTCGACCAAGAAATGCTTTCCGGCATTGCTTTCGGCCTCGGTGCACTTGCCGTCCCGCCCAGCCTGGAGGAATTGCTGCAATCGCGGCTGGTCGTCGAGACCGACGAACCAGGTCACTACCAATTCGTGCACGAGCTGCTGCGAGAGACGGTCTACGCCGCAATATCCAGCACGCGGCGCATGGCTTACCACCGCGCGGTCGCCGAGTGGATCGAGAACCATCATGGCTCGAGTCTGGAGCACCACGTTGCCCGCCTCGCATACCACTACGCGCAGGCAGCAATGACGGGAGTTGCGGAGAAGGCGGTCGAGTATCACGCGCGGGCCGCCCGCCAAGCGGAGAAGATGCATTTTCACGAGGAGGCTGCCGCCTATTTCCGCGAGGCGGTCCGTCTCGATCTCGCCGCCGGGGGGCGCAATAGCAGCGACCTCCTCCCCGCCCTCGGCGAGATGGAGGTCCTCGCAGGCAAGGCCGAGGTCGCCGAAATGACATTCCAAGGAGCGTTGCAGACTGCCCGCTCTTCGGGCGACGGCCTCTTCTTCGCTCGCTCGGTACTAGGCCTTGAATACGCCACTTGGCGGATCGGCCGAGACGAGCGCCAGATTATCCCGCTCCTGAACGAGGCCCTCACGTCGGAGGGCGCGCTTCCGCCGCGCACGGTCATCGAGCTCTACTCCGCGCTCTGCCGCGCCAACGCCCTTGCCGGCGAGTCTGCCGCAGCGATGACGGCCTATCGGAGGGCTGTGGCCGAAGCCCGCGGCCTTGGCAACGCGGAGGCGCTGTTTCAGGCACTCCGCGCATTGGTGGCGACCCGTTTCTGGCCGGAACTCCTTCACGCGCGCATCGAGGCATCACGCGAGGGCCTCGCTATCGCGCAGGCCGAGGGACACCTCGACTGGGCGGTCAGCGGCACAATGGTCTTCCTCTTTCTCGACCTCATTGAGGCGGGCCAGATGGACGATGCCCGCCGCGTCGCCGAGCTCCACCGCGAGGGCGCGCGTGCCGCCGGCGACCGTTTCGCGCAATTGGTAAGCGAACATCTCGGGATCATGCTAGCAATGCTGGAGCGGGCCGACGCCGTCCTTGAGGACCAGATCGCCGCCGCGTTTCATATGGGCCTTCGCTGGGGACCGTCCGCAAACGCCGCCGGCGTCCATGGCACGCAGATGTTCACTCTTCGGCGGCTCCAGGGACGGCTCGGCGAGCTGAGGCCCGTCCTCCAGCAATACTTGGCTCAAAACGACTCCAGCGCGACCTGGGCGCCGGCGCTAGCCCTCGTCTATGCCGAGCTTGGCATGCTTCCCGAGGCGCGGTCAGTCTTCGAGCGCCTGGCCCGGCGGGGGTTTGAGGGGATTGCTCGCGACGCCCGCTGGGGCATCACAGTTGTTTATCTCGCTGAGGTTTGCGTCACGCTTGGCGCCGTCTCGGATGCGCCAAAGCTCTACGACCTGCTTCTACCATACGCCGGGCGAAACATCACCACTACTACCGTCTGCCTTGGTCCTGCGGACCGCTATCTTGGGCTCCTATCCGCCGCAGGCGGCGACATCAATAGCGCCGTTCTCCATCTCGCTGTCGCCCGCGAATTTGCCGATAAATGCAGCCAGCCGATCTGGCGCGCCCTTGTAGAAACCGATCTGGCCTCAATTAGGATCGCCCGAAGAGGTCCGGACGACGAGATCGTTGCGAAGGCACTCCTGCGAAGTGCGCTTGCGACCGGCAAGGAGCTTAATGTCCCGGCAATCCGGAACCGCTGCCTCGCGGTTCGCGCCAAGCTCATCGGCGACGCGAAGCGGCCGAAATATCCGGATGGCCTGACATCAGCAGAGATCAAGGTTCTACGGCTGATGGCGGCAGGAGCCACCAACAAGTCGATTGGCCGGGACCTCGCAGTCAGTCCTCACACTGTTGCCGCCCATGTCCGCAGTATCCTCGGAAAGACCGGTACTGCCAATAGAACAGGCGCTGCGGACTATGCCCGGCGGAAGGGACTCGTGGGCGGGGAAGAGGTGTTCCACGACGTCTAGGGTGCCATCCGGGTACGGGCGCGGCACGATTGACGATGAGCAGACTACCGAGCGGTCTAGTCAATCCTGTCGATGCGGGAGCCCCTGGCCGCGTCGTAGCGTGCAGCTACCGGGCCAGCCACGCATGTGAGTGGGGTCGGCACCCGGAACGCCGCATCGCGGCTGCCAAAAAGGAGAAGAGATGAACCAGCAGCTCGGCCGCCGGCTTAGCGTCGCGCTTTTTGGCGCCGCAGTCGGCATGACAGCTCTTATGAGTTCCACCGCATTCGCCGACGTGACCCGTCTCGTCGTAAGCTCGACCATGCCTCTTGGCCCGTTTGATGGACGCGAATACCGCTACATCCAAGGGACCCTGCTCGGGACCGCGCCCGGCGGCGCCTATGCAGTGCCGATCGAGATGATGTTCCCGACGGCGGCGGAAGACTTCAACGGCTTCGCCGTGGTGGATGCGGTGGGTATGGGGCAGATCGGCCTGACAGAGGCGCAATGGCCGCCCGAGGGTGGCCGCCCGCATCCCACTTGGCCCTACTTCGGGGATACCTTCCTCTTCGAGAACGGCAACCTGGTTGTCAGCGTCATGTGGGACAAAGCGCGGCTCGAAACGCTCGGCATCGGCATGATCGGCGCCGCGGGCGATGCCTATGAAATCCTGCGTGACGCTGCGGAACTCGCGCGCAATCCTGACTTCCTCCATCTTCGCGCTGAGCGGACTCCACCGGCGGCCGACCATGTCATCGTCACTGGCTATTCGAACTCGGCAGTCTTTGCCCGCGCCTGGTTCAGCTTTGGACTCAATCAGGCCGAGGGATCGCCGGTATTCGACGGAGCCCTTCTTCTCGCGGCCCGCCAGACGACTTGCGTCAACGTTGCCACGAATGAGAATGCGCCGTGTGACCCCGCCCGCACCGACGGGGCCAAGATCATCTCGGTCCTAACCGAAACCGACCTCGAGACCCGCGGACCCGGACTGCGCGCCGAGGTTCCGGACTATCGCCAGATCGAGCTCGCCGGCACGGCGCATATCCCGACCGTGCTGGTCAACTGGCTGCAATTCGGAGCGCCTGAGCAAAACCCGGTCGACACGACACCCGTCTTCCGCGCGGCCCTCGCCAATCTCGAAGCGTGGATCGCTGACGGTACCGAGCCGCCTGCTAATGCCTATATCGATGTCCCGACCGCTCCGACCCGCCTGATCGGCACTGCCGACTTCTGGGATGTTGCGCGCGACGCTGATGGCAACGTTCTGGGGGGCGTCCGCCTGCCGCACATGGCCAACGGGTCTGGAGTGGGCGCACCGCTCGGCGAATACCACGGCTACAACGAGGTTACACAACTCGGGGGCGGCTTTCCGATCACAGGGACGTTCACGCCCTTCTCGGCTGACGAGATCCGCCGCCGCTATCCAACCCGCGACGCTTACGTTGCTGCGGTTAGAGCTGCGGCCGATCGGCTGGTCGAGGACAGGTACATCCTCCAAGCCGATGCCGAAGCCTACATCGCGGCGGCAGAGGCAGCCCCGTACTGGAACTAAGGGGGTCTCTGAGCCGGCGGCGTGTGACGCCGGCTCAGAGACCCAGCTTCTTGCGACCGTAAATTTCGGGAACTGGTAGCCCCGAGGACGAGAGGATAGCGGCCGGGTTGAGGTCGGTGACCTCGACGATTAGATCGGCCGGGATCCCGTTACGCCGAGCGGCCTCCATGATCGCCTCCGCACTGTCAGCCTCATAGAGACAGTAGGTCTTCCGCTTGTCGGCGCTGAGGAATGAGAAAAGCCAGTGGACGCCCACGGCATGATTTATCTCGCTTATCGCCCGCACCGACTCTCCGGTCGCCGCGACCTGGTCCGCGAACGTTCGCTCGATGACGTATAACGGCATCTTTGCCACCCGATGTCTCGCCAACTGCCATAATAGAACATGTAGTTCCGTGACGCGAGAAGCTGGGGCCGGGCAGATGGAGGCAATGAGGCCGGATCATGCTGGACGATAGGGCGCTGGATGCATTCCGCGATCGGGTCCGCGGTCCGATCATCACACCTGGTGACCCCGCGTATGACGGTGCGCGCGCCGTCTACAACGGGATGATCAGCCGTCGGCCTTACCTTATTGTGCGCTGTGCCGATGTGGCGGATGCCATCGAAGCCGTTCGTTTCGCCCGCACCGAGCGATTGCCACTTGCCGTCCGCGGCGGCGGCCACAGCGGTCCTGGCTTCGGCACGATCGATGCCGGGCTCGTCATCGACCTGTCGCTCTTGCATGGAATCCGCGTCGATCCAAAGATGCAGACCGCACGGGTCGAAGGTGGCGCGCTCTGGGGGGATGTCGATCACGCCACCCATCAGTTCGGACTCGCTACTCCGAGCGGAATCATCTCGACTACCGGCGTCGGCGGCCTCACCCTTGGGGGTGGCCACGGCCACCTCACCCGCCGCTACGGGCTGACCATCGACAATCTGCTCGCCGCCGACATGGTCCTCGCTGACGGCCGCTTCGTCACCGTCAGCGATAGCGACTATGAGGACCTTTTCTGGGCAATCCGAGGCGGCGGCGGCAATTTCGGCGTCGTCACGTCCTTCCTGTTCCAGCTTCATCCCGTCAGCACCGTCGTCGCGGGACCAACACTTTGGTCGATGGAAAGAGCCGAGGAGGCGCTCCGTTGGTACCGGAGCTTCCTCCCGGCCTCGCCGGAAGAGCTCAACGGCTTCTTCCTCTTCTTCAACGTTCCGCCTAGCCCTCCCTTTCCCCTCGAACTCCACTACCGGCGCATGGCGGGAGTCTTTTGGTGCTACGCCGGCCCGCTCGCAGAGGCTGAGCGCGCTTTGCAGCCAGTTCGCGCAATCGGGCCACCCACCCTCCACGCCATCGGCGAGATGCCCTATCCTGCACTGCAGAGCGCCTTTGATGCGCTATATCCGTCTGGTCTCCAATGGTACTGGCGCGGGCTGTTCCTTAAGGAAATCTCTGACTTGGCCATCGCAGAGAACGTCACATATGCCAGCCGGATTCCTACGTTTCTCTCGACGACGCATATATATCCGATCGACGGCGCTTCCCAGCGCGTTCAGCCGTCCGCCACCGCCTTCGCTCATCGCGATGCGATGTGGTCCCAGGTTATCGCAGGCATCGATCCCGATGCCGGGCAAGCAGCGGCGCTGAAGCAATGGGCGGTTGACTATTGGTCGGCTCTCCGGCCCCATTCGGATGGAGGCGGCTATGTCAACTTCCTCATGGACGAGGAGGAGGCGTGGCTCCGCGGGACATTTCGCCAGAACTATGAGCGGCTGGCTCGCATCAAAGCCATCTACGACCCAGACAACCTCTTTCGCTCGAACCAGAATATCGCGATAGTATCAAGCAGCGCTGTGGACCGCTGAAACCGCGTCTTGCCAATCTATCCGCTGCCAACACAATTTAAGGCAGCAATTCCTTTTACCATCCACTGGGTTAGATGAACCGGGGGAGCCCTTCCGGGGCTCCGAGCAGTCGGTTGGGTCCTGGGACGCAAGTTCAGTCTGGTCAGCCAGGCGGCGACGACCGCCTCCGGGTAACGACGGGTCCCGGAGCAGAACCGGACGCCGCCTCCGGGACTTGCGCTATCGCGGCATGCAGGTCGCCGCTTCGCCCTGGGCGATGCGGTTGCCCAGCCACAGCGTGAACCGTTGGGCTCGATGCTGGTCGCTCTCGACGCGCTTGTGTGAACGCAGCCTGCCAAATGGCGACCTGCTCGGCGTGCCGCTCAAGGGCAAGTTCGCAATCGCCCGTCCGGAAGCCCTGCCACTTCTCAGTCCCAAAGCGGGAAACGAGATCGGAAGGCACGCGCACCCGGTAATACCAAGTGCCCTTGCGGCGGACCAAGCCCTGATGTTTGCCCAAATCGCTCATCGCCTCTGTGTAGCACGATTGTGTTACAGGCGACGTAAATCAACGTTGATTTTCAAGAGCTTCTGAGCGCTCAGCGCTAGGCTTTGGTGGAGCCGAGGGGAGTCGAACCCCTGACCTCTGCAGTGCGATTGCAGCGCTCTCCCAACTGAGCTACGGCCCCGGGCCTTTGAAAGGCGGCGCCATTTAGGGTGCCGCCCCAAGGGGTGTCAAGCAAACCGGACGGCTCTCGCGTCACACCCCAACGCGTTCGGTGGACGCCCGCGCGGGCGTCTTCAGGGGCAGTGGAAACCCCACGAGCGGCGTCCCATGTATCCCCTGGCGGAGACGTGCCGTTGCCCCGTTCCCCAGGGCAAGGTACATCGCAGGGACCCGCGCGGGGCGGGCGATTCAGGACCATCCATGCTCGCGCTCTTGGATTTCGTCAGCCTTCTGCTGAGGCTCTATGTCTATGTCCTGATCGCCAGCGCCGTGTTCAGTTGGCTCTACGCGTTCGGCGTCATCAACGCGCGGAACCAGGCGGTGAACGTGATCGGCCAGTTCCTCTATGCCGTGACCGAGCCCGTGCTGCGGCCGATCCGCCGCGTCCTGCCGAACATGGGCGGCATCGACCTCTCGCCCGTGGTCGTGGTGCTGATCATCATCTTCATCCAGATGGTGATCATCGGAAACCTCCGGCCGCTCTTCTACTGACGCCGCGATGCCCGCCGTCACCGTCGGGCCGGGCCACATCCTCCTCGCCATCCGGCTTACCCCGCGAAGCTCCGTCGACCGGATCGACGGACTGATGGCTCAGGCCGATGGCAGCGAATTCCTCGCCGCCCGCGTGCGCGCCGTTCCCGAAGACGGCGCGGCGAACGACGCCCTGGTTCGGCTTCTTTCCGATGCGCTTGCGGTGCCTCGGCGCAGCATTGCGATCGCGCGCGGGCACCAGTCGCGGCTCAAAATGGTGCGGGTGGAGGGCGATCCTGCGGAGCTTTCCGAACGGGTCCGCAAGCTCCTCGGCTGAGGGGCTCCTCGCGCGGACCTTCCGCTGGATCAACGACCCGATCTGGGCCGGCGAAGGCAGGAACTCCTCGCTCAGGCGCCGCGGGGCCAGGCGAAGGCGACCTTCGGCAGCACGGTGCGGCCGAACTGCTCGGTCGAGCGAGCGACCTTGCGGCCGCCGGCGTTGCGGTAGAACCGGCAGGCGTGCTCGTTGTCGGCGAGCGCCCACACAACGGTCGAATCGAGCCCGTGCCGCGACAGCTCTTTCCGCGCGGCGAGGAACAGCCGCGTGCCGAGGCCGACGCCCTGATATTCCGGCAGGAGGTAGAGCTCGTACACCTCGCCCTTCTGCGCGAGGTCGCGGGCGCGGTTCGGGCCGAGCGTGGCATAGCCGGCGACCGTCCCGCCGACGTCGAGGACCAGCACCGCGGTGCCGCGGCGGATCGCCCGCATCCACCAGCGCGGACCTCTCCGTGCGATCATCCGCGCCAGCTCCTGCGCCGGGATGAGCCCTTCATAGGCGTTGCGCCAGGACGCATCATGGACCGCGGTAATGCCCTCCACATCGGAGGTTTCCGCGCGCCGGACGCCGATCGAAAGGGTGCTCATGAGGACAAGCTTAGGACGGGTTTTCGGAACGGGGAAGAGACTTCGGCATTGCCCCTCGGCATTTTTGACCCCGGTGTTGCACCAGCAGCCGGAGCCCCGCGGGCGCTGGCGTTTTGCTGCGACGCGCACCATATTCCGCCCGCCCGCGGACGCATGACCATGACCACGCCAATCGCCTACCGGAAGATGAACGGAACGGGGAACGAGATCCTCGTCGTCGACCTCAGGGGTCGGCAGGACGAGCTCGACCCCGAGGCGGTGCGCGCGATCGCCGCCGACCCCGCGACCACATTCGACCAGCTGATGGCGATCAGGAGCCCGCAGCGTCCCGGGACCGACGCCAATGTGCTGATCTTCAATCGCGACGGTAGCCGCGCCGGCACCTGCGGCAACGGCGCGCGCTGCGTGGCGGCGGTGCTGATGGAGGAGACGGGGCGCGATGCGACCTCGTTCGACGTCAATGCCGGTCCCGTCGAGGCGAAGCGGCTGCCCGGATCGGATCGGATTGCGGTCGACATGGGAATGCCCCGCTTCCGCTGGGACGAGGTTCCGATCGCGCGGCCGGTGGAAAACACCAGCGCCGTCGACGCGGACTTCACGGTCGCGGGCGCGCCAGCGCTGTCGCGCCCGAGCGTGCTCTCGATGGGCAACCCGCACGTCGTCTTCTTCGTCGATGACGCCGATGCTTATGACCTTGCGACAATTGGCCCGGCGATCGAGAACCACCCGCTGTTTCCGGACCGCGTGAACGTCTCGATCGCCGAAGTGACCGGGCCCGACCGCATCAAGCTGCGCGTCTGGGAGCGCGGGGCGGGCGCGACGCTCGCCTGCGGCTCGGCGGCCTGCGCGACGGCGGTCGCGGCAGCGCGCACCGGGCGCACCGGGCGAAAGGTGCTTCTCACCGTTCCAGGCGGCGAGCTCGAGGTGGAGTGGCGCGAAGCGGATGGCCACGTCATCCTGAGCGGCCCATGGGAGCTCGAATCCGTGGGCGAATTGCGCCTGCCGCTGACGGAAGCCGCCTAGCCCGGCGCGACCAGCTGGCCCTGCTCCGGCTCGCCGCGCGCGACCGGCTCGCCATCCGCGACGTAGTTCTGGAACATGGCCGGCAGGCCTTCCCCGGTCGCGAGATCCGGCGTCGTCTGCAGGTGGACGTGGAGATGCGGCTCGGAGGTGTTGCCGCTGTTGCCGCAGCGCCCGAGAACGTCGCCCGGGCCGACGACGTCACCCGGCGCGACTGCGACGCTCCCCGACTGCAGGTGGGCGAGGAACGCGAACTCGCCATTGCCGAGGTCGAGGACCACGTGGTTGCCGGTGGGATTGGCGACGTCGGTCTGCCCGATCGGATTGTCGGCGAAGCTGTCGACAGCGGCGACCACCGTCCCCGCGGCGGGCGCCAGGATCGGCTGGTCCCAGCAGAAATAGCTCTCGAGCCGTGCCGGGTCGCCGGCGTAGGTCACGCCGTCGCGAACGACCAGGAGATCAGTCGCGAAGCGCTGCGCCCGGTCCGCCGCGTGATAGTTCCGCTCCAGCGTCCGCCCGCCCCAATAGACGAACCATTCTCCGTCAAAGGGCAGCCGAAGGTCCGCCTGCGTCTGGTAGTCCAGGAACCGGCTTTCGGCCAAGGTCGGCAGCGGCTGGACGAGGAAGGTGGCGACGCCGCCGCCGGCGTCGAGGCCGATCTGGATCAGGATCGGCGGCGTGACCGCGCTCCACCGCGACGTCCTGTTGTAGACCGTCACACCATCCGCGACGGACGCCAGCTCCTCGCCGATGAATTCGGTCTCGGTGCCGAAGTCGCGGGCGACTGCGTCGCGAAAGGCCGCGAGATCCGCCGGTCCCGTGCCAACTGCAGCCCGCATGGCCGGCGTCATCGCGTCCCACACGAGGTCCGTGTCGCCGGCCACGAAGGCTTCCGCAAGGGTCCGCCCGCGTTCCAGCGCATCGGTCTGCGCGATCGCGCGGACGGCGGACGCCAGCACGATCGCAAGGGAAAGAGCGAGCCTCGAAGGTCTCATCATCGCGCATCGTCCGCCGTTGGCCCCGCCGGCCCAACGAGCCGAACCGCGACGGGTTCCGGTGCGGCCTCAGTAGCGGATCGTGAAACCGAGGCTCGGCGCGTTGTGCCCGTCGGGCACGTTGCCGAACACGCCGAGGGCGCCCGAGCGATGGTGCAGGCGATAGAACCCCTCAAGGAATGGCAGCGATTCCCAGAGATAGGCGAGATGGGTGCCGAGATAGATCAGGCGGCTGATGTCGCCATTGGGAACGGCCGCCTCGCGATAGACCTCGACGCCGATCGCGTTGGTGATGTTGGAGAGGCCGAGCACCATCTGCGGGCTCATCGTGAAGCCGCCGATCAGCCGCGCGCCGAAGCTGACGGTAATTCCGGTCCAGGTTTCGACCGAGAAGTCGGCGCCGAAGCGGAGCGCCATCCCGCTCTCCTGCCCGACGCGGAGGCCCCAGCTCGTGGTCAGGAGGTCCTTGCCGGTGATGATGGCGATGACGAAGTTCGGCTCGTAGCCGACATTGTTGTAGCTGAAGGAGCGTGCCCAGAAGCTGGTGGTGAACACGCCGGCCATGACCGAGAGTGTATTCCGGCCACGCTCCGGCGCCGGATCATAGGCACCGTCGGCCCCGGGTGGGGCCGCGGCCCGAGCGGCAGGCGCCTCCTGCGCCCGGCCCGGGGCGGCCATCAGCGAAACCAGCAGAATGACGGCCAATCCGCTGCGAAAGCCCACGACCCGCCCCTTGAATGGCGCTTCTCTGTGGCTGGGGCGGCGAGCGGCTGTCAAGCTGCAGCGCCGCAGGTCTGTCCAGCACCCCGGCAGGCGTTTGGAAATGAAGGATGGCCGGACTATGTAGGGCACGGTTCTTCCGCTGCGGACACGTATGATCGAGACGCTCACCTTCGGCTGCCGGCTCAACGCGCTCGAATCGGAAGCAATGCGTGCGCGTGCGGCCAAGGCCGCTTCCGGCGACATACTCCTCGTCAATACATGCGCTGTGACGGCCGAAGCGGTTCGCCAGGCGCGGCAGGCGATCCGCCGCGCCAAGCGCGAGCGCCCCGACCGGATGGTGATCGTTTCGGGCTGCGCGGCGCAGATCGAACCTGCCGCATTCGCGGCCATGCCCGAGGTCGACCGCGTCCTCGGCAACGCCGAGAAGATGGCGGCAGCAAGCTATTCCGGCGCCGGCCGGATCGTCGTCGGCGACGTCGGCCTCTCCGGCCGCGCGGGCGATCCCCTCGTCTCCGGCATCGAGGGCCGGACGCGCGGCTTCCTCATGGTGCAGAATGGCTGCGACCATCGCTGCACCTTCTGCACCATCCCCTACGGCCGGGGTCCGTCGCGCTCGGTCCCGGTCCCGGAGATCGTCGCGGGCGCGGAAAGGCTGCTCGAGGCCGGCCATGCCGAGATCGTCCTGACCGGCGTCGACCTCACCTCCTATGGCGCCGACCTCCCGGAGCGGCCGACGCTCGGCATGCTGGCGCGGGCGATCCTCGCCGCCCTGCCTGACCTGCCGCGCCTTCGCCTCTCATCGATCGATGCCGCCGAGATCGACCCCGCGCTCGTCGCGGCGATCGCGGACGAGGAGCGGCTGATGCCGCAGCTCCATCTGTCGCTGCAGTCGGGCGACGACCTCATCCTGAAGCGGATGAAGCGCCGGCACGCGCGGGCGGACGCGGTGAGGCTGACCGAGGAACTCAGGCGCGTCCGGCCCGACATGGCGTTCGGCGCCGACCTCATCGTCGGATTCCCCACCGAGACCGAGGAGGCGTTCCGCAACTCGGTCGCGCTGGTGGACGACTGCGGCCTCAGCCAGCTCCACGTCTTTCCGTTCTCGGCCCGGCCGGGCACGCCGGCGGCGCGCATGCCGCAGCTCGGCGGCGACGTCGTGCGCGAGCGTGCGGCGCGCCTGCGGGCCGAGGGCGACCGTGCGCGGCAGCGCCATCTCCAATCCGAAGTGGGGCGCCGGCGGCGCCTCCTCGTCGAGCGCGGCGGCATCGGGCGTACGGAGCATTTCGTCCCGGTGCGGCTCGAAGGCGCCACGCCGGGTACGCTGGTCGACGCCACCATCGCGGCCTTCGACGGCGTCGACCTCCGCGCCGGTCCGTGGCGGGAGGCAGCCTGATGGGCGGCGTATTCCGCCGCCTCTTCGGCGGCGACAAGGGCAAGGCCGAGGCCGAACGCGCCGAGGATGAGGCACGGGAGGAGGACGATTTCCGCGGCGTGGAAGCGCTGCCGCCCGACGAAGTCGCGCCCGAAGCGCTGCTCGTCGATGAGGAGCTGCCGCCGCTGGAACCGGAGCCGATCGAGGAACCGTCGGAGGACCCGGAGCCGGAGCGCGGGGGCTGGTTCCGCCGCCTGACCCGCGGGCTCACCCGCTCGTCGAGCGCGCTGTCGGGCTCGATCTCGTCGATCTTCACCAAGCGGAAGCTCGACGCCGAGACGCTCGAGGAGTTCGAGGAGGCGCTGATCCGCGCCGATCTCGGCATCGACGTCGCCGCTTCGATCACCAGGACGCTCGGCCGCGAACGCTACGGCAAGGAGCTGTCCGACGAGGCCGTGAAGGAGATCCTTGCCGCGGAAGTGGAGAAGGCGCTTGCGCCCGTCGCCAAGCCGCTGATGCTGTCCGGCGCCGGCAAGCCCGACGTCATCCTCGTCGTCGGCGTCAACGGCACCGGCAAGACGACGACGATCGGCAAGCTGGCCGCGAAGCTGTCGCGCGAAGGCAGGAAGGTGATGCTCGCCGCCGGCGACACGTTCCGCGCCGCGGCGATCGACCAGCTGAAGATCTGGGCGCAGCGCACCGGCTCTTCCATCATCGCCCGCGAAGCGGGAGCAGACGCCGCCGGCCTCGCCTTCGATGCGTTGAGGCAGGCCAGGGAGACCGGCGTCGACGTCCTCATCATCGACACCGCGGGCCGGCTGCAGAACCGCACCGAGCTGATGGCCGAACTCGAGAAGGTGATCCGCGTCCTCAGAAAGCAAGACCCGGCGACGCCGCATCACACGCTCCTTACTCTCGACGCAACCACCGGCCAGAATGCGCTCTCGCAGGTGGAGATCTTCCAGAAGACCGCAGGCGTGACCGGCCTCGTGATGACCAAGCTCGACGGCACCGCGCGCGGCGGCATCCTCGTTGCCCTCGCCTCGAAATTCGGGCTTCCGGTCCATTTCATCGGCGTCGGCGAAGGCATCGACGACCTCGAACCGTTCGCCGCGCAAGACTTCGCGAGGGCCATTGCCGGCCTGTCGTGATTGAAGGAAACTGACGCATGGTCGAATTCGAAGCCCCGCCAAACACCCGGGAACGCGACCGGACGACCCAGCCGAACCCGCTCCTGAAGCTCGCGCTCGAGCTCGGGCCGCTCGGCGTCTTCTTCTTCGCCAACGCCCGCGGCGCCTGGCTCGCGGAGCAGTTCCCGTTCCTCGCCAGCCTCGGCGACCCGGCGAACCCGGACAGCCAGGGCATCTTCATCGCGACCGCGCTCTTCATCGTGGCGACGCTGATCTCGCTCGCGATCTCGCTGATCGTCACGCGGCGGCTGCCGATAATGCCGTTCGTCACCGGCATCGTCGTCCTCGTCTTCGGCGGCCTCACGCTCGCCCTTCAGAACGACACCTTCATCAAGATGAAGCCGACGATCACCAACGGCCTCTTCGCGGCGGTCCTCCTCGGCGGCCTCGCCTTCGGCAAGTCGCTGATGGGCTACGTCTTCGATTCGGTCTTCCAGCTCACCGACGAAGGCTGGCGCAAGCTGACGCTGCGCTGGGGCCTCTTCTTCGTCGCGCTCGCCATCCTCAACGAGATCGTCTGGCGGAGCTTCTCGACCGACTTCTGGGTCAGCTTCAAGGTCTTCGGCATCATGCCGCTGACGCTCCTCTTCACCTTCTCCCAGGTGCCGCTGATCATGCGCGAGCAGATCCAGCCGGCCGCCAAACCCGGCGAGTAGGCGCGGGCCGAGGGTGGGGCGAAATGGCCGGCGGCGGCCCTTGTGCGCCGGCTCAGCCGCAATATATGGTCCGCCGCCTGAGGCCACGGCGTCCGGTTCGGAGAGGTGCCAGAGTGGTCGATCGGGGCGGTCTCGAAAACCGTTGAGCGTGCAAGCGTTCCGAGGGTTCGAATCCCTCCCTCTCCGCCATCCTAACTATTTGATAGCTATGGCGTTTTTCTCCTGGCTGGCGTGCTAGCAAGGGCCCGAGCCCTTTGAGTATTTCTGCCACTCAGGATTCTCCGCGCCACCGCCAGACACAATTCGCGGGCTCACAGGCCGCAGACCGGCGCCGATTCTCTAAATGCCGTCCGCCCACGACGGTTGTCGCACCGACTCCGGGCTGACGCCCGCGGGTGCGGTCACGCAGTAGAGATTGGTCGGCACCGCGGTGACGCCCGCGGGCGCTGGCTGACGCGACCGCTCGCCAGAGGACGCCAGATGTTTCCAGACCGACGCGCGCCGAGAGGCCCTTCCGCCTGGCTGGGCACCCCTCCGCCACCCTCCCCTTTCAGGTAACTCCGCCTCCGTGGCGTGTGGACCTAGGGTCTTCCGAAGGGCCGGAGCGGCGGTGGGCTCTCCATTCATGCGCGGCAATGGATACCGGCGCGGCCATCATGGAGCATCAACGATGAACCTACGTCAGTTTGGAAGACTCCCGGGACGACGTCCCGCAATCCTGTTCGGAGCGCTCCTGCTCTTCGGCGCCCTCGGGGCCCAGCCGGCCGCGGCGCAGGCGCCGATCGTGGTGTGCACGATCGACGACCTCTCCGGCGATTTCTCGATCATGTCGACGCCGAAGACCTACGGCTACCAGCTCGCCGTCGAGGAGATCAACGCCGCCGGCGGAGTCATGCTGGCCGACGGGCCGCATCCGATCCAGCTCATCACCTATGACGGACAGTCCGACATCGCGCGCTACCAGCAGCTCTCCCAGCGCTGCATCTTCGAGGACGAAGCGGCGGTGGTGATGGCCGGCTATACCGGCGCCGAGCGCGAAGCGGCCAGGGCGGAGGTCGTCCGCAACGAGGTCATCTACTGGCACAACAATCAGGGCGAGGGCGGCATTGCCGACCGCTACTCGTTCTTCTCCGGCCCGACGCCGGAGCAGCAGGTGCTGCCGTCGATCCAGTACATGATCGAAACCTTCGGCCCGAACATGATCTTCATCGGCGCCGACTACAATTTCTGCCGTGCCATCGGCCAGTGGGTGCGGCGCCAGGGCAAGTCGGGCCTCGGCATCGAGGCACAACGAGCAGCCGTCGCTCGGTTTGCCGAGGCCGAAGAGCTGGAGCGGGTCGCCGAGTTCACGGAGGTCGAGACGGGCAAAGGGTCCGACGACCTTGACCGACGGCCGCAGCTGGCCGCGGCGCTGGCAAAGGCGAAGCAGCTGAAATGCCCGGTGGTCGTGGCGAAGCTCGACCGACTGTCCCGAGACGTTGCCTTCATTGCCACCTGATGGCGCAGAGAGTCCCCATTCGTCGTTGCGGAGCTGGGCGTCGATGCGGACCCTTTCATGCTTCACCTTTACGCCGCGCTGGCCGAAAAGGAGCGGCGACTGATCTCACAACGGACGACCGCAGCACTTGCAGCGAAGAAGGCCCAGGGCGTCGCGCTCGGCAACCGGACCAACATCAGCGAAGCAGGCGAGGAGGGCCGGCGAGCAGCTCGAGATCGAGCCGCCGCGTTCGCTGCCAACGTCATGCCGATCGTCTCGTCGATCCAGGCGACCGGCATTACCACACTCGCTGGCATCGCCGAGGCCTTGAACGGACGCAGTGTCCGAACTGCGCGAGGCGGAAGGCGGTACGTGTCGACGGTGATGAACCTGCTGAAGCGGCGGGATCAGGCTTTGTTAGAGGGGAAGTAGGCCGCGCGGAGCAGAGACGCTCTCGCTGATCCTGCGTCCTCCTTGCCCCGGCGGACACAATTCATCAGTCGGCCTCAGCCCCACCTTTTGAACCTAGTACAGCCGGCCTCCTCTATCAGCACATTTGACCAATCAAACTCGCCCATGTACGTTCGACTAAGACTTCCTTCTTTGGCGAGGCCGTTCATGCCGAAGTTCGGGTCCCATATCATCTTCGTGGAGATGGCGCGAGAACGTCGTCCGGAGCTCTTTGTCGCCGCGCATGAGAACGCTCTGCGGCTGGGATGCATTGGTCCCGACACGACCCTGTTTCTGTTCGATCCGGCGACCTCTAATCCGGACCTCAGGAAGGGGATTAACACGGCGCTTGAAGTTCTTACGACAATTCAATCGATATCCGAAAAGATCGATGCGATCACCGAGCCCTTCGACGGGCCCGTTGAAGATCTTCTTAACTGGGTAACCGGCGGTTTGAGCAGTGATTTAGGCTATCTCATAAACACGAGCCTAGACGCTTTGTTCTCCGTAATGAAGTTGGGAATAGTCAACGCCGTCGGGTCAATAAATGTGAAGAACCCAGTGTACGAGCATTTAGGCGAATTGCCTGCCGCTTTCATCACCAATTCAGTTCATTTGAACCAGTTTTGGACCTTCTTTTCGGCGGACAACGTTGGGTTTCCCTTTCGCATGTTCGGGCACCCATTCACCGACGATTCGCCATTCAGGCAGCCGCTACCTCCTGGCGACTATTCCGAATGGTGGTGGATGGACATGCTTCACTACCGGCGGACCGGCCAATTCGCGAGCGCACTTATCGCGAATGCAAATGGTCCCGTGCAGACCTCGTTTGCGGCTGGATATATGACCCACGTCGCCGGAGACGTGTGCGGTCACCCGTTCATCAATACCTTGGTTGGCGGCCCCTTCCGCAACCATGTCCACAGGCACCTGGTTGTCGAAACTCTCGCCGACACTTGGCTGTGGGCCGATCAGGGCCGCGGCGACATTCTTGAATCCCGTCTTGATCGCCTTATACAACTTGAGGCCTCCGAAGCCCGCCAAGTCGCCGATTTGGTGGTCGCGACCATGCGCCAAGTGTATCCTACGGCCATGGCCCCGAAGCTCCTTGGTGGTCAATATCCAACGCCGGACGAATTCCTGTCTGCTTACCGCCTGATGCAGCAATATTTGCGGCTTTCGACCGCGGAGGTCGTCAAGAGACCGACACCGCCGCCTGATACTCCTTTGGAGTTGATCGAGGAGTTGCGTGATCTGTTGGGCAACAATGTGCCCAGCTTGCCGCCCAGCCCCGGCGATGACTTCCTCGCCTTTGTCTTGGCGCTGTTGGAGTGGTTCGCTAAGGGGCTGACGTTGCTGGTGATGCTTCTGACTCTTCCAGCCGCGGCAATCATCAGGATCGCGACGCTTGCTCCTCGCTGGTTGATCTACTTCCTCAATCTTGGAGTCTACCACATCGTGAGCGCGACCCGAACGATGTTGTGCCTCACCGGGTGGGGATACGCCGGAAAGGACGACTTCGAGAATTTCGGGTTCCTGGAGGATTGGGTAACGACTCCCCCAGTGGTGTTGGGCTCTTATCCAGCCATCAACGTCCCCAATCCCAAGCCCCCATTCTATTGGCTAACCCAGCCGGGGCCCGCGGGGCTGAATGCCCCCGTTGAAGATGCCCCTACCTACCCCATGGCCCCCTGGGAGGAGGGGCTCAAACCATCGTGGATGGTTGATCCGACCAATGTCATGGATCCCGGCGCATTGTCGTTCTTCACAGCACCAAACCCAGGTCGTACCCGGGCTCTCGAGGCACAGCAACGCCGGCTGGGCAACCCCGTAGACTTCAGCATCGCCCTTTTGTCCGGGGTTATTCCCGTGCCTGACTTAGACCTCGATGGGGACCGCGGCTACGGCTACCGGGGTTGGGAAGTCCTTCCACCGAACGAACGGTACGACGAGTAACAGGTCGACCTGGAATCTACATTGCTTTGAGCGGCACGCGCGCAGCTGAGCAACGGAGGCCGGAGATGAAGGGCGTAGCTCGACGTGAGCTCCTGAAGGGGGCGGCACTGTTATTGGGCGGCGGTCTGCCCGCGGCCACCATTTCCCGGGCGTTTGCGACATCGGAGGAATTTAGCCTCAGCTTTGATCCAGAAGCCGGCTTCGTTATCGATCCCGATGGCGGCCCGCTTCTGACGGACTACGTTTACCTTCGACTGTATGAAGCAGATAATGGCGCGCCCGACGCCAGCGGAAGATCTCAGCGGCCGGAGTTCGCCAGCCGCAAACCCGGCTGCATCCGCAACTTTGACGCTACGGGAACAGACCTCGAGATCGTCAATACCGGTAGCGTCATCACCGAGCTCGTCCTGATTGAACACCAGGTGATCTTCTGCACTTTGGCAAGTCACGGACCGATGGAAGGCTTTGATACCGATCATGCGGGCGAATTCGCCAGCATGCAGCAGGATGCATTTGCGAGCGTTGATACAATCCCGCCGCGAGGTTCAGTATTGAAGCGAATTCAGTTCCCAGAGTGGAACGGGCAACAGCTCGCGAACATCTATTTCCGGGCGCGTGTGTCAACCCTTTGGTCTCCCGATATGCCCGTGGAACAGTGGGACTTTGCAGCCGACCCAACGGTGACTGAGTACCACTTGCGTGTCGCTTGACAAAGCGGCCACTACGCTAGCCCACGATCACAACCGCCTGCAAAACTCCAGCGCGGCGAAAAACCGAAGGCCACCGACTACCGCTTGGGCCGGTTTGTTTGCTCCGACCCTGGCGTCTAGAAGGGGAATGAGGGGCATAGGTAACCGACGTCAATTCGACCCGATTGCCTTTTTGCTAATCCCGGCTGGCCCAACATCCCAACGCCAGGCGCTAGCCACCTGACTTCCGCGTAAAACCTTATGGACCGGGTCGGGTCTCTATCGCAGACATTTCCATCGACGTTGATCGTGTGAAATTCTTGAGTTGCGACTTCCCTCGTTTCGACCAAGGTCCTGTCGGGCCAGAAACTGATATCGTTCCGGATTAGAAGGTGAAATTCGACACCGACGCAATCCCGTGCGTCAGCAACAGCCAGAAGCGTTGGCGCAGCCTCCAAGAACAGTTCTACACCTACTTCGCAAGCCGCTTTTGAGGGCGTTGATACCCCGACGGCTATTAGAAACGTAGCAATTGCTGACAACCCCCAAGTTCTCATAGATGATACTCCTGTTATGAATGCACCCGTCCATCGGTTCAGGCGGGAGCGCGTCGCGAGTATTATCTCCTTGGGCAACGCCTTAGGGCGGCCTCTTTGGTCGGCGATAACGCCAAGGTAGCACACCTGGATCTACGAGTCCGGTCTATCTTTGGGCTGATTTCCCCTCTCCAATCAGAGATTACTCACAGCCAGCGTGTTAGGTTCGGCTTGTCGGTTGCGGTGCCGCTCAGGTCCAGTACGTCTGCATCGTCAATTGCGCACTGGACTATCGCGTTTCACTGAAGACCAGTTGGCATAGCCTTTTGTTCAGCCGCGCCCTGGAGCTCTTCACCTGCGCGGTTAGGTACCCCGCCAAGGCTCAGAACAAAGGTTGAGTGTTCCCCGCTTGGCTACGAAGGCCGCACCCATCTGCGGTCAGAAATCGGCGTTGCTCATGCAGAAAGGGAGCGCCAGAGCTGTGCATAGACAACGTCACGCTACAGCGGCACGAACGCACTGATTGTCGCTTCAATCAAGGTCGCGACCGGCTCAAACGTGCGTCGGAAGGGCTGGTCCCCTGCACCGAGTGTATCGACGACGTTCTGCCAAACGACGACGAAATCAAGGTCGCGGAGCGTATCGCGCACCACGAGGCCCTCCGAGAAGGCGCTTAGGCCGCCCGTCTTCATCGGGCCCACGCCGACCTTGCTGTGCGTTGCTCGAAAGCGACTGCCGGACGGCCAGATCGGGTTGGGCGGTATGATGCCGGTGTGATGAAACCAGGCACCGGCGCGTCTCATGAGGTCCTGCATGCCGGCGCTGCTAAGCGGCCCGACGAGGCGCCCGGACGGCGCGGGATCGGGGAAGGGTCGATCGAACAGCAGGGTGAGAAGGCGTGCGAGATGGACCGCCGTGGTCGCCTGCGCTGACGGTCCGTCGTTCTTGCTTTCGATGCGGGCAGCGGGCCACTGCGTGCCAAATGCATAGTCGCCAGCCAGCCAGACGCCTTTCCCATCCTCGAAGAAGCCCTCGTCGGCGAGCTTTGCGTTGAGAAACGGATATCCGAGGCCGTGGATGGTCGTGGTTGCCCCCGGATTGTGGGCGTGAACGATCATGTTCTCGAACGCCGCCACCTGCGCGGGCGTGAAATCGACCAGGAAGTCCGAGCCGGGTGCGCCGAGCTGAAGCATCGCCCAATAGTTCGGCTTGCGGTTCTTGTCCTCCGGGCGGATCAGGGGCGACCCGCTGATCAACGCTGGGGTGTGCGCATCGATCTCCGGATTGAACTCTGCGTTGAGCGCAGCATCGATCGCCGCCCAGGTCGAGAGGCCGTTTGTCGCCGCGAGCTGATCGGCGCACGCCCGAAGGTCGAAGGCTGCGTACATCGCGGCGACCTTGATCAGGCTCGCCGAGTAGTGCTCCTCGTCGATCCGGACACCGGCCCATGGATGGTCGTCGCGGCCTTCGTAGCCGGTGAGGGCCACGACCATCAGGGCGAGGCGATCGACATTCGGCGTCGATGTCAGGAGAAGCGCACCCTTCGCCGTCTCGAGCGCGGCCTGCATGAGGATGTGGGCGGTGGCGTTGAGTGGGTTTGGATACCGACCTGTGAACAGGCTCATTGATCTTCTCCCATGGACGCATCGTCGCTCCGATCGTCGGAGCCAGCTTCCTGCTAGCCGGCGGCGGCTCGCAGATGAGGACCCCGTAACGGCCAGCTAGATGGTGACCACGCGAGCGCCGTTTACAGGATCCCAAACGATCGTCCCTCCCTGAAACTCGTTGGTCCGGCCGTTCGCCGCGCCTCCCCACGGCATCTCGTCGGTGACGGGATAACCGAGGAAGCCCTGCTCCCAGTTGTTCTCGCGCCACTTGGCGCGGATGTCACCGTGCACCTCATGCACCGCCAGCATCGGATCGGTCGGATGCAACTGCGGATGCCAGTAGATGGATCCGTGCATCACCTGCGTGGGGAACACCAGCTGGAAGTGGTTGAACCGGCCTTGAGTGTCCAGCGTGCTCCGCTCGTCGGTGAACGGATACCCGTAGCCCTGGTGTCCGAGCTGCGCATACTTCTTGAGGATCGCGCCGTGCACCATGTGCGCGCCGGTGCTTGGGCTCCAGAAGATCGAGGCGTTCTGGAAGTGCTGGAAGCGGCCGTAATTATCCGGCGCAGCCTGCTCCAGGCCGACCGGCAGGCCAAGGAAAACGCCGTGAGCGGCGAGCCCGGCGACTTTCTCGGGGATCGAGTTGAACTCCAAGATTCGCGCCGAGACGTCGAAGCGCATGTGCGCCTTTTCACTGCCGCCGCCCCTGATCGATCGCTGGTCGTAGCGCGGCCCGACGTCGTCAACGATGACGGCGCTGGCGTCGTTCGTGCCGATGAAGGGAACGTTCCATGTGATAGTGATGAAGTACCCGGCGCCGACGTAGGTGACCGATCCTTCGGTACCGGTACCGACGCTGAAGGCTGCGTCGCGCGCGCTGAAGATGCTCGATTTTCCGGGAGGGACAACGAAGTCCGGCGGCTCGTGGAAGACACCATGTTTCAGCTGGTCGCGGATTCTTCGCAGTTCGAGCTTGGTATTGTTGTCGAACTGAATGATCGCCGACCTTGTGCCATTCAGCGCATGCAGGACAGTGATGAACGCCTCGGTGGCGGCCGTCGCCGCTCCAACTGTTTCCGCTATTGCCATGGACGTTGGTCCTTCGGTTGGAGGCTTTCGCCAATTCGCCTACTGTGGTCGCCTTTCCAATCAGGATGCATTGACAGAGAGGATCGGGCCCATCCGCCCAACCGGATCGATGACGGCCAGCCGGACGACCAACGGCGCGCCTGCATCCGTGCCCAGGACAGGCACTTCGAGCACGACCGTTCCCGTCTGCGGAAGGGCGGGCCACGGACTTGACGAAGCACCGGCGCCGCCGGCGAATGCCGGCAAGATCGATTGACTTGGCCACTGAACCCAAACCGCAAGACGGTACTGGTCCACTGCTTTCGGATGGGCAGCGGGCGGATCGGCGATCGCGACGTTCAGGGTCAGCGTGTCGGGTGTCGCGCCCGCGGCCCGGGTGATCGTGACTAACTCAGGAGCGAGGACGGCCGGCGGATCGGGCGGCACCCGCATCAAGAGACGCGGCGCCGAAGGGAGGCTCCTGGGTCTCTGGTGGGGCTGCGTGCCCGAGGGATCAGTGGCCCGGACCTCGCCCGCAATCTCCGTGTAGCGGGCGGGCAGGCGTCGTTCCGGGGGCAGCCGCACCTCGGCCCAGTACACATACCGTACGAACGGCTCAAGCCCCCGATCGGCGTTCCGATCCTCGAACTCAACCGCGAACGCTGGGCCTTCCGTCGCCAGAGCCATCGGCTCGTCGGCAATCGTGCGGGCGTAGATGGGATCGGCGACCGCGCCAACGGCACGACGAAGGTAGGCCCGTGGTGGTTCCTTTCCAGGCTTGGTCGGATCGAACAGGCCGGGTTCGTCACGCTTCAGCGACACTAGATCGATAGCCTCGGACGACACTTGAAGGCGGGCAAAGCCGGTGGTGGGTTCGACCAGCCCGTCAAGTCGCGGCGCCTGGGGCCGGCGACTTTCCGGGACCGCAACCGGCACGATGCCGCAACGCTCGAAGGCTGGCTCGCCGCCGTCAGGCCCCAAGGGAACGACGCGGAGGAACTGCACGGTCTGGAGGGTTCGCGGCAGCTTCCCCTCGAACCGGACCTGGTTGTCCGCCCCAGCGGTCAGCGGAGGGTCGGTCATGAGCCGGAACAGGCGCTTCTCGCCGCCCGCGCCGTTCCTGACTTTCTCACATCCCACGGCAGCAACGAGGCCACGGGACGGCGCCGCTTCCGCAGGCTGCTCGGCAAGCTCGGCGGGCTGGATCTGAAGGGCCGCCTGGTCGGTCAGATAGACCCGATGCCGAGTGCCGGCCGCCGCGTCCCAATCGAGCCGGACCTCGACGTCGGGCGATGGTCCCGGCGCGCTCGACCAGTAGAGGCCGACACCGGTCAAGTACGTCTTCGGAGGACGGACGTCGGTGATCGTGAAGGAATGTTCAGCCAGCGCCGACGGCGTTCCGGCGGTGTCGACGTAGCGGCCGACCAGCTTGAATGCCCGACGCTCCTGCGGCGCGAGCGGCGGCACGGGTAGCAGGATTTCTTGGATGCCCGCGGTTCCGACGTCGATCGGATCGCCTGGGGCGTCGATTCCGAGCGCGAGGCTCGCGATCGTCAGCGAGCCCGGGGCGAGATCATCGACGCGTGGAACTACGATCGCACTGTGCACCCTGGACCCGTCCGTCTCGTTGAACAGGTCCGCGACCTCGGGCCAGGGACGCGGGACCGCAACCGTCACCTTCATCGTTCCCGGGGACAGCGGCGACAACGACGTTCGATCGAGATCTTCAACGGGCTCGAAGTGGAACCGCAGGATGGGCTTCGGCGGCGCGGGTCGTGGGGGCGCCCCGACAGTGAACACGCGTTCGACGCCAAACCGGCCAAAGAAATCGGACGCTCGGACGGCGAACTCCATGCCGCCGTCCGAGGGGATATCGTAGTCCGACAAGATGGCCGCCGCCCGCTGGACCTTCGACGGGAGCCCCAGTTCCTGCTGCCGGCTGTTTGCCTCCACTTCGTGGCCGAAGATACCTGGCTCAGCCCGCCCGCTTGACTCGAGAATGGCGTGACGGGTTTTCCATGATCCCGATTCATTGCGCGCGAGGGCGCTCAGCGAGGCGAGCGGCAGGTCTGGGAACGCAAAGCTCGAACGAAAGCTGCTGCTGGCGCGACCCTCGCGCGACTGTTCCCATTCCCTTCGGTAGATCTGCGGCTCGGGCACCGCGGGCGCCAGCCAGGGCTTGACCGGCGCGGCGTAGGTCACGAACGGCGCCACGGCGAGCCCCTCGCCTCGAACCCGTTCGACCCGCTCGGCAATCCTGTCGGCGACGTCTTCCCCGGTCGCTTCAAAGAGCCCGCGGACGTAACGCTCGAGCAGCGTGTCGCCATAGGGAGCCGGACCCTGCAGCAGCGCAGTGACGTCAACGCCAAAGCGGGCGAAGTCGCGCGGCGCGAGCGCAAATAGCCCGACGATGGCAAGCGTGCTCCAGGAGCCGCCGCCGGCGTCGGGCAGCTCGTCGATCCTGTCGGAAAAGCCAAGGTATCGCGCAATGCCGGGATCGCTCGCGGCGACCTGGATGCAGCTCAGCCGATGGGTATCGGCGAATTGCCGTGAACCGGTTCGGGTGGGAGGCAACTCCGTGAGGTCCCGTTGCATCCAGGGCGCCACCGGATCGCTGACCATTCGGGCGATGAGGCTGTCGAGCCCGAGGCCGGCCTCCATGGCCTCGGTCATCGACTTAACGCGCGTCACCTCGTCGTTGCCGTCGGCAGATGTGAACGGGCCGAAAGGCGCATCCATCGCGTTGAGCCGGAGTGGATGCCCGGTATCGACGCGGCGCATCCCATCGTCAGGACCGTGGAGGCCGACATACCAGGTGTGAGGCCCGCGGATCGGGAGGGAAAGCAGTGAGAACGGGCGCTGGCCGACCACCTCCAAGACGGACGTAATTGGAACGGCGCGATGGCGGACCACCACCTGCCCGCCGCTTCCCCAGACCCTGAGACGGTGAAAGACCGGCGCGGAGAAGCGCCACGGCTCGCCATCGCGCACGGCAATCGTCCGACCATGTTGGTCAAGGAGCGCGGCCTGCCGGATCGACGCCGCGCCACCGTCCAGCTCGACAAGAACGGTTGTCCACTCCGCGTCGACACGAAACACCGGCGTGACGTCGAGAACGCCGTGCTCGCCGAGGTCCGCCGGCTGCGGGACTGGCCGCCCATCGAGGTCCGTGATGCCGATCGTGGTCTCCGGGAGCTCGCCAAAGCCAAAGCCGTAGACGAGGAACGGCGCTAATGGAAAGCTGGCGCCGAGCCCGGCATAGAGACGGATATGCGTGCCGGGCAGGAGGTCCGGCTCCGCCCCATCGGGCTCGACGGCAAAGGAATAGGCCGATAGGATCTCGGGCGGGGCTAGGATGGACGCCATCAGGGGTCCCCCGCAAAGCCGGGCGCGATTGGAAGCGTCAGCCTGCCGACGACAGGCTTTGGCGGATTGGCGCCTTTCTTGCCCGTCGCCTTGAAAACAAGCGTGGCGCCGGCGGCGGGAGCGAACGGCATGTCGGTGACGTAAACAAGGCGCGATCCCGACCGGTCGCGGCGGCGCACGTTGAAGGCGGCTGCCCCACCGTCCAAGGCGAGGCTCAAGGCATCGAGTGTCAGTCGCCCTGGCCGATGAATCGGCTCCGGCGACTCGATCATCAGCCCGGCGAACAGCCAGCCATTCGCCCCGTCTGGTGCCCATAGCCGGCTAAGCCGCGGCACCGCCGTCACCGGCCAGCCTTCCAGCCCAAGCGCCGCCAGCGCGTTCTGATAGGAGAGGTCGTCATCTTCGACGACGCCGCGAAGCAGCCCGAGGCCGGAGATCGCGAGATCGCCCACGGTAACCGATGCATGCTCCGGCGAATTGGGTCCGTCCAAGGCGAAGCCCAGGCCTGCCCACATGTCCTCCGGCGATAGCCATCGGGAGGTTCGGAACGAGACGCCCGGGAGGCGGCCGTTGGCGAACGTCTCGGACTTCGCAAGGACATAGACCTCATACCAGGCCTCCGGCTCGAGCTTCGCATCGGCCGTTCCCGTGGCGCCTGGCAGCGGCTGAGCGCACCCCGCGAGGAGGGCGTCCTCATAGCGAATCTTGTCTGCCGCGCCTAAGAATGACGGGTCGGTTGCGAACGCCCAGACCATTTCGAGGATCGACGGCGCGGCGTGCTCGTCCCCTGGCCGATCCGTCCGCCGCACGGCCGTCACGAGCTCGAACTCGTACGCCTTGGCCAACGCCACGACGTGATTCTGCGTGAAGTGAGCCTTGATGGGGTCATCACAGAATTGGAACTGTTCACTTCGTGCCGGTTCGTAGCCGGCGAAGTAGCGCGCGATCATCTCCGGCTCGAAAACGTCCTGGCGGTCATGCAGAAACGCCGCGTAGGTGAGGTGGCCGGCAATGGGCTTCTCCGCCGCGCTGGGCTTCTTGGCGGTGCCGAAGAAGAGCCGTCGCCGGGTTCGCTTGTCGCCACCTCCCACGGGCTCGTAGGTGTCCTTGTCGGTCTCGACCTTGATGGGCTGGGTGCTGCCGGTTTCGTAAAGCTCGCCGGACCAGACGAGGTCAACGTCGAGGCGGTAGAGCCGCTCCGGCGCTAGGATGGCGCGCTCGTGCTTGCCGAAACGGAGATGTTTTTTGGGCCCGGCCTGCTTGGCGGCATCGAGAACGGCGACGAGATCCTGGATCGCGGCAAATTCCGCTGCGGCCGTGGCGGCGGCTTCGAACGTCATTCCGCGCAAGCCGACAATGCTCAGGGGGGCGCCGATGCGCCACGTCACCCTTACCTGGGCGATGGCAATTTCGGCCGACTGCCGGAAGACGGCCGCGGCCTGGCCGGTGCCGAGATCCACGATGTCCGGGGTCCACCGGCTCAAATCGTCCTCGACGACAAATTCCTCAAAGCGCTCGGCTGGCTCGAAGATTCGCCTGTCGCCGATCACAACGAGCACGCCGTCGGTGATCGGTTCATCGATGTCGATGTGAAGGCGCTGCGCAACAAAACCGCCGCGCTCGAGGAGCGGGCCAAGGCCGAAAGCCGGAAGCCAGGTGACGCAAGGGGTGACGACAGCGCCCATGAATGGCCGCCCAAGACCGAGGTCGAGGCTGTCGTCGAAAGTAACGATCCGTGCCGGCGCCAGCCCGAACGACTGCGGCAGCGTGTGGACGAGATCGAGCGGCCGCTCGGCGAAGTCAATCGTCAGACCGAAGTGGTGCATCCGGGCATCCACCCGGCTGATCAACGGGTCCATGCTCACCGGGTCGGGCGGCAGCCGGAAGCCGCCTCCCTTGAGCGGACCCGAAAGGTAGCCGATCGCCCACGCCGGCATCGCCTTCGGGTGCGCGTTGCAGAGATTCGCGTTCGTACCGAGCGGATCGTCAGGCAGTTCCTTCCCGCCGTCCGAGCGACGGTTCACCCAGAGGTCGCCGCTGGTCGAGAAGAGGAGGAGCTCGCTGACGTCGCCTGCCTTCCCGTGCGGCACCTGCCACCGTGCGGCCAGCTCCGCCGCGACGGCGGTGCCCAAACCCTCGACGGCGTCGGGCTCGTCCGTGACGTCGACGAGGGCCACACGGTCGAGACGCCATTTGTAGCGAAGCATCTCGCTTCCGATCCTCTTCGGCGCTGCTGGCGCGCCGGGACCGAGGACGCCAGGAAATTGCTGCCCGGCCGTGGCCTGGTTGATTGCCGGCGGGAACACGAATGGCAGCACGATCATCGCGTCGGGCCAGATGCGGCGTTCGTCCGTGACGTCGGCCGGGTTCTCGAAGAGGTAGGTCAGGATGCGGTAGCTGTCGTCGGTCAGGACCGCCGTCGTGCCCACCCGTCTCTGTTCGCGCTGGCCGCCGCCGAGGTCGACGTCCTCGTAGCGATCCAGCGGATGGCGGTCCGGAGGCGGCAGCGTCGGCTTCTGGTCGGTGCCGAAAGAGATCGTCACCGTGCCTTCGACGTCGAAGAAGAGAAGCTCGATCCTGCCGGTGACCTGCGCCCAGAGATACGTCGCTCCGCTTTGCGACTTGAAGAGGACCTCGGCCTGCACGCCGAGGGAGAACGGGCCGAGGTTGAGACTGCCGCCTGCGCGGCCGCAGCCCGCGAGGGTCGTTGGTCTCGCGCCAATGAGGATGTCGAGGCTCGCGTGGAGCTCGGCCCAAGCGATCGGGCGCGCCCCGAACTGGCTTCTAAGCGAAAAGCCGAAGGCGATGACGAAGCCGTCCGTGAGATTGATCGGGCCCGTCGGCAAATGCCGTCCGTGCGGCCAGCCGAGGACACCCTTCCCGCGGACCATGAGATACGCCTCGGCGCCGATGTCGAGGATGTCGGGGAGGACCTTGGCTGAGATGGGACCGATTTCGCGGCCCTGACCAGGATAACCGTCGGCTCCGAGATAGCTGTACCAGTCATCACTCGGGTTGAATGGGTAGTAGCCGGATACTGGGACGCGAACTTCAAGGAGCGGCTTTAGGTTCACGCTGCCGATAACTGCAAAGCTCGCGGCGTTCGAGTCGACGCCGATGAAGCCGAGAAAACTGATCCCTGGTACCGGCGGATAAGCGGCGTCGCTCATCTTCGCTGCCGGCTGTAGGATGCGGCCGTTGAGTGCGCCCCGAACGGCCACGTCCGGCACGGTGATCAGGATCCCAGCCTTTGCCGAGAAGGTGAAGCCGAGATCTGGGAATGTACCCACGGCCGCCTCCAGACCGAAGGTCGATCGGCCCGCGGCCGGAGCGAAGCTCCCGGCAGCGTCCGGATCCCAGCGGAGCTGGCGAAGCACCGGATCGGCCTCGCCCGCGCCATAAAAGGGCATGCCGCCGATTGCAAAAAGCCCTCCAATGCCGAGGAGGCCAAGTCCGGAATTGGCGAGCGGCATCGGCGCCGGGAGGTCGACCTTGAGGCCGAGGACAATCATTGTCTCACTGTAGGTGAGGCTCGCATCGGCAGTCAGGCGAAGCGGCACGATGCTGGCAGCAAGCCGGGCGTGAAAACCGCCGGGGATGAGATTAAGCGACCCCTTGCCGGAAATGGCACCGGGAATATCGAGCTCCGCCTCGATGCCAGTGATGCTGATCTCCGGCGTCCCGTTCGAAAGCGTGCCGCGGATCGTCATGCCCGATACACGGATCGGGCCGAGGTTGAGCTTGAAGCGGAGGTCGACCTCGATCCACGACGAACCTCGGCCGGAACGACTGCCCACCACGTCAAAGAGCTGCTTGATACCAGTAATGTCCCAGGCGCCTGGGTTCTCCACCTCCATCTCGGCCCGGTCGTAGTCGAGGCCGATCATCTCGAGCCCCGATTTCCGAAGGTCGAGCGTCATCGCCACCCGCCGCACGCGAATACGCATCGGCTGGTCCTTGTTCATTTGGACCGACAGCGCGCCGCCAGGAACGCCAAGTGCGACCACACGCGCGGCAACGGAGTAGTCGAGGCTAAGCGCTACCTTGTCGCCAAGGGGCAGACCGTGGCCGCTCGATACGATCTCCGCGCCATGGAGGACGAACTGGCTGTCCGGCTCGAACAGCGCGGAAAGGGCTGCCCCCGCCGCCGCGAGCGCGGCGAGCACAAGCCGACCGCCTTCCCCCTCCTCGACCTCGCCGTCGGCGATGAGCGCCGTCGCCATCAACGCGGCCGTATTGAAGATCTTGGCCGGACTGGTGACGGTGGCCGTCTCATCGGTCCGCACCGACACGATTCCGTCGGGCCCCCGCGCCGAGACGGCAAGGGCAACGCGCATCGAACCGGGGGCGTTCACGGCGTCACGCGCGAAAGTGGCGGTAAGCCGAACCGGCTTCCCGGCCGCGAAGTTTATCGGTCCGGAACTGCGCGGCGACGCTTCGGCGCCGTCAAGGTCGAGCTCCATGCTGGCCGAGATCAGGGTCGGCACGAGGCCGGAGAGACCTTTGGCGGTCGGGTCGATGCACTCGATACGGATCGCGTATCCGGCGCGTGCGGCTTGGCCGGCCTGGGCTTCCCGACGCGGAACCTTGGTGTCGACGATCAGCTCGACGCCGCCATCACCGCGGGGGATCGCGAAATAGCCCGTGATCGGGCGCCCGCCAAACAGCGGCACGCTGGGCGGCAGGTAGAAATCGATTTGGCGCGCAAGAAGGCCACGCCAGGCAGGCTCGTCGGCCGCGATCTGCTCCTTTGGCGGATCCACACCTGGGGCGCCGTTGCCGGGACCCTTCGCGACCTCGCTGTCGTCGAGGATGATGGAGGGGCAATGAAACCCGATGCCACTGTCACCGAACAGGACGACCGGCGGCTCGAGGCCGAACGCAACCACGCCCTCGGTCGAGTCAGTGTCAGGCGTTATTCGGATCCTAGCCGGCGTCGTTGCCGACCCGGCAACAAGGAGTGCCGGACCGAGCTCCGCCGCCGCCTCCTCCGATCGGCTGACGAGGATGGGCGCCGCACCAGTTGCCTCGAGGCGGACGCTCCCATCGGCGTCAGTGACGATCTTCGCGCCCTTGAGCGCCAACCCGGGGACACGCTCGACCAGCTTGAAGGCAAGTCTGGCCTGACCCTGTCTCGCCATTGCCAGCCAGAACTTGAATGCGGTGGGGGCTCCTGGTGGCTCGAGCTTGAGCTTGAACGGCGTGCTTTCGATCAGGTCCGTAGGTAACGTGAGCTGGAAGTCGAAGCCAGGTATCGGACTCTTGGACTGGTCAAAATCAAGCCGAACATCCCCGGTCACAATTCCCAGAGGATCGGGCGGAGAAGGTGTCGCTACCGGCTCAAGAACAGATAAAAGGCTATCGATCTCGGACGGCAACACGACGTGAGCCAGGACGCCGCTTTCTGCTAAAAGCGATTTGATGGACATGGCTTCCTTCCCACGACCGATTTCGATGGAAATCAGTACTGGACGGTCGAGCGCCATACGCTAGCCGCACTAAAGGCAGGGTAGGGTGCCAGCATCAGCCCTAAGTCGCAATCTCCCACATCCTGCGCTCGTGACTTGGAAGTATTTATGTTGTGCCCTCCGGAGGATATGCCGGCGGCCACAGGGTCATCGGCTTTGGCCAACGACTATCTGGCGGTGTCGGCTTACACATTGGAGAATGTTGGATCCCAGTTCCTCTCCCTCCGCCATTACCCTAGGGTTCGCTGAGGGATTCACGGGCTCAGCTCAACCGACCCCCGGCTCGGTCACCGGAATGGCCCTCTGAAGAAAGGCGCTTCATCGTGAACGACGACGATTTGCGGCTGCTAGATCGACGATTGATCAGCAACTTGACGCGCTAGGTTCCGAGGCGGGGGTGGGCATCAAGATGGGTAGCGATTTGTACTGGGAGTTTCGTCGTCGACGGCTCCTCGTTCCGAAACTGGCCGACCTCGCGCCATTCGCGACGTGGTCGCTCCCTGGCTATCGCGACAAGTACGTCTATGACGATTTTGATCTGGCTGCCGAGGCGTTCGCTGTTGGTAGTCCCGAAAAATAGCCGCGTCGCGTCTATTCTGGCACGTTCGCTAGGGGCTGCTACAGCTGTGGTGGATCACGCGAAGCCCTGATGAACGAAGTCGAAAGACTGGACGACCTGCCGCGTTTCCGAGTGTTCTGATGCCGCCGCGCACGACGCCTCCTTCACCGGCCCGGTCCGACGGACTCTCGCTTCCGACCGCGCCAGCGCGTCGGCTAGGCGCGGTCGAACACGATGTCCTGGGCGCCCTGCCAGAGCGTCATCTTGCCGAGGGCAACGAGGTTATCGGCGCCTTCGACAATGGTCAGGAAGTGGTTGCCGGCGAGCTGGCCGACCTTGGATGCGAAGCGCACGCCGCCATAGGCGAGGAGGATCTCGGTCTCGCTGATGCCGCCGGGGTAGAGGAGGATCTGGCCCGGCGCGGGAAAGCTGGTGTGGTTCTCGAAGGGCAGGCCGACGTCGAAGTCGCCGAGCGGGATCCAGCACGCCTCGCCGCTCCAGCGGACGTGGATTGCCTTGTTGCGGAACGGCAGCAATTCGAGGAACCGGGCGCAGGTTTTCGGCGCGTCCTTCTCCTCGAGGCGCGCGAGGAAACGGAAAGGGCCGGCAGTGATGCTGAGCGTCGTCACGAGGGGCCTCAGGATTTGGCGGTGAAATCGGCCGGGCGGAAGGACAGGATGAATTCGACGAGGGCGCGAACGGCGAGGGCGGCATCCTCGGTGAGGATCGACTCTGCGGGATTGTGACTGACTCCGCCCGCACAGCGGACGAACATCATCGCGATCGGACAGAGGCCGGCCATCGCCATGCCGTCATGGCCCGCCCCGCTCGGCAGGCGCGGCGCGTCAGGGTGACCGACCGCTGCGATCGCGCGGCCGATCCCCTCGGCGAGCACGGGATCGCAGGGAACGGCGCCCGCTGAGTGATAGCGGTGGAGGTCGAGGCGAAGCCCGCGGCGCTCGGCGATGGACGCGAAAGCCTCGCGGAGGCGGACGATCGCGTCGAGGCGGATGGCGTCGGACGGGGACCGGATGTCGAGCGAAAAGCGGACATGGCCGGGGATGACGTTGGCGGCGCCGTTCGGCACCTCGAGGCTGCCGACCGTCGCCACCAGGTCGGGCGTGCCGGCGGCGATACGCTCCGCGGCGAGGATCATCTCGGCGGCACCGGCCAGCGCATCCCCGCGGAGGCCCATCGGCGTCGTGCCGGCGTGCCCCGCGCTTCCGGCGACGTTGATGTTGAACCGGCTCGCCCCGCTGATCGCCGTCACCACGCCAAGCGGCATGCCGAGGCGTTCGAGAACAGGTCCCTGCTCGATGTGGACCTCGACATAGGCGAGCGCCTGGCGGGGGTCGATCGCAGCCGTCGCGAGGGCCGAGGGGTCGCTCCCGAACCGGCGGAGCGCCTCGGCGACCGAGACCCCGTCGCCATCGGCAGCGTCAAGGGCAGCAGGATCCAGCGTGCCTGCCATCGCACGTGAACCAATCAAGGTCGTCGGAAAACGCACGCCCTCCTCGTCGCCGAAGGCGATCATCTCGATCGCGAAGGGAAGCGCGGCGCGGTGGCGCTGCAGTTCCTCGACGGCGGCGATGCCGGCGAGGATACCCAGCGGTCCGTCATAGCGGCCGGCATCCCTCACGCTGTCGACATGCGAGCCGATGAGGAGCGCGGGCGCCCGGGGCGCAGGCCCTTCGAGCCGGCCGATCACATTGCCGACGGCGTCGATGCGAGCCGACAGCCCCGCCTCCTCCATCCACCGCATCAGCTGGTCGGCGGCCGCGCGGTGGGCGCGCGACAAATAGAGCCGGGTGATCTTCCCCGGCTCGTCGCTGAAGGCCGCGAGCTCATCGAGGCGGCGCATCAGGCGCTCGCCGAGCCGTTCTCTTTCAATCGTCGCGTTCACGGCACCGCCGGATGCCGGTCACGCCAGTGCCGGGCGATGTCGATGCGGCGCGGTATCCACACGCGACCCTTGCCCAGCACGTAGTCCACAAACCGCGCGAGCGCCGCCGATCGGCCGGGCCGTCCGGCCAAACGACAATGGAGGCCGACGGACATCATCTTGGGCGCACCAGCGAGGCCTTCGGCATGGAGGACGTCGAACGAGTCTTTGAGGTAGGCGAAGAACTGGTCGCCGGAATTGAAGCCCTGCGCGGTGGCGAAGCGCATGTCGTTGGCGTCGAGCGTATAGGGGATCACCAGGAACGGCCCGCGGGGGCCGGCGATCCAATAGGGCAGGTCGTCGGCATAGGCGTCGGATGAATAGAGGAAGCCGCCTTCCTCGGCCGCGAGCCGGATCGAGTTGAGCGACGACCGGCCCTGGTAGAGGCCCAGCGGCCGCTCGCCGACGATCGCGGTGTGGATGCGCACCGCCTCGGCAATGTCCCCCCGCTCCTCGGCTTCCGCCTTGTCCTTCATCTCGACCCATTTGAGGCCATGGCTGGCGATCTCCCAGTCCGCCTCCTTCATCGCTGCGACCGCCTCGGGATTCCGTGCCAGCGCCGTCGCGACGCCATAGACAGTCACCGGCACGGAGCGCTCCGTGAACAGCCGCCAGAGCCGCCAGAAGCCGGCCCGCGAGCCGTATTCGTAGATCGACTCCATGTTGGCGTGGCGCATGCCGGGCCAGGGCTGCGCGCCGACGATCTCGGAGAGGAACGCCTCGGACGCGGCGTCGCCATGGAGGATGTTGTTCTCGCCGCCCTCCTCGTAATTGACGACGAACTGGACGGCGACGGCCGCGCCGCCCGGCCAGTCGGCAAAGGGCGGATTGCGGCCGTAGCCGATCATGTCGCGCGGGTAGGGCGCGCCGGGATTCGTGGTCATGCGGTGGCGCGGCGCTGGGCGGGTCCCCCCGCGGGGTGCTCTTCCCATTCCGCGACCGTGGGCGTCTTCAGGTCATAGCGGTCACGGGTCCGCGCGTAGCCGTGCGCTGCGAGGCGCCCGATGGCGTCGATCCGGCCGGGATCGATGTGGAGCGTCGTCGCGTCGACCGCATCTTCGCGCACGAAGGCGCCGACGACCTCGCCCATCACGATCTGCCGGGCGCGGCCAACCTCCATCGTCGTGAACCGGCGGCATTCGAGAGCCGCCGGGGCCGCCACGATCCGCGGGCTCTTCACCATCGTGCCGGGCACCGTAACGAGCCCGGCTGTGGCGAGTTCGTCGACCTCCGGCCCGAACTTGATCGAGCAGATCTCCATCTGCGCCACCAACGCGTCGTCCGCGATGTGGACCGTGAATTCGCCGGTCTCGCGGATGTTGCGCGCGGTGTCCTTGAGCCGCATGTCCTCGTAATTCTCGATGCCGATGGCGAGGATCGCCGGGTCGTGGGTGAGGATGTTGAAGAAGCTGAAGGCGCCGGCATTGGCGATCCCTTCGGGGCTCACCGTCGTCACGAAGGCGATCGGCCGCGGCATCACCGTCCCGATGAGCACCTTGTACTTCTCGCGCTGCGTGAGCCGCGCGAAGTCGAAATGGACGTGGCTGGCCGTCATGCCCGGACGCGGTGCGCCTCGAGGGGCGTGTGCCGGCTCAGATTCTCGAAACCGTCCGCGGTCACGAGGTAGCAGTCGCCGACGTTGCAGCCGGCCTTCTGCGGATCGAGCCACTGGGTGTGGAGGACAAAAACCATGCCTTCCTCGAGACGGTCGTAGTTGTTCGACGCCACATTGAATGCATTCCCCGCGCCAGCCATGCCGACCGAGTGGCCGAGATTGGGGTTATGGGGACCCCGCGTGGCGGGATAGACGTGCATCAGCTTCCGTCCCTGCGCGTCCCAGTCGGCATCGGGCACGTGCCGGCGCGGGACGAGGCGGGGCCCGCCATCATCCTCGGGCGCCCAATTATAGGGCATCGTCCGCGCTTCCGGTGAGCTGAGGAGGCCGAGTTCGATATAGGGCTCGAAGGCCGCGTTGTTGACGTCGCGGACCAGCGCACCGGGGCGGATCAGCTTCTCGGCTCGCTTCACGCCCTCGGTGCAGGCCGCGAGCACCTCCTCCTGGTGCGGGGTGATGGCGCCGACCGCGATCATCCGCGCGGTCTGCGCGGTGTAGCCGCGATAGGTGACGTTGGAGATATAGAGGTTGATGAGATCGCCGGCGCGGACGACGTGCCCATAGGGTTTGCCGCAATGCGTGCCGTATTCGTTGATGCCGATCTGGTAGCCGTCGCCCGTTTCGCCGCCGCGGGCGAGCTGGGCGAAGGTGAAGGCGGCGTAGATCTCGTGGTCGGTCACGCCCGGCCTCGTCACGTGATAGGCCGCCTGGGTGCCGATCGAGATCAGCTGCGCCGCAGCTCGGAACATCGGGATCTCGCGCGGCGAACGCACCCGCTGCATCCGGTCGATGATGCCGTTGTCGTGGACGAGCTTCGCCTTCGGCAGGAGTTCGCGGAGGCCGGCCTCGACCCGGGCCGAAGTGCGGTCGCCGATGAAGCCGACCTGCGCCTTGGCCAAGCCCATGTCCGCCAGGAGCTTTGCGGCGGCCTCGGCGGTCTTTGCCGTGGATGAGCCCGGGCGATCTGCATATTCCCGTCCGATCGCGCCGATCTGCCAGATCTGGTCGACCAGCATCGGTTCGCCGCCCGGCGGCAGGATCACCGACTGGGTGAAGAAGGAGAGAAGCACCAGCTCCTTATCGGCGTCGGTCGGGATGATGAGGACGCCCTCGCGCATCCAGTCGCAGACATAGCGGAGATAGGCGTTCGACGTGTGGAACCAGCCGACCATGTCCGTGTGGATGAGGATCGCGTCATGCCCGCCGACCACCGCTTCGCGCCGGATCTTCCGCAGCCGCTCCTCGTACTCCTCGACCGGCAGCGGAAGCGGCGCGGTGAACGCGAAGTCCGGGGCGAAGTCGGCAAGGAGGCTCTCGACACGACGGCCGAGCGGCGGACTGGCGTTCATGGGCGGGGCGCTCAATGTTGCAGGAAGATGCGCAACTTTGTGCAACACTTGTCGCGAACGTCAAGCTCATTGCGTGGGCACGGTGCGCGGTGGCTTGGCGATCTCCATAGCGGGGGGTGCGGGAGGGACGCGGGCGGGGCAGCCACTTCCTTCACCTCTCCCTGAGGGAGAGGTGAACCCGCGCGCGTAGCGAGCGGGGCGGGTGAGGGTTACGACGCCTGCGGGAGGAAGGATTCGGTCTCGGCAGGAGCCTTGAGGCGGGAACCCTCTCACCCGGCTCGACCCGCTGCGCGGCTCGATCCGACCTCTCCCCGCCGGGAGAGGTCGGAGCCGGCGGCAGCGTCCACCTATCCTCTCGCGCCGGAGGCGCGGTCAGTGTGGCTTGTAAGCCTTCGCCAGGGCGCTGCTTTCTTCCGTCATGACCCCGTGCACCACTGCCATCTTCCGCGTCGTCAGTGCGGACATCGCTTCAATGGAGTAGCCGCCGAAATCGGTGCGGCCGATTCCGGCGAAGGTAGCGCCGAGAACCACGGTCTCGATGCCCATCAGGTGCATCGACCAGAGGCACATCGGGCAGCTTTCGAGCGTCGAGTAGCAGACGGCGCCGCTGTCCTTGAACGACGTCAGGCCGGTGCGGCGGAGGGCGTCGTCGAGGGCCCGGATCTCGGCATGGTCGCGCATATTGCCGGACTGGGCCGAGATATTCCGGCCCTCGCCGACGATCGCGCCGGCAAGCACGATCACCGAGCCCACCGGCACGGACCCCTCCTCGAGCGACTCACAGGCGAGGGTGTAGGCCCGGCGCATGAAGGCGTGATGGTCGGTCATCGGCTCATCCCCCGGGGAGTCAGTCTTTCGGCGTGAAGCGCTCCAGCACGGCCTGGAGCGAGTTGCGGTCGGCGTGGTCGGCGTCGAGCCGGACCAGGCCTTCGATGCGGAGGAGGTGCGCCTCCATCTCGCGACGCGCCCGCGCCGTGTCGCGGGCCGCGATGGCGTCAAGGAGGCTCCGATGCTCGTCGTCGCCGCAGCCCTCCGGCTCCGGCTGGTCGCCGAAGCGGGCGCTCACGAGCGAGAGGCGGGCGAGCGTTTTCTCAAGGTATTCAACGAGAACCGGGTTGCCGGTGAGCATCGCGAGCTCGACGTGGAAGCGGCTCGAGAGCTCGTGCTTCTCCTTCTCGTCATGATGATGGTGGCTGTGGCCGGAGTGATAGGTCAGCGCGTGGAGTCGCTTGATGTCGGCCTCGGTCGCGACGGGAACCACCCGGTCGATGACCGCGCCCTCCAGTGCCCGGCGCGCGTCGAACAGCTTCCGGGCATCGTCCGCGCTTGGCTCCGCGATGAAGGCGCCGCGATTGCGCCGGCGCTCGACCAGGTGGTCGCGTTGGAGGATCGCGATCGCGCCGCGCACGACGGTGCGGCTGACCGAAAAATGGGCCGCGATCACGTCCTCGATCAGCTTCACGCCCGGCTGGAGCGCGCCGTTGACGATGGCCTCGGCGAGCGTGGCGCAGATGCGTTCGGTGATCTCATCGCCCGAGCTGTCGGCCGGGTCGCCATTGGCGGGCCGGTCGTCGCGGGCGGCGGTCTTCCCGCGCTTTTCCCCATCGCGGCCGGACCGCGCTCGTGCTGCCACGCTTTCCTCTCCGTCCTTGCGCCGCCGCTTCTAGCGGGTCACCGCCCGCCGTCACAAGCCGCGGGCGACCGTGCCGCGATGTCCGCCACGATAGCGAACAGCGAAACGGCATTGCGTGCCGAAACGATCAGCGCATATGCTGAAAGATGATGCACCACAAGTTTTGAAAGTTGTGTCAACAATCTTTCCAACATGAAGCCGCCGCAGCGGCCGCGAGGAAGCATCATGCCCGTTTCGACGACGCAATGGCACGACGCTTGCGACCCTCAAGGTCGCCTCGACCGCCGGATGGCCTCGGCCGAAGGCAGGCGCAGCGACCTGGCCGGAGGCGGCGGACAATGAGCGCGGTAGCGGAGTTCATGCCGGCCATGACCGTCCCAGGCTCCCGCGCCGCCGATCCATCGGGCGCCCTCCGCGCCCTCCCTCTCTCCGTCGACGGCCTCAGCCACGCCTATGCCGGCCAGGCTGCCGTGGACAATGTCTCCTTCGACGTGCCGGCAGGCGAGGTCGCCGCGCTGCTGGGCCCGAGCGGCTGCGGCAAGTCGACCGTGCTGCGCTCCATCGCGGGTTTGATCCGGCCCGATGCCGGGGCGATCCGGCTCGGCGAACAGGATCTCGGCGCTCTCCCGAGCCGGGATCGCCGCATCGGCATGGTGTTCCAGAATTTCGCCCTCTTCCCGCACATGACGGTGGCCGAGAATGTCGGCTATCCCCTCGCCTGCCAGGGCGTTCGCCGCAGGGCGCGGAAGGCGCGCGTCGCCGAGCTCCTGGCGATGGTGCGGCTCGACGGCTTCGGCCACCGCCTGCCACGCGAGCTCTCCGGCGGCCAGCAGCAGCGGGTCGCCGTCGCCCGCGCGCTCGCCGTCGCTCCGCCGCTCCTCCTCCTCGACGAGCCCTTCGGCGCGCTCGACCGCGCTCTCCGCCTCGACCTCCAGATGGAGCTGGTGCGCCTGCAGCGGTCGCTGGGCATCACGACCATCATCGTCACCCACGACCAGGAGGAAGCGCAGACCGTCGCGGACCGGCTGATCCTGATGAACCACGGCCGCGTCGAGCAGATCGGCGCGCCGGCGGAGATCTATGACCGTCCGCAGACGCTGTTCGCCAACCTCTTCGTCGGCCATGCCAGCCCGCTGCCCGGCGCGTTCCTTGGCATGGAGAACGGCAGCGCCGTGGTCCGCCTCCGCTCCGGCGACGTCCTGACGATCCCCCAGCGGCTCGCCTTCCGTGCCGGCGCACCCGTCATCGTGACCGTGCGCCCGGAGCATGTGGCGCGTGCCGCCTCGTCCGAGACCGCCACGCTTGCGGCCCGGGCGGTCGTCAGCGTCCCGCTCGGACCGAACCTTCTCCACGACCTCGTCCTCGCCGACGGCACGCCGCTCAAGCTGGTCGAGGTCCGGAGCCCGGATGCCGCGGCCGAGCCGGGCGCACCCATTCCCGTCACCATCGACACGCGGCGCTGCCACGTCTTTGCGGCAGACGCCGCCACGCTTGCCGACATTCCCAACGAAGGATCCTGACGATGTCCGACTTCAGCCTGTCCCGTCGCAAGTTCAACCTCGGTGTCGCCGCGGTCGCGGCGAGCCTGCCGCTGATGTCCTCGCGGGCATTCGCCGCGGGCCGCGTCGTCGCCGCCACCTTCCCGAATGCCTGGGAGGATGCGTACCGCCGCGTGATCGTGCCGATCCTTCAGGGCCAGGGGACCGAGCTCGTGATCGCGCCGGCGCTGGCCCAGGACCAGCTCGCCGCCATGATGGCGAGCCCCAACAACCCGCCCTATGACGCGCTCCTGATGTCGCCCGGCCAGAGCGCGGTGGCGATCGAGAACGGCCTCATCCAGCGCATCGACCCGGCGCGCCTCGCCAATTGGGGGACCCTCGACCCGGCCTTCCAGTCGGAATGGGGACCAGCGGTGACCGTCGAGGTCAACGGCATCGCCTACAACCCGGACGTCGTGCCGCCGCCGACCGGCTACCAGGACCTTTTCGAGAACGCCGCCTACGACAACAAGGTCGCCTGGATCGGCTTCGGCTCGAACACGGCGACAATGGCCTACACCGAGATCGCCAAGATCTACGGCACCGGCGCCGACGACATGGAGGCGGTGTTCGACCTCTTCCGTTCGTACCTCCCGAAGGTCGGCGTCATCGCCAATTCCGGCAGCCACCAGATGACGCTCTACCAGCAGGGCGAGATCTCGGTGTTCATGGCCAGCACCAACAACGTCGCCACGCTCAAGGCGCTGGGCGTGCCGTGCGAATTCGTGCACCCGGTGACGGGCTCGCCGGCGGTGCCGGTCAACATCCACCTCACGGCGGGCGCCGCCAATCCCGACGGCGTCTACGAGTACATGGACGCGGCGATCTCCGCCGCGGCCCAGGCCGAGCTCACCATGCCGCCGACCGAGACGTTCCCGAGCAACGGCACCGTGCCCCTCACCGAGAGCATCGCCGCCTATGTGACCCGCGAGATGCTGCCGAGCTTCGTCTATCCCGACTGGGCGATGATCAACGCCCACCGCGCGGACTGGACGCGCGAGTTCGACCGCATCGTAGCCGGCGGCTGAGTCACTTCGATGAGGGCGGGCGGCTTCCCATTCCTCGTGCCGATGCTGCTCCTGTCACTGGCATTCTTCGTGACGCCGCTTGCCCTTCTCTTCGCCAACAGCCTTGGCGGCGCCGATGGGACCTTCACCAACTACACCGAGTTCCTCGGCGACAGCTTTACGCTCAACGTTCTCCTCCGCACGCTGAGGCTCGGCGTCATCGTCGTCGTCGGAGCCACCCTCCTCGGCATCCCGATCGCGCTGCTCTACTGGCACGCCGGGCCGCGCTGGCGGCAGCTCGTCATCTTCCTGACGCTCCTGCCGATGCTGACGAGCAACATCGTCCGCACGTTCGCCTGGATCGTCATCCTCGGGCGCGAAGGTCTGATCAGCGAGACGCTGATGTGGCTCGGCCTCACCGACACGCCGACGCGGCTCCTCTTCACCGAGACCGGCGTCGCGCTCGCCCTGATCCAGATCGAGCTGCCGCTCCTCGTCCTGCCGCTCCTCGCCGTGCTGAGCCGTCTCGACCGCCGGCTGACCGAGGCGGCCGAGGTCTCGGGCGCCGGGCGCTGGCGGACCTTCCTGACGGTGCTGCTGCCGCTGTCCCTCCCGGGCCTCATCGCCGGGTGGATCCTCGTCTTCGCCAGCGCCACGACGTCGATCGTCACGCAGACAGCGATCGGCGGCGCGCGCAACGTCTACCTGCCCCAGCTGATCTACCGCGAGGTCGGCACGCTCTTTAACTGGCCGCTCGCCGCCGCGATCGCTGTCATCCTCCTCATCGCGACCGGCACGGTGATGCTGACACTCGCCGCGCTGTCGCGGCATCGGAGGCTGGTCGCCCATGGCTAGGCCGCGGACCGGCAGCGTGCTCGGCGCGCTCTACTGGATCGTCGTCATCGGCGGCGGTGGCCTTGCGCTCGTCTTCCTCGTCGGGCCGGTGGCGATCGCGCTCCTGATGTCCTTCACCGACGGCCAGACCCTGCAGTTCCCGCCCGAAGGGCTGTCGCTGCGCTGGTACGAAGCCCTGTTCGACCCCGCGGTCTCGGGGCCGCTCCATACCGCTGCCTTCAACTCCCTCAAGATCGCGGCCGCGGCCGTCTTCGGCGCTCTCCTCTTTGCGGTGCCGGCGGCGGTCGGCATCGTGCGCGTCCGCAACCGCCGCACCGCCTCGCTGTTCGAGCCGCTCCTGATCGCCCCGCTGATCCTGCCGAGCCTCGTCTACGGGCTCGCGGCCCTCGTCGCGGCCAACCTCATCGGCCTCTCGCCGTCCTTCATCCTGGTGGTGATCGGCCATGTCATCGTCTTCGGGCCGCTGATGTACAGGGCGACTAACGCCATCGCGAGCCAGCTCGACCCGAGCCTCGAGGAGGCGTCATCGCTGTCCGGTGCCACCTGGGCGCGCACGTTCCGGAAGGTCACGCTGCCGCTCCTCCTTCCCGGCATCCTCGCGGGCGTGTTCCTCGTCTTCATGCAGTCGCTCGACAACGTCTCGGTCACGCTCTTCCTCGCCGATCCCTCAACCAGCATCCTGCCGCTCCGCATGTTCGCCATGCTGCAGGAATGGCTCGACGTACGGGTCGCGGCGATCTCGGGCGTCCTCATCGGCGTGACGCTCCTCGCCCTCATCCTCGGACGGCGCGTCGGCGGTCTCTTCCGCCTGGCACGCTGAATCCGCGGCGTCTGCGTCAGGCAGACGCGCGCGCCGGCACCGCATGGGGATCCGGCCTGGCAGGCGCTATCGCTGGTGAATGAAGAGAATCGTGGAAGCGCTGAGGCACTTCTCCATTGCGGACCTCGCCGCGACCGGCATCGCGCTGGGAATGCTGATCGTGCTTGCCGCCACGGCCGTGCATCTGCTGCCCGCCGGCGCCGTAGACCTCGCCAGCGAACGGCATGAAGGCTTGTCGTCTTCCTGACGGCGTCCACAGGGTCACAGCAAGAGGACGTGGCAGGTCATCGGCGGGCGGGCCGCACGCGCCTGCCACGTCAAGTCTCAGGCCGCGGCGTGCATCTCCTTCAGCGGCGGCCGATGGATTGCGTCGTAGCCCTCGCCGCCGAACGTCACCACGTCGACGTGCACGACAATGGGTGCAACGCTGGCCTTGGTCATGATTGCGTTTGGCGCCAGATCAAGACGCCGGAGCTCTCGGCAGGTCCCGTTTCGCGCCAGGGTGACGACGATCGCGTCGTCGTCGGCCGTGACGGAAATCGTCCCTTGCGGCTCCCTCGATATGTCCAGCACCAGCCGGTAGGAGTCAGGCCCCGTTCGCTCGATGCGGTCGCCGGCGCGAATGCCCTCGGTCGAGGCGAGCACCGCAAGCCAATCGAAGCGCGGGGTGGCGCGATTCAAAGGATTGAACTGCAGGATCGACATAGGGTTGTTCTCCACGTTCAGGCCCCACAGGGTCCTCCGATGGCAGAACCCCATGGGCTAAGACGGCTGGCGATTTAGGAAGCGATTTTGGCTGCCGCAAGACCTCGCGGGCCCGCCAATGCGATCCGAATCGAACGGCATCGTGGAACCGCCTGATCCGGCTTGTTGGCCAATCCGGCCCCGCGGGTCCTATTGCCGTCCAGCGGCCGATCAAATGGCAATTCCGATCTTGCCGAAATGGAGACCCGCCTTCTCATATCGGAACGCATCGGCCAGCTCCGCGAGGGGAAAGACGCGGTCGAGCACGGGCCGGATCGCGGTGGCCTCGATGGCGGCGATCATGTCCCGCTGCTGGCGGCGGCTGCCGACCAGCATGCCCTGGAGGCGGACCTGCTTTTTCAGGAGCGCGAGCGTCGGGACGTCGCCCTTCACGCCCGCGAGCGCGCCGATCAGCGAAATCTGGCCGCCGACGCGGACGGCCTCGATCGACTGCCCCAGCGTGCCGGCGCCGCCGATCTCGATGACGTTGTCGACGCCGCGGCCGCCGGTCCAGTCGAAGATCGACCGGCCCCAATCGGGGAGCGACCGGTAATTCACCGCATGGGCGACGCCGAGAGCCCGGAGGCGATCGAGCTTCTCGTCGGAGGATGAGGTGGCGATCACGGTCGCGCCCGCGGCGACGGCAAACTGCAGGGCGAAGATCGACACGCCGCCGGTGCCAAGGACGAGCACGACGTCGCCTGCTTCGAGGCCGCCATCGCCGAGGGCCCGCCACGCCGTGAGCGCGGCCGTCGGCAGGGTCGCCGCCTCCATGGCGCTGTAGCCGGCGGGGATGCGGGTGAACCAATGCGCGGAGGCAGTCACCTCCTCCCGGGCATAGCCGTCGACGCCGTCGCCGGGCGTGCCGGAAAAGTCGCCGATGCGGGGCGGCCCGTCGGCCCATGCGGGGAAGAAGCACGACACCACGCGGTCGCCGGGTACGAAGCCCGCACCTTCCCCCGCCGCGACGACGACGCCGGCGCCGTCGGACAGCGGGATCCGCCCGTCGGCGACCCGGATGTGGCCGACGGCGACCGCGTAGTCGTGGCGGTTCAGCGAACCTGCTTGGAGGCGAACGCGGACTTCGCCGGCACCAGGCTCAACCGCCTCGGGCACCTCCGCCAGCACGAGCCGGTCGAGGCCGCCGGGCGCGATCACGCGCATCGCTTTCACGGTCTGACCTGCCGGACTGTCATTGCTGCGGGGCTCCAGCGCTCCTTGCCGAGCGCAATCGGCGGGACTAGGCTTCATTCGCCGGCGCAGGAAAGCGCCGGCAGCCGGGCAAGGGAGCCCTCGTCGCCACCGAGCGCGAGGGCTTTTTCATTTTCAGGATGGGCGACAGCGTGGCAGGAGACAACGGCAGCAGCGCGCCCTGGCGTATTGGGGTTCTTTTCTCGCAGAGCGGGGTCACCGCCGGAATCGAGCGGACCCAGCTCAACGCCACGCTCCTCGCTATCGGCGAGATCAATGCCTCCGGAGGCATCCTCGGCCGGCCGATCGAGCCGATCCCTCGCGACCCCGCGTCGAACCCGAAACAGTTCCGCGCCTTCGCGGAGCAATTGATGGCCGAGGAGCAGGTCAACATCATCCTCGGCTGCTACATGTCGAGCACGCGGAAGGCCGTGCTGCCCGTCGTCGAGGGTCGGAAGGGCCTCCTTTTCTACCCGACGCTCTACGAAGGGTTCGAATACTCGGCGCACTGCGTCTACACCGGCGCCGCCCCGAACCAGAACTCCGTGCAGCTCGCGCGCTACCTCATCGAGCGCTACGGCAACCGCTTCCTCCTCGTCGGCTCCAACTACATTTACCCCTACGAGTCGAACCGGATCATGACCGATCTCGTCGTCCAGGCCGGCGGCAAGGTGGTCGACGAGCTCTACGTTCCGCTCGACGCCAAGCCGCAGGATTTCGACCGCGCCATCCGGCAGATGAAGAAGACGGCGCCCGACGTCGTGTTCTCGACGGTCGTCGGCGGCGGGACGGCGATGTTCTACGAGGCATACCGCAAGGCCGGTTTCGATCCCGCGAAAATGCCGATCTCGAGCCTGACGACCTCCGAGGCCGAGATCGCCGAGATGTCCGCCGAGGCCGCGGAGGGCGCGATCACGGCAGCGCCCTATTTCGAGACCCTTCCCGGCGCGGCGAACCGCGCGTTCGTCTCCGCCTTCAAGCTCCGCTTCGGGCCGGACGCCCCGGTCACCGCGGAAGCCGAGGCGGCGTATTTCCAGGTCCACCTGATGGCCCTCGCGATAGCCCGGGCCGGCACCACAATTGCTTCGGCCTTGATGCCGGAGCTCTACCGGATCGATTTCGATGCGCCGCAGGGGAACGTGCAGATCGACGCCGAGAACAATCACACCTGGCTCACCCCGCGGGTCGGGCGGGTCAATGCCGAGAAGCGGTTCGAGATCGTCTGGGACGCCAATGTGCGTGTGAAGCCCGACCCGTACTTCCTCGCGCCACGCCTCGACGATTGGACGGCGCCGGACCCGAGGGCGGCGAACGCCTGAGCAATGCGTCACCAGGTTCTCAGGGAACTCAAGGGCCTGAGGGTGCTGGTGGTCCACCCGCCGGACGAGGAGGGCCGCAGCCTCGTCGACCATCTCCGCCGCATCGGGTGCCAGGTCGAAGCGATGTGGCCGGTGCCGGAAACCTGCGGCCGCTTCGACGTCATCATGCTCACGATCGAGCACGAATCGCGCGAGGCGGTCACGGCATTCCTCAAGGGCTTCGGCACCTTGCCACCCGCCATCGTGTCGATGGTCAGCTTCGAGGATCCGTCGACGCTCCAGATCGTGCTCGAGACCGGCTCGCTCGCCGTCGTCGAGCGCCCGGTCCGCCCGTTCGGCCTCCTGACGAACCTCATCATCGCGCGCAGCCTCTGGCTCGACCAGGCCGAGACCCGGAAGCGCATCGCCAAGCTCGAACGGAAGCTCGACGGCATCCAGAACATCCAGAAGGCGAAGTCGCTTCTCATGCATTCCCAAGGGCTTAACGAGACGGCGGCCTACGAGATGATCCGCAAGCAGGCGATGTCGAAGCGCGTCGCCATGGAGGAGATCGCGACCGCGATCATCAACGCGCACGACCTCTTGAACATCGGTCCCAAGCATGGTTAAGTGCCGTCGAACTGGGCACCGGTAGTGTTGCCTGGTTTTTGATCACAGAGCCTTGGAACAAGGCTGTTCCAAAGGCAATGCGGCACTGAGGTCCGCCCAGCCCCTGACAAGGCTGTGCGGATTTTTTTGTCTTCCGGACAGGGGTGTCCGGCGAAGGCCGACAATAGTTCGGATCTCATCGACGAGCATTTGGCTGGCGCGCGGGGGCGCGTCGGGCGACGTGAGAAGTTTTGCCTTTCGCCAACGGAGCTGGAGAGAAGTCATGATCAAGAATACCCGCCGACAGTTCATCCGGAACTCGGCGATGGCCGGCGCCGCGCTGGCAACGCCCTATTTCTTCCACCGCACCGCTCAGGCCCAGAGCGGAATCCAGGTGGGCGTCCTCTTTTCGCTGACCGGCGGTCTCTCCATCATCGAGCGCTCGTTGCATGACGCGACGCTGATGGCGATCGAGGAGATCAATGCCGCGGGCGGCGTCCTCGGCCAGCCGATCATCCCGATCGTCGAGGACGGCGCCTCCGATCCCGCGACCTACGCCGAGAAGGCCCAGAAGCTCATCATCTCCGACCGCGTGCCGACGGTGTTCGGCTCCTACACCTCGGCGAGCCGCAAGGCCGTGCTGCCGATCTTCGAGCGCCGCAACAACCTCTATTTCTACCCTACCTACTACGAAGGCTTCGAGTGCTCGAAGAACGTCGTCTACACCGGCGCGGTCCCGAACCAGCAGCTTTCCAATTTCATTCCCTGGATCGTCAATACGCTCGGCAAGACGCGGTTCTTCATCGTCGGCTCGAACTACATCTATCCGCGCGAGATGGCGCGCGTGTCGAAGATCCTGATCGAGCAGGCGGGCGCCGAATGGGTGGCCGACGAATATCTCGAGCTCGGCCATTCCGAGTGGGGCGCGATGGTCAACAACATCCGCAATTCGGGCTGCGACGTGGTGCTCTCCAACGTCGTCGGCGACTCGGTCGTCGCCTTCCATCGCGAGTACCGCAACCAGGGCATCACGCATGACGTCCTGCCGATCTGCGCGACCGTCACCTCGGAGATCGAGATCGCGGCGATGGGCGCCGAATATGCCGCCGGCAGCTATACGTCGTTCCCCTATTTCCAGGCCATCGACACCGACATCAACAACGCCTTCATCGAGCGCTACCGCGCCTTCGTGAACGACCCGGCGGCCGTCACCCACCACGCGCTCGAGTCCTCGTACTTCCAGGTCTCGCTGTGGAAGCAGGCGGTCGAAGCCGCGGGCGAGGCGACACCCGACGCGATCCGCACCGGCGTCATGGGCCAGGAGCTCGATGCGCCGAACGGCCATGTCCGGGTCGAGCCGGCCAACCTTCATACCTGGCTGACGCCGCGCATCGCGCTTTGGGGCTCGGACGGCCAGGGCGAGATCATCGACGAATATCCGGAGCCGATCTTCCCGCTCCCCTACGTCGCCTATGGCGAGACCACCGACAACCTCTTCTGCACGGAGGCGGGGCTCGACACCTCCAAACTCCCGCGCTGACGCGAAGCCGCGGCCGCCTCCCTCCCGGCCGGCCGCGCCACTCCTGCTCTTCGGACCGCAATGATCGACATCATCTTCATCGGCCTCTCGCTGTCGTCGATCCTTCTCCTGGTCGCGCTCGGCCTCTCCATCACCTACGGGGCGATGGGCGTCATCAACATGGCGCATGGCGAAATGCTGATGATCGGCGCCTATGCGACGGTCATGACCGGGATCTATCTCGGCGGAAACATCCTGCTCGCGATCCCGATCGCCTTCATCGTGACCGCGGCGCTCGGCTGGCTGATCGAGGCGACAATCGTCCGGCGCCTCTACGGCCGGCTCCTCGACACGCTGCTCGCGACCTGGGGCATCGCGATCCTGATCCAGCAGGCGATCCGGCTCGAGTTCGGCCTCACCTTCTTCGGCATCGACATTCCCGGCCTCGGCCCCGGCCTCCAGAACGTCTCCGTCCCGGCCTTCCTGCAGGGCTCGATGGTCCTGTTCGGCCAGAGCTTCAACACCTACCGGCTCTTCATCATCGTCGTGACGATCGCCGCCCTCGCGGTGACCTGGTACCTTCTCTACCGCACCGAGATCGGCACCCAGGTCCGCGCCATCATGCGCAACCCCAAGATGGCGGCGGCGTGCGGGATCAACGTCAAGCGCGTCAACGCCATCACCTTCGCCTATGGCTCGGGCCTTGCCGGCGTCGCCGGCGTGATGATGTCGGGCTTCAAAACCGTGTTCCCTGAGATGGGGACGCCCTATGTCGTCGACGGCTTCCTCGTGGTGGTCGCCGGCGGCGTCGGCAGCCTGATCGGGGCGGTCGCCTCGTCCGGCATCCTCGGCCAGATCAACGGCATCTTCGCCTCGATCAGCAACGACATCCTCGCCCGCGCGGTCGTCTTCGCGACCGTGATCCTTCTCATCATCTTCCGCCCCCGCGGCCTCTTCTCCTTCAAGGGCCGCTAGGATGAACCGCGCCATCGCCAAGAACGCGATCGAGTTTGCCGGCTATGCGATCTTCATCGCCGTCATCCTGGCCCTCCCCTTCTTCTTCGACGAGTTCGAGCTGAACCGGCTCGCGAAGTACCTCGTCTACGGCATGCTCGGGGTCGCGATCGCGATGTCGTGGGGCTATGCCGGCATCCTCAATCTCGGCCAGGGCCTGTTCTTTGGCGCCGGCGCTTACATGCTCGCAATGTCGCTGAAGCTGCAGAGCCCGACCTCGCTGATGCAGGGCGGCGACAATCCGGTGCCGGACTTCATGGTCTGGAACGCCGAGCCAGGCGCGCCGGTCGACCTCTGCTGCATCAACAGCGCGTCGTGGCTCTGGATCCCGTTCCAGTCCACGACCTTCGGCATCATCATGGGGATCGCGCTGCCGGTTATGATCGCCTTCATCCTCGGCATAACGATCTTCAAGAAGCGCGTCTCGGGGGTCTACGTCTCGATCATCACGCTGGCGCTGGTCCTCCTCGTCCGCCTCGTCATCACCGACGCGCAGCCGATCACCAATGGCTTCAACGGCCTGACCGACCTCGCCTATCCCGTCATCTTCGGCTTCGAGTTCGACCCCTATCTCAAGGCCACCTATTATCTCATCGCCGGGTCGCTCGCGGTCGTCCTCATCCTCGCCCGCGTGCTCCTCTCGACCCGCGCCGGGCTGATCCTCCAGGCGATCCGCGACGACCAGAACCGCGCGCGCTATCTCGGCTTCGACGTCCCGCTCTACCAGACCGCGTTCTTCGCCATCTCGGCCGGCATCGCCGGCTTTGCCGGGATGCTCTACGTCATCGTTGCCGAGTTCGCCTCGCCGACCTTCATGGACCTCACCTTCTCGATCACCATGGTGATCTGGGCGGCGGTCGGCGGCCGGGCGTCGCTTCTCGGCGCTGCCATCGGGGCCATCCTCATCAACCAGATCGAGGCGTCGGTGTCGGAGACGCAGAGCCTCGTCCAGGCCTGGCCGGTGGTGCTCGGCGTCCTCTTCGTCGTCGCCGTCCTCTTCATGCCGCGCGGCCTTGCCGGCCTCGTCAGCGACATCGTCGACCGCATCCTCGGCCTGTTCCGCCGCGGCGGCCGGGGTGGCGCGGCGGAGCTGGCGGAGCGGCCGCGCGATCCGGTGGCCGCGGAATGACGGACATGAGCGAGGCTGCCCTCACCGTTGACGGCATCGGCGTCAGCTTCTCCGGCTTCAAGGCGGTCGACACCTTCTCGATGATCGTCGAGACCGGCGAGCTGCGCGTCCTTCTCGGCGCCAACGGCGCCGGCAAGACGACGCTGATGGACCTCATCTCGGGCAAGACCAAGAGCACCGAGGGGCATGTCCATCTCGGCGAGCGCGAGATCACGAACTGGGACGAGCATCAGATTGCGCGCGCCGGCGTCGGCCGGAAATTCCAGATCCCGAGCGTGTTCCGCGACCTCTCGGTGAAGCGGAACCTCGAGGTCGCGAGCTGCCGCAACCCGAAGGTGCTCGCGAACTTCGCCTTCGGCTTCTCGGCCGCCGCGCGGAAGCGGATGGACGAGGTGCTCGACATGATCGGCCTTCGCGACGTCCAGCACGAAACCGCGGCGAATCTCTCGCATGGCCAGACGCAATGGCTCGAGCTCGGCATGCTGATGGTCCAGGACCCGAAGGTCATCCTGCTCGATGAGCCGACTGCCGGCATGACGCAGGGCGAGACCTTGAAGACGGCCGAGATCATCAAAGCGCTCAAGGGCCGGCACACGCTGCTCGTCGTCGAGCACGACATGGCGTTCGTCCGGGCGATCGCAGAGAAGATCACCGTGATGCATCTCGGCAAATTCCTCGCCGAAGGGACGGTCGCCGAGATCGAGGCGAACGAGAAGGTCCGCGAGGCCTATCTCGGCAGCCGGAGGCTGAGCTGATGCTCGCCCTCGCCAACGTCGATTCCTATTACGGGCGGAGCCACGTCCTCCACGGCGTGTCGCTCGAGGCGCCGTCGGGCGAGATCCTCGCCGTCCTCGGCCGCAATGGCGTCGGCAAGACGACGCTCCTCAAGACCATCATGGGCCTCACGGATTCGGCCACCGGCTCGATCCGCCTCGGTGACGCCGCGCTGGAGAAGGCCCCGACCTATCAGCGCGCCCGCTCGGGCATCGCCTACGTCCCGCAGGGGCGTGAGATCATCCCGGACTTCACGATCGAGCAGAACATCCTGATGGGCTGCTTCGCCCGGCCGTCGGGCACGCGATCGATCCCCGAGATCGTCCCGCAGCTCTTCCCCTATCTCATGGAGAATCTCCGTCGGCCGGGGGGCGTGCTCTCCGGCGGCCAGCAGCAGCAGCTTGCGATCGCGCGGGCGCTCGCCGCGGAGCCGCAGATCCTCCTCCTCGATGAGCCGACCGAAGGCATCCAGCCCAACGTGGTCGAGCAGATCGAACACGCCATCAAGGTCCTGAACGGCGACCTCGGCCTCACCATCATCCTCGTCGAGCAGAACGTCGAATTCGCGCGCTCCGCCGCGCACCGGTTCGTCATCCTCGAGAAGGGCCAGGTCGCAGCCGGCGGCGCCGCGGGCGAGCTCACCGACGAAGTCGTCAACCGATACATGGCCGTCTAAGCATCCGCGCGCGTGTGCCCGCGGAGATAGTGGAAATTGGACTGAGAGACAGAGGAGAGAGACATGCTCCACGGAGACATATCGTCCAGCAACGACACCGTCGGCGTCGCGGTCGTGAACTACAAGATGCCGCGGATGCACACCAAGGCCGAGATCATGGCCAATGCCCGTAACATCGCCGACATGGTCGTCGGCATGAAGCGCGGCCTGCCCGGCATGGACCTCGTCATCTTCCCCGAATATTCCACCCACGGGATCATGTACGACCAGAAGGAGATGTACGAGAACGCGGCGGTGATCCCCGGCGACGAGACCGAGATCTTCGCCGAGGCCTGCCGCAAGGCCAAGGTCTGGGGCGTGTTCTCGCTGACCGGCGAGCGCCATGAGGAGCACCCCAAGAAGGCGCCCTACAACACGCTCATCCTGATGAACGACAAGGGCGAGATCGTCCAGAAGTACCGGAAGATCATGCCCTGGGTGCCGATCGAAGGCTGGTATCCCGGCAACTGCACCTATGTCTCGGACGGGCCCAAGGGCCTCAAGATCAGCCTCATCATCTGCGATGACGGCAACTATCCCGAGATCTGGCGCGACTGCGCGATGCGCGGCGCCGAGCTGATCGTCCGTTGCCAGGGCTATATGTATCCGGCCAAGGACCAGCAGGTGGTGATGGCGAAAGCGATGGCCTGGGCCAACAACGTCTATGTCGCCGTCGCCAACGCCGCCGGCTTCGACGGCGTCTACTCCTATTTCGGCCACTCGGCGATCGTGGGCTTCGACGGCCGCACCCTCGGCGAATGCGGCGAGGAGGAGAACGGCATCCAGTATGCGCAGCTCTCGAAGTCGCTGATCCGCGACGCGCGCAAGAACATGCAGTCGCAGAACCACCTCTTCAAGCTGGTGCACCGCGGCTACACCGGCACCATCAACTCCGGCGAGGACATTCGCGGCCATGCGGTGTGCCCGTACGAGTTCTACAAAAACTGGATCGTCGATCCCGAAGGGACGCGCGAGAAGGTCGAGGCGATGACCCGCGGCACGGTCGGCACCGAGGAGGCGCCGATCGAAGGCATCCCGAACAAGCGCGTGGTGCACGCGTAGACCGCAATGATCCTCGGCCGAGAAGATCCGCTCTCGAACCTCCCCCTTGAGGGGAGGTCGAACCGGCCCTTCGCCGGTTCGGGTGGGGGTCTGGACCTCCGCGACCCCTCCCCGAAACGCTTCACGTTTCGACCCTTCCTCAGGGGCAGGGTTCGGCATGCCGTATGGCCAGGGCGAGACGTGGGCCGCAAATGCTCGTCCTGACCGAGATCCTCGGCCATCGCGATGACCCGGCGATGCGCGGGCGGCTCCATGCGATCGAGCATCGCGGCCGCGTGGAAACGCTCAGCCTCCCCGCGGCCGACATGGCGCGGCGGCGGGTCCGCGGCACGACGGATGCCGGCACCGAATGCGCGATCGCGATCGCCCGCCACACGAGCCTTAGCGACGGCGCGGTGCTGCTGATCGAGCGCGACCGGGCGATCGTCGTCCGCGCCGAGGTGGAGCGCTGGATCCGCCTCGCGGCGCGCTCGGCGGCGGATGCTCTCCAGCTCGGCTACCAGGCCGGCAACCTCCATTGGCGCGTCCGTTTCGACGGTGCGGACCTCCTGGTCGCGCTGGAAGGGCCGGCCGACCGCTTTCTCGCGCGCGTGCGTCACCTCATCGACGCGGGCGCGGTCGCCGTCGGCGATACCGCCGAGGCCGCCTGATGGCAGGCCTTGCCTCGCTGGCCCTCCTCCGCGCGCTGCAGCATGGCGACAGCGCCTTCCCGAACGGCGGCTTCGCCTTCTCGCAGGGCCTCGAGGGTCTCGCCTTGCTCGACGGCAAGCCGGATGCGAGGCGCGTCGGCACTTTCATCCGCAGCTTGATCGTCACCCGCTGGGCGAGCTTCGACCGGGTTGCCCTCGTCCGCGCCCACAGGGCCGCCGGCGACCTCGACGAGCTGGCCGCGATCGATGCGGAGGTGGAGGCGGCCAGCGTCGTCGAGCCCTTGCGCGTCGGCTCGCGGCGCCATGGCGGCGCGTTCCTCGCCGCGCACGATCGCCTCGGAACGCTGGGCGCTGGCGCCTACCGCGTCCGCATCGCCGCGGGCTCAGCGTTCGGCCATCTGCCGGTCGTGCAGGCTCTGGCATGGTCCGCCACCGGGATCGACGCCGACACGGCCGCTGCGATGTCGGGCTACGGCCTCGCGGCGGGCCTGGTTTCGGCCGCGATCCGCCTCGGCCTCGCCGGCGCCATCGACGGCCAGCGCCTGATCGGCGACGCGCTCGCAACGATCGCCGACGTTCTCGCGGACGACGTCCCGGACGACGAGCCGCTCGCCGGCTTCTCCCCGCACGCCGAGCTGGCGGCGCTCCGCCAGAATGGCGCGGCCCTTCGCCTCTTCTCGACCTGACGGACCGCCATGCTGCTGACTCCGACCGAGCTCGAGCGCCTGACCATCTACACCGCCGCCGAGCTCGCGCGGAAAAGACGCGCCAAGGGCCTTCGGCTCAATTTCCCCGAAGCCGTCGCGATCATCAGCGACGAGATTCTCGAGGGCGCCCGCGAGGGCCGTTCGGTGGCCGAGTTGATGTCCTACGGCTCCGCGATCCTGTCCGCCGCGGACGTCATGCCGGGCGTGCCGGAGATGATGCCGATCCTGCAGGTCGAAGGGACGTTCCCCGACGGCACCAAGCTCGTCACCGTCCACGATCCCATCCGCGGTGGCGACCGCGGGACGTTGCCGCCGCCCGGCGAGATCATCGCCGCGGACGGCGTCATCGAGCTCAATGCCGGCCGGCCGAAGACCACGCTCCGTGTCGTCAACACCGGCGACCGGCCGGTCCAGATCGGCAGCCACTACCATTTCTTCGAGGTCAACAAGGCGCTCGATTTCGACCGCGCCGCGGCGTTCGGCATGCGGCTCGACATCCCGGCGGGGACCGCGGTGCGCTTCGAGCCCGGGCAGATGAAGGAAGTCACGCTCGTCGCCATCGGCGGCACGCGCGAGCTGTCGGGCCTCAATGGCCTCAGCGACGGTCCCGCCGACGAGGCCGCGAAGGAGCGGGCGCTGGACCGTGCCCGCGCACGCGGCTTCAGGGGAGCGTAGGGCATGGCCTTGATGCTGTCGGCGGAGACGACCCTCCTTCACCTCTCCCTGATGGGGGCTGTTGCGTGGAGCAGCGCCGCTGTGGACCGGTTGCGGTCAGACCTATCGACGACCTCCTCCCCGGGCTTGACCCGGGGCCCAATGGCGGTTCCACCGACACGGAATTGCCCGCATTCTCAAGACTTCGGCCTGGTGGACGGGCCAATGGGCCCCGGGTCAAGCCCGGGGAGGAGTGAATGGATGGGCGGTGCTCCGACGAGAGGCCGAGCCACGAAACAGTCCCCACCGGTGGGGAGAGGTGAAAGGGCGTCCGCAGCGGCACCGGCACGAGGGAGATCGACGTGGCGATGATATCCCGCCGCGAATATGCCGCCCTCTACGGCCCCACCACGGGCGACGGCGTCCGCCTCGGCGACACCTCGCTGATCGCAGTCGTGGAGCATGACCACGCCGTCTATGGCGACGAGTGCCTCCATGGCGGCGGCAAGACGCTGCGGGACGGCGCGGGCATGGCGGCGGGTGTCACGTCCGCCGAGGGCGCGCTCGATCTCCTCCTCTGCAACGTCCTCCTGATCGATCCGGTGCTCGGCATCGTGAAGGGGGACCTCGGCGTCCGCGCCGGCCGGATCGTCGGCTTCGGCAAGGCCGGCAACCCCGCGATCATGGACGGCGTCGACCCGCGGCTGATCGTATCGGCGGCGACCACGGTGCGCGATTGCGAGGGCCTCATCGCGACGCCCGGCGGCATCGACGTCCACGTCCATTTCGACAGCGCGCAGCTCTGCGACCACGCGATCGCGTCAGGCCTCACGACGATGCTCGGCGGGTCGCTCGGGCCGATCACCGTCGGGATCGATTCCGGCGGGCCGTTCAATGTCGGCAAGATGCTGCAGGCGGCCGAGCAATGGCCGCTCAATTTCGGCTTCCTCGGCCGCGGCAACTCCCACAAGCCGGCGTCGCTGGTGGAGCAGATCAGGACCGGGTGCCTAGGGCTGAAGCTGCACGAGGATTGGGGCTCGATGCCGGCGGCAATCGACACCTGCCTCAGGGTCGCCGACGAGCTCGACTTCCAGGTCCAGATTCACACCGACACGCTCAACGAATCGGGGTTCGTCGAGGACACGCTCGCGGCGATCGGCGGGCGGACGATCCATACCTACCACACCGAAGGGGCCGGTGGCGGCCACGCGCCGGACATCATCCGCGTCGCGGGCGAGAGCTACTGCCTGCCGTCGTCGACCAACCCGACGAACCCCTACACGGTGAACACCTTCGACGAACATCTCGACATGACGATGGTCTGCCATCACCTCAACCCGGCGATCCCGGAGGACGTGGCGTTCGCGGAGAGCCGGATCCGGCCGCAGACCATCGCGGCCGAGGACATCCTCCACGACATCGGCGCGATCTCGATGCTGGGCTCGGACAGCCAGGGCATGGGCCGGATCAACGAGGTCATCACCCGGACCTGGCAGCTCGCGTCGAAAATGAAGGACCAGCGCGGTCGGCTGGCCGAGGAGACCACCTTCGGCGATAATGAGCGGATCAAGCGCTACGTCGCCAAATACACCATCAACGCGGCGCGGACTTTTGGCATCGCCGATCATGTCGGCTCGCTCGAGGACGGCAAGATCGCCGACATCGTGGTCTGGCGCCCGGCCTTCTTCGGCTCAAAGCCGGAGCTCGTCATCAAGGGCGGCTTCATCGCCTGGGGCGCGATGGGCGATTCCGCGGCCTCGCTGATGACCTGCGAGCCGATCCTCCTCCGCCCGCAATGGGGCGCGTTCGGCCGCGCGAAGGAGGCGCTGTCCGCCTGCTTCGTGAACCCGCTCGCGATCGAGGCCGACCTCGCCGGCACGCTTGCCTTGTCGAAGACGCTTCTCCCGGCGCACGGCACGCGGACGCTCAGCAAGGCGGACATGCTCCGCAACGACGCCCTGCCGGCGATCACCGTCGACCCGGCGACCTTCGACGTGTTCGTGGACGGCGCGCTTGCCACCTGCGAGCCCGCGAGCGTCCTTCCCCTCGCCCAGCGCTACATGCTCCGATGACGATCGCCCAACCGGTATCCTCCGTTTCGCAGAAGTCGGCGGGCGCGGCCCGGATCGGCATCGGCGGTCCCGTCGGCTCGGGGAAGACCGCGCTGATCGAGCGGCTGATCCCGGTCTTCCAGCGCCGCGGGATCGACCTTGCGATCGTCACCAACGACCTCGTGACGCATGAGGACGCGGAGCGCATCCGGCGCAGCGGGCTGATCGACCCGGCCCGGGTCTCCGCGGTCGAGGCCGGCGCCTGCCCGCATACGGTGATCCGCGAGGACCCGACGCTGAACATCGCCGCTGCCGACGAGCTCGAGCTCCGCTTTCCCGGCGTCGAGCTCATCATCATCGAGTCCGGCGGCGACAACCTCGCCTCCACCTTCTCGCTCGACCTCGTCGACTGGTGGATTTTCGTCATCGACGTCGCCGGCGGCGACGACATCCCGCGGAAGCGCGGCCCCGGCGTCCTGCAGAGCGATCTCCTCGTCATCAACAAGACCGACCTCGCGCCGCATGTCGGCGTGGACCTCGTCCGCATGGCCGCGGAGGCTACGCGCCACCGCGCGGGACGACCGATCGTCTTGACCGACTGCCGCGCCGTGATCGGTGTCGAGGCGGTGGCCGACGCCATTGCGCACAGCGTCCTCTTCCGCTGAATACGGCGGCGTCCGGCCCGAGGCCGCGCCCGCCGCGCGCCGGGGCCGGGTTGATCTGACATTCGTGCGCGTCGGGACGCGAACCGTGCTCACCCGGCAATATTCGTCGTATCCGTTTCACCTGACGCGGCCATTCGCGCTTGGCGGCGGATCGGCGGGGGTTGCGACCCTGTACCTCCAGTCCGCGTCAGGCGGCCTCTATCGGGACGATGACCTCGCCGTCGCGATCGATGTCGGGTCGGGCGCGGCCGCCGAGGTCACGACGCAGGCCTCCACCGTGGTCCACGACACCAAGGGGATGCCGGCCCGGCTCCGCCAGCGCGCCGCGGTGGCCGCTGGCGGGTTCCTCGCGCTGTGGCCCGACCCGACGATCCTGCTGCCCGGCGCGGTCCTCCATCAGGAGGTCGACATCACACTGGAGGCCGGTGCATCGGCCGTGGTCGCGGAGTCATGGCTGACCCACGATCCGCTCGGCCTCGGACGTCCCTTCGGCGAGCTCCGCAGCGCGACCATCATCCGGCGCGGCGACGGCCGCACCCTGGTCGCGGACCGTCAGCTGGTCCGCGGCAGCGACTGGCAGCTCGCGCTCGGATCGGCCGAAGGCTGGTTGGCGGCGGGGAGCGCGTTCCTCCTCGGAGCAGTCGCGGACAGGGTCTCGCCCGCGGGGCTGACCGATACGCTCCAAATCGCGGACGTTGCCGGCGGCGCCAGCGCCCTCCCCCATGGCGCGGGCATCGGGGTCCGCCTCCTCGCGCGCGACGGCGTGGCGCTCAGCGCGGCACTGACGGCCGTTTGGCGCGCCGCCTTCCGCGCCACGTTCGACATCAATCCGGCGCCGCGGCGAAAGTAGGCGGACGTCGTTGTCCGGACCATCCTCCACCCACCGTCCCAGCGCAGGCTGGGACCCAGAGCCACACGGAAGGACATCACGTGTGGCCCCTGGGTCCCAGCCTCCGCTGGGACGGGGGATTGGGGAGGGATCGGCGACAAGCGCTATCGCCGAGCGTCGTGCAGCATCGACGGCCGCCCCGCCGCTGACACGCTACCATTGGTCTCGACCTACCGCAGCGCGAGCCGGAAATAGAGCATCGCGAGTTGCGCCGGCAGGTCGGCGAGCCGGGCGAGCGGCAGGTAGTTGCGGGCGCCGAAGACCCACTTGCCGGCTTCGAAATCGTCGCTGCCGAGCCCGACGCAGAAGACATCGACGCCACGGTCGCGCGCGGCCTGCACCGCCCGCCGGGCGTCCTCGATGAGATAGTCCGGGTCATTGACGTCGATGTCGTAGGGCTGGCCGTCGGTGACGACGAGGAGCAGTCTTCGGAGCGCACGCCGGCCCGAGAGCGCCGCCGTGCCGTGACGGAGGACGGCGCCGAGCCGGGTCGACAGCCCCGGCGCGATCGACGCGAACCGATCGGCGGCAGCCAGGCTTTCGTCGAACGTCTTGAGGTGTGTCACCGCAACGTCATCGCGGCCGGCGGAGCGGAACGCCCAGACGGCGTGGGCATCCCCGAGCAGCGTCATTGCCTCCGACACCATCCGGGCGGCATCGAGCTCGAGGTCAATAACCCGCGACCGCATTCCCGCAACCGGCTTCCGGGTCGACTCCGATGCATCGATGAGGAGCAGCGTGGCGAGGTCGCGGTGCTGCTGCGCGCGGCGCTGGAAGATGCGCGGGTCCGGCGTGTCCTTCCGGCGGAGGTCCGTCGCGGCGGCGATGGCGGCATCGACGTCGAGCTGCTCGCCCTCCCATTGCCGTCGGAGGCGCGTCGCCCTCCCGATCGCCGCACGCCGGACGATCGCCTCAATCCGGGCCGCAAGCCGGGTGTCGGCCGACGGGGCGGGAGCCGCTGCCGCACCGCCCGCCGGCGCCTCGCGCACGGTCGTCCAGTCCGGCCGGAAGATTCTGGCCGCGTAGTCCCATTCGGGATAGCGGACGACGACCGGTCCCTGCGGCGCGATCCCGGCGGTCTGGGCGCCGGCCTCCTCCTTGGGGTTCTCGTGGTCGGTCTTCGCGTCGGGATCCTCCGGGTCGTCGCGCTTCTCGACCCGGACCGAGTCGTGCGCCACCTCGTGCGCCTCCGCGGGCCGATCGGGCTCGTCATCGAAGTCCCAGAGGCCGAGATTGTCGTCGCGATAGGCAGGCTCGACGAGGTAGGTCCTGTCGTTGAACGGCAGCCGCATCTGGCCGAGATCGTTGCCGATCAGGCTCGCGACCTCGCGCGCGATCAGCGGATCCGTCAGCCGGTCGAGCCGCGCGCGGAACATCTGCCGGCCTTTCTCGACCCACGGCTCCCCGTCCTCGCGATCGAGATGGAACAGCGCCCGCGCGAGCCTTGCGATCAGGCCAGCCGAGGTCGGCGCCCCGGTCTCGCGGGCCTCATGGAACGGCGCCCAGAGCCGCCGGAGCCCGGGGAGCTCGCGCATGGCGAGCGTCTCGACGCGGGCATCTTCGATCGCCGATACCAGCGCGATCGACACCGGCTTGAGCTCGCCCGCCGTGAACTTCGCCGGCGTGAAGCGGACATGGGCGCCGATATGCGCCAGCGCCGCCTCGTAGTAGGTACCGGCAAGCGGCTCCGGCAGACGCGGCGGAACCGGCGGCACGAGGATCACTTGCCCCGCAAGGCCCGTGCGCGGGATGGGATCGATGTCGCCTGAGAAGTCGCGGGCGCGGATGACGGGCCGCACGCCCCACAGCGCCAGGAACGTGGCACCGAGCGCACGCTCGCTGGTGGCGAAGCCGGCGCCGGTGCTCTCCGCCAGGATGCGACGCGACAGCGGCGTCCGCAGCCCGAAATAGGCGTCCGCGGCGGCGGCCCCGCCGGCGGCGCTCGCGCGAAGGCCGGCGGCGACCCAGGCCGCGAACGCGTCGGGCGACGTCGTCCGCGCGATCATGGGCGCAACGCCGAGCAACGCCGGGATGCTGCCCGAGCGTTCCCTTGCGACCTCGGCGATAGCCCGGCAGCGGACCCTCGCCGCCGCTGCCGCCTCATTGCCGGCCGCGCGGCCGACGACCGCTGGCATCGCGGTCAGCACGGCCTCGGCGGCGCTCCGTCCCGCATGGCGGCAGATGTCGGCCGCCTCGTGCCCGATCGCGGCGATGCAGTCGAGGCCGAGATCACGCCCGAGCCGCTCCGCAAGCGACGCGAAGGTCAGCAGCGCTCCCGGCCCCGCATGGACGTGGAGGAGCTCGACGGCCGCAGCACACCATGCCTCGAGCGCGGCCGGCGAGCCGATCCGCTCGATCCGCCGCCAGGAATCGTGGAACGACGCCTGGAGCTGCTCGCGCTGGCGGACGAGGTGGTGCAACCGCGCGGCCGCCGCCTCCGGCACGGTTTCGACGAGACGAAGGCCGAGCTCCTCGGCCCGCCGCGCCGTCATTGCAGGCAGGCGGAGACCGCCGCTGTAAGCGCCCGTCGCATGTCGGGATCGTCGGTGATCGGCGCGATCAGGCCGGCGTGGCACGCGCGTTCGATCGGGACGCCGCCGGCGACCAGCCGCGCGGTATGGATCAGCATCCGGGTCGAAGCGCCCTCTTCGAGCCCATGGCCCGAAAGGTTGCGGCTCCGCCGTCCGATCTCGACCAGCCGCTCTGCGACCGCCGTGCCGATGCCCGCCTCGCGGATGACGATCTCCGCCTCGACCCGCGGCTCGGGATAGGCGAAGTCGATCGCCGCGAAGCGCTGACGCGTCGACTCCTTCAGGTCCTTCACGACGCTCTGGTAGCCCGGATTGTAGGAGATCACGAGCTGGAAGTCGGGATGGGCGGGCAGGATCTCGCCCAGCTTCTCGAGCGGCAGGATCCGCCGCTGGTCGGTCAGCGGGTGGATGACGACGATCGTGTCCTGCCGCGCCTCCACGATCTCGTCGAGGTAGCAGATCGCGCCGTTGCGGACCGCGAGCGTCAGCGGACCGTCGTGCCAGACCGTGCCGTCGGGATCGAGGAGGAAACGGCCCACAAGGTCGGCCGCCGTCATGTCCTCGTGGCATGCGACGGTGATCAGCGGACGGCCGAGCCTCCAGGCCATATGCTCGACGAACCGCGTTTTGCCGCAGCCGGTCGGTCCCTTGAGCATCACCGGCATGCGCGCGGCGTAGGCCGCCGCGAAGATCGCCTCCTCATCGCCGACCCGCCGGTAATAGGGCTCCTCGGCGATCCTGTAGCCGTCGATCGTCATGTGACCTCCGCTGACCCCGTCGACCATGCAAAAAAAGTGCCTCGTTGTGGAGACCTCACCGAGGTGCCGCGGCGATGACGCCAGGCTCACCCCAGGACGAGTCCGAGGCGGTGGATGGACACCCAATGCGTTCGATGTCAGTCGATTATAGACGAAAACACCACTGCTAGATTTGAAACGCTTCAATGTGCGGCCAGTGTACCGTAGAACATCTCTATGTTGTACTCATTCAAACCTTTCGATTAATCCTTGCATCGGCCTTTTCGCTCGGTCTAGTGACAGCATTCCTGCACTTTTGAGGAGCGAAATATGATGCAAGTACTGCAGCGCACCGCCGTGCTGACTGTCGTCGCCGGCGGTGCCGCCCTGTTCGCAGCGGGCGCGCTGGCGCAGGCGGCCACCGAGTATCCGATCACCATCGAGCACGCCTTCGGCACCACGGTCATCACCGAGCCGCCGGAGCGCGTCGCGACGGTCAACTGGGCCAACCACGAAGTCCCGCTCGCGCTCGGCGTCGTGCCGGTCGGCTTTGCCGCCGCCAATTTCGGCGACGATGACGGCGACGGACTCCTGCCCTGGGTGTCGGAGCGTCTCGCCGAGCTCGGCGCCGACGTGCCGGTGCTGTTCGACGAAGGCGACGGCATCGACTTCGAGGCGGTCGCCGCGACCGAGCCCGACGTCATCCTTGCCGCTTATTCCGGCCTCACCCAGCAGGACTACGACACGCTGAGCGCGATCGCCCCCGTGGTCGCCTTCCCCGACGAGGCGTGGGGTACCGACTGGCGCGACATGATCCGGCTCAACAGTGCCGGGATGGGAATGGCCGCGGAAGGCGACGCGCTGATCGCCGAGATCGAGGCCGAGATCACGGCAACGCTGGCCGAGTATCCGCAGCTCGCCGGGGTGTCGGCGATGTTCATCACCCATCTCAGCACGACCGACCTCAGCACCGTGCGGTTCTACACATCGCATGACACGCGCGTAAAATTCTTCCTCGACCTCGGCCTCGTCATGCCCGAGAGCGTGATCCAGGCGTCCGGGACCGGCGGCTTCCGCGGCGAGATCGCTGCCGAGCGGATCGACGTGTTCGACGACGTGCAACTCCTCGTCACCTATGGCGGCCAGGAGTTGATCGACGCGCTCAACGCCGACCCGCTGACCTCGAAGATGCCCGCGGTCGCAAGCGGCGCCATCGTCACCCTCGGCAACGACCCGCTCGGCACCGCCGCGAATCCGACGCCGCTGTCGATCTCGTGGGTGCTGGCCGACTACGTCGCGATGCTGGCCGAGGCCGCCGACAAGGCCCTCGCCGCCGCGCCGGTCGCGCCGTAAGCGTGACCACGGCAACCGCCCGGGCGCCGCTCGCCGAGCGGCGCCCGAACCTCGTCCGCATGCAGTGGCTGCTCGTCGGCCTGTTGGCGCTGGCCGGGCTGATGGTGCTGTCGATCGCGATCGGCAGCCGGCCGGTCGGCTGGCCGGACATCATCACCGCGCTCGGCGGGGCGACGGATACGATCGACCAGTCGGCGGTCGCAAAGCGCATCCCGCGGACCGTCCTCGCGGTCCTCGCCGGGGCCGCACTCGCGCTGTGTGGCGCCGCGCTGCAGGGCATCACGCGCAACCCGCTCGCCGACCCCGGCATCCTCGGCATCAACATGGGCGCCTCGCTTGCCGTCGTGACCGGCATCGCCTGGTTCGGCCTCGCGTCGGCGCACGCCTACATCTGGACGGCGATCGTCGGCGCCACCGCGACCACGATCTTCGTCTATCTCGTGAGCTCGCTCGGCCGCGGCGGCTCGACGCCGCTCAAGCTCGCGCTCGCGGGCGCCGCGACAACCGTCGCGCTCCACTCCTTCGTCACCGCCGTGGTGCTCCGCCGCACCGACATTTCGGAAGGCGTGCAGTCCTGGCAGATCGGCGGCGTCGGCGGCGCGACCTTCGAGAATTTCATGCCCGTGCTGCCGTTTCTCGGCGCCGGCCTCCTGCTCGCCCTCCTCTCGGCACGGCGGCTCAACACCCTCGCGCTGGGCGACGAGCTGGCGGCCGGCCTCGGCGAGCGTGTCGCCATCGCGCGTGCGACCGCGGGCGCGGGCGCAGTTCTTCTCTGCGGGGCGACGACCGCCGTGTGCGGCCCGATCGCCTTCGTCGGGCTCGTGGTGCCGCATTTCTGCCGGCTGCTGGTGGGGATCGACCATCGCTGGCTGCTGCCTTTCTCGGCGATCACCGGTGCGTGTCTTCTCACCGGCGCGGACGTCGTCGGCCGCATCATCGCCCAGCCCGCGGAGCTGCCGGTCGGGATCGTCACCGCGTTCATCGGAGCGCCGGTGTTCATCTGGATCGTCCGCCGCCACAGGGTGCGCGAGCTGTGACTCTCGCCTTCGACCCCGCCGTCGCCGCCGCATTGGCCAGCGACCGCGCCAGCCGGGCGCTGCGGCGGCGCATCGTGATCGCCGTGCTGTCGGTCATGGTCGTCGCCGCCTTCGCGCTGACGCTGATGCTCGGGCAGTCGTTCACGCCGCCCGGCACCGTCCTTCGCGTGCTCTTCGGCGAGGACGTCGCCGGCGCCTCGTTCACGGTCGGCCGGCTCCGGCTGCCGCGGGCGACGCTGTCGATCGTCGCCGGGCTCAGCTTCGGGCTCGGCGGCGCCGCCTTCCAGACGATGCTCCGCAACCCGCTGGCGAGCCCCGACGTCATCGGCATCAGCACCGGCGCGAGCGCCGCCGCGGTGTTCGCGATCGTCATCCTCGGCCTCGACGGGTCGGCGGTGTCGGCCTTCGCGATCGCGGCCGGCCTCAGCATCGCGATGGTGATCTACCTGATGTCGTTTCGCGGCGGCGTGGTGGGCACGCGGCTGATCCTGATCGGGATCGGCGTCGCGCAGACGCTCAACAGCATCATCTTCTACGTCCTTTCCCAGGCGCCGCAGTGGAACCTCCAGGAGGCGACGCGGTGGCTGGCCGGCAGCGTGAACGGCGCGAGCTGGACGCAGACCCTGCCGGCGCTGGTCGCCCTCGTCGTCTTCGGCATCCTCCTCCTCAGCCGCGCCCGCGACCTCGAGATGCTGCGCCTCGGCGACGACACCGCCGCCGCGCGCGGTGTCCGCGTCGGACTGACGCGGATCATCGTGATCGTGGGTGCCGTCGGGATGATCGCCTTCGCGACCTCGGCCGCGGGGCCGATCGCCTTCGTCGCCTTCCTTTCCGGCCCGATCGCGGCCCGCATCGTCGGCCGCGACGGCTCGCTCCTGATCCCGTCCGCGCTGGTCGGCGCGGCGCTGGTGCTCATCGCCGACTATTGCGGGCAGTTCCTCCTTGGCGCGCGCTATCCGGTCGGCGTCGTGACCGGCGCCCTCGGCGCGCCGTATCTCATCTACCTCATCATCCGCGCCAGCCGGTCGAACGGGTCGCACTGACCGGCGACCTCAGTCGACGCAGGACGCGATCCGCTGCCGGAGAACAGGAGTCCGAATGCCCTACCATCGCTGCACCGTCCTCCGCACCGCCGGGATCACGCCGCGCATGCGCCGCATCACCGTCGGCGGCGAGAGTCTTCGCGACTACATCCACACCGGCCGCTTCGACGAGCATTGCCAGGTGTGGTTTCCGCGGCCGGGCGAGACCGCCATCGACATCCCGACCGACACCGGCAATCCGATGCGGCAGCCGCCGCTGGCTCGGATCTTCACCGTCCGCCGTCTCGATCGCGAGGCCGGCGAGATCGACATCGACTTCTTCCTCCATGACGGCGGCATCGCGACGCCATGGGCGTTGAACGCCAAGCCCGGCGACCCGTTCGTGCTGACCGACTCCCACGGCCATGACGTGATCCCGGAGGACACCGACTGGCAGCTCTTCATCGGCGACTCCGCCGCCCTGCCGGCAATCGCGCTGGTCCTCGAACAGCTTCCGGACGGCGTTCCGGCAACCATCGTCGGCATCATTCCCCATGACGCGGAACGCGACGCGCTACCGGGCCGCGCCGGCGTCGATCTCCGCTGGGTGGTGGCGACCCGGCCGGCGGAGATCATCGCCGCGACCGTCGATGCCTTCCACGGCTTCGAGCGGCCCGCGGGCAACGGCTATGTCTGGGTCGGCGGCGAGGCGACCGCGGCGCGCAGCATCCGCCGCACCCTCCGCGCCGGGAAGGTGCCGTCGCACCGCTTCAGCGCCGTCGGCTATTGGCGCGACAATTCCGAAGCGTGGGAGGAGCGCTACGACGCGATGGCGACGATCGTCGAAGCCCGCGTCACCGCCGCCCGCAAGGCCGCGGCCGACCGCGACTCGTTCCTCGAGGAACTCGACCGCATCCACATCGACGCCGGCCTCTAGCGGTCGAGAGGATCCTGTCTCGCCGTCGGAGGCGCAGAGGGGCTGCGCTCCCTAGTCCCGGTGGTGGGTCGGCTCGAACCGGGCCTCGAGGTATTTGATCACCGCGTCGATCAGCTGGATGCGCGCCTCGCGGTCGCGCTTGACGAGAACCTCGCGCTCCATGTCGAGTCGGTACTGGCGGAGCAGGCTGATCGCGGAGGTGACGGCCGGCTCGACGGTCGTGTCGCCGCGGTAGGCGACGGCCTCCGCCGTCGTGCGCGCGCCGAGCTTGCGGCGGATATTGCTGCGGTGGAACTCGATGGTCCGCGTGGACACGCCTATCGTCCGGGCGACCTCGCTCGAGGTCAGCCCGGCCTTGATGGCGCGAAGGACCTCGCGTTCGCGCGGCGTGAGCTTCGTCATGGGCAAGGTCAGGCGTCGACCCGGAAACGGCGCCCGACGTCGGCTCCGCGGCGACCGGGCCGGGCGGTACGGGAGAACGTCCTAGGCATCGGCCGCACCATCCGCGACGACCTCGGCGAGCGGTGCCCCCTTCAGGAGATGCGCGATCGATTCGAGGACGATGCCGCTCGTGTTGACGTCGGACACCAGGGTCGGGCGCCCGGTGCTTTCGTTGACGCCGGAGGCGAATCCGAGGGCGTTGCGGCCATAGAGCCGCGCGTGCTGGTGGAGTCGCTGCGTGTAGGTGCTCGGCCGCGTCGCCCGCCAGAGGAAGCAGGCCTTGGTGCTGACCTTGCGGACGGCCGAGACAAAGCCGGGCAATCGGAACGCAGCGCCGGGCCGGATCATGTCGACGACAAACGTGCCGTCGCCATCGGGGTCGATCTGGAAGCCTTCATAGGTGAACCAGGGTTCGCGGTCGATTCCGCCCTCGGAGATCGCGGTGAGGATGCCCGTCTCTTCATACCGGCGGACCTGGGCGGCGTAGACCAGATCGGCGATCGCCTTCGCGACCGGGGAGGCGCCCAACTCGACCGCTTCGGTGGTATGCGGCTCGGTCGAGATGCGCGTCTTCGGCGCCAGCGTCTCGAACAGCGTCATCAAATCGTCGAAGCGGCCCTCGGTCGGAAACGCGTCCAGCGGGCTCCGGACATCGAAGCCCCACAGCCGGAAGCCGCGCGATGCGTAGCCGGCGTAGGAATTATCCTGGATGTGGAGGAGTTGACCCTCGCGGATGTTGTAGACTTCGCGGTCGATGATGATGTCCGGCAACGCCCAGCCTTCGACGAGGCGCCGGAAGTCGAACGCGCCCCCGGTCGCAGCTTCGGCGATGTGGAGGGCAATGAGGAGCCGGCCGACGTCCATGCCGTCGAAATCGCCGCTCGACCGCAGGCCGGTCGAGATGTCGATCACCTCCGGCGGCAAGGCATGGGCGCCGGTGCTGGCAAGGTCGGTGGCGAGGATGTCGCGCACGGCGCGGAGGCCGCGCTCGAGGCGGGCGGAATCGATGAGGCCGATCATGCTGGCGCTGACGTAGCCGAGGACGAACGATGCCAGGTCCCACATGGTGTAGAAGCCCCAGCCCTGGACACCATCGCCTTGCGGCATGGCGGCACCCAGCGCGAAGGGAGAATCGCCGACCCTGGCCCGGTCGAAGTAGCGCCAGGCCGTCGCTGCATCCTCCTCGAGCTGACGCCGGGGAACTTCGGGCGCGACGCCGGTCAGCGCGGCCGCGGCGCGGCTGCGCTGGACCAGCGTCACCAGCCCCATGCCGCCATAGCGCGCTTCGACCAGCCCGCGACCGTTGGTCGGGATGGCGCCGCCCGAGTCGCGAAGGCCGGCAATGCCCGCCACAAGGGCTTCGGTCCCGGAGCGCGATGCCAGGGTCGGACCATCGGCAATGAGTACGAGCTGGTCCCGCGTAGCCAGCCTCGAGGCCAGGGCCCCCCGGATGTCGGAGCCAAGGACTTCGGAGGAGCGGACGATACCCGCGATCTCGAGCAGCCCATTGTCGGGGAGCTGCTCCGGACGACCGGCGGCGAGGTTCGGGTTGACCAGCAGCCGGACGCCGATCCGGCCGATCGATCGGGCCAGGGCGACTTCGCCGCCGCCGCGCAGCCCCGCCGGAAGAATGACCGTCGACGGCCCCGCCAGAGACGCTGCGATCAACCGCTCCGCCACGCCCTCAATGGCGGGGAAATCCCGCGAGGCGATGATCCCGATGTCGTCGAAGGACAGCCCGCGAAGCATGTCCGTCGTCACCGACTCATCCGCGGCCACCAGTCCGGTGACCGGGACGCCGGCGGCGGCGAAGAGCGCGGCGGCGGACGACCGAACGATGGGGTCGTGTCCGGCGTCGAAGGCGACGACGAGATATTTCGGGCCATGGGGAGCGGTTTGGCGACGGAGGGTGCGCGGGAGGACCACGCGCACATCGCCAAGGAGGCCGGCGATCCCGGCGACGATGTCCTCCGCATAGTGCCGCAGATCGGTGATGTCGCGCGGCAGGATCGCAAGATTGAGGTCGATGACGACCGGCGGCGTGAGCCTGCTAGCGGAGCGGATGCCGTTGATGAGCTGCGCGGTCGAGACCAGATCGCCGCCGCGCTGCGCTGCGGTCTCGCGAAGGGCGAATGTGTTCACGAGCCCGGTCGATGTGATCCAGTAGCCGCCGCGGACGACATGGGGATTGACGGTGTTGCCGGTCCGGTTCGCGCCGAGCCGGATGACCGTCGTGACGCCGAAGGTGGCGAGTTCCGCCCCGTCCTCGAGGAAGTTGATCGGCTCGTCGTTGGCGATGGCGACGCCGCGCGATCCGCCAATCGCGCGGCCGAGCTGGGTGCGCAGCAGCGCCAGCTGATCGGCAACGACCTGCGCCCTGCGGTACCGCGAGCCGCCGAGCGTCGGCACATAAGCGACCAGCTCCACGTCGTCGCGGGCTGCCAGTCGCCGCAGGTACTCGCGGGCCGCGAAGGTCCTTCCGGACTCGGCCGCGAGGCTCACCGCAACCGGAAGGCCGCGATCGGTGAATGTCTCGACAACCGCCCGGAGGCGGCTCGTGGGCGTTCGGGCATCGACCCCCGTGACCGTCACGATGGTTGCCGCCGTGATGGCCTGTGCGCTGGCCTCGCCGAGGCCGCCAAAGCGCACGAATGGAAGGGAGAGGCCACCCATCAGGGCGTGGCGACGTGTCAGTCTCATCGAAGCGCCTCCCCCTTCCGTGCGGTGAGACCGGGCGAGCGCACGTCGGCCGGCCGGTCGGCGCTGCGCGTCGGGCTCTTCCAGGTCCCGTCGGAGACGATCAGGATCGCCTTCGGGAGCGACACGCAGAAGAGCCAGATGTCGAGCAGCCTCATCAGGGGAAAACCGATCCCGTAGAGCAGGAGGCTTGGCCGCCGCTCGATGACAGCTGCCGCGACCGTCATGGCGTAGTCGAGGGCGAGGAAGATCAGCACGAGTTCGAGCGGCGAGACCCCGAAGAGCTGGCTCGCGCCCGCCGGCAGCACGCCCACGAGTTCGAGCCCGTAGAGAAGAAGGAACACCAGCGTCGCGGTCTGCATCACGCCGAACAGCACCGCCTCGCCCATCAGGGCGCCGAACGAGAGCCAGAACCGCGACGGCCAGAAGCCGTGGTGCATCACCGTCTGCCAGAGGCCCATGTACCAGCGGACGCATTGCTTGCGGTAGTCGCGCAAGCTGAGCGGATCCTCGGTCGAGCACATCGCGCGTGGCGTATAGGCGATCCTCCCGAGGCGCTTCCGCTGCACCTCGAACGTCATGTTGAAGTCTTCGATGATGAGGCCGGGCGCGGTGATGTCGATCTTCGACAGGACCGACGTCCGGTACATGCTGCAGAAGCCGGGCGCGATGTAGGCGACGTTTATCCGGCCCCAGGTCTGGGCGTATTTGTAGGCGGCCTGGACCAGGAGATAGAGCCGCGTCCGATACGCGGCGATGAGCGCGGTCATGCCGCGAGCCTGCGGCCAGCGGGACCGCACATGCCCGGCGACGACGACCACGCGCGGATCGTCGAACAGCGGCAGGCCGCGCGTCAGGTAGTCGGGATCGATTTCGGAATCGGCGTCCTGGATCAGGACGACCTTGAAGCGTTCGAGGAGACGGTTCTGGTCGATGACGGTCTGGATCGCGCGCGCCTTGCCACCATTGGGCTGGATGTCGAGGACGTTGCAGCCGGTCGCACGGGCGAGCTCCACCGTGCGATCGCGCGACCCGTCGCTGCCGACGAAGACCTGCTCGACCGGAACGACGGCACGGAGGGCACCGATACACTTCGAGATCGCCAGCTCCTCATTGTGAGCGGGGATCACGACGGCGACCTCGTGCACGCCGATCTGGCTCTTCGCCTTCCGGCCCCTCGATCCCGAAGAAAGCGTGGTGGTCGCGAGCCGCATCACGCCGACGACCGCCCAGAAGCTGAAATTGACGCCGACGGTCAGACACGCCAGCAGGACCGCGATCGCGGAGGACACGTCACACATCCACGCGCTGGCGATCCGCCGCGATGGCGGGCCAAGGTTCGACGCTGGCTGCGGGCTCGTTGCCGCCGCGGCCGACGACATCGGCAAAGCTGCGGCGGAGACCATCAGCGAGGTCCACCTTTGGCTTCCAGCCGAGACTCCCGATCCGCGTGGTGTCAGGACACCGGCGGAGGTGGTCGCGAATGAAGTGCGGCTTGAACGCGATCTCGATCCGCCGCCCTAGCGCCGCTTCCGCGGCCCGGTGAAGATCGAGGATCGTCCGTTCCCGGGACGAGCCGATGTTGAAGACGTCCCCCGATACGCCGCGCTCGATCGCCACGCGAAACCCGTCGAGGAGATCGCTGACATAGAGGAACGACCGGGTCTGGCTGCCGTCGCCATAGACCGTGAACGGCTCCCCGTGCAGCGCCGAAAGGAGCAATTGCGGGATGACGCGCCGATCGTCCGGCGACATGCCGACGCCGTAAGTGTTGAAGACCCGGATGATCCGGACGTCGACGCCATGGCGGCGCGCGTAACGCATGGCGAGCGCCTCGCCGAACCGTTTGCCCTCCTCATACGGGCTGCGGTCGCCGACCGGATCCACATTGCCCGTGTAGGTTTCGGGCTGCGGAACGACTTCGGCTTCGCCGTAGACCTCGGCGGTGCTCGTGAAGAGATAGAGCGCGCCGGTGGTCCGGGCGAGCTCGAGAAGGTTGAGCGAGCCGATCGACGATGTCCGGAGCATCTCGTCGCCGAGAATGGCGATGTTCGGCACGCCGGTCGGGCACGCAAGGTTGTAGACCTCGTCGAACCGCTGCATCGCGAGCGTCTCGGTCAGGCCGGCGTCCGCCACGTCCCCGTAGATGAAGTCAAAGCCGGCAAGGGCCTGCAGGGGGCGAATGTTGTCAGGCCGCCCCGTGCTGAAATTGTCGATGGCGACGACCGAGTATCCCCGGTCGAGGAGGGAGGCGCACAGGTTGCTGCCGATAAATCCGGCGCCTCCGGCGACGAGAGCGCGCGGCGTCATGCCTTGATGACCCGCGGGCTGGAGATTCCGTTCCGCTCCATCGCGTTGCGGGTGTCGATGACGACGCGTGCCGATTTCTCGATCAGCCGATAGTCGATGCCGTCATGATCGGTGACGATGATCGCCGCATCGTGGATCGCGTTCTTCGCGGGCTCGGCACCGAGATCCACGGCGGTGACGCTGGCAGGAAAGCCGTGATGCCGAAGCTCTGCCACGTCGACCTCGGGATCGTAGAACGACACGCGCAGCGCGCGGTCGGCGAGCATATCGGCGATCCGGATCGCCGGGCTTTCGCGCATGTCCGACACGTTCTTCTTGTAGGCGACGCCGACGATCAGGATCGACGCCAGGCTCATCGGCTGGTGGAGCCGCTGGTCGAGCGCCCGCTCGAGGGTCTGGATCACATAGGACGGCAGGCCCTGGGTGATCTCGCCGGCGAGTTCCACGAACCGGGTCGAGAGGCCGAATTCGCGGGCCTTCCAGGTCAGGTAGAAGGGGTCGACGGGAATGCAGTGTCCGCCGAGGCCAGGTCCCGGATAGAACGGCATGAAGCCGAACGGCTTCGTCTTCGCGGCCTCGATCACCTCCCAGATGTCGACACCCATCGACTGGTAGATGATCTTGAGCTCGTTGATCAGGCCGATGTTGACGAAACGGAAGATGTTCTCAGTGATCTTGACCATCTCGGCGACGTTGTTCGCCGAGACCGGGACAACCCGCTTCACGACGGAACCGTAGAAAGCCGCTACCAGCTCTCGAGCCGTTGCGCCGTCGCCGGAGACCACCTTCGGGATGTCGATGGTGCGGAAGCTGCTGCCCGGATCCTCGCGCTCCGGCGAGTAGCCAAGGAAGAAATCGTAACCGGAACGGAGCGAGCCGGCCTCGAAGATGGGTTTCAGGACCTCGTCGGTCGTGCCGGGATAGGTCGTCGATTCGAGGATCACGAGCTGGCCGGGCCGGAGATACTCGGCGATCGTTCGGGCCGCGGCCTCGACAATCGACAGATCAGGTTCGCGCTGCGGGGTGAGCGGGGTCGGCACGCAGATGCAGATCACGTCGCAGGAAGCCAGCGCCGCGAAGGAATTGCTGGCGGTCAGGCGGCCGAGGCTCCGAAGCTCATTCAGCTCTTCGCTGGGCACCGCCGGGACGTAGGACCGGCCCGCCGCTATCTCCTGGATCTTCCGGGGATCGACATCGAAACCGGTCGTATGGAAGCCAGCACGCGCCGTGGCGGCGGCAAGGGGAAGGCCGACATAGCCGAGCCCGCAGATGCCGACATTGGCGGTGCGGTTCTCGATACGCTGGGCCAGCATGGCCCCGTACTGGTTCGTGCCGAGGGGAATAACCTTGGCGGAAACGCGCGGTTGGTCGTTGGAGGCGATCTTGGTATGAAGCATTGGTGGTCCCCGGACATTTTGAGGTCACCGAATGCAGGCCGGAACGGCCGTCCGGAGGGGTGAACCGCCCCACCCGTACCAGACAACCTTCCAGAAACCCTGGCAGAACAAAGGGATACGCCCCAGTTCAGGCCCGAGCACCGGCGACCCCGTACTTCTACGAGGTAGGGAGCCGGTAGACAAGGGCCATGGGGTGCCGCCGGTCCCTTCTACGACCGTTCCGAGAGGCTCGGCGAGAGCCGGAGCAGCGTTGGAAAAGGCTGATTCCTGGGGTTTTTGACAGCTGCGGCAATACGCCCGCCATTCCTCGAACACGTATTCACTTTTCGAGTATCGTCAGGCGACGAGCTGGTCGCGGAAGAACGCCCGCTCAAGGACGTTCTCGTCGATGGTGATGCCATCGCACCGGACGTTGAGGCGGAGCTGCTGCCCGACGCGGGAGGGCCATCCACCATAGCCTGGGACCGGAAGGCTGTCGGGCCATCCCGGAACATTGCCCGCATGGTCCAGCAGCGGGACGTCGGTAAAGGCGGTCGACGGGCCCATGATCTCGTTCCACATGTAGCTGCCGGTATAGATCACCGGGCGCACGCCCATATCGCGGACGCCGGCGACCATGTCGCGCGTCACCGGGTGCAGCCGGCCATCCGGCTCGTGCTCGACGTCCAGCGCGTAGAACTCGAGATGTCGGGCCAGGGCGCCAAAGCCTTGCAACGCTTCGCGCCAGCGACTGACCGGCCTTCCATAGGCGGCGATCCTGAGGCCGGCGTTCAGGGCACGGTCGAGGGCGACGCGGCCGTCGCGCCAAAGCGCCGGCCGGGCGTCCCAGTATGTGTGGCCGGTGGTCCAGAACCACTCATAGCCGTCCTCGACCCGCCGGTTGAACCAGCGCTGCGGCTGGACACCATCCATGCCGAAGTCGGTGTCGAAGCCGCGGGCGAGACGACTCGTCGACAAGGCTTTCGCTTCGGAAGACGCCAGAAGGGGCGCAGCGGGCGCCGCGGGCGCCACGGCCGCTGCGCCCGCCAAGGCAAGAAACTGCCGACGATCGACAGCCGACGGTCGAGACATGGGGATACCGCAATGGCACGCGGGGAAGGCGTTGCGAGAAAATGACTAAGACCGCGCGTGTCAGAAGCTGTGAAGGCCAACGCGTATACGATCTATTACTCAATCGCCCACAACGAAGACGACAGGTAATCGAACGTTACTCATAGCATGACTAATTAGTTCAACTATTTCTCAGTCCGTATACTAGTCATTAACTTTTTATGCTGCGGTGCCTACGGGCACAACCTGATGAACCTGACAGGCAGGGGCGTCCGCGACAGTTCATGCACCGAAGCATTTCCGCTGGACGGCGGCGCCCCATTCTCCTAGTAGAACTACGTGCCTGGAGGCGTGTCGGCCTGCCCCGCCCATTTGTGGATCTGGGGCAGGCTCCGTCGTTGGAGGTTAGGAGCCCTCACCACCTTGGCGTGAGGACGTTTTCCGAGGCTGGAGCTACGCGTTCGTGCAACTCGCAAAAGCCGTTCCGCCCCTCGGGGTGATCCTCGCCGCCGCGGTCGTCCTCGGGGTGGGCGCGTTCGCCTTCAATGACGCGCGCTCGGCCGCCGATCTCGCGCCACGCCGGGTCGGCGTCCTGACCATCACCTTCGACGATGCCTTCCGCAACCAGTACGTCCACGCCCTCCCGGTCCTGCAGCAGTACGAGTTGCGCGGAACCACGTTCCTCACGACGGCCTTCATCGGCGATGTCGCCGGGACCAGCCTGATGGCCGCGATGACCTGGGCGGAGGCGGCGGAATGGCGGGACGCCGGCTGGGAGATCGGCGCCCACACCGAAACCCACCGCGACCTCCCGCCCCTCGCCGCCGTGGAGATAAAGGCCGAGCTGGCCTATCCCGCCATCCGGATCTACCAGGAGCTCGGCGTCGTCCCCACGTCGTTCTCCTCCCCGCACGGGTACATCGACGATCGGGTCCGGGCCATGGTCATGGATACCTTCGACGCGCATGTCCGAACCCGCCCGATTGCCGAGCAGGTCAGCGCCGGGCTCAACCACATGCCGCCGCTCGACCCTTACGACATCAGCCGGTTCGAGATGTCCCGCGGGATGGCGCCATCGCTCGCCTGCGACAAGATCGAGCTCGCGGTCGAGCAGGGATCGTGGCTCGTCCTGTCCTTCCACGGGATCCTGCCGGAGCCCTCATCCAGCGACGAAGAACGCTACTTCTACTCGGTCGCAGACCTCGCGGCGATCGCGCAATGCACCCGGACCTACATCGACGCCGGCACGCTCGAAAGCGCGACCATCGCCGAAGTGCTGACCCGCCAGGCCGGCGTCTGAGGCGCCTGAACGGGCGCCGTCTGCCGACAGCGGCCCGGATAAGCATCACGGGAGGGCGGCCCCGGCCAGCATGGGCATGGCCGGAGCCGCATGGCGTGCTATTGCGCGGTCGCGAGCGTGTCGGGCAGCGCGAAGACGTAGAGCGTCGAGCCCGAGCGGCGATAGCGTGCCGCCGCGTCGGGCGCGGCGTCGAAGTTGACGGCCGAGTTCGTCGCGGCCGCCGAGGCGACCACGGCCAGATACTGCCGGCCATCCGGCCCGAGATAGGTGATCGGCGTTCCGGCGAATGAAGCGCCGGTCCGGAATTCCCAGACGATGTCACCATTGGTGGCGTTGAATGCCCGCATGACGCCGGTGTCCTCGCCGCCCTGGAACAGGAGGTCGGTGGCGGTCGCCATGATGGGCAAGGCATTGCCCTGGAGCGACTGCGCTTCCCAAACCGTGGTGCCGCCGACCGGATCGTTGGCCACGAGCCGGGAATTGTAAGCCACCAGCTGTCCGTCCATCCCGGCCCGCGGCAACGGATTGGGACCGGGGTTCAGGCGGAGCCGATAGGCCTCGCCGGGCACGTAGTCGCCCGCCTCCATGCGAAGCACCGAGCAGCTGGTGTTCGTCGCCGTGTAGAGGAGGCCGGTGCGCGGCGACCAGGCGTCGTTCTGCCAGTTGCGGGCCGATGTGCCCGGGCAATAGACGACCTCCGTCCCGGTGTAGTCGGCCATGGTCGTGCCGTCGGCATTGCGGCCCGGATCGGCCTCCGTGTAGCGGCGGCGATCCTCGACGTCGGTGAACATCCATTTGTCGATGTCGTAGAGGGCGCGGCCGGTCGCCATGTCGACATAAGGTGCCGGGCGGAGGTTCTGGTATTCGAACATCCATGGCTGGGTCAGGAGTTCGCCCGTCGCGCGGTCCCATACGTAGAAGATGCCGGAGCGCGAGGCCTTCACGGCGGTGTGCCGCACCGTGCCGCCGATCTCGAGATCGAGGAGCGGCGTGATCAGTGGCTCATCGAGGTCCCAGCTGTCGGCCGGGGTGATGTTGTAGGCCCAGATCAGCTCGCCGGTGGTGGCGTCGCGCGCCATCTGCGAGGCGCACCAGTTGTTGCGGTAGTCGACGAGACCGCCATTCTCGTCGAGGGTCACCATGCCCCATTCGCGCCGGTAGTCCGGATTCCACGGGCCGCAATTGCCGGTCGAGTAATAGAGGAGGTTGATCTCGGGATCCCAGGTGAAATAGCCCCAGACCGTGCCGCCGCCGCGGCGCCAGGAATCGCCGTACCAGGTGGTCAGCGAGCCGACCTTGTCGTCGGCGTAGAACGGGTTGAAGCGCGGGCCGATGCCGACCTCGTTGTCCGGGCCCATGTTGTACATGACCCACTGCAGGTTTCCCGAGTTGATGTCGAAGGCCTGGATCTTGCCGCGGACACCGTACTCGCCGCCGGCATTGCCCGTGATGAAGAGATCGTTCACCACGAGGCCGTTGCCGACCAGCGTCTCACCGATGGAGATATCGGCGCCGACGGAGCGCCACAGAGCCTCGCCCGTCGCCGCGTCGAGACCGAACACCTGGCCGTCGAGGGTCTGATAGAAGACCTTGCCCTCGGCGTAGTAGACACCGCGGGTCTGGGCGCCGCAACACGCGACGCGGACCGCCTCCTCCATGTTCATGTCGGGGCGGAATTCCCATTTGATGATGCCGTTCTGCGTCAGGTCGAGCGCGTAGACATAGTTCGGCTTCGGCGACACGATGTACATGGTGTCACCCACGACGAGCGGCGGCGCCTCGTGCTCGTCGAGGATGCCGATCTGCCAGGTCCAGGCGATCTGAAGCTCGGCGACGTTGTCGAGCGTGATCTGGTCGAGCGTCGAGTAGTTCCAGCCGGAATAATTGATCGACGGCATCACCGCGTTTGCCGGATCGTTGGCCAGGGCCACGACGTCCTCATTCGCAAATGCCGGCGCTGCAAACCCAACGCCGGTCGCCAGAGCCGCAAACGAGGCGGCGCTCAGGAACTTCCTGCCGTAAGTCATTGGTTTCCTCCCTGATCTGCGCACAAGGGACCACCGGCCCGCGCCGATCGGCGAAGACCTCGTCATGTGACGATCCTCTACTTGGTTCCTGTGCAGGCTGAGCTAATCATCCGCCGACCTGGGAAAGCGTCCCCCATCCAGGGGACCGACAGCAGCTATTCCTGGTCGGGCTGCGCTTTTCCTGTGCTTTTGCTTCCGACCGCCCCGCGATCGGACGTGCGTGTGCACTCCGAATGGTCAGCGAAGGCGGCTTCCAGATGTTCATTCTTTGTTCTAGGATGACGCTGGACAGGCCGGGCAGCGGCAGATCGTCGAGACGCGGCGGTGAACGCGACCATTCTCCATGCCGACCTCGACGCGTTCTACGCGTCGGTCGAGCAGCTTCTCGATCCCGCGCTGCGCGGCAAGCCGATCGCCGTAGGCGGCGGCGTGGTCCTCGCGGCCTCCTATGAGGCGAAGAGATTCGGCGTCCGCGGCGGGATGTCGGGTCGCGCGGCGCGCGAGCTGTGCCCGGAGCTGCAGTTCGTGGGCGGCCATTTCGAGGACTACCAGCGCCTCGGCGATGCGGCGATCGCGATCCTTGGCGACTACACCCCACTCGTGGAGCGCATCTCGATCGACGAGGCTTTCGCCGACGTTGCCGGCTGCGAGCACCTGTTCGGTCCGGCCGAGGAGATCGCCAGGAAGATCCGTCATCGCGTCCGCAACGAAGTCGGCCTTCCGATCTCGATCGGAGTCGCGCGGACAAAGCATCTCGCGAAGATCGCCTCGCAGGTCGCGAAGCCCGACGGGCTCGCCTATGTCGATCCTGCGAGCGAGCTGACCTTCCTGCATGCGCTGCCGGTCGAGCTGATGTGGGGCGTCGGCCCGGCCACCCGGACGAAGCTGCACGAGAAGGGGATCACGACCATCGGCCAGCTCGCCGAGACCGAGGCGCACAGCCTGCAGCGCATCCTCGGCCAGGCCATCGGCACGAAGCTTTCGTCGCTGGCGTGGAACCGCGACGCTCGTGAGATCGAGACCGAACATCGGGCGCGGTCGGTCGGCGCGCAGTCGGCGTTCGGCAGGAAGGCGGTGACCAACGATCTCGTCCGCTCGACGCTCCTTTTCCTTGCCGACCGCGTCTGCAGCCGCATGCGCGCGAAATCGCGCGGCGGGCGGACGATCACCACGCGGGTCCGCTTCTCGGACCTCCGCTCTGTGACGCGGTCCGCGACGCTGCCCGAGGTGGTGTCGGCGAGCGCGATGGTGGCCGAGGTCGCGATCGAGCTGGCGTGGTCGGCGCTCCGCGACCATCCCAAGGAGAAGACGATCTCGCTCCTTGCGGTCTCCGTCTCCCATCTCGAGATCGACCACGCGCTCCAGCTCGAGCTGCCGCTCGGCCTTCACGATGAGGACCAGCGGCCGGGCACCAGGCGCGGCGCCGCGCGCTGGGCCGCCGACCGCGCGATGGACCGGATCCGCGACCGATTCGGCCGCGCTGCCGTCGGCTACGCCTCGGTGGCGTTCGGGCCGGCGAAGTCGGTTCCCGACGGATTCCGCGAGCTCGCCGAGCGCGAGATCTAGCGCCAGTCCGTTCTGGCACGCCGCTTGCGATGCCCGCCGCGGCTTGAGCCACGGAAGGACATTGCAATGAACAGACGGGATTTCCTGAAGACCGGCGTCGCGGCGTCGGGTCTCACATTCACCGGGCTCGGCGTGCCGATCCTGCGGTCGCAGGCGCAGACGCCGGAGGCGATGGGAGCCGCCGACGCCTTCGAGACGGTGTCGGAGGTGGTGACCTCCGAGATGGAGCGCCTCGGCGTACCCGGCGCCGCGCTCGGCGTCCTCAAGGACGGTGTGTTCCAGCTCCGCGGCTTCGGCGTCACCAGCATCGAGGATCCGCAGCCGGTCGACGAGAACACGATCTTCCAGCTCGCGTCGCTGTCGAAGACCGTGACGGCGACCGCGGTGATGAGCCTTGTCGAGCAGGGCCTCCTCGACCTCGATGCACCGGTGCTCCAGTACCTCCCGGACTGGCATGTCGGCGACGCGATGTCGACGGAAGAGCTCCTCGTCCGCCATCTCGTCACCCATTCCACCGGCCTCAACGGCTCCGCGCCGACCGAAGACCTCGGCGTCGACACGCTGGCGCGCTTTGCGGCGGCGATGGACCGCCTCGTCCGCATCGCGCCGCCGGGCCAGGTCTGGAGCTACCTCAACCCGGGCTTCGCCCTCGCCGGCCGGCTGGTCGAGGTCGCGACCGGCACGGACGTCCACACCGCCTACCGCGACCTCGTGTTCGATCCTCTCGGCCTCGAACGGTCGTCAACGCGGCTCGACCTGATCGCGACCCACAAGCTCGCCATTGGCCACGAGCCCGGCGAGAACGGAGCGACGCGCGCGCGCGCGAATGTCATCCGGCCGTTCTCGATGGGATCGAGCATCCCTGCCGGCGGCGTGTGCATGAGCATCGAGAATCTGATGCGCTATGCGGCATTCCACCTGAACGAGGGAGAGCCGGGGCAGGCGACCGTGCTGACGCCCGAGACCCGCGAGCTGATGCGGCAGCCCCAGCTCGTGAAGACGCCGGTCGAGGACGCCATGGCGATCGGCTGGCATCTCCGCACCGTCGGCGGCGTGATGACGGCCGCCCATGGCGGCACCGCCGGGGCCGGCCACCGGCTGCTCCTCGAACTCGTGCCGGAGCGCCGCCTCGCCTTCGCGATCCTGACGAACCACACCGATGGCTGGCGCCTCAACCAGGCGGTTGAGCACGCGCTGCTCGCCGCCTATGAGGGCCTTGCGCTGGTGCCGAACCAGCCCGTCACCTATCGCGGCATCAACGAGGACTTCTCGCTCCACGCTTCGCCGCTCCCGGAGCAGCCGGACCCGGCGGAGTATGTCGGCAACTACAATCGCGGCACGTCGAGCCCGCTCGAGGTGACGGTGGCCGACGGCCAGATCATGCTCGGCAACGCGCAGCTCTATTTCTACGGTCCGGACATGGCCTATCAGAGCGGCAGCGGCACGCCGTGCGAGTTCATCCGCGACGAGGCCGGCATCGTCACCTGGATCCGCTCCAACGGCCAGGGTTTCGGCCGCAAAGCGACGTAGGCGCGGGGGAGGCCGGCGACCCGATGGTCACTGGCCTCCGGCCCGCGGCAGCGTCGCGAAGTACGCGGCAGCGGCGGCGATGTCCGCGTCGGACAGGCCGCCGGCGATCGCGTTCATCACGTCGGACGGGCGCACGCCGTCGCGGAACAGCATGAGCTGGCGCGCGAGATAGTCCTCACCCTGGCCATTGAGGAGCGGGGCGGCGACGTCCGGGTTGAGATGGCACGAGGCGCAGCGCGGGACGGCGCGGTCGGGAATCCCGGCGCCAGCGAGCGCACGTCCCGTTTCGAGAAGGCCGGCCGACACTTCCGGCGACAAAGACGGCCGGGCGGGGATCGCGCCATAGTAGGCGGCAAGAGCGGCGCGCTCCGCGGCGTCGAGCGGCGCGACCGCCGCCTGCATGAAGCCGCTCGGCCGCCGCCCGGTCGCGAACGCCTCGAGTTGCCGCGCGATGTAGTCGGCCGAGAGGCCGTCGAGGCGAGGGAATGCGCCGGCCGGATCGCCGGCGCCATCGACGCCGTGGCAGCGGGCGCAGGCGGCGACGTCGGCGTCGGCCGGGCCGTGCCCGATCAGCGTCAGCGGATCAGCGTCAGCGTCAATGGCCACGGTCGGGCCGGGCGCGGCCAGCGTCGCGTATTCCTCGTCCGTCATCTCGGGCAGGAGGCGGACGAAGGCCGTGACGTCCCAAACTTCGTCGTCGCGGCCGTCCGCGGGCCAGCCCGGCATGCCGGTGTATTTCAGCCCGTGGCGGATGATCCAGAAGACCTCGTTGTCGTTGAAGCGCCCCACCTTGGCGCCGAGGTCGGGCGGCTCGGGCAGCATTGCCGCGGCGAGCGGCGAGGGCGGACTGCCCGGTGCGCCGTGGCACGAGGCGCAATTGCCCTCGAAATGGCGAAGGCCGCGCATGATCATCGCGGGGTCGGTCAGACGGGGTGGTTCGCTCTCGGGGGCATGTGCGGCCACGGATCGCCGCATCCCGAAGTCGAGCAGCGCCTCCATGACGGGGCTGTGCGGGGCGCTGGCCGCGACGTTGTAGAAGCCGCCATAGATGAAGATGCCGGCACCGATCAGGAGGAGCAGGACTCCCCCGGTCACGACCAGCACCACGCGTTTCCACAAGGACCGACCCTCCGGCGTCTCCTGAGGAAACCGGCGTCCTCCTCCTCGGTTCCCCGCGGGAACCGAGACCGCGCCCGGGCATTTGCCTTTTCTGGGGCTGCTTGCGGGGCGGCGCATGAAAAGGATGGCCAGGGACGAACGGCAGGGCGGCCGACGCGGGGGGCATCGGGCGCTCGGCGTTGCGCTCGCCGGTCCGCTCACGGCCTGCAACGGACCGCAATCCATCCTCGATCCGGCGGGACCCGCCGCCGGCGCCGTCAACGGCCTCGGCTGGGTCATGACCGGGGCCGCCATCGTCATCGCTGCGCTCGTCGTCGTCGCGACGGCAATCGCCCTCGGCCGTCGGGGCGGCACGCTCGGCTCGGTCCGCACCGTCATCGCCGGCGGCATCGTGCTGCCGGCCGTCCTCCTCCCCGTCCTCCTGATCGCCGGCCTTCTCGTCGCGCGCGGTTCCGGTGCGACCGGGACCGAGCCGGTGACGATCCGCGTCACGGGCGAGCAGTTCTGGTGGCGCGTGGACTATCTCGACGCGGCCGGCGACGTCGCGCTGACGACGGCCAACGAAATCCGCGTCCCGGTCGGCGTCCCGGTGCGCCTCATCCTCGAAAGCGCGGACGTCATCCATTCGTTCTGGGTTCCCGCGCTCGGCGGCAAGCTCGACATGATTCCCGGCCGCAGCAACGCAATGGCAATCGAGGCCGATCGCGCCGGAGTCTTTCGCGGCCAGTGCGCGGAGTTCTGCGGTGACCAGCACGCCAGGATGGCGTTCATCGTCATCGCCGAGGAACCCGAAACCTTCGGCGCCTGGCTGGCGGCGGAAGCCGCGCCCGCTGTCGCTGCCGAAGCGGCCCCTGCCGCAGGCGCCGCCGCCTTCGTCGCGGCAGGCTGCGGCGCGTGCCACACCGTCCGCGGCACCGGCGCCGCCGGCACGATCGGCCCCGACCTCACGCATATCGGTAGCCGGCAAACCATTGCCGCCGGGACGCTGCCCAACGACCTCGACTCCCGCGTGCTGTGGATCGCGGGCGCCCAGCGCATCAAGCCCGGCAGCCGCATGCCATCCTTCGCCGAGCTGCCAGAGGCGGACCTTCGGGCGATCGCAACCTATCTCGGGACGCTGCGATGAGCCCGACCGAACTCCCGAACCCCACGCCGCGGCCGCCGGAGGAACTCGCGGAGCTGGAACGCGTGTGGCGCGTGCCGCGCGGCTGGCGGGCGCTCTCGGCCGTCAACAACCAGTCGATCGGCCTCTACTACATCGCCACCGCCGTGTTCTTCTTCCTGTTCGCCGGCGTCCTCGCCCTGATGATGCGGGCGCAACTCGCCGTGCCCGACAACGCGCTGGTCGACCACGACCTCTTCAACCAGCTCTTCACCATGCACGGCACGGTGATGATGTTCCTGTTCGCGGTGCCAGCGGTCGAGGCGGTCGCGGTGCTGCTCCTGCCGAGCATGCTGGGGGCACGCGACCTCCCGTTCCCGCGCCTGTCGGCCTACGCCTTCTGGGCCTACGCCATCGGCGGCACGGTCTTCCTGCTCAGCCTGTTCTTCGATCTCGCGCCGCGCGGCGGCTGGTTCATGTACCCGCCGCTGTCGAGCACCGAATTCACGCCCGACATCTCGGCCGATTTCTGGCTACTCGGCATCGGTTTCATCGAAATCTCGGCGATCGCCGGCGCGATCGAGCTCATCGTCGGCATCCTCAAGACGCGGGCGCCGGGCATGACACTGGCGCGGATGCCGATCTTCGGCTGGGCGGTCCTCGTGTTCGCCGCGATGATCCTCTTCGCCTTCCCGGCGATGATCGCGGGGACGACGCTCCTCGAGCTCGAGCGGGCGTTCGACCTGCCGTTCTTCATCGCCGAACGCGGCGGCGATCCGCTGTTGTGGCAGCACCTGTTCTGGTTCTTCGGCCATCCCGAGGTCTACATCATCTTCCTGCCCGCAGCCGGCATGGTGTCGATGATCGTGCCGGCGATGGCGGGCGTGCCGCTCATCGGCTACCGCCTCGTCGTCCTTGCCCTGATCGGGACCGGATTCCTCAGCTTCGGTCTGTGGGTCCACCACATGTTCACGACCGGCCTGCCGCAGATCTCGATGAGCTTCTTCTCGGCCGCCGGCATGGCCGTGGCGATCCCGAGCGGCATCCAGATCTTCGCCTGGATCGCGACCTTCGCGAGCGGCCGCACGAAGATCACCGCGCCGGCGCTGTTCGTCCTCGCGATGCTGGTCGTCTTCACCGTCGGCGGCCTCTCCGGCGTCATGGTGGCGATGGTGCCGTACGACCAGCAGGTCCACGACACCTATTTCATCGTCGCCCACCTCCACTACGTGCTCATCGGCGGGATGGTCTTCCCGCTCTTCGCGGCGATCTACTACTGGGTGCCGAGCATCGCCCGGCGGCCGCTGTCCGAGCGGATCGGGAAGACGGTCGCGATCCTCCTCTTCGTCGGCGTCAACCTCACCTTCTTCCCGATGCATATCGCCGGCCTCATCGGCATGCCGCGGCGGGTCTACACCTATCCCGAGGAGATGGGCTGGGGCGGGCTCGCGCTGACATCGACGGCCGGTGCGGCGGTGATCGCCATTGCCGTCGTCCTGTTCCTCATCGACCTGATCCGGAACTGCCGGCCCAGACTCGACCATTCGGCCGGCAACGTCTGGAATGCGGGCACGCTCGAATGGCTGCCGCAACAGGTCTACCAGTTCCGCTCGATCCCGATCGTGACCAGCCGCGAGCCGCTCTGGGACCAGCCGAACCTCGCCGAGGATGTGGCCGCCGGGCGCTACTATCTCCCGGGCACCGTCACCGGCCGCCGCGAGACTCTCGTCACGACGCCGATCGATGCGCGGCCGGACTACATCCTGACCCTGCCCGGCGCGGGCTGGCCACCCTTCGTGGCGGCGCTGTTCACCGCGGCCGCCTTCATGCTGCTGACCGTGAAGGCCACAGTCGTCGCCATCATCTGCGGCGTGGTCGCAGTCGCCGCGATCCTGGTGTGGATGTGGGGCGCCGACCTGGGGCCGATGAGTCCGAAGCCGATCGGCGGCGGCATCACGCTGCCGGTCAACCCGACCGGACGGTCGTCGCATGCCCGGATGGCGACGCTGGGGCTGATCGTCGTCGCCGCGACGCTCTTCGGCTGCTTCCTGTTCGCCTATTTCTTCCTGTGGACGGTCGGGGAAACCTGGCCGCCCGAGGGGGCGCCGCGGGTCGGCAATGGTGGTGCGGTGGCTGCAGCGCTGCTCCTTGTCGTCGCGAGCGGGGTGATGTTGGCCGCGCGCGAACTGCTGCGCGTCGCCGGTCCGGGGTTTGTCTTCACCTTCCTCCTCGGCGCGGCGGGCACGGCTCTTGTCGCCGCGTCGCTGGCCGACCTGGGATCGTTCCTGTCGGCGGGACTGGACGGCACACGCTCCGGCTACGAAGCGACGGTGCTGATCCTTGTCGGCTATCAGGCGTTCCTCGCGGCGACGATCGCCCTCATGCTCGGCTTCCTCGTCGCCCGCGCGGCACGCAGCAAGCTCACGGCTGCGCGTCGGCTAAGCTTCGAAGTCGTCGAGCGGCTTCTCCACTACGCGGCGATCCAGGGGCTGGCGACGCTCGCGGTGTGCCACCTCTTCCCGATGATTGCCGGAGCGAGCCCATGATGGTGCGTGCCGCGCTTCCGGTGGCGGGCCTCGCGATCTGGGCCGCGCGGTTCGTCGCGGTCTACGCGGTCACCGCCGTCGCCTGCGCGAAGGGCTGGGACACCGCGATCGTCACCGCGGCCATCCTCTCGACCGCCGCGCTCGGGCTCGCGCTCAACGTGATGATCGTCGCGGCCGGGCTGCGGCTGGCGCGAGCGTCCGAGGCGGGAGCCGCGCCGGCTCTCGGCGCCGTGGGCGCCGGCATCGCCGCACTGTCGTCCTTGGCCATCGTCCTCGAGACGCTTCCCGCGCTCATCGTGCCGGTCTGCGCCGTCCCATGAGACGCGTCGTCCTCCTCGTTCTCCTGGCCGCCGGCGTCGCGACGCCGGCACTGGGCCATGGCGAGTACAGCCCCCTCGCGCCGGGCGACGTCCTCCGCGCATGGCGTCCGGACATCGCGCTGACCCTCCTGCTGCTCGCGGCGGCCCAGGGCTACGCCATCGCCCGCGCCCGCCTGCACCGGCGCCTCGGCCGCACCGTCATCCCGCTCCGGTGGGCCGCCGCGACCTGGGCGGGCTTCGGCGTTCTGTGGATCGCGCTCGTCTCGCCGCTCGAGGCGGTGACCGGGACCCTCCTGACCGCGCACATGATCCAGCACGTCATCCTGATCGCTGCCGCGCCGCCGCTTCTGCTGGTCGGCCGTCCCGGGGTCGCGATTGGCGCGCTCCTGCCGGCGCCGGTCTGGCGAGCGTTCGCCCGTCTCGGCCTTGCGCGGCTGGGCGCGGCGGTCGGGCGCCCGGTTCCGGCGGCGCTTCTCCACGGCGCGGCGATGTGGGTGTGGCACGCGCCCCCGCTCTTCGATGCCGCCATGACCAGCGAGCCGCTGCACCAGCTCGAGCACGCATGCTTCTTCCTGACGGCGCTTCTGTTCTGGTCGGCGGTCTTCCGTGCCGCGCGCTCGCCGTCGCGGCGGATCGAGGGCGCGGCAGCGATCGTCGTGACGCTGATCCAGGGCGGGCTTCTCGGCGCGTTGCTGACGCTGGCCGGCCGGCCGCTCTATGGCCATAGCGACGCGGCGCTGGCGTGGGGGCTGACCCCGCTCGCCGACCAGCAGCTCGCCGGCCTGGTGATGTGGGTGCCGGCAGGCGCGGTCTATCTCCTGGCCGGCATGGTGATCGCGATGCGATTCATCGGCAGCGGGCCCGAGCCTAGTCGGGCCGAGGCAGCGCATAGGCGATGATCGAGTCGCCGGGCTTGGTGCCGAGGCCGCCATGTCCGCCTGCGACCACGACCACGAACTGGCGGCCGTCATCGGTCGCGTAGCTCATCGGCGTCGCGTGACCGCCTGCGGGCAGCCGGTCGCGCCACAACTCTTCGCCGGTGGTGAGGTCGAAGGCGCGGACATAATAGTCGAGCGATCCGCTCATGAAGACGACGCCGCCGGCCGTCGCCAGCGGCCCGCCGAGATCGGGCACGCCGAGCTCGAACGGAAGCGGGATCGGCGACAGGTCGCGCACCGTGCCGTTGATGTGCTCCCATACGATTTCGCCGGTACGGAGATCGGCGCCCGCGACAAAACCCCAGGGCGGCGCCTGGCAGGGAATGCCGATCGGCGACAGGAAGGTCTGGATGTCCACGGCATAGGGCGCGCCGAAATTCTCGTTGGTCGGGTCTTCCGCGGAGGAAATCACGTCGGTGGCGTCGTCCGGCCGCGGCACGAGGCGGATCGTGAAGGCGAGATAGGACGGCGTTCCGAACATCACCTGGCGGATCGGATCGACCGCCACCGCGCCCCAGTTGAAGACGCCGAAATTGCCGGGATGCTGCAGGGTGCCGTTGGTCGATGGCGGCGTGTAGCGCCCCTCATAGTCGAGCTGGTGGAAGCGGATGCGGCAGGCGATCTGGTCGAAGATCGTCACGCCCCACATGTCCCGCTCCTCGACCGGCTCGGGCATGAAGGTAAGCTGCGAGACCGGCTGGGTCGGCGCCGTGAAGTCGCCTTCGACCGCGCCCTGCGGCGCCGGCATTTCGGTCACCGGGTGGATCGGCAGGCCGGTGCGGCGGTCGAGGACGTAGACGTCCCCCTGCTTGGTCGCCTGGACCAGCGCCGGCACCAGCTCGCCGCCGATGTCGAGGTCGACCAGCACCGGCTGCGCCGGCACGTCCATGTCCCAGAGGTCGTGATGCACGGTCTGGAACACCCAGACCAGCGTGCCGGTCGCGATGTCGAGCGCGATCACGGAGGCCGAGAAGCGCTCCGTCTCGGGCGTCCGCTCCGCGCCATACTGGTCGGGCGGCGTGTTGCCGACGGGGGCGAAGAGGAGCCCGAGGGCTTCGTCCGCTGACATCACCGACCAGACATTGGGGGAGTTCGCCGTGTAGGTCTCGCCCGGGGCGATCGGCGCGGTGTCGTCGGGATTGCCGGTATCGAAGTTCCAGATCAGCGCGCCGGTCGCGACGTCGAACGCGCGGATGACGCCGGAACCGGACGCGACCGACACATTGTCCGGCACCGACCCGCCGACGATCACGAAATTGCCGGCGACGAGGGCCGGCGACGACAGAAAATAGAGGCCGGTATCGCGGTTCGGCTGGCCGGCCCAGAGGTCCACGGTGCCGTCGGCGCCGAACCCGGCGCACGCGGCACCGGTGAGCGCGTCGAGCGCGACCAGCCTGGCGTCGGCGGTGGTCAGGAAGATGCGCGCGGAACACGCGCCGCCCACGGCCGCCGGGTCGGCATGATAGGAGACGCCGCGGCAGACCTGGTGCCGCTCGAGGACGTCCTCGGAGACGGCCGGGTCGAAGCGCCAGACTTCGGTGCCGGTCGTAGCATCGAGCGCGAACACGACCTGTCGGGGCGTGCAGAGATAGAGGAGGCCGCCGACCTTGAGCGGCGTGACCTGGTAGGCGGCGGGGCCGCCGCGCTCGCCGATCTCGCCGGTGTTGAACTCCCACGCGATCTCGAGCTGGTCGACATTCGCCGTCGTGATCTCAGCCAGCGGCGAATAGCGGTTGCCGGCCGTGGTGCGGCCATAGGCCGGCCAGTCGCCGTCGGCCACCGGCGTTGCGCCGGCAATCGTTGTCGTTTCGCCGACGGCCGCCGTGGCCAGCGTTCCGCGGGTGTCATAGGGGCGCACCAGAAGGATGGCGAACGCGGCGACGATGAAGGCGACGCCGAGCGAGAGCGGCAGGACCGCGGCCGCAAGCGACCGGCCGTTCCGCCGCACCAGGCCGCGGCGCACCCAGGGCGTCAGCAGCCAGAGGCCGAGGAGGACCAGCACGCCGCCGCGCGGCACGAGCTGCCACCAGTCGAACCCGACCTCGATGATCGACCACGCCAGGGTCGCGAGGACCACGACGCCGTAGACGACCAGGCCGGCCGAGAGCCGCATCAGCAGGAGGACGCCGCTGAGGACAAGGCCGGCCCCGATGATCGCATAGGCCGGCGTCCCGCCGAGCGTCAGGAGCCATATCCCGCCCCCGCCGACCGCGAGACCGACGAGAAGGACGAGCAAACCGGAAATCGTGACGGCCATAATCAGCCTCCCGACTTCCGGAACGTTGGCAATCCGCCAATCGTTCCCGGCGTTCCTGTCGCGAGCCCTGTCAAGTCCGCCCGGTGTGGCGTTAGGCTCGCCGATCCGTCATCGGGGACGAGTTGCAGTCGGCGGAAGGCCAGCTAGAGTGCGCGCCGCAAGCGTGGCGGCACGGCGAATGGCTGGGAGCGGGGCCTTCCGGTGAGGGGAGGCGCCTATCCGTGCTGGTGATGGCCCGGCAGGCGCGCGGACGGAGCAACCGTCCGGATATGACGTTTGACAGGTTTTGCAGGTCCTGACGCATGGTCATCATTGTCCTGTCGGTCATTCTTGCGCTCAGCAGCGCTCTATTTCTTTACATCCACCATCTTACCCATCAGGAATTCCTGCTCCATCTCGCCGCGATCCCGCTGGAAATCATGGTGGGCGCGCTGATCGTCGATGCCTATCTTGGCCGTCGCGAGCGGGCGCGGCGCTTCCAGCAGTTGAGCTACATCAAGGGCTTCCTGTTCAGGACGGAGATGAAGAACCTCTTCGTCAACAATTTCCGCCTGCTGCAGAACGAGAATCTGAAGCTGAACTACCTGAAGGACTGCGACGAGGAAGAACTTCGCAAGATCCGCGCCGACTTCGGCGAACTGAGCTATCGCAGCGGCGCCGACAAGGACACGATCGTCGATCAGTACGTCGGAAGCGTCAATGTTTTCCGCTACTTCATGGAGTGGTCGATCCACAACGACGCGGACGGCACCTTCCGCAGCATGATCTTCCTCCTGCATTTCGTGCAGGACGTGAAGACCTTCCGCGAGCTCCATCCCGAGCGGTCGGTAGCCGACGAAGGCTATGACGACGATCTGCGGGAACGGGTGGAGAAGGTCCTTCGGGACAACGTGGTCAGCTTCCTCGACTACGCCATCGAGCTCAGGCGCGATCGCCCGCACGAGTTCGAGCATCTGATGGAAGACTACATCGCCACCGAAGCGCGGTTCCACCGCCAGGAGACGATGGACCGCGGGGCAGGCGCGGCGCGGCTCGCGGTCGGCTGATCGCCGCGGCAATCGGCGAACTCACTTCGGCAATCGATGCGCGGCGTTGCCGCACTCCCGCCGGCCCATGGCAGCATGCTTCTTGCATCGATCGCGAGAGGCCCGTTGCCCAAGGATCGCATGACCCCACATCCGCTTCGCGTCGCCGTCATCGAGGAAAACACTCTCCGCGCGGCCATCCTCGTGGAAGGACTCCGCGAGGGCGGGATCACCCAGGTCGAGGTCATCGCCTCGACCGACGGCCTGCTCCGCCGCCTGACGGCGATCGACCCCGAGGTCATCATTATCGGCCTCGAGAACCCGAGCCGCGACGTCCTCGAGCAGATGTTCCAGGTGTCGAAGGTGGTGTCGCGGCCGGTGGCGATGTTCGTCGACCAGACCGAGAGCGACATGATCGCGGCCGCCGTGAATGCCGGCGTGTCGGCCTATGTCGTCGACGGCCTTCGCAAGGAGCGGGTCAAGGCGATCGTCGAGACCGCCATCAGCCGGTTCAACGCCTTCGACCGCCTCCAGCGCGAGCTCGACGCCGCCCGGACCGAGCTCGCCGGCCGCAAGGTCATCGAACGCGCCAAGGGCATCCTGATGCGCCAGAAGCGGATCGGCGAGGAGGAGGCGTACGAGCTCCTCCGCCATGCCGCGATGAACGAGAAACGGAAGGTGGCCGACATCGCCCAGAGCGTCGTCACCGCAGCGTCGCTCCTGGAGAAATGATGTTGACCACGGACACGCGCCCGCCGACGCTCGACGAAGGCCGGGGCTCGACCGCCTCCGTCGCCCGGCGCCCCCCGCAGCGCCTCATCCGCGCCGGCTTCATCCCGCTGGTCGACATGGCCGTCCTCGTCGCGGCGGCCGAGCAGGGCTTTGCCGACCGCGAGGGGATCAGCATCGAGCTGGTCCGCGACGTGTCGTGGTCCAACATCCGCGATCGCCTCGCCTTCCGCCAGTTCGACGTGGCTCACGCCCTTAGCCCGATGCCGATCGCCTCGCAGCTCGGCATCGGCTCCAATCCCTACGCGTCCTTCACGCCGTTCGCCCTTGGCCGCGGCGGCAACGCCATCACGCTTTCGATCGCGCTCTACCGCGACATGGCGGCGCTCGCGGGCCTGACCGGCCACGAGGACGCGCTCGGAAACGCCCGCGCGCTGAAGGCAATCATCGATCGACGGGCTGCGAATGGCGAGAAACCGCTCGTGTTCGGAATGACCTACCCGTTCTCGTCGCACAATTACGAGTTCCGCTTCTTCATGGCGGCGGGCGGCATCGACCCCGACCACGACGTGGTCATGACCGTCGTGCCGCCGCCGATGACGGCGGACGCGATGGCCGCGGGCGCGATCGACGGCTTTTGCGTCAACGCGCCGTGGAACCTGATCGCGGTCGAGCGCGGCGTCGGCCGCGTCGTCGCGACCAAGCGCGACATCTGGCCGTCGGCGCCCGAGAAGGTCCTCGCGGTCCGCCCCGACTGGGCCGACGCCCATCCCGAAGAGCTGTCGCGCCTCATCGTCGCCCTCGATGCCGCCGCGCGCTGGTGCGACGACCCCGCCAACCGCGGCGCCCTCGCCGATCTCCTCGCCGACCCCGCCTATGTCGGCGTCTCCGCCGACCTCTTCCGCAATCTCCTTGCCGGCCGGTTCCAGGTCGATCCGGACGGCACGGCGCGCGAGATTCCGGAGTACCTCATCTTCCACCGCGAGACGGCGAATTTTCCGTGGGTCAGCCAGGCCGAGTGGGTCTACAGCCAGATGGTGCGCTGGGGTCAGGCGGCTTTCTCGGATGCAGGACGCGCCGCCGTCGCGGCCGCCTACCGGCCGGACCTCTACCGCGCCGCGCTCGGCGCGGGCCCGGCGATCCCGCTGGAGTCGAGCAAGATCGAAGGCAACGCCGCCGGGGCGAGCGTGGCCTCAAGCTCAGGTCCGGTGGCGCTTGCGGCTGACGCGTTCATCGACGGTCGGAGCTTCGATCCCGATGCGATCCCGGACTATCTCGAAGGCTTTGCCATCCGCCACCGGGACGGGCCCGCGCCCGCTTCGGACTGACCGTCAGAGTCCGATGACCGCGACCTCGCCGGTGCCGGCATCGGCATGGAACCGCAGGACCGCAAGGCTCTCGCCATCCGGCAGCCAGGCGATCGACCGCCATTCCGTGGTGGTCGGGATGCTGGCCACGACCTCGTCGGTCGCGAGCGACCAGACGATGACAGCGGAAGTGGTCCGCCCCCATTCCTGCGGAGAGTCGAATGAGGCGGCGAGATAGCGGCCGTCCGGGCTGAAGGACAGCTCCGGCAGGATCTGCCGGCCGAGCCGCCAGGCGGCGAGCGGCGCCGTCAGGAGCCGCCCCGACCAGCTCGGGAAGGCCGCATCGGCGATGCGGATGGCGACGACGCCGCTGTCGCGCGCGGTCTCGACGTGCTGGGCGATCAGCGTTCCGTCCGTTGAGATCGCGGCGGCAATGCCGTTGGTGAAGATCGGAGCGGCCGCGGCGCCGCTAGCCTCACCGACCTGCGTGGCGTCCGGAAGGGCGTAGACCTGCGCCACGCCGGACAGCGGCCGCTCGAAGCTGCCTGCGCCGCGGTCGACCAAGAGCCGATCCGGCCCGTCGAAGCCGACGAAACCCGCGGAGAGGACGTCGACCGACGCGACCTCGCTGCCGGTCGCGCGGTCGATGACGCTGATCGGCCCGTTCAGTCGGGTGGCGGCGATCCGCGTTCCGTCCGCCGACAAGGCCGCCTTCATCCAGTTGGCATCGGGGGGAAGGTCGGCGAGCGTCACCTCCGACGCGATGTCGCGGTCGGGGCCGAGGGTGACGAGCCGCTGCGGAGCCGCCGGCTCGGGGCCGAGCCCGCGCAGGGCGACGACAAGCGAGCCGTCAGGCTCCGCGATCAGCACTTCCGGCAGCGCTCCGTCGAAGCGCTCGACGATCTGGCATTTACGAGACGAATCAGCGTGTCGGCGGGTCCGCACGGGTGGAAGAGGCCGGCTCCCGCACCGTAACCCACTGCACCGACCGCGATGACGATCACCGCGATCACCGCCCAGAAGATGGCTCTGCGCATCGTGTCTCTCCGCTTCCCGCCATCTCAGAGGAAGATTGTGACAGCCGTTCGGCTCCCGCGCGACGTCGGACGGCGTCAATCGGACTTGACGTGACACCATCGTGGTGTCACATATGACGTCATGAACCTGACCCACTACGTTTCCGACCTTCGCCAACAGCTTGCCACCGCCGCTGAAGCGGGTGGCGAGGACGCCATCGCCGTCGCCGAGAGGTTGTCGGCGGCGCTCGAGCCGGCGACCCGGCTCGTGCTCCTCGACGCCCTGTCCGCGGCGGCCTCCGAGATCACCCGCGAGCTTGCGCCGGGCTCGGTCGACATCCGCCTCCGGGGCCGCGAGATCGAGTTCGTCGTCAGCGCGCCCGCGCCGCCGGCCCCAGCGGCACCTGAGCCTCCGCCCGCCCCGGAAACCGTTGCTGTCCCTGGCGGCGAGACGGAAGAAGGCGGGACGACCCGGACCACGCTTCGCCTCCCTGACCAGCTCAAGCAGCGGGTCGAAGAGGCCGCCGGCCGCGACGGGCTGTCGGTCAATTCCTGGCTTATCCGTGCGATCTCGGCGGCGCTGCTGCCGCAGACCCGCGGGGCCACACGAACCGAAACAAGCGGCGGCGGCTCCAGCTTCACCGGCTGGGTTCGCTAGCTGCCGACACCATGTGACACCATCCGGCGCCATGCTGACGCCAGTTTGAGGACACCAAGATGCCAACCTTCCCCACGCCGCGACCGATCCTGGTCGCGATCGACATGGCTATTGCCGACGTTACCCTGGTCGCCACCGAGCGCGCCGAAACGACGGTCGACATCCGGCCCAGCCGCGCCGCCAAGCTCGGCGACGTCCGCGCCGCCGATCAGACCGCGGTCGATTTCGTCAACGATCGGCTCACCATCCGCGGGCCGAAGCCGCGCCTTCTCGGCATAGGGATCGGCCGCCGCGAGGCCGTCGACGTCACCATCGCCGTCCCGTCGGGATCGCAGCTCGACGTCGACATCTGGGCCGGTAGCCTCCGCGCCGAAGGCCGGCTCGGCAAATGCCGGGTCAAGCTCGGCGACGGCAACATCGTGCTCGGCGACGTCGCCGCGCTCATCGCCGAGACCGGCCGCGGCGACGTCGATGCCGGCGAGATTTCCGACCGCTCCGACATCAACACCGGCATGGGCGCGATCCGCATTCGGGCCGTCCGGCGCGCGGCCGCGATCAAGAACTCCTTCGGCGCCATCGAGATCGGCGGCGTCGAGGGCGAGGTCCGCATCAGCGCGGCGAGCGGCAACATCACCCTCGGCGAGACCCGCGGCAACGTCGTGGTGAAGACCGCCTATGGCGACGTCCGCGTCGCGGACGTCGTCGGCGGCCAGATCCAGCTCGATACCGCCTATGGCCAGGCCGAGATCGGCATCCATGACGGCACCGCCGCCTGGCTCGACGCGCACACCAGCTATGGCCGCGTCCTCAACATGCTCGGCCCGCATGACGGCTCGCCGTCGGGCGAGACCGCCGAGATCCGCGCGCGCACGGCCTATGGCGACATCGCCATCCGCCGCGCCGTCACCACGCACACCAACGGCAGGAGGGTCGCATGACCCGCATATCGGCCATCAAGGTCCGGGGCTTGCGCAAAGCCTTCGGCGACAAGGCCGTCCTCAACGGCATCGATCTCGACATCCCCGAGGGCAGCATCTTCGCCCTCCTCGGCCCGAACGGCGCCGGCAAGACGACAATGGTCCGTATCCTCTCCACGCTGATCGCGCCCGACGCTGGTGAGGCCAGTGTTGCCGGCCACGACGTGGTCAGGCACGCCGACCGCGTGCGCGCGGCTATCGGGGTGACGGGGCAGTTCGCTGCCGTGGAGCGGCTCCTGACCGGTCGGGAGAACCTTCTCCTGATGGGGGACCTCTACCACCTGCCGCGGAAGGACAGCCGCAAGCGCGCCGACGATCTCCTCGAGCGGTTCGAGCTGAAGGATGCCGCCGGGAAAACGCCCGATACCTATTCGGGCGGCATGCGCCGGCGGCTGGACCTCGCCATGACTTTGATGGGCAACCCGCGCATCGTCTTCCTCGACGAGCCGACGACCGGCCTCGACCCGCGGAGCCGCTTTGCGGTGTGGCAGATCGTGCGCGACCTCGTCGCGAGCGGCGTCACCATCTTCCTGACCACGCAGTATCTCGAAGAAGCGGACCAGCTCGCCGACCGGATCGCCGTGCTCGACGGCGGCCGCATCGTCGCCGAGGGGACGTCGGCCGAGCTGAAGCGCCTTGTTCCCGGCGGCCACATCCGGCTGCAATTCGGCGATGAAGCGGAGCTCGAGGCCGCCGCCGGAAGTCTGGCCGGTGTCGCTCGCGACAACCAGGCGCTCGCGCTGCAGGTCCCGAGCGACGGCAGCGCGAGATCCCTCAAGGGGATGCTCGATGTGCTGGACCGCGCCGGCGTGTCGGTCGATGCGCTGTCGATCCATACCCCCGATCTCGACGACGTCTTCCTTGCTTTGACGGGCCGTCCGGCGGCGCCGGCCGAAAAGAAGGAGTCCGTGTGATGACCGCCTCGTCCTATGCCCTCCGCGACTCGCGGACCATGCTCCGCCGCAACTTCCGGCGCATGCAGCGCTACCCGGCGCTGACGGTGCAGGTGGTGCTCATGCCCATCGTCTTCCTGCTCCTCTTCGTGTTCGTCTTCGGCGGCACGATGGGGGCGGGGATCGGCGGCGGCATCGCGGGCGGGCGCGCCGAATACCTGCAATATGTCGTCCCCGGCATCCTCCTGATGACGCTGGTGGGAACGGCAACCGGCACCGCGATATCGGTCGCCATGGACATGAACGAGGGCATCGTCGCCCGCTTCCGGACCATGGCGATCTCGCGCGCCGCGGTGCTGAACGGCCATGTCATCGCCAGCGTGGTCCAGGCGATCTTCTGCACGGCGATCGTGACCGCCGTCGCCATGCTCATCGGGTTCCGGCCGAGCGCCGGCCCGCTGGAGTGGCTCGCCGCAGTCGGTCTCCTCGGGCTGATCTCGTTCGCGATCTCCTGGCTCGCGGTGGCCCTCGGCATCCGCGCCAAGAGCGTCGAGAGTGCGAGCAACTCGCCGCTGCTCCTGATGCTGCTGCCGTTCCTCGGCAGCGGCTTCGTCCCCACCGACTCGCTGCCGGCCGGCATCCGCTGGTTCGCCGAGTACCAGCCCTTCACGCCCTTCATCGAGGCGATCCGCGGCCTCCTCATGGGCTCGCCCGACGCGTCGAGCATCCTCGTCTCGATCGCCTGGTGCATCGCGATCGCGGTCGGCGGCTATCTCCTGGCCCGTTCGGCCTATGACCGGAAGTCGGTGCCCGCGTAGCTGATCACGCCTGCCCGCATCCTGAGCGACGACGTCATGAAGGCCCGGCAGCCCTGCCGGGCCTTTCGTGTTGAAGGGCCGAACGGGGTGCCTCTCAAAGCGTCACCGCACCAGCAGTCTGCTCAACCTTTAGCCTTGCCGCTTTCGCAGGCGGCTCGCATTATTTAAGCGATCGTGGCGCGTACGAAGAAGTGCGCTGCCGCTGGGCCCGTCGCCGCTGACGAAGGCTCCGCCCGACACGGGCACCAACCCCATTTCCCCCGGCTCTCCTGCGCCCCGATGCGCTGCGACCTCGCGAGGGTCGCGCCTCGAAGGACACTCGGTCGAGAGCCGCACCCAGCGAGGCAGCGATGACTGAGAAGCTTGTGATTGTTGGCAACGGCATGGCGGCGGGTCGCGTCCTCGAGACGCTGATCGAGCATGCGCCCGGCCGTTTCGACGTCACCATCTTCGGCGCCGAGCCGCGCCCCAACTACAACCGCATCCTCCTGTCGCCGGTCCTGTCGGGCGAGAAAGCCTTCGAGCAGATCGTCACCCACCCCCTCGACTGGTATTCCGGCAACGGCTTCGACCTCCGCACCGGCCGCCGCGTGGTTGCCATCGATCCCGAGGAACGCACGGTCGAGACCGACGACGGCGCGGTCACCCCCTACGACAAGCTCCTGGTCGCCAATGGCTCGCTGCCGATCCGGCTCGCGATCCCCGGCCGGGACCTGCCCGGGGTCATCAGCTACCGCGATCTCGACGATGTCGACGCCATGCTCGCCGCGGCGGAGATCACGAAGCGTGCCGTCGTCATCGGCGGCGGCCTCCTCGGCCTCGAAGCCGCGGCCGGCCTCAACGCCCGCGGCATGGACGTGACCGTGATCCACCTCGCGCCGACCCTGATGGAGCGCCAACTCGACCAGGCGGCGGGCTACCTGCTGCAACAGGAGATGGAGCGCCGCGGCATCCGGGTGATCACACGGGGCAACACGCACGAGATCACCGGCGAGGAGCGTGCCACCGGCGTCCGCCTCGATGACGGACGGCTCTTCCCCGCCGATATCGTGGTGATGGCGATCGGCATCCGGCCCAGCACCGAGCTCGGCCGCAACGCCGGTCTGGAGGTCAACCGCGGCATCCTGGTCGACGACCAGATGCGGACCAGCGATCCCGACATCTTCGCCGTCGGCGAATGCATCGAGCACCGCGGTCTCTGCTACGGCCTCGTCGCACCGATCTTCGAGATGGCGAAGGTCGCCGGCCTCGTCCTCGCCGGACAGGAGGCGACCTACGAGCCGACGATGGTCTCGACCAAGCTCAAGGTGACCGGCGTCAACCTCTTCTCGGCCGGCGACTTCGCCGACGCCAGCGAACGCCAGGAGGTGCTGCTCCGCGACGCCGCGCGGAGCGTCTATCGCCGCGTCATCCTCGAAGGCAACCGCGTCGTCGGCGCCGTGCTCTACGGCGAAACCTCCGACGGCGGCTGGTATCTCGACCTCATCCGCAACCGCACCGACATCACCGAGCTCCGCGACACGCTCATCTATGGCCGCATGGCGAGCATCGACGGCCCGGCGGACCCCTTGGCCGCGGTCGCGTCGCTGCCGGACAGCGCGGAGATCTGCGGCTGCAACGGCGTCTGCAAGGGCAAGATCGTCGACACCGTCCGCGCCAAGGGGCTCGGCTCGGTCGACGACGTGCGCGCCCACACCAAGGCGTCCGCGTCATGCGGCACGTGCACGGGCCTCGTCGAGCAGCTTCTCGCCGTCACGCTCGGCGATGCCTTCAAGGCGAACGCGGTGCAGGCGATCTGCAAATGCACCGAGCTCGGCCATGGCGACGTCCGCCGCCTGATCGTCGCCAAGGAGCTGAAGTCGATTCCGGCGGTGATGCAGGAGCTGGAGTGGAAGACCTCCTGCGGCTGCGCCAAATGCCGGCCGGCGCTGAACTACTACCTCATAGCCACATGGCCTGGCGAAGCTGTCGACGATAGCCAGTCCCGATTTATCAATGAGCGCGTCCACGCCAACATCCAGAAGGACGGCACCTATTCCGTCGTGCCGCGGATGTGGGGCGGCGTCACCAGCTCCAGCGAGCTACGGGCGATAGCCGACGTCGTCGACAAATTCGCGATCCCGACGGTGAAGGTCACGGGCGGCCAGCGCATCGACCTCCTTGGCGTGAAGAAGGAGCAGTTGCCAGCCGTGTGGGCCGACCTCAATCGCGCCGGGATGGTGTCGGGCGCCGCCTACGCGAAAGGCCTTCGCACGGTGAAGACCTGCGTCGGCTCCGAATGGTGCCGGTTCGGCACGCAGGATTCGACCGGCCTCGGGATAAAACTCGAGAAGGCGCTGTGGGGGTCATGGACGCCGGCCAAGGTCAAGCTCGGCGTCTCGGGCTGCCCGCGGAACTGCGCCGAGGCGACCTGCAAGGACTTCGGCGTCATCTGCGTCGACTCCGGCTACGACCTCCACTTCGCCGGAGCGGCCGGCCTTGACGTCAAGCAGACCGAGCTTCTCGGTCACGTCGCGACCGAGGCCGAGGCGATCGACTACGCTATGGCGACGATCCAGCTCTACCGCGAGCAGGGCTACTACCTCGAGCGCATGTACAAATGGGCGAAGCGCGTCGGGGTGGATACGATCCGCGCGCAGATCATGGAGGACGCGCCGCGCCGGGCTGCCCTGCGCGAGCGCTTCCTCGCCTCGCAGGAGATCTTCCAGCGCGACCCCTGGGCCGACCGCGTTGCCGGCATGGCCGCGCACGAGTTCCGCCCGCTCGCGACCATCCCGCAGCTCGAGGCGGCCGAATGAACGCGCAGACGCCGCTCCTCGTCGACATCGGCCATGTTGCCGACATCCCGGTGCAGGGCGCGCGGATCGTCCGCCTGCCCGACCTCGACCTCGCTGTGTTCAGAACCATCGACGGCGAGGTGTTCGCCCTAGACAATCGCTGCCCGCACAAGGGCGGCCCGCTGAGCGAAGGCATCGTGCACGGCCATGCCGTAACCTGCCCGCTGCACAACTGGGTCATCGACCTCGCCACTGGGGAGGCCAGGGGCCCGGACGTGGGCTGCGTGAAGACGGCACGGGTCGTCGTCGCCCCCGACGGCCGCCTCTCGCTCGACCTCACCTCGCTCGCGCGGCGCTCGGCGGCCTGAGGGGCTCGCGAATGCTCCCCGTGGCAACCGTTCGGCTCCTACCTCCCCCTTGCGGGGAGGTCAAAACGCGAAGCGTTTTGGGCGGGGGTCAGCCCCGCGGCTTGTCGAGACGCCCGTCAAACACCCTCCACGCGCTCCGCTGCGGCTCGCGTTGCGAGCCAAGCTCCGCGGTCTCCCCCGCAAGGGGGGAGAAGGGCGTATCATGACCGCCGCTCCTCGTATCCCGACCGAAGTGCCGGCGGCGATTGCGCCGCTTGCGGTGCTACCGGTCTTCTTCAACCTCGATAGCCGCCGCGCCATTGTGATCGGCGGCTCAGCCGCGGCGGCATGGAAGGCGGAGCTGCTGGCTTCGACCGGCGCGGCAGTCGAGGTTTTCGCGGGCGCGGTCGTTGCCGAAATGACGGCGGTCACCGCGCGGGCGGGCGGGCGAATCACGCTCGCCGGCCCGTTCGCCCCCGAGGCGCTTCAAGGCGCGGCCCTGGTCGTGGCCGACGCGAGGGACGAAGCCGAGGCGGCACGCATCTCGGTCCTCTGCCGCGCCGCCGGTGTCCCCTGCAACATCATCGACCGGCCCGCCTTCTGCGACTTCCAGTTCGGCACCATCGTCAACCGCTCGCCGGTCGTGATCGGCATCTCGACCGGCGGCGTTGCGCCGATCCTCGGCCAGGCGATCCGGCAGCGCATCGAGGCCGTCCTTCCCGCCGCCCTCGCCGGGTGGGCGAAGCTTGCCGGCGCGGTGCGCGACCGCGTGGCGCGGCTGCTGTCGCCCGGCGCCGAGCGGCGCCGGTTCTGGGAGGCGCTGTCATCGCGCGCCTTTGCCGGCGCCCCGGCGCGCGACTTCGACCTCGACGCCGCGCTGTCGTCCGCCACCGGCGCGCACGCCCCGGCCGGTCGGGTGACGCTGGTGGGCGCCGGCCCCGGCGATGCCGGCCTCCTCACCCTTCGTGCCGTGCAAGCGCTGCAGAGCGCTGACGTGATCCTGTTCGACGATCTCGTCACGTCCGAAATCCTGGAGCTGGCGCGGCGCGAGGCGACGCGGATCGCGGTCGGCAAGCGGGGCCGACGGCAATCCTGCCGCCAGGAGGACATCAACACCCTCCTACTGAGCCTAGCCGGCGAAGGAAAGCACGTCGTCCGCCTGAAGTCGGGCGATCCCATGATCTTCGGCCGGGCCGGCGAGGAGATCGCGGCACTCGAAGACGCCGGTATTGCCGTCGAGGTCGTGCCGGGGATCACCGCCGCCATGGCGATGGCGAGCCGGCTCAATGTCTCGCTCACCCACCGCGCCGCTGCGCGGTCGGTGCGGTTCATCACCGGTCACGCCCGCGACGGATCGCTGCCCGGCGACCTCGACTGGCGCGGCCTCGCCGATCCGCGCACCAGCCTCGTCCTCTATATGGCCGGCGCAACCTCGCCGACGCTCGCGCGAAAGCTCATCGGTCACGGCCTCGACCCGGCAACGCCTGTCGTGATCGCCGAGGGCGTGTCGCGTCCCGATGAACGGATCGCCTCGATGCTCCTCCGCGACCTCGCCCGCGGCGCGACCGGGTTCGGCGCCGGCCCGGTGCTCATCGGGATCGGGACGGTGTTTGGCCGGGCGTCGTCCGCCGCGACGGCCCGGCCCGATGCCGGCCTGAGCCGCGCAGCGGTCGGCTAGGACACCGCCAGCTCTCGACGGAGATGCGCCGATCGCGACCTCACCTTGGACGCGGCCGCGGCAAGGGCGGATCGACGTCCGGTGCGCCACCCGCCTCGAGCACGATGGTGCAGGCCTGCGGAAGGTCGGCCAGAGTCAGCGGCGGCGCCGGTGGCTGCGGTGGGTCGGCGGGCCGATACGGTTCCGGACCAAGCCACCATGCGAGCTCCTCGCCGCAGCCGTCGCCCTCCGGCGGCTCCTCCTGCGGGACGCACTCGGTCGCCCCGGGCGGGCAGTGCAGGCGGACGTGGAAGTGGTCGTCATGGCCGTACCAGGGCCGGATGACCCGCAGCCAGTCGCGATCGGCCCCGGCCGTTGCACAGAGCCGCTGCTTCACGCCGGGATGGACGAAGATGCGCGCCACCTCCGGATCGGAGGCCGCGGCCCGGAGCAATCCTTCCAGGCCCGCCGGCCAGCGCGACGGGTCGACCTCGAGCGTGCCCGGCCGAAGCAGGCTCGTCGCGCTCAGCTCCCGCCTCTCGGTCTGCGTCATCCGGTGGTCCGGCATCGGCAGGTACCAGAGGTCGACGTCAAGGCCGGTCTGGTGGCTGACATGGCCGCCAATGGTCGGGCCGCCGCGCGGCTGGCTGATGTCGCCGACGAGGAGGCCCGGCCAGCCTTCGCGTTGCGCGGCGCCCGACGCCAGGCGCGCGATATAAGCGATCATCGCCGGGTGCCCCCACGCGCGATCGCGCTCGAGGCGCATCACCTGCCAGTTGGGGCCGTCGAATGGAAGTTGCACGGCGCCCGCCAGGCAGCCCGCGGCGTAGCGGCCGATCGGGAAGGACGCCAGCGGCGCCGGGGTGCGCACGGCGTCGAACAGCTCGCGCGCCGGCACCCTCTCCTGCGTGGCGGCGGTGCCGGACACGAGGACGGCGATAAGGGCAACCGCCTTTCCGAGCGAGCGCAGCATGGCTGACGCTCGCATCGGAGTGTGGTTGGAATAGGGTGCGTCAGGTCCGTTCGGACAGGCGATCGAGCTGGAGCTGCATGGCCTCGAGCTGGCTCCTGATCCGCTCGAGTTCGCTCTGGCCTTCCGCGTCGATCACCGGCCCTGCGACCCGCGGCGGCGCGTCGTCCTCACAGGGTTCCACGACCGCGACTGCCTGCTCGAACAATGCGATGTTGCGGCGGACCTGGGCCGCGAGCGCGCCAGGACGGCTCTTGAGGTCGGCGGGCATGCGCCGCGACAGCCGGTCCTGCTCGCGCTTCAGCGTGGCGAGGGAAAAGTCGAGATAGGCCGGAACGGCCGACTGAATCTCATCGTCGTGAAGACGAATGAGGTCCTTCAGGAAGTCGACCGAAAGGAGGGACGGGCCCTTGGCTTCCTGCTCGAGAACAATCTGGGTCAGGACCGGCCGCGAAATATCTTCGCCGGTCTTGGCGTCCTGGACCACGACGTCATGTCCGCCGCGCACCATCCGGGCGAGATCGTCGAGCGTGACGTAGGTGGAACCGTTGGTATCGTACAGCCGGCGATTGGCATACTTGCGGATCACCACCGTACTGTTCGGAAGGGCCGATTTGCCGGGGTTGGGCTTCAGCGCCGTGTCCGTTGTCATTGATGCTTACTCCAATTCGGCGCGGAGAATAGTCCCAAGACCATCCGCCGCAATGGGCATTGCTGTCACCCCCCTTTGGCCTCGATGGCCAGCGCGTGCACCCCTCCTGCAATCTCATCTTCGAGCGCCTTGTTTATGGCGCGGTGCATCTCGAGCCGCGTCTTGCCGGAAAAGGCGGAAGCCACGATGCGGACGCGGAAATGCGTCTCGCCGCCCGGCCGCGCGCCTGCATGCCCCTTGTGCTGGTCCGACTCGTCTACCACTTCCAGGCGAAGCGGTTCGAAGGTGTCCGTCAAGGTGCGCAGGATGCGCTCCTTCGTCGATGCCAACCGGCTCCTCCTCGTCTGCTAACTCGGCTTGCCGCCTCGGAGCGGCATCCGCATAATTGGGCCGATGAAACTGAATTCCAAGCTCTTCGACTCCATCCGGATCAAGCCGGAAGCCCAGGAGGCGTTTGCCGAGGGTCCGCTCTGCGAGACCCCGGGTTGCGTCCGGCCGGGCGAATACCGCGCGCCGAAAGGACGGCTGCGCGAAGGCCAGTATTTCCATTTCTGCCTCGACCATGTCCGCGACTACAACAAGCGCTACAATTATTTCGCCGGCATGGCCGAGGCCGACATCGACGCCTATCGGGTCGATGCGGCGACCGGCCACCGGCCGACCTGGACGATGGGCGCGCAGGGCGGCAAGGCGCGCACCTATCGCTCGGAGGGCGGCGACTCCGACAACCTCCGCGACGTTTTCGGCATCCTCAATGGCGGCCCGGGCTTCACGGCCGGGAGGACCGAGGCGCCGCGCCAGCGCCCCCTGCACAATTCGGAGCGGGCCTCCTTTGCCGTGCTCGATCTCGAGGGCGGCGAGAAGCGCGAGGAGATCAAGGCGCGCTTCAAGTCGCTCGTGAAGCTGCTCCACCCCGATGCCAATGGCGGCGACCGGAGCTCCGAGGACCGCCTCCGCGAGATCATCCAGGCCTATAACCACCTCAAGGCGGCCGGTTTCTGCTAGAGCCGAGCGTCCGGGCACCCGCCGCCATCCACCCGCAAGCACCTTCCGGAGACCGCATGAGCCTGATCACGCCCGCCCGACCCGACGTGCCGGACATGAAGATTTCGGTCCGCCAGGTCTTCGGGATCGAGAGCGACATGGAGGTCCCCGCCTTCTCGTCGGCGAACGAACACGTCCCCGACGTCGACGAGGACTACCTCTTCGATCCGCCCACCACCCTCGCGATCCTCGCCGGCTTCAAGCACAACCGCCGGGTCATGGTCACCGGCTACCACGGCACCGGCAAGTCGACGCATATCGAGCAGGTGGCGGCGCGGCTGAACTGGCCTTGCGTGCGCGTCAACCTCGACAGCCACATCTCGCGGATCGACCTCATCGGCAAGGACGCGATCGTCCTTCGCGACGGCAAGCAGGTCACCGAGTTCCGCGACGGCATCCTGCCCTGGGCGCTCCAGACCAACACCGCGCTCGTCTTCGACGAGTATGACGCCGGCCGTGCCGACGTGATGTTCGTGATCCAGCGCGTCCTCGAAGTCTCCGGCCGGCTCACGCTCCTCGACCAGAACAAGGTGATCCGCCCGCACCCGGCGTTCCGTCTGTTCGCGACCGCGAACACGGTGGGCCTCGGCGATACCTCGGGCCTCTATCACGGCACGCAGCAGATCAATCAGGGCCAGATGGACCGCTGGTCGATCGTGGTGTCGCTGAACTACCTGCCGCACGACAAGGAAGTGGACATCGTCGCCGCGAAGTCGCCGGAATACCGGACGGCCGAAGGCCGGGCGCTCCTGTCGAAGATGGTCCGCGTCGCCGATCTCACCCGGAGCGCCTTCATCAACGGCGACCTCTCGACCGTGATGAGCCCGCGCACGGTCATCATGTGGGCGGAGAACGCGCAGATCTTCGGCGACGTCGGCTTCGCGTTCCGCGTCACCTTCCTCAACAAATGCGACGAGGCGGAACGGTCGATCGTGGCCGAGTTCTACCAGCGCGCGCTCGGCGAGGAGCTTCCGGAATCGGCGGCCAATGTGGCGTTGAGTTGAGCCTACCTTGTCTTCTCGAGCTCGGAGAGCCGGAGCTCAATCGCTTCGAGACGCTCCTCGACTTCTGCTGCGGCGTACCGGCCGAGCACGCTTTCGCCGTTCAAAGCCTGGCGAATGTTGTCCATGCGGGAGCGGAGCTCGTCATGATTCCGGTCAACTTTCTCGTTGAGGCGCTCGAAGAGCAGCCGCATCTCGCGCAGCACTCGCAGGGTATGATTTTCCGGCTCGTCCATCGCATCCCAAGCTCTATGACGGCGACTCCGGTAGAATATAGGTGCCGACCCTCCCACGATACAGTCTAGCGTCATGGTAGCCGCCACCAACCAAAGCAAGGCCAAGCCGGCGCCCGCCGCGGGCGACCCGTTCAAGGTCGCGTTGACGTCGTGCATGCGCGCCATGGCCGGCAATCACGAGCTCGAGGTCACGTTCGCGTCCGACCGGCCGCTCCTCTCCGGCACCAAGGCGCGCCTTCCCGAGCCGCCCCGGAAAGCCACCGCGCGTGACATCGCGATCACCCGCGGGCTTGGCGACTCGATGGCGCTTCGTCTCGCCTGCCATGACCCGTCCGTCCACCGCCGGATGTCGCCCGAAGGGCAGAATGCCCGCGCGGTCTTCGATGCCGTCGAGCAGGCGCGGGTCGAGGCGGTCGGCGCGATCCGCATGGAGGGCGTCGCCAGCAACCTCGCCTCGATGCTGGAGGACCGCTTCCTGCGGGCGAACCTTCGAAATGTGAAGAGCCGCGGCGACGCGCCGCTCGAGGAGGCGGTCGCGCTCCTCGTGCGCGAGCGACTGACCGGATGGAAGCCGCCCGAATCGGGACGGGCGGTCCTGGAGCTGTGGCGACCATGGATCGAGGAGCGTGCCGGCGCGCAGCTCGAAAGGCTGTCGGGGAGCATCGACGACCAGACCCGCTTCGCCGACGTCGTCCGGAGCCTGATCGCGTCCCTCGAGATGGGCAGCGAGCTCGGCGGCGAGCCGGAGGCCGAAGAAGCCGAGGAGGACTCCCCGCCCGAGGGCGAGGCCGACGAGTCGGAGGCCGGCGACGATTCGGAGGGCGGCGACGACGGCGACACCGAGCAGTCCGAAGGGACGATCGACGACAGCTCGACGAGCGAGGTCGAGGCTGCCGAAGCGGATGCGCAGACTTTCGAGGACGATGGCGCGGATGCCCGCGAGACCGGCGAGGTGCAGCGGCAGAACCAGCCCAATCCGGCGCTGGCCAACGCGGTCCGCTACCACGCCTATACGACGCGCTTCGACGAGACCGTGAAGGCGGAGGAGCTGTGCGATCCGGAGGAGCTCGACCGGCTGCGCGCGTTCCTCGACAAGCAGCTTGCTCCCCTTCAGGGCGCGGTCGCGCGCCTCGCCAACCGGCTGCAGCGCCGGCTCCTGGCGCAGCAGAACCGGTCGTGGGACTTCGACCAGGAAGAGGGCGTCCTCGATACGGCGCGGCTGTCGCGGGTCGTCACCGACCCGATGCAGCCGCTGTCGTTCAAGACCGAGCGCGACACCGACTTCCGCGACACGGTGGTGACCCTCCTCCTCGACAATTCGGGCTCGATGCGCGGGCGTCCGATCACCGTCGCCGCCATCTGCGCCGACATCCTTGCCCGCACGCTCGAGCGCTGCGGCGTCAAGGTCGAGCTTCTCGGCTTCACCACCCGGGCCTGGAAGGGCGGCCAGTCGCGCGACGCGTGGCTCCAGGCCGGAAAGCCGCAGAACCCCGGGCGGCTCAACGACCTCCGCCACATCATCTACAAGGCCGCCGATGCGCCGTGGCGGCGCGCCCGGCGCAATCTCGGCCTGATGCTGCGCGAAGGGCTCCTCAAGGAGAACATCGACGGCGAGGCATTGGCCTGGGCGCACGCCCGCCTTCTCGGCCGCCCCGAGCAGCGCCGCATCCTGATGATGATTTCGGACGGCGCCCCGGTCGACGATTCGACGTTATCGGTGAACCCGGCGAACTTCCTCGAGCGGCACCTGCGCGAGGTGATCGAGGAGATCGAGACGCGGTCGCCCGTCGAGCTGATTGCGATCGGCATCGGCCATGACGTGACGCGCTATTACCGCCGCGCGGTGACCATCATCGACGCGGAGGAGCTCGCCGGCGCAATGACCGAAAAGCTGGCCGAGCTCTTCGAGGAGAAAACACCCGAAGCACCGACGCGCCGGCGGGCGGCGCGGGGATGAGGAGGGTCGGCCTCGCCATCGTCCTCGTCGCAGGCGCGGCGAGCACCGCTTTCGCCGAACTCGGCTTCGTGCCGATCGAGCTGCGGGCGCGCACGATCGAGACCTTCGAGATCGCAACGCCCACGACGCCGGCGGGGACCATCAGCTTCCGCGGCGGCCTGTCGCTCTCCTCACCGAACCGGGATTTCGGCGCGCTGTCGGGGATCGAATTCGCTCCGGACAGCCGCCTCATCGCGATCGAGGACACCGGCTTCTGGTTCACCGCCCGCCTCGTCGAGGAGGGCGGCTGGCTCCGCGGGATCGCCGACGGCCAGATCGCCCCGATGCTCGACGAGGTCGGCGACCAGGGCAATCTCAAATCGTCGACCGACGCCGAAGGCCTCCGCCTGATGCCGGACGGGCGTTCCGTGCTGGTCTCCTTCGAGCAGGATCATCGGCTGCGGACCTTCGCGCTCGCCTACCTCGCCTCCGCCCCCGCGATCGATCCCGGCCTCCCGCTCCCCGATCTTTCCGCGTTGAGCTCGAACCGCGGCATCGAAGCGGTCGCCGTCGCCCCTTCAGGCCCCCTCGGCGGCTCGACGCTGATCTTCGCGGAGTCGGCGGAGGACAATCGCGGCGGGCTGCGGGCCTGGGTCATCGGCGGAGCGCGCGCCGGCGAATTCGCCGTCCGCCGTCACGGTCAGTTCAACATCACCGACGCGGCGTTCCTGCCGAACGGCGACCTCTTCATCCTCGAGCGGCTGTTTTCGATGGCCGACGGCATCGGCATGCGCATCCGGCGCCTCTCGGCCGAGGACATCCGGCCCGGCGCGATCGTAGACGGCCCGGTGATCCTTGAAGAGGACCGCCTGTTTCAGATCGACAATATGGAAGGGATGGCGCTGCGCGAGCTGCCGTCGGGCGACGTGCTGATCACCCTCGTGTCGGACAACAATCGCAGCCTTCTGCAGCGCAATCTGCTGCTGCAGTTCCTGTGGCAGGAAGCCGTCGTGCCCGCGCCGCTTCCGCGGCCTGGGCCCTAGGCCGCGGCCGGAGCGGCCGCGAGCTTGCGGGCGATCTTGCGCTTCAGCACGGCAGCGCGCGGCGACAATTCGCTGGCGCGCGCCGCGGCCAGGAACGCGTCGAGGCCACCGCGATGCTCCACGGTCCGCAGGCCGTTGGCCGAGACGCGGAATGCGAAGGACTGGCCGAGCGCATCCGAGATGAGCGTGACGTTGACGAGGTTCGGCAGGAACCGGCGCTTCGTCTTGTTGTTGGCATGGCTGACCTTGTTTCCGGTCAGCACGGCCTTGCCGGTCAGCTCACAAACGCGGGACATTTTCTCAATCCTCGCCCGTCCGGCGGATGCCGGTCAGGACCAATCTTCCCTTGGGAGGCGCCGTCTATACGGGCGAACGGTAGGAGGGTCAAGGCGGCGCGCCATTCGCGCGAAGTAAGCCTTGGTTAACCATGACAAGGGCAACTGTCGGAAGGGCCCGACCCTGAGGACGTGTCGCGCCGGGAGCAGTCGGATTTGACCTTCCGAACAGTCGTTTGCCTTGCGATGGCCCTCCTGGCCGCCACCTTCGGCGTCGCCGAGGCGGCGCAGACCAACCTTTCGCTGCAATACTCCATCCGGCTCGGCAATCGCACGGTCGGCCATCTGGCGGTGGAAGCGGCGTTCGTCGACGGGGCATACGCAATCGCCCTCAGCGGCCGCACCAGCGGCGCCTCGTTCCTGCTCTCGAACGCCGAGACCACCATGTCGGCGCGGGGCAATCTGCGCGGCCGCCAGGTGCTCCCCTACGAGTACGACGTCCTCATGGCCGAGGGAGGCGTGACCGCGGAGGGGCGGATGGCGTTCCGCAACCGCAACGTCGTCGACCTCGAGGTCCTGCCCGGCCTGACCCCGAACTGGGACCGCGTCGATCTGACGATGGCGCATGTCCGCGGCGTCCTCGATCCGATGAGCGCGATGATCGTCAATGTCGGCCATGACGGGCTAGCCTCCGGGGAGGAAGCCTGCAACCGCACGGTGCCGATCTTCGACGGCTGGCAGCGCTTCGACCTCGTTCTCACCTATGACCGCGAGGAAACCGTCGCCGGCGCCGCCGGCGACTATTCCGGCCGCGCCATCGTCTGCCATGCCCGCTACGTCCCGGTCGCGGGCCACCGGCCGACCCATCCGCCGGTGATCTTCATGCAGGCCAATGAGCGCCTCGAGGCTTGGCTCATGCCGGTTCCCGGCCAGGCTCTCCTGATCCCCTATCTCCTCCTTATCGGGACGGAGATGGGCGACCTCACGATAAGGCTTGACAGCCTTTTGCAGCGCTGACCTGGGGATTCTGTGGGCCGTGGCCCGCCGGAGGCTACGGAATCAACATCTGGTATGGTCAACCTCCGCCCGAACTCCATCTAGCGGCGAACGGAAGGGGAAACTTTTGCGGTCAGTGATTCGCGCCCGCTTTGTTCGAGACTCGTTCCGGCATTGACCGAAATGCCCTCGCCGTGGTGTCTGACGTCGGGGGGACAACCGACCGATGCACCTTCCTCGCCAGGCGCATTTCCGGGACGAAACCGCCGCTTTCGCCTATGTCGAAAGCCTGCGCTGGCCGGACGGGCCTGTCTGTCCGCATTGCGGCAATGCCGACCGGATCTACGCTCTTGAAGGCGTGCGGGGCCACCAGGGCGCGATCCGCGAGGGCCTTCAGAAATGCGGCGCATGCCGCCGCCAGTTCACCGTCCGCATCGGCACGGCCTTCGAGCGCAGCCACGTCCCGCTCCGCAAATGGCTCGAAGCGATCGACATCGTTCGCACCGGCCGCCAGGCGACGGCGGCCGGCCTCGGTCGCGCGCTTGGACTGACCTATCGGACCGCCGCGGCGATGCTGGCGCGGCTGCGGGCGGCGCCCGACCCGATCCCCGTCACAAGGCCTATCCGACAGCCGACTTATCGGCCGGTATTCATTGTCGGCGACATCCGCCCGCTGCCGATGCACGACGTTCCGGCCCAATGGTGGCCGATGGTCGGAACCGCGCCGGTAGCCGCAGAGATGATCTTCATCAGCTAGGGACGGTTAGCGTTCCTGACCTTCGCCCGACCTCCGAGCCAACGGCCCGGAGGCCGTTTCGCCTCGACATTTCGGCAAGCCCGTCTTCCTGAACGAAAAGCAACGGACGCCTCAGATCGCATTCAGAGCGGATGAGCGAGAACCACGCTCATGAATTCACCGCGGCCGCCAAGACGGACCGCCCAAGCTCTGAGGAAACTCCCATGAACATCTTCGCCAAGGCTGCAATCGCCTCCACCCTCGCCCTCGGCACCCTCGCCACCTCGACGGCGTCGTTCGCCCAGCCGGTCCAGCAGGTCGTCATCGTCTCGCAGCAGGCGTGTGACAGCTACGCCACCTCCTATGCCAACGCGTCGGCCGGCCCGCGGGCCCGTCCGGTGATCCTCGGGACGCTCATCGGCGCCGGCGCCGGCTTCCTGATCGGCGGCTACGGCTTCGGTGCCCCGGGCGCGGGTGCTGCGATCGGCGCGGGCGTCGGTGCCCTCGGTGGCGCGGCGGTCGGCAACCCGGCCTGGAACAACGCCTACACCGCCGCCTTCGGCGCCTGCATGCAGGGCTACTACCTCTAGTCAGGGTCGAGCGTTCCGACGTCGACCAACCGCAACGGACCTTCGGGATCGCGAGCCCCTTCGCGCCCCGAAGGTCCGATCCGAGGACCCGCCGCGCCCGCCCGCGACGGGTCTTCGTGCGTCCGGGGCGATTGACGCCGCGACGCGTCGCCCGCCAGAGTGGCGCCGCATTTTGCAGGGCGGGAGGGACGTCATGGCGGCCGCGATCCACGGGAAATGGCTGCCGGCGGCAGCGCTCGCCCTCCTCGCTGGCTCACAGGCCGCGCTGGCGCAGCCTGCCCCCGACACCGGCGTCCACGTCACCGTCGCCGATTGGCTGCCGCGCTGGGAGGAGGGCGGCGGCTGGGGCTTGGTCCCAACCGGGAGCGGACCCGGCAAATGGACCGCGTGGTCGACGGAGGGCGTCGCGGCGGTCCCGCCCGGAACCTACGACCTCTTCTGGGTCCAGGACGGCGACCATGCCGACACGCCCATGCGCCTCCAGTCCGGGATCGTCGTCACGGCGGGCGCAGTCACCGAAATCGCGATCAATTTCGGCGTGACGCTCGAGATCGCGGACTGGGTGCCGCCGCGGACCGCCAATGGCTATTGGGGCGTGGTGGTCAATGACGGGGTCGAGAACAACGACGTCCTCTTCAACTGGACGGTCGACGGGACGACCATGGTCATCCCGCCCGGCACCTACGACTATTATTGGGAGACCGACACCACCGACGGGCACGACCCGATCTGGATCACGGGCGGCGAGACGACCCAGCCCTTCTCGGGCATCGGCGCCGAGCTGCAACTGATCGACGGCCGGTCGACCGTCGTCCGGACCACGCCCAACAGCCCCGCCGCTGCCGCGGGCGTGCAGGCAGGCGACATCGTCGTGGCCGCCGACGAACAGGCGCTCGACGGTCTCGACCTCACCACCGTCGTGGGCTTCCTGCGCGGTCCCGGCGGTTCGACCGTGACGCTCACGATCGAGCGCGGCGGGCGCGAGCTGACGATCCCCGTGGTCCGCGCCGCCGTCGAGCTCCAGCTCCGCCATCAGCTCGACAGCGGCATTCGCTTTGTCGTGGCGGACAATGTTCCTGCCTTCCAGGAAGGCGGCCGCTGGCTGGTGACGACGCCCGATGCCACGACCGCCGACCCGTGGGCGTGGGGCGTCGCGCTCGACCAGCCGATCGTCCTCGGGGCCATGGTGTATGACGTCTACTGGCAGCAATCGGCCGCCGTGGAGCCGGTCCTCATCGCCGAGGACCTGTCGGTCATCGGCGAGCTCGTCGAGCTGCCGGTCACTCTGGTCGACATCCATCCGGCCCTTCGTTTCAAATAGCCGTCTTCTTCCCCCCCACATTCGGGTCATCTTCCGATCGTCTTAGAACCGTCGTAGAGTAGACGCCCTAGGCGGCTGAGATCCGAGGGGGTGCGGGAATGGCCATGGTTCATAGACTGGCGGCTGCGGCCGCCGGTGTTCTCCTGTTCGCAGGTTCGGCAAGCGCGCAGGACGCGGCGCTGGTCGAGCGCGGCGCGTATCTCGTCAATGGTCCGCTGGCATGCGGCAATTGCCATACGCCGACCGGCCCTGACATGCGTCCCGACATGACGCGCGAACTCGCGGGCGGCTTCGAGTTCGACGAGATGCCGGCGTTCCACGCCTATGCGCGGAACATCACGCCCGACAACGAGACGGGTATCGGCACCTGGACCGACGAGGAGATCATCCGCGCGATCCGCGAAGGCGTGACGCCGGAAGGCGAAATCGGCCCGCCGATGCCGATCTTCACCTACAATCTGATGTCCGACGACGACGTCCTGGCGGTCGTCGCCTACCTCCGCAGCATCCCGGCGGTCTTCAACGAGATCCCGGACGCTGTCTACAACATCCCGAAGCCGCTGCCCGGACCGGCGGCCGGCCTGCCGGCGCCGCCGGCGACCGACCCGGTCGCCTATGGCGGGTACATCGCGAACGCGCTGGCGCATTGCTTCGAGTGCCACACGCCCGTGGACCCGGCGACGGGCGCTCCCGATCTCACCCGGCTTGGCGCGGGCGGGTTTGCGATCGCCGATGTCGGCCCCGTGACCGTCATCAGCGCCAACATCACCAATGACGCGGAGACCGGCCTTGGCAACTGGACCGATGCCGAGATCCGCCGGGCGCTGACGCAGGGCTTCAGCAAGGACGGCACGATGCTGTTCCCGATCATGCCGTCGCAATACTTCCACAACATGACGCCGGAAGACATCGACGCGGTGATCGCTTACCTCCGCACGGTTCCCCCGGTTGTCAACGCGGTCGAAAAGGTCGACTGGATGGCGGTGATGGGCATCACGCCCCCGCCGGCGCCACCGCTCTAGGCCGACAGCGGCCGGCGGGAGACCGCCGGCCACCCTGCTGGATCGTCTTGGGATGCTGAGCCGACGAAATTTCCTTGCCGGCTCGGCCCTTGCTGCCGGGGCGATCGTCCTTGGGCGCGGCAGCGGCCCGGTCTACGGCCAGCCGCTGGCCCCGCCCCCGGTGCCGATGGACGGCGCCTCGGTGGGGCTCCGGCTCATCGCCGCCGAGCGCCCTACGTCGCTCCCCGCCTTTGCCGGCAAGACGCTTCCGCTCTGGACCTTCACCGACGACACCTGGCTGCCGATCGTCCGCGTGCCGATCGGCGCCCGGCTCGACGTCGAGCTCGAGAACCGGCTGCCCCGCGAGGACCAGCACGCCTCGATCCACTGGCACGGCATCAGGCTGCCGAACGACCAGGATGGCGTCCCTTATCTCGTGCAGGACCCCGTCTTCCCCGGCTCGTCCTATCGCTACAGCTTCGTGCCGCCCGATACCGGCACCTTCTTCTTCCACACCCACTGCAACACGCCCGAGCACCTCGGGCGCGGCCTCCACGGCATCCTCATCGTCGACGGCGACACCACCGAGCCTTACGACGCCGATGACGTGCTGCTGATCCGCGACTGGCGGATCGACGTCGATGCCGGCGCATTCCTGTCGTTCACCACGAACCGCGGCGCCGCCCGCGCCGGCACCTATGGCCCACTGCGCACCGTCAATGGCGAGGTGCAGCCGACGATCACCCTCCCCGCGGCCGGTGACTGCCGTTTGCGGCTGGTCAATGTGGATCCGACCCGGATGGTCGAGATCGGCATCGAGGACGCCGAGGCGGCGATCATCGCCATCGACGGCATCGCGATCCCGCCGACGCCGCTGGGGCGCTGGCTGCTGGGGCCGGCGATGCGCTGCGACATCGTGGTCCGCGCGCCGGCCGACGGACGGTCGGCGCGGCTGATCGACTACCGGCCGGACGAGCCGCTGGTGCTGGCGACGCTGAGCGGAGCCGGCGACCCCCGCCGGACGAGCGAATTCGCGCCGGCGCCCCTGCGCGCCGGAATCGTGCCCGAGCCCGATCTCGCCGCGGCCGAAACCGTCGAGCTGACCTTCGGGTCAAGCCGCACCGGGCGTGTCGTGGCGGGGGACGACCCGCTGCTTGGGCCGCTCGGCGAGCTGTGCCTGTCGACCGGCGATTTCTGGACCATCAACCAGGCCGGCTGGCCCGACGGCGGGCACCAGCGGCTGCCGCTGCCACTCGCTGCCCTCGAACGGGGACGAACGTACCGGTTCGTCCTCCACAACGGCACCGAACTCCTTCACCCGATCCACATCCACGGCCACAGCCCAAAACTCGTCCGTGCGAGTCGGCAGACGCTGCCGACCCATTTCGGCGACACGTTCCTCGTGATGCCGGAGGAAACCGTCGAGGTTGCGTTCGTCGCCGACAATCCCGGCCGCTGGATGGTGCATTGCCACGTCGCGGAGCATCAGGAGACCGGCATGATGGGCTACTACATCGTCCGCTGAGACGCCGCGCCGCTTGGCATTCCCCCGAGGCTTGTCGCCGGCGGCGAAAAGGGCTTCCCTCCGCCGGGGAATCCGTCGGCGCGCGGGCTGCGCCGGCCAATGCGAGGCAAACCGACCCGTGACGCGCGTAACCCCGGTCATCCTTTCCGGTGGCACCGGAACGCGGCTCTGGCCGCTGTCGCGGCAGGCCTATCCGAAGCAGTTCCTGCGCCTCGCCAGCGACCTCACGCTGCTTCAGGAAGCCGCCCTCCGGGGCACCGATCCGGAGCTGTTCGGGCCGCTGATCGCGGTCGCCAATGTGGAGCATCGGTTCGCGATCGCCGAGCAGCTCCGCGCGGTCACGTCCGAGACGCCGCGGATTCTCCTCGAGCCGAAGGGCCGCAACACGGCCGCCGCGGTCGCCGTCGCGGCGCTGGTTGCGGTCGCCGAGCAGCCCGATGCCGTCCTCCTCGTCATGCCGTCCGACCACGTCATCGAGGATCCCGACGGTTTCCGCGCCGCCGTTCTTGCCGGCCTTCCTGCGGCGGAAGCGGGGGGCCTGGGGCTGTTCGGCATGCTGCCGACACGGCCGGAGACCGGCTACGGCTACATCCTGGCCGGCGAGACCATGCCCGGCCATCCCGCCGTCCATGCCGCGGCCGCCTTCGTCGAGAAGCCCGACGAACCCACCGCCCGCTCCTATGTCGCCGACGGCTATCTCTGGAATTCCGGGATCTTCCTCCTGTCGGCGGCCGGCGTCCTTGAGGCGCTCGACCAGTACGAACCGATGGTCCTCGACGCAGCGCGGAAAGCGGTGGCCGACGCCAGCGTCGACCTCGATTTCACGCGGCTCGACGAGGCCGCCTTCAGCGCCTCGCCCTCGATCTCGATCGATCGTGCGGTCATGGAGCGCACCGACCGGGCATTCGTCATCCCGGCCTCGTTCGGCTGGAGCGACGCTGGCACCTGGTCGAGCCTTTGGGAAACCGGCGAACGCGATGCCGCCGGCAACGTCGTGATCGGCGAGGCGGTCGCGATCGACACGCGCAACTCGTACGTACGGACCGAAGGCCCCGTGGTCGCCACGCTCGGCGTCGAGAACCTCGTCGTGGTTGCGACCGCGGACGCGATCCTCGTTGCCGCCAAGACTGCCGACCAGAACGTCTCGAAGCTGGTCGAGCATCTGAAGAAGAACGGCACCGCGGCCGCGACCATCAGCCCGTGGGTCCACCGGCCGTGGGGATTCTATCAATCGGTCCACGCCGGCGAGCGCTTCCAGGTCAAGCGCATCACCGTGAACCCCGGCTCACGCCTGTCCCTGCAGAAGCACGTTCACCGGGCGGAGCACTGGGTGGTGGTCAACGGCGTCGCGCTCGTCACCCGCGACAGCGAGCAGGTTCTCGTGCGCGAGAACGAGTCGATCTTCCTGCCGCAGGGCTGCGTCCACCGCCTGGAAAATCCGGGCAAGGTCCCGCTCAATCTGATCGAGGTGCAGTCCGGCGCCTATCTCGGCGAGGACGACATCATCCGCATCGAGGACGATTTCGCGCGCTAGAAATCGGCGCCGTTGGTGGGCTCGAAGTCGAAGCGGGCAAACGGATCGTGGAGCTCGACCGGATGCCGTTCGGCCCGCTCATCGGCCGGAGTCTCCCTCGGCTTTTCCGCCTGGGCGGGCCGCCGCTCCTCATCGCCGTTCATGGGGCTCTCCTAAATCGACGCAAACCATACCGGGCACCGCGGGTGCTCCGGCACGCCTCGCGCATCACAAGTGGTGACAGGCAGGGATGGACCGCGAGCGACGGCGCGAAGGGCCGATTTTCGAAGGAAGTCGTTAACCGACGGTAACGGGCGGCTCAGAGATAGCCGCGCTGCATCAGGTCCTTGGTGTCGAGGATCTCGACGACCCTGTCGCCGTCCAGGACAACGAGGTTGGCGATGCGCTTCGCGGTCATGAGAGCGACCGCATCGCGGACATGGCTGTCGATGCCGATCGCGACCGGAGCTGTGGTCATGATGTCCGCGGCGCGCTTCTCGAACATGCCGGGATCATAGGCCCGGCGGAGGTCGCCTTCGGTGATGATCCCCCGCAGCGCCTTCGTCTCGGGTTCGAGGACGACGACGCTGCCTTTCCGTCCCTCCGCGATCGCGCTGATGACCCCGCCGATCGGCGTATCGGGCACAACGGCCGGAGCGCCGCCGCCGAATTCCTGGAGGTAGCTGCGGAGCGTCGAGAGGCCGCGGCCGAGGCGGCCGCCGGGATGGAAGGCGGCAAAATCCGCCTCGGCAAAGGCGCGCCGCTCCATCAGCTGCACGGCGAGCACGTGTCCCAGCGCGAGGGTGATCAGCGCCGAAGTCGTCGGGGCGAGGTTGATGGCACAGACTTCCACCACGTCCGGGAGCCGGAGGGTCACGGTTGCGCCGCGGGCGAGCGGACTATCGGATCGCGCGGTGATCGCGATCAAAGGGATCGACCTGCCGCGGCAATAATCGAGGATCGCGAACAGCTCGCGGCTGTCGCCGGAGCGGGAGATCGCGAGCACCACGTCGCCCGCCCCGATCATCCCGAGGTCGCCATGCGCGGCCTCGGCGGCGTGGAGGTAGAAGGACGGCGTGCCGGTCGAGGCGAAGGTCGAGGCGAGCTTGGCGGCGATGTGGCCGGACTTGCCGATCCCGGTGACGACCAGCCGCCCGCCGATCCCATCCGCATTCCGCGCGATCTGCGCCTCGATCGTCGAAAGCGCGACGGCCAGCGCGCCGTCGATGGCATCCGCGAGCCGCTCCATCCCCTCCATCTCCTTGCGGATGATGGCGCGGCCGGCGGCGATCACGGTGTCCGCGTCGGGCGGAACGACGGGATGGGCGTCAGCGGGCGGGTCCGGGCGGCGATTCATCGGGTCTCATCCGAAGGCAGGGACGACGCACTATATCCGAGCTTCACCGTCCGCAGCCAATGCATGCGATTGAGCCGCGCCCCCAGCGACCCTAGAACAGGCGCTATTCCAGGGGACAGCCACATGCACGTCACGCTCATCATCCCGGCGCGCTACGGATCCTCGCGCTTTCCCGGAAAGCCCTTGTCGCGGCTGCGCGGCCGGTCAGGCATTGCGAAAAGCCTCCTCCAGCGCTGCATCGAGGCTGCCGCGATCGTGCCGAACATAGACCGCGTCGCGGTGGCGACCGACGATCGGCGCATCGCCGACGAGGCCGAGCTCCACGGAACGGAGGCGGTCATGACCTCCGCCGAGCACCGCAACGGGACCGAGCGCGTCGCCGAGGCGGCGCAGAAGATGGGGGTCCACGATGGGATCGTCGTCAACCTCCAGGGCGATGCCCCGCTGACGCCGGCCTGGTTCGTGGCCGACCTCGTGGCCGCGATGAGCGCGGACCCGACGATCGAGGTTGCGACCCCCATTCTCCGTTGCGACGAGGCGAGCCTTCGGATGTTCCGCGAGGACCGCTCCGCGGGCCGGGTCGGCGCGACCACGGCCGTGCGGGCGCAGAGCGGCGACGCGCTCTACTTCTCGAAGGAGATCATCCCCTTCACCGCCGGCCGCACGGTGGTCGACGGCATCGTGCCGGTCTTCCACCATGTCGGCCTCTACGCCTATCGGCTCCCGGCGCTCGCCGCCTATGCCAGCGCGGCCCCTACGCCGCTGGAGGTCCTCGAAGGGCTCGAGCAGCTCCGATTCCTCGAAACCGGCCGGCGCGTCCGGACCGTGGAGGTCGACGGGCGCGGCCGTCCGTTCTGGGAGGTCAACAATCCCGAGGACATTCCGCGGGTCGAGAGCCAGCTCGCCGCGCTGGGCATCGACTAGTGAAAGTCCGATGTCGGACTTCCACCGAAGGAAGGCCGCTTGGCGCTACTCGAGCACGAACGATATCTTCGCGTTGATGCGGTAGTTCACGATCTTGCCGTCGCGCACCGTCGCCTGGAAATTCTCGATGTTGATGGACCGGACGTGGCGAAGGGTGTTGCCGGCCGTCGCCACGGCCACATGAGCGGCATCCTCCCAGCTCTTCTCGGACTCGGCGAGAACCTCGATCACCTTCAGCATCGACATGGCGTTTCTCCCTCTAGGCGGACCTTTCGTCGGTCGGCGCGGCCCATCGTAGGAGGAACAGCGCCCGAGGCACACCGGAGTTCCACCGAGCGCCGCCCTTGCTCTGACGTTGCGCCTCGGCAACACTATGATGAAACTGCAACGCTGACCTTCCTTTGGCCGCCCTTGCGCCGCCTTGACGCCGCCATATCTGGCCTTCTGTTCATCGGTGCCGCTACGGTGGCGCCGCCTGTCGCTGCCGACCGCGTCTTCGCCGATGCCGGCTGCAATCTCACCCAGGGAGAGACGGATCGCGTGGAATCGATCATCGACGGGACGACGCTGCGCCTCGCGGGCGGTGCCGAGGTGAGACTCGCGGGCCTCGATGCCGGCACCGCAGGCGATACGCGCGCCGTTGCGGTCCTGGCGGAGCTGGCGCTCGATCGGACCGTCGCGGTGCGCCACGGCACCATACTCGGCGATCGCTACGGGCGCATCGTTGGTCACGTCTTTGTCGGCGGCGCGCCGGTGTCGCTGCAGTCCGAGCTTCTGACGCGTGGCCTTGCAGTCGTGTCGGGCCTTGCCGAGGATCGGGCGTGTCTGGGTGAGTTCCTTGTCGCCGAAGAGGTCGCGCGTGAGAGCAACGTCGGCCTCTGGGCGACGACGACTGCCTTGAACGCCTATGGCGACGAGATCCGCTTCGTCGACGGCGCATTCGCTCTTGTCGAAGGCCGGGTGCTCTCGATCGGCCGCCGCGAGCGCACGGTCTATCTCAATTTCGGACGCGAATGGACGACGGACTTCACGGTTTCCATGAGCGTCGGCAATGCCAACGCGATCGAGGCGGAAGGCGGACCGCTGGACACCCTCGTCGGACAGCGCGTCCGCATCCGCGGCTGGCTGACCCAGCGCGATGGGCCGTGGATCGTGGTCGACCACGCCGAGCAGATCGAACTCCTGGACGACGGATCTTGATGCACGCGCTGTTCCCTTTCTTCCCGAAGCCGGCGGCGAGGCTGCTGGCGATTGCCGCGGCGGCAATGCTGGTCGCCGGCTGCACGACGGCGGCGATGCCGAGCGGATCCCCCGACGTCTCGGCCGCCTCGCCGGCGGCGGTCCGTCCGTCGGGCCTTGCGGCCAACGATCAGCACGCCCGGATCGTCAACACCTATGGCGGCGTCTATCGCGACCCCGAGCTCGAGCGGACCCTGGCGCGGATCGTCGGCCGGCTGGTGGCCGCCTCGCCGGACCCGACGCGGTCCTACGCCATCACGATTCTCAACGCCCCGGCCGTCAACGCCTTTGCCCTCCCCGACGGCTATCTCTATGTGACGCGCGGCCTCCTGACGCTCGCGACGGACTCGTCCGAGGTCGCGGCTGTCATCGCGCATGAGATGGCGCATGTCACCGCCGACCACGCCGCGCAGCGCCAGAACCAGGCGCTGACCGCGGCCATCGTGAACAACGTCGTCACCGACGCCGCCGGCGATACGCCGGCCCAGATCGCGGTTGCCACCAGCCAGCGCACGCTTGCCGGCTTCTCGCAGCAGCAGGAGCTCGAGGCCGACCAGATCGGCATCCGCACGATCGCGGCCGCCGGCTATGACCCCTATGCCGCGAGCCGCTTCCTCCAGGCGATGGGCCGCTACGACGCCTACCGGGCATCCATCGGCCTCGACGACGTCCAGGCGCCGGACTTCCTGGCGAGCCACCCCAGCAATCCGTCGCGCGTGGGCCTTGCCGTCAGCACCGCCCAGCAGGTCGGCCAGCCCGGAGCCGGCGAGACCGATCGCGACCGCTATCTCGCCGGGATCGACGGGACGGTGTTCGGGGACGACAGCGCCGAGGGCTTCATCCGCGGGCGCAATTTCTACCATCCCGACCTCGGCATCGGCTTCGCGGTGCCGGACGGCTTCGTCCTCGACAACACCCAGTCGGCGGTTCTTGCCATGGGCGCGGACGGCACGGCGCTCCGCTTCGATTCGGTCACGCTTTCGGGCCGCGAGACGCTGAACGCCTATCTGACGTCTGGTTGGGTGAACGGCCTCGATCAGTCCTCGATCAGAGCCACGACGATCGGCGGCATGCCTGCGGTGACAGCGTCCGCCGCCGCGGGCGGCTGGCAATTCCGCATCGCGATCATCGAGCTCGGCGGCGAGGCCTATCGCTTCATCTTCGCCAACAGCCAGGTCACGCCCGCCTTCGAGCAGGCCGCCCAGGTGATCTCCGGCTCGTTCCGGCGCCTCTCGCCGCAGGAGGCCGCCGGCATCGGCCCGCTCCGCCTCCGCGTCATCACCGCTCCCGCGGGATCGACGGCCGCATCGCTGGCCCAGTCCATGCGCGGCGTCGACAATCCGGTGGAGCTCTTCCTGGTCCTCAACGGCTTCGACGCCGGCACGCCGATCCCGGCCGGGTCGCGCGTGAAGATCATCACGGACCAGTAACGACACTTTGCGTAAGGCCGGAGTTCTCCCACCTCGAAGCGGATCGATCCGGGGTGAGGAGAACAGACCTCAGGGCCGGAACCCCCTCACCCGATCAGCCGCTCGCCGCTGCTCGACCTCTCCCCGGCGGGGAGAGGTGAAGAGGAGTCTTCCGGCCGCGGTCCACAGATCTCCAGACCAAAAGGAAAAGGGCCCCGCCGTCATCGGCGGGGCCCTTCCTGTTTCCACGACGGCAATTGGAGATCAGGCCGCCTCGTCCTGATCCTCTTCGCCGGCATCCGCGTCGGCATCGGCGGCGGCGGTCTTCGCGCCGCGGCGCGGGCTCTTGGCGAGGTTCTCCTGGATGCGCTGCACGGCCTCCGTTTCGGAGAGGCCGGCGACCGCCGCGATCTCGCGCGACATCCGGTCGAGCGCGGCTTCGTAAAGCTGCCGCTCGCTGTAGGATTGCTCGGGCTGGGCGTCGGACCGGTAGAGGTCGCGAACCACCTCGGAGATCGCGAGGAGATCGCCCGAATTGATCTTCGCCTCGTATTCCTGGGCGCGCCTGCTCCACATCGTGCGCTTGATGCGGGCGCGGCCCCGCACGGTCTCGAGCGCCCGCTCGACCGTCGCGGCATCCGCGAGCTTCCGCATGCCCACGGACTTCGCCTTCGGCACCGGCACGCGCAGCGTCATCTTGTCCTTCTCGAACGAGACGACGTAGAGCTCGAGCTTCATGCCTGCCACTTCCTGGTTCTCGAGGCGCACGATCTTCCCCACGCCATGGGCGGGATAGACGATGTGCTCGCCAGTCCGGAATTCCGACCGGGGAGTGGACTTCTTCGCTGCGGCCATTTCGGGTGTCGCTCCTGATGACGAATCTGCTAGTGCGGTCGCGTCGGCAATCGAGTCCGACGTGCCGCCGGTACCGGCTTCCGGGCGACCCGTCTCCTCTCCACGCGGCTAAGCCGGCATCGTTCGCGGAAACGCCGCCCGGCTCCCGCCGAAAGGGATCGGCGGCAAACCGCGCGGGGCCAATGGTCGGTGGAAGACAGGAAACCGTCTGTCACAGGACCGTAGCACAAAAATTGCTACGTTTCAAAGGTTTGGTGCGGCGCACCCGCGGCTGCGGCGATTCGGCAGCGCGCTTAGTCGCCTTCGCCGGGATTCGGCGAAAAATACTGCGCGAACTTGTTCGGAACGCCTTCAAAGGCCTTCGCATCGGCCGGCGCGTCGCGCTTGGCGGTGATGTTCGGCCATTTCGGAGCATATTCGGCGTTCAGCCGCAGCCAGTTGTCGAGACCCGGCTCGGTGTCCGGCTTGATCGCGTCGACGGGGCATTCGGGCTCGCACACGCCGCAGTCGATGCACTCGTCCGGGTGGATCACCAGCATGTTCTCCCCCTCGTAGAAGCAGTCGACGGGGCAAACCTCAACGCAGTCCATAAACTTGCAGCGGATGCAGTTTTCATTGACGACGTAGGTCAAGTCGCTCTCCTCGATCGCGTGGGACCATTGCCCACCCGAAGCCGGGCCTTATGTGGCGGTGGTTTCGTTAGCGGTTCAACCGCGTCGCGGCAAGGTTGACGATGCCCGTTTTAGCCGTCGCAGCGGAACACCCTTTCAGGTCAGCCCGCGGCATCGTCATCCGCGGCTCCGCCGGCGGCCCGCGCGTTGAGATCCTCGTAGAGAAGGCGGGCCGCCGCCGGCGAGCCGCGCCGTTCGGCAAAGCCGGTGACACGGAGGATCCGGACCGATCCCGCCAGCGCGATGGTCAGCACGTCCCCGACCCTGACATTGCGGCTGCTCGCGACGGTTTTTTCCCGGTTGACGCGAACCTGGCCCGAGGTCGCCAAGGCCTGGGCGGCGTTCCGGGTCTTGACCACGCGCGCGTGCCAGAGCCAGCGGTCGATGCGCTGCCGGTCGGCCGGCTCGGCCGGATCGACCTCGCGACCGGACGCCAATCAGCGCCCGCGCTTCTCGAGGTCGGCCTTGAGGGCCGCGAGCGCCGCGAAGGGCGAGTCCGGGTCGATCTCCTTCTCCTTCGGCTTGCTGAAGGAGAAGCGCTCGGCCGGCCGCGGGCGGCGGTCGTCCGGGCGACGGTCCGGCCGTGGCGGGCGGTGTCCGTTGCCGCGTTCGTCGCGCCGGGCGGCCGGCGCCTCGCCCTCGGTGCGCTCGCGGGCCGCGGGCGCCTCGCGGTCGCGACGCTGGTCCCGGCGATCGCGGTTCGGCCTGCCGTCGCGATCGGGCCGGCCCTGCGGGTCGCGACGTCCGTCGCGCGGGGTTGCGGACGGAGCCGCGGCGTCGCGATCGGCGCGTTCGGGACGCCGGCCGCGGCCGCGATCCTGTCCGGGGCGCCGCTCGCCCGGAGGGCGTCCCGGCCGCCAGACCTCGATGAACTGCGGCTCGGACGGTTCCGTTGCCTCGGCTTCAGCCTGAACGACGTCGGCAGGGGCTGTGGCCACGGGCACCGACTCGGCAGGCGCCGCCGGCGCCTCCAGCTCGGCCCATCCGCTCGGCTCCGGCCGATCGGGGGGCGCGATGGCCTCCGGCTCGGGAGACGGTTCGACCAGAGCCGATAGTTCCGCCGCCTGCGGTTCCGCCGCGTCCACGGCTCCGGGGTCGGAGACGGCCGAGGCTTCGGTGGCCTCGGCCTGATCGCTGGCGAGTTCCGTCGGCTCGGGCGGGGCAACCGGAGGCGGCGCCTGGATCGCGGTTTGCGAGGCCGGTGCCGGGCGCCGATCCACCCGATAGCCCAGCGACTTCAGGACCGCGGCAAAATCCTCGCCCGAGGTGCCGAGGAGCGAGGTCATGGCCGGGATGACCGTGAAGCCGCCGCCGGGCGCGACGCCGGGCGGGGGGGTGGCGTTTTCGGCCGTCGGCCGCCAGGCGAGAAGCGGCCGGATCAGGTCGGCGAGCCGCTCGAGAATGTCGATGCGGATCGCGCGAGGCCCCGCCACGCGGTAGCCCACGACGCGATAGAGCGCCTTCGGGAAGGTATCGTCGACCGGAATCGTGGTCCGGCCGGCCGCCGAAAGCGCCGGGATCTCGGCGATGCCCGGCGTGTCCAGCCCGCCATTCTTCAGGCCCCAGAGGATTGCAAGCAGTCCGCTCGGATGCGGCTTGAGGAGCTGCGGCACGTAGATGTGGTGGGCGCCGAAGCGGATGCCGAGCTTCCGGAGGCTTGCCCGCATGTCCTGGTCGAGCCCGCGGATGTCCTCCGCGATCTCCGGCCGCTCGACGACGCCGAGCTGCTCGGACACCCGGAACGCGACGCCGCGGGCGAGCGGGGCAAGCTCCTCGGCCGAGCGAAGGTCGATGAGCGGCTTGAGGAGTGTCTCGACATGGTTCTTGAGCCACGCGTCGAGGCGGCCCTGAACCGCTTCCTGCGCCGGCCCGGACAGCGTCTCGTCGGCGAGCAGGAAAAGGCGCGGCTTGAGGACGTCCTCGCCGGCAACGAGGCGGGCGATGGCAATGCCCTGCCAGCGGAACGTCCCGTCCGATGCCAGCACGAACTGCTCGTTCGGCGCCGCGGCGATCCCTTGCGCCCGGCGCTCGATCTCGCCGGCCAGCGCCTGCTGGGCCGCAGCCCTTAGGGCCTTCGCATCGGGGCCGCCGGCCTGGGGATCGGGAACGAAGCGGAAGCCCTGGAGCTGTCCGACATGGAGGCCCTCGACGACGACCTCGCCGTCCGGGGTAATCTCAGCTTCGGGCATCGTGTTCTCTCTCAGGCGGCGCATCAGGACGCTGGTGCGCCGGTCGACGAAACGCTGTGTCAGTCTCTCATGAAGGGCGTCGGACAGACGATCCTCTATCGCCCGCGTTTCGTCCTGCCAATGCTGTGCATCGTAAAGCCAGTTCGGCCGGTTCGCTGCGTAGGTCCAGGTGCGGATGTGCGCGATGCGGTTTGCGAGGGTGTCGATGTCGCCGTCGGTGCGGTCGGCGAACGCGACCTGGGCGGCGAACCAGTCGTCCGAAATCCGGCCGTTCCGGGCAAGCTGGCGGAACACGGTGGTGACCAGCTCGCCATGATTGGCAAGCGCGATCCGGCGATAATCCGGGATCTGGCAGACGTCCCAGAGGAGGGCGACGCGCTCGGGGCGACCGGCGAGGCCGACGATGTCCGGATCGTGGGTCGCGAGCTCCAGCACCCGCACGTCGTCGGCGGGAAGCGCCTTCACGAGGCCCTCCTGCACCGGCGGCTGGTCGAGGCTCGCCCGCAGCGCCCGAAGGTTGGCGAAATCGAGCTTCCGGTTCCGCCATTGTACGGTTTTGACCGGTTCGAAGCGGTGGCTCTCCAGGGCTTCGACGAGCTCGGGCTCCAGCGGATCGACCCGTCCGGTGACGCCGAAGGTGCCGTTGCGGGTGTGGCGGCCGGCCCTGCCGGCGACCTGCGCGAACTCCGACGGCGTCAAGCGCCGGTGCTGGAAGCCGTCGAATTTCCGGTCCGACGCGAAGGCGACGTGGTCGAGGTCGAGGTTGAGGCCCATTCCGATGGCGTCGGTCGCGACCAGGAAGTCGACGTCGCCGTTCTGGAACAGCTCGACCTGCGCGTTCCGGGTCCGCGGGCTGAGTGCGCCGAGAACGACCGCAACCCCGCCTCGCTGCCGGCGGATCAGTTCGCCGATGGCGTAGACCTCGTCGGCCGAGAAGGCGACGACGGCCGAGCGATGCGGCAGCCGGGTGATCTTCTTCGAGCCGGCATAGGAGAGCACCGAAAGGCGCGGCCGGGTGACGATATTGGCGCCGGGGATCAGCTTCTCGACGACGCGGCGCATGGTGGCGGCGCCGAGGAGCAGTGTCTCGTCGCGGCCGCGGAGGTTGAGCAGCCGGTCGGTGAACACATGGCCGCGCTCGAGGTCGGCGGCGATCTGGATCTCGTCGATGGCGAGGAAGGAGGCATCGGTCGTTTCCGGCAGCGCCTCGACCGTACACACCCGGAACCGCGGCGCGGCCGGGATGATCTTCTCCTCGCCGGTGATGAGCGCCACCGACGCCGCCCCCGCGCGCTCGACGATGCGGGTGTAGACCTCGCGAGCGAGGAGGCGCAGCGGGAGGCCGATCACACCCGACGGGTGCGCGAGCATCCGCTCGATGGCGAGGTGGGTCTTGCCGGTATTGGTCGGGCCGAGGATCGCCGTGACGCTGCGGCTGTTGCCGCCATGCGCCTGTTCCGACTTGGTGAGGACGTTCATGTCAGGCGGGGTGGGCGTCCCTCGTCTCGCCTCCCAGCCGGGTGGCTGGAGAAGGCTTAGCACGCGATGCCGGCCGCGGCGACCCTTCGACGACGTACTTCGCAAACCCAAACTGCGATGCTATGAAGCACGCCGTCGCCCAAGGGAGGGAAGAATGGCAGACCCCAAGCAGCAGCCGCGGTTCAAGATCGTCGACACGCCGACCGTTCACGAGGCCTATGCGAACCAGTTCATTTCGGCAGGCTTCGATTCAGCGTCGGTGACGATCACCCTCGGCACCTCCCGTCTCGTTCCCGAGCGGATGGGCGAAGGCATCAAGGAAGGCAGCGTCCCGAGCGTCTACGTGACCGCCCGGCTTGCGCTCTCCGCTCCGGCGGCGGTCGAGCTGATCCGCAACATCTCCGGCATGCTCGAGCAGATCGGCCTCATGCCGAAGGGCGGCAACCCCGCCCGGCAGTAGCGGCTGCATCGACTTCGCGAACGGCCCGGCCTCCGCCGGGCCTTTTCGCGTTCTGATGGCGTCAGGCCAGACGCGCCGTTTCGGCGAGCGCATCGGACGCGCTCCGTCGCGGCTTCCAGCCGATCGACAAGAGCTTTGACGGGTCGGCGACGAGCGTTTGCCGGAGCCGATCGACGTCATCGCCACGGCCCGCGATGCGCGCGACGCCGGCCACCATTCCAGGCGGGACCGGCAGGAGGCCGCCGCCGCGCCCTAGCCCGCGGCGGAGCGCCCGCACCATCGCCGCGATCGTCAGCGGCTCCGGGTCCGCGACGAGGAACGTGCCGCCCACGGCCTGCGGTTCGGTCAGGGCGACGAGAACGGCATCGGCGAGATGATCGCGCGCCAAAACCGAACGGCGCGCGTCGAACAGGCCCAACGGGAGCGGCGTCTTCCGGCGCGCGAGGTCGAGGAGCGCCGCCATGTTGAACCGCATCCCGGGACCGTGGACGACGACCGGCCGCAGGATGACGTGCGGGAGGCCGGCGGCCGCGAGGAGCTGCTCGGCCTCCAGCTTCGAGCGCCCGTAAGCGTCGGTCGGGGCGGGCTCGTCGGTTTCGCGGATCACGCGGTCCGATGACGGCCCGGTCTGGGCGCGAATCGACGACAGGAGGACGAAGCGCTGGACGCCGCTCGCCCGCGCCGCGCGCGCCAGCCCCGCGGTCACGGCGCTGTTGACCTCGCGATAGGTGTCATCGCCGATCCCGGGCGCCTGGTGCGACAGGCCCGCGAGATGGACGATGGCGTCGACGTCGCGCATCGCCTCGGACAGATTGACCGGCTTCCGGAGGTCGCCGACGACCGCGCTTTCCACGCCCGCAGCAATCGGTCCGGGTTCGCGCACGGCCGCCCGCACGGCGATCCCAGCTGCGGCCAGGGCGGGGATGACCCCCTGTCCAATGAAGCCGCTTGCCCCGGTGACGAGGACGCGGCGCGGTCGCTGAGGAGAATGCGGCATGGCGGCGTCACGCTACCGTAGCGTCGCGCGATTGCGGCTTAAAGGCGCCGCGGCGGATGAGGTGCGGTCAGACCTATCAACGACCTCCTCCCCGGGCTTGACCCGGGGCCCATTGGCGGTGCCACCGATGCGGAATCACCTGGATTCTCAACACCTTCGGATTGGTGGAGAGGCCAATGGACCCCGGGTCAAGCCCGGGGAGGAGTGAACTGATGGGCGGTGCTCGGACGACCGACCGAACCACGCAACCGACCCCGTCAAGGCCGCGCAGCTAGCGGGCGGCGAGCGCGCCGGCCACGCCGAGACGGATTTCCTCCGCCACCTCCAGCGCCGCCCGCTCCCGCGCCTCTTCCTCCGCGCGGACATTGGCGAACTCCTGGTTGGAGAGCGCGAAGCGCGTCTCCGATCGCGCGGTGCCCTGCGTTATGACGGCGCCGGTGCCGATGTCGGCGAGGACGTAGGTCGCAGTCACCGCAACGCTGGTCATCCGCTCATCGCGGGGGGCGATGACATCGAAGGCGCCGCGCCCCACGGTCGTCGCGATGGTCAGCTCGTAGCGCGGCGCGGCGGGCGCGCCGCCGCCGGTGAAGTCGAAGATCAGCTCGTTGCGGATGATCTGCCCGACCCGGTCGTCGACCGGCACGATCGAGATCGCCGCAAGCTCGGCCTGGAGCGTTGTTCCGGCAGGGCCGGTCGCGTAAAGCGGCTGCACCGTGCAGCCGGCAAGGGCGAGCGCGCCCGCCATCGCTACCGTGACGACGATGCGGCGGAAACTCGTGGCGTGCTGTTGCACCTCTCGCGTCCCCCCGCAGATCAAGGCTGTCCAGCCGCGACCCTCCGCGACGGCTTGCGTGGCAAATTGTGCGGCGCCGCCGCTCCTGTCAATCGAGTGCCCACGCGCTTTCGGATTGTTTCCGTTCCTCGCTTTAAGTGACTTGTTCGCGCCCCCGCGGACCGCCATTTTCGCCGCGCCGGGCGAAAGCAGGGGCCGGTCTTCTCTCAGGGCATCATGTTGAACAAAGTCGCCACGGCGAAGGCCGAGATCGCCTTCATCGACCTCCAGGCCCAGCGGCGCCGGCTGGGCTCGCGCATCGACGACGCGATCAACCGCGTCCTCGGCCACGGCCAGTTCATCCTCGGCCGGGAGGTCGAGACGGCCGAGGCCGAGCTTGCGGCCTTCTGCGGCGCGCCCTATGCGGTGGCGTGCGCGAACGGCACCGACGCGCTTCTCCTCGTCCTGATGGCGAAGGGTATCGGCCCCGGCGACGCCGTGATCTGCCCGGCCTTCACCTTCGCGGCGCCGGCCGAGGTGATCGCGCTCCGCGGCGCCACGATCGTCTTTGCCGACGTCGCGGAGGACACCTTCAACCTCGATGCGGAGAGCCTGAATCAGGCGATCGCCGTGGCGAAGGCGAACGGCCTCCGGCCGCGGGCGGCGATCGCGGTCGATCTCTACGGCCAGCCGGCCGACTATGACGCGATCGAGCCGATCCTCCGCGACGAAGGCATGTTCCTCCTCGGCGACGCCGCGCAGGGTTTTGGGGCGACTTACAGGGGCCGCAAGACCGGCAATTTCGGCCTCGCCACCGGCACCAGCTTCTTCCCCGCGAAGCCGCTCGGCTGCTACGGCGATGGCGGCGCGATCTTCACCGCCGATCCCGAACTCGACGCGGTGCTACGCTCCATCCGCATGCACGGCCAGGGCACGGACCGCTACGAGCATGCCCGGGTCGGCCTCAACTCCCGGCTCGATGCGCTCCAGGCCGCGATCCTCGTCGAGAAGCTCGCGATCTTCGCCGACGAGATCGACGCCCGTAACCGCGTCGCCGCGCGCTACGGCGCCGGGCTCGCGGACGTGGTGGCCGTCCCGGCCGTCGCCGAGGGGAATGTTTCGGTCTGGGCGCAGTACACGATCCGCATCACGGGCCGGAATCGCGATGCGTTCCGCGCAGCCCTCGCCGCCGAAGGCATCCCGACCGCGGTCCACTATCCCCGCGCGCTCCACCGCCAGACCGCTTTCAGAGACCAGCTGACGGCGGCGCCGTCGCTGCCGGTGGCGGAGGCAGTGGCCGAGGACGTCGTGAGCCTGCCGATGCACGCCTATCTCGACGACGAGACCCAGGACCGCATCATCGACGGCGTCCGTCGCGCCATCCGCGGCTGACAGCGACACGAACGCCGGCGCCGCCGCGTGCCCTTGCGCGCACGGACGGACGGACCTAGGTTCCACGCATCTCTTGGGGTGCCTCGCAACATCGGCGGGGCTGAGAGGCGGGTCTCCGCCAACCCATGGAACCTGATCCGGGTCGTGCCGGCGGAGGGAAAGAGATGCTTCCACAGCACCCTGCTGCGCGGCGCATGCCCTGCCCTTCCCGTTGCACCTCCGCAACGCGAAAGGTCTTCTCGATGAACCGCCTCCTCCTTGCCGCGGCGCTCGGCGCTGCCGCTGCCACGCCCGCGCTCGCCCAGCCGGCGCCGACGCTTACGGTCTACACCTACTCGTCCTTCGCCGGGGAGTATGGACCCGGCGCGACCGTGGCAGCCAATTTCGAGGCGATGTGCGATTGCGCGCTCGAATGGGTCGTGACCGACGACGCCGGCACGCTGATCGCCCGCCTTCTCCTCGAGGGCGCCTCGACGCCTGCCGACATCGTGCTCGGCCTCGACACCAGCCTGATGGAGGAGGCCCGCGCCAGCGGCCTCTTCGCCCCGCACGGCATCACCCTCGAGGGACTGGACCTCCCCGTCGCCTGGACCGACGACACGTTCGTTCCCTTCGACTGGGGCTGGTTCGCCTTCGTCTACGATTCCGAGACGCTGGCGGCGGCGCCGGCGAGCCTCCGCGAGCTCGTCACCGACCCCGACGGCCCGACGATCATCATCGAGGATCCCCGGACCTCGAGCCCCGGTCTCGGCCTTCTCCTCTGGATGAAGGAAGTCTTCGGCGACGGCGCGGCCGACGCCTGGGCCCAGCTCGCGCCGCGCATCGTCACGGTCACCCGCGGCTGGTCCGAGGCCTACGGCCTCTTCCTCGAAGGCGAGGCCGACATGGTCCTCTCCTACACCACGTCCCCCGCCTATCATCTGATCGCCGAGGGCGAGGACCGCTACGAGGCCGCCATCTTCGAGGAAGGGCACGCGCTCCAGGTCGAGGTCGGCGCGATGGTCGCAAGCACCGACCAGCCGCAGCTCGCCCGCGAATTCCTCGACTTCATGCTGACCGACGGCTTCCAGGCCGCCATCCCCGAGGGCAACTGGATGTACCCGGCCACCATCGTGGACGTCCCGGCCGTCTTCGCCGACCTCCCGCGCCCCGCGATGTCGTTCCTCACGGCACCCGCCGATCTCGTGGCCAACCGCGAGGCGTGGATCAACGAGTGGCTTGGTGCATTGGCGCCGTAGGCTCGGCGATCCGGCGATGCCAGAGCTTGCGCGCTCCGGTCTGGCGCGTGTGCGGCACGTTGGCCGATCACGCGAGCGGCCCTGCGGGGCGACCATGGTAGAATGGCTAGAGAGACTCCTCTTCACCTCTCCCCGGCGGGGAGAGGTCGGATCGAGCCGCGAAGCGGGTCGAGCCGGGTGAGGGGGTGCCGACCTTGAGGTTGGAGTCCCTCACCCGATCCGTCGCTTGCGCGACGGCTCGACCTCTCCCCAGCGGGGAGAGGTGGGAGATTGGCGCTCGTTCCGGCGATACGCAAAGGTCTCCCTTGCGGGGCAGGCCGCAAAGCTTCGTTCGCGAAGCGAACCGTAGCGGAGCGCGTGGGGTTCGGCGACGGAACGAAAGGCCCGGACCCCCTCCCCAAACCCTTCGGGTTTGGACCTCCCCGCAAGGGGCAGGGCTATCGCATATGGGCGAAGAGGGAGAGGAGGAAGGCATCGTCCCATCCGGCGCGTTTGATTTTGCGTCGGATGGAAGCCTTTTCGGGGTGATCATTGAGGATGTTGAGGGCGAGC